>DATAST010000136.1:0-20568 GCA_036269115.1 Verrucomicrobiia bacterium | reverse complement strand
TTGTTGTTGATGCTTCCTTTGCCGCTGGCTTTGACGGTCAGCATGCTGACCTGGACATAGGCAATGCTTGCTGTGTTGGTGGCCGACACATTGCCGGCGGCATCCATCGCGTACGCGGCGATCGTGTTGGTTCCACCCATCAGCGCCAGATCCGCTCCCCAGGTATTATTGGTGATTGCAGCCGGCGCGAACGGACCGCCGTTAAGTGAATACTGCACACTGGCCACCGCGACGTTATCCGTAGCAGTACCCTCAACCGTAAAGTCCGCATTGCTCACCGCCAGCGCAGGCGGAATGTTGTCGATGCTGATAAACGGCGCGTTGGTATCCACGAAATTGGCCTGCACGACCAGATTGGGCAGCATCGTGAACTGCAATGTGTTGACATTCGAGGAAAACACTTGAACACCATTGGTCGAGCCCGTCCAGGCGCCGATCCCAAATCCATTCGTACCATGCGCGGTCATTGAATACGTCGTGCCGATTTGCAAATACAAGCCGTTGTAGTTGGGGTTTATATATCCCGGGCCGGTGGATTGGACGGTCACCTTCGAAAGCACGACATAATCAACGGCGCCGACTGCCGTCGCGGAAACGTTTCCGCTCGGGTCCACGGCATATACCGCGATAGTATTGGTGCCGGGCACAAACGAGAGCGGGACTGACCAAACGTTGCCGTTCATTTTGATGGGTGTAGGCGCAAACGGCGCACCGTTCAGCGAATAAAAGACATTGGAAATACCCACGTTGTCCGTTGCCACGCCGAAGACAGTCAAATTCGCAACACTTACCTGCATTCCTGAAGTGACGTTGGCGATGCTGATGGATGGCGCGTTGGTATCCACAAAGTTGGCCTGCATGACCAAATTCGAGAACATCTCGAACTGCACGGTTGGGCCATTTGTATACGAAGTGAATATCCCGTTGGTCGAACCAGTCCAACTGCTAAACGCAAATCCATTTGTAGGCGTGGCGGTCATCGTGTACATCCCGCCAATTTGAAGGAGTGCGCCATTGTAGTTGGGGCTGACAAATCCATTGCCATTGGTCTGAACGGTCAGCGCCGCGCTCACAACATAATTGACGCCCGCGGTGGCCGTCGCGGATACGTTGCCGCTGGTATCCGTCGCGTAGACCGCGAGAGTGTTGGTACCCGGGTTGAGCGTTAGCTGCGCCGACGACCAGCTGTTATTGGTAATTGCGGCCGGAACGAACGGGCCGCCATTGAGCGAATATTGCACACTGGCCACAGCCACGTTGTCCGTGGCAAGGCCCATCGCGGTAAACGTCTCGGTGGTCACCTGCATCCCCGGAGTAATGTTGGTAATGCTCACGACCGGGTTATTGGTATCCACGAAATTAGCCTGCATGACCAGGTTCGGCAGCATCGTGAACTGCACCGTTGGACTGCTTGTATACGGAGTGAACGTCCCATTGGTCGAACCAGTCCAACTGCTAAATGCAAATCCGTTCGTGGGCATAGCGGTCATCGAATAAACCGCGCCGACTTGCAGGAGCGAACCGTTGTAGTTCGGAGTGACGAATCCCTCGCCATTAGCCTGAACGGTCAACGTCGCACTCACGATGTAATTAAAACTTACCGTGGCCGTGGCGGACACATTGCTGTTGGTATCGGTCGCATAGACCGCAAGAGTGTTGGTACCCGGATTGAGCGAAAGCAGAGCGGACATCCAACTGTTACCGGTGATTGAAGCCGGGGCGAATGGGCCGCCATTGAGCGAATACTGCACGCTGGCCACAGCCACGTTGTCCGTGGCGAGACCCATCGCGGTAAACGTTTCGGTGTTCACCTGCATCCCCGGCGTGATGTTGGTGATGCTCACAAACGGATTGTTGGTATCCGTGAAATTGGCCTGCATGACCAGGTTCGAGAACATCGTGAACTGGACGGTTGGGCCGTTGGTGTAAGTTGTGAAATTCCCGTTCGTCGATCCGGTCCAACTGCTAAACGCAAATCCATTGATTGGCGTCGCGGTCATCGTATAAGGCGCGCCGATGTTTAGGACCGATCCGTTGTAATTGGGATTGATGATGCCTTCGCCATTCGTCTGGACTGTCAGCGTCGCGCTCACCACATAATCAAAAAGGACCGTGCTCGTCGCGGACACATTGCTGCTGCTGTCCGTCGAATACACTGCCAGGGAATTGCTGCCGATATTAAGCGACAGCGGCGCGGAAGACCAAACGTTGCCGGCGATGTTGGCGGGCACGAACGGGCCGCCATTAAGCGAGTACTGCACACTGGCCACAGCGACGTTATCCGTGGCAAGACCCATCGCCGTAAATCCATTCGTCACATGCATGCCGGATGTGATGTTCGTAATGCTGACGAACGGATTGTTGGTGTCCGTGAAATTGGCCTGCATGACCAGGTTCGAGAACATCCTGAACTGGACGATTGGTCCGTTGGTGTAGGTTGTGAAAGCACCGTTCGTTGATCCGGTCCAACTGCTAAACGCAAATCCTTTGGCGGCAGTGGCAGTCATTGTGTAATTCGCGCCGATTTGCAATGAGGTGCCATTGTAGTTGGGGTTGACAGATCCGTTGCCGTTTGTTTGAACGGTCAATATCGCACTCACCACATAATCAAAGAGGACCGAGCCTGTGGCGGATACATTACCGTTGATGTCCGTCGCATAGACCGCGAGGCTATTGCTGCCGAGATTGAGGGACAGCGGCGCAGAAGACCATACATTGCCAACGACCGCCGCCGGAACGAACGCACCGCCATTGAGCGAGTACTGCACACTGGCCACGGCGACATTGTCTGTAGCCAGGCCCATGGCCGTATAGCCATTGGTAATATGCATTCCTGACGTGATGTTCGTGATGTTAATGAATGGATTGTTGGTATCCGTGAAATTGGCCTGCATGACCAGATTCGAGAACATCGTGAACTGCACCGTTGGTCCGTTGGTATATGTTGTGAAAGTCCCGTTAGTCGAACCCGTCCAACTGCCAAACTCGAATCCTTTGGCGGCGGTAGCGGTCATCGTATAAACAGCGCCCACCTGCAACGACGAGCCATTGTAGTTGGGGTTGACAGATCCGTTGCCGTTGGTCTGGACAGTCAGCGGCGCACTCACGACATAATCAAAAATAACCGTACTAGTCGTGGATACGTTGCCACTACCGTCCGTCGAATAGATCGCGAGGCTATTGCTCCCGAGATTCAGTGACAGCAGCGCGGAAGACCAGACGTTGCCGGCGATTGCGGCTGGCACGAACGCGCCGCCATTGAGCGAGTACTGCACGCTGGTTACAGCCACGTTATCTGTGGCGAGACCCATTGCTGTGAATCCGTTGGTCACATGCATGCCTGGGGTGATGTTCGTGATGCTGACGAACGGCTTGCTGGTATCCAGGAAGTTGGCCTGCATAACCAGATTGGAAAACATCGCAAACTGAACAGTTGATCCGTTGGTGTAAGCTGAGAAGTTCCCGTTGGTCGAGCTCGTCCAACCGTTAAACGCAAATCCGTTCGCAGGCGTAGCGGTCATCGAATAAGTCGCGCCCACTTGCAACCACGAACCATTGTAGTTTGGACTGATGGCTCCCTGGCCGGTGGTTTGAACGGTCATAACGGCCATCGGCGTATAATCGATGCTAACGGTGTTGGTGGACGAGGAAGTCCCATTGATATCCACTGCGTAAGCGGAGAGCGTATTGGATCCGTACATCAGCGCGAGCGTCATGTTCCATTGGATGCCGAGAAGCGAGACCGGCGTGTACGCCCCGCCGTTAAACGAGCAATAAACGCCGGCGACCGTTACACTGTCCGTTGCAACGCCCATGACTTTGAACGTTGAGTTGGTCACATGCATCCCACTCGTGACATTTGTGATCGTGAGCAAAGGAACCGGCAGCGTAACCGTATACGAAGTCGGGCTTGAGAGCGCGCTTTGAATTCCCGAACTGTTGACCGCACTGGCCGCAAAGTAATAAGTCGTCCCAACCGCCAAATTCGAAATCGTCAGGCTCGAAATATTTCCGGCCGAGATTTCATTAGTGTAGGCGTTGCTGCTCGTGCCGTAATAAATATTGTAGCCGACAATATTCGGGCTCGTGCTCGCCGTCCACGTAAGCAGCACGTTTTGCGCGTTGCACCAGCATTGCCAGGCAACGAACAGACCACTCAGCCAAAGAACAATAAGGCGGGAGCGTATAGGGCTGCCGAAGCGACTATCCATTTGCCGTGGCCAAAAGCATAACAGATGCCACGACGTAAAATGCTGCGCCACCGTTACACTTTAAGCCACCGTAGTGTCTATATTCTGGAACAGCCAACCCAATTTGGAACAGAAAATCTAATTTCCGGGCGTCAAAACGAAATCTCCAGCAGTTGGACTATTACTGTGACAACGAGGACTAATGCAAAGCGACTTTTTCATCCAGCGCGGCGGCCCAATGGCACACAATTAATTACGCTGCTTGTTCGGGGGTAGCAAAATGCAATGAAATTATGATGTCCTCGCGCCAAATGCACGAACGAGCATAAACGGTCAGGCATAATCCAGATACGGCCCGAGCCATCGTTCCACTTCTGTAATGCTCATGCTCTTACGCGAATGATAATCCTGGATCTGGTCACGACTGAGTTTGCCGACCGCGAAGTATTTTGAATCCGGATGAGAAAAATAGAGGCCGCTCACCGAACTTCCCGGCCACATCGCAAAGCTTTCAGTGAGTTTAATCCCGGCATTTTTTTCAACGTCGAGCAGTTCCCACAGGGTCTTCTTCTCGGTATGATCGGGACAAGCCGGATAGCCCGCGGCCGGCCTGATGCCACGGTACTTTTCCTGGATCAAATCTTCAGTCGATAGATGTTCGGTTTTCCCGTAACCCCATACCTGTCGCACCCGCCAATGGAGCCATTCGGCAAACGCCTCAGCCAGCCGGTCGGCCAGCGCCTCAGCCATAATTGCGTTGTAATCGTCATGGTCCGCCTTGAATTGCTTTAGCAGTTCTTCCAGTCCATGCCCGCTGGTCACGGCAAATGCGCCGATAAAATCCTCCATGCCCGGCGGCGCCACAAAATCCGCAAGGCACCAATTCGGCACGCCATTGTCTTTCTCCATTTGCTGGCGCAAAAAGTGGAACGTCGCCAAACTCTTCGAGCGCGCCGGGTCTGCAAACAGCGCAACGTCGTCGCCGGCACGATTGGCGGCAAAGAAACCATAAACGCCGCGCGGGCGCAGCAATCGGCCGGAAGTGATTTTTGCCAGCAATTCTTGCGCGTCGGCAAAGAGTTTGCGGGCTTCCTCGCCATGCTTTTCGTGCTGCAGAATTTTCGGATATACTCCGCGCAATTCCCACGTATGAAAAAACGGGGACCAGTCAATGAACCCGGTTAATTCCTCCAGCGACGGAACGACAGTCCTGACACCCGTAAATTCCGGCCTCTGCCGTCCGTCAAACTTCAATTGCGGCGCGTTGGCGCGGGCCTGATCCAGGCCCATTAATTTCACCCGCGGGCCGGAATGTTGCGAACGCAGGCGCTCGTATTCCTCGCGCACCTGAGCGGCGAACTTCGGCTTTTGTTCCGTATTGATCAAACTGCTGGCCACCGGCACAGCGCGGCTGGCGTCGAGCACGTGCACCACGGGCTGATCATAACCCGGGGCAATTTTAACCGCCGTGTGGGCCTTGCTCGTGGTCGCACCGCCGATGAGCAACGGCAATTTCAATCCTTCCCGCTGCATCTCGCGCGCGACATGGACCATTTCATCGAGGGACGGGGTGATCAGCCCGCTCAGACCGATGATGTCAGCGTCGTTCTCACGCGCCGCGGCGAGAATTTTCTCGCACGGCACCATGACGCCCAAATCAATGACCTCGTAGTTATTACAGGCCAGAACGACCCCGACAATATTTTTGCCGATGTCATGTACGTCGCCCTTGACTGTAGCCAGGACGATACGTCCGGCGGCGGCGCGTTCCGCTGGATCCTTCTGGTTCAACTTCTTTTCGGCTTCCATGAACGGTTGCAAATAGGCAACCGCTTTTTTCATCACGCGCGCTGATTTGACGACCTGCGGCAAAAACATTTTGCCCGCGCCGAACAAATCCCCCACAACGTTCATCCCGGCCATAAGCGGCCCTTCGATGACGGAAAGCGGCTTGCCCAGTTTTTGCCGCGCCTCTTCGGCGTCCGCGTCAATGAAATCCACAATGCCATGCACCAGGGCATGTTCCAACCGCGTCTCAACGGTTCCTTTGCGCCATTCGTCCTCGACCGTCACGGCCCGGTCTTTTTTCTTCACGGAATCGGCAAATTTAATGAGCCGTTCGGTCGCGTCCGGCCGCCGGTTCAGCAATACGTCTTCGACCAGGCCCAGCAGATCCTTCGGCACATCGTCATATACGGCCAATTGTCCGGCATTGACGATTCCCATGTCGAGCCCGGCGCGAATGGAGTGATACAAAAAAGCGCTGTGCATGGCCTCGCGCACAACATTGTTACCCCGAAAGGAAAATGAAATATTGCTAATACCGCCGCTGACTTTGGCCAGAGGCAGGTTCTCCTTTATCCAGCGCGTTGCCCGGATGAAATCCACGGCGTAATTCGAGTGCTCGTCCATTCCCGTGCCCACCGTCAATACATTCGGGTCGAAAATGATGTCCTGCGGCGCAAACCCCGCCTTCTCAACGAGCAAATCGTAAACGCGTTTGCAAACCTGGATCCTGCGTTCGAAGTTATCGGCCTGGCCGTGCTCGTCAAACGCCATCACGACCACTGCCGCGCCGTAGCGGCGCACGAGTTTGGCCTGGCGCAGGAATTTTTCCTCGCCTTCCTTGAGCGAAATGGAATTGACGATGGCTTTGCCCTGAAGACACTTGAGCCCGGCTTCGATGACCTCCCATTTCGATGAATCCACCATGACGGGGACTTTCGAGATATCCGGTTCGCTCGCGACGAGATTGAGAAACTTTGTCATCGTAGCGACGCCGTCAATCATCCCCTCGTCCATGCACACATCAATGACCTGCGCGCCATTTTCCACCTGCTGCCGGGCGATGGTCAGAGCGGACTCGAAATCGCCAGCCTTGATGAACTGCGCAAATTTCGGCGAACCGGCGATGTTGGTACGCTCGCCGATATTCAAAAAATTGGAATCCGGCCGGACCGTCAGCGCGTCAAGGCCGCTGAGCCGCAAATAAGGCGCAATTGCCGGCACGGCGCGCGGCGGCAAACCCGCGAGCGTCGATGCCATCGCGCGAATGTGCGCGGGCGTGGTGCCACAACAGCCGCCGGCGATGTTCAGCCAGCCAAGTTCCGCCCATTCGCGCAATTGGGGTGCAAATGTTTCCGGCGTTTCGGGAAAGCCAGTGGGCAGCAGCGGATTCGGCAGACCCGCATTCGGATGTACGCTAAGATATACCGGCGCAATACCGGACAACTCAGCCATCAGCGGCCGCATTTCGACGGGCCCGAGCGCGCAGTTCATCCCGACCGATAGCAGCGGCACGTGCGAGATTGAATTCCAAAACGCCTCGACGGTTTGTCCGGTCACGCCCCGGTTGCTGCCAGCCTGGATGAATGTGACTGACGCCAAAAGCGGGACGAGCCTTTTGCCGGCGGGCGCATCCGCGCCATAAGGCAACGCGACAATGCCCCGTTCTTCAAACACCGTTTGAATGGCGAAGAAAGCAGCCCGGGCGTTCAGCGTGTCAAAAATTGTTTCAACCAACAGCAGATCCGCGCCGCCGTCCAACAGGCCGCTAACCTGTTCCGCATAAGCGACGACCAATTCGTCGTAGGTGCAGCCGCGCGCGCCGGGATTGTTAACGTCCGTGGAAAATGACGACGTTTTGGTCGTCGGACCAATGGCGCCGGCCACGAAACAGACGCGCCCGGGTTGCTCCTGTTGAATTTTTTCGGCCGCGCGCCGGGCGCACTCCGCGCCTGCCGCCGCGATTTCCCGGGCAAGAGATTCCATGCCGTAATCCGCCAGCGAGATGGTTTGCGCGTTGAACGTGTTCGTCTCGATAATATCCGCCCCGGCTTGGAGATATTGGCGGTGGATGTCTTCGATGATTTGCGGTTGCGTGAGGTTCAGCAGGTCGTTGAGACCCTTGAGCTCCTTGCCCTGCCACGTGGCGAACCGCGCGCCGCGAAACGCCGCCTCGTCCAGCTTCCGCAGCTGGATCATCGTGCCCATTGCTCCGTCCAGAATGACGATCCGCTCGCGCAACAGGCGCTGGAGATGCTGAATTTTGTCCGACATCGGGTGATAGAATAACGAAAAGTCGGGCCTAATGCAAATTAAAAATCAACGTATCTGGATACGTTGATATGTAATTATCAGAAATATTCCCTGGAAAAGAGAACCAGGAAATTGGACAGGCTGGAAGCCTGTCCCACTACTCAAACCTCAATCCCGTACGCCTTGAGCTTGTTATAAAGCGTTTGGCGGCCGATGCCGAGGCGTTTGGCGGCCTCGAGCTTGTTTCCTTCAGCGGCTTTGAGCGTTTGCACAATAGTATTGCGTTCCACGCTTTCGAGCAGGGTATAACCGGAATCGGTTTCTTCGGCCATTTCCGAAACCGGCTTGGTATTGCTGATGGACAAATCGGCTACGTCAATCTCCGATCCTTCACAAAGCAGGACCGCGCGTTGAATTTCGTTTTGTAATTGGCGGACGTTGCCCGGCCAGTCAAAATCGGTAAGACGCTCAATGGCTTCCTGGTTGAAGCCCTGGATGTCGCGGTTGGCCTGCGCGGCGAAACGCTTCAGGAATACGCCGGCCAGCGGCATGATGTCGTCACGACGATCGCGCAACGGGGGCAAATGGACGGATATTGCGCTGATGCGATAAAACAAATCTTCGCGCAGCTTGCCGTCTTTGATGGCAGCCTGGGGCTCCCGGTTCGTGGCAGCCACGATGCGGCAGTTGGTTTTATAGGTTATCTTGCCGCCCACAGGCCGCACTTCCTGGTCCTGGAGGACGCGAAGCAGTTTGCTCTGCGTATCAATGGGCATTTCGGAAATCTCGTCCAAAAACAAGGTGCCGCCTTCCGCCTGGCGGAACAGGCCTTCGCGATCGGAGTGCGCACCGGTAAAAGCTCCTTTCACCGAACCGAACAATTCGCTTTCGATCAGCTCACGCGGCAGCGCGGCGCAATTGATTTTGATGATTTTATTCTTATTGCGCGGGCTGAGCGTGTGAATCAAATCGGCGATGACTTCTTTGCCCGAGCCGCTTTCGCCGGTAATGAGCAAGGTGACATCGCTGGGCGCGACGCGTTCGACCGTGCGGACGACATCTTGCATCGCGGGGCTTTTGAAGATCGGCGAGGCCGTGCCGCTCATGGTTTCAAGGGCGCGGCGGAGGGTCAGGTTTTCGGCGCTCTGTTCTTTGCGATCAATCGCGCATTTGACGTCGGCCAGCAGCTTTTCATTCTCAAACGGTTTGGTAAGGAACGTGTAGGCGCCCCGGCGCCCGGCCTCGATGGCCATGCTCATAGTGCCGTAGCCGCTTAGCAAAATCACTTCGGTGTCCGGCCAGCGCCTTTTGATTTGGGTCAGCAAATCCAGGCCGTCGGCGTCGGGCAATTTCACGTCCAGCAGGACCACGTCCGGCGCCGGCTGGGGAAAGAGCTTTTTGAGCGCAGCGCCGCTGGCGGCCTGTGACACATCATAATGTTCGCCAAGCACCGCGGCCAGCAACTGGCGCAGATCGTTCTCATCGTCCACGACTAGAATTTTCGATTTCATGTTTTAACTTCTGTAGTCTTTCTCTGTCCGTTAATGTGGCTTTCCCCGGCACAGGCTTTCACAAAGCCGGAAAAAATCGCCTGATGCTCCGGGTGCTTGACCAGGCGTTCGGGATGAAATTGCACCGCCAGAAAAAATGGTAATTGCGGCGACCCGTCCACCAGATCGGCTTTCAGCTCCATCGCCTCGACAATCCCGTCTCCCGTTCGCGCCACGGCGGCAAAAGGTTCAGCGGGTTCCAGGACTCCCTGGTGGTGCGAGCTGTTTACGCCTAAAGTTTTTCTTCCGGTGATTTTGGACAGCAGCGAACCCTCTGTCAACGGAACTTCGTGCGTGAGTTCTTCGCCCGCCTTGTCCGTTCGCGCGTGATTGAGCGCTCCGGGGACCTGGGTGGCGATGTCCAGGATCAATTCCCGGCCAAACGCTATATTCAACATTTGAAACCCCCGGCAAATCGCCAGCACAGGCTTGCTCTGTTCAAAAATTTCTTCAATCAGGATCAACTCACGCAAATCCCGCGACTCGACGTCCGGAGGCATCGCCACAGTCTTAAGCACTTCCGGCGGCACATCATTCGCATAGAGCGAAGGATTGATGTCATCGCCGCCCGTAAAAAGCACGCCATCCACTCGTCGGACCGCTTCAGCCAGCATTACCCGATTTGTAGTCAACGGGGCGATCACAGGGATGCCGCCGGCCTCCAAAATCGCGTGTTCATAACGATAGGACAGACTGCTGGAAGTGTCATAAAATTCGACACCTTTGCGTTCCGTACTGGGCGTCACCAGGATTAATGGTAATTGTGATGGCTTTTTCACGTGCTTTATACCAAAAACCGCTCCTGGCTCAAATGGCCCGTTTCCTGCTCAAAACCGTTACCATGACAACTCGGAATGTCAAACGAAGTGCGTTCTATCATCTGCTGAACACTATTACGCCCTGCGACCACAAACACAAGGCTGAACTGGACGTGGTCGGCGCCGTGATTATCGTTGGCTTGATGCTGTCGATCGTCATTGTAGCAGCGATGCTGGTTTAGTGCCGGGCGGACGCGGTCAGGTTGTGGATGCGCATCTCAGGCGCGAAGGCTACTTTTTTCCCTTTTGGTGACGTTTTTCCAAATAGTCACGACTGCCACTGCTCTTCAGGATTCATTCGTTACAGCGCACTGCATCTGGTCGTCCAGCAGGACAGACAGGAAGCGCTACGGTACTAATCTGGCGCATATTAAATGGCATGACGACTAGCGCAACATCGATGGTTTTATATTCCAGCCGTCCAAGGTGATTTGCGGATGATCCTTGTCGTCAGCCTTTCGAAACTCGATACGGAAGTCACGGGTTTCACCGGGCAATAACGAGATGTAGTTGTCGTCGTAGTAGGCGGGCAATATGCGCTTTCCGGTTTTGGCGTTGCGCAGAGTGAGGCGAACTTCGATCGCAGGAACTTTGCCAGTGTTCTTAATCGTCCCTTCGATGAACGGTCCGTCTGCAGAGTGGCGCAGATGCCACTTTCCTTTGACGGCAACCTGCGGCAAGGAATTGAGTTGCTGCAACTGATGTTCATCGCGGGCGTGCCAATAAAAATTGCGCGACAGGAGTTTTCCGTCATGGTCGCGCAATTCGAGATTCACGAAATGAGCGCCATCACCAGGGAAATCGAGTGTGAAGGCATCGGTGCAATCACCGGCAGTGGCGGTAAGAGTTTCGTTGGTTGATTGTTCGGCATGACCGGACAAATCATAAATGGTTGCCGTGGCGATCACATTATCCAGTGATTCGGCACGATGGTTGATGACCTGAATTTTGCATTCAGGCTGAGTCATTTGAATATGGACCGGTTCGGCGCCTTTCATCGCGCCAAAGAGAGACGCGTTTGGATCGTAGTCCCAGGTGTATAATTGCATAACCAGGCTCGGCCAGGAGGGATGAGTCATCCACATGATGACACCGCTGCAATTGTTCCACAGGCGGCTGTTGAAGCCTTCGATAATGGCCCGATAGGTTTCATAATTTTCCATTTGAGCCTTGCGACAGCAGTCTTCGAGGCTGGCAGGCGCGCCGTACCGGGCAGTCATCCGCTCGAAGGTGGAGTTGACGTCGGCCGCACCCTTGGCGTGAAGATCGTGGTAGGCCCAATCATCATTCCACGGCCAGAGGTCGGCAGCGGGCATCATCGTGCGCATAACTTCGGCCGAGGGAATTGAGCTGGCGCCCAGTTCAGTAGTGAAGCCATCATTCAGATTGTGGAAATAGTCGTTCATGGGTTCGTTTGACCAGGGACCACTGTCACGCAGGTTCACGAGACGCGAATTAGGCTGGTAATAGCGGGTGCCGTCCAATTCGCGGACCATTTGGTCGAGCGCCTGGTTCATGTCTTCAGGCGGAACGCCTTCGTTGCGCGGGCACCAAAGCGCGATACTCGGGTGGTTGCGGAACCGTTTGATCGTGTCTTCACAATTACGCAGGAACAGGGCGTGATCCACGGCCGTATAATCCCAGGTTTCGGTGTTAAGCCAAAATTCGTTCCAGACCATGATGCCGTATTGATCGCAGAGGTCGTAGAATGCCTCAGATGTACTTTGGCCGGCCCAATTGCGGATGATGTTTAAATGCGCGTCATGTTCCAGGCGGATATAAGGTTCCAAATGCTGGCGCGACACGTTTTTCATGGCATCGTCCATGCCCCAATCGCCGCCGATGCATTCGATGCGGCGTCCATTGACTTTGAGGACGAGATACATGCCCATATTAGTATCCGTTGCAGGTTGCAGGGCCGGTGAATCTTCCATGCCCGGCCACAGGCCAGGATCTGTTTGCTGGCCCTGCCCCCAGTGAAAGGGAGTCGTCGGGACTTTTTCACCGGCGGCCACGAGAGCCGCATGTCGCCGGGCGGTATTTTCGGGACCGTACATCATGGTGTAACGCCGATTGTCGATGACCGGCTTGTCCAAACGGGGAAGAAGCAGGGGCGTGTATTCGACACGTTCGCGGGTGCCATCAGGCTTTTTGACTTCAAATTCGTAGCTCATTTCGCGTATGCCGAATCGGAGGGCAGTGTGATCGGATTCATTACCGTCACCGCTCACGAATTTGAGCGTCAAATGATAGAGTTCGGGTTTGCCATAACCGTTGGGCCACCAGAGGCGAGGATTTTGGACGGTGAGTTGGGCGAAATCTTTTGGAGCAAAACTAACGTTCCGAGTTTCGCCGGGTTGCAATGTCACGGGCTGCTGAAAAGTCACGCCTTCGAATGAGCCCTCTAACGTCCCCTTCTGAATGGTGTCCGAAAAATTGCGCAGATCTGTTCGGACGGTCACGTCCGCATGCGACGTGTCGGGCAATGGCAATTGGGTGACCACCTGCGGGTCTTCGATCGTCACCGGGCCTGTCGCGCGCAAGATGACGTCCTGCCAAATCCCTGAGTCGCGGTCGCGAATGGGCGGAATCCAGTCCCAGCCTTCGGAACACTGAAAGCTCGGGCCGTCCAGGCACAGCTTCCCTCCGTTTAGACGCGGACCAAATTTGACGGATTCTTCGGACAAGAGCCCCGGATCGGGCGGCGGCGCGATCATAACGGCGATGACGTTTTCGCCGCCAGCGTGAGCGAGCTTCGTGACGTCAAATTTTCCGCGAATGAACGCTCCAGTAATGTGGCCTAAATACTGGCCGTTGAACCAAACTTCGGCGTAGTAATTGATGCCGTTAAATTGCAGAGTCAATTCGCGTCCCGTAAAGCTGTCCGGCAATGTAAATTCGCTGCGATACCAGTAATCCTGTTGGTTCAAGGTTTCGGGAGTCAGGCGATTGTTTAAACCAAAATAGGGGTTGGGATAAACGCCTTCGTTTACCAGCGTGGTCAGGACAGTTCCCGGGACTGTGGCGTCGTACCAATCGGTGGTGTCCACACCGGGCTGCGAGAGAGTTGAGCCATCAGTTTTCAGTTTGGGCGCTTCGATCATTTCCCATCCGGAATTAAAAACCAGTTCGTTTCCGCGGAGCGCGGGCTGGCCGGGATTGACGAGCTTTGGTTTGCGATGAGCGGTGTTTACCAGCGGCGCGTGGGAAACGGGGAATTCATCGGGGGGTTCGACGACGTCGCCGGTAGCGCCGCATTTTTCGGTGGGATGCAGCACCGGCTTTGGACGAAACTCTCCGGGGACTTCGGCCAAAGCGGGATAGAGGTAGACGAGAATAGCGGCACTGAGGATGGAAATTTTGAGTTTGGTCATAAAGCATTCACGCGTAGGGACTGATGGTTAAGTATGATGGACTCTCCCTCACCCCGGCCCTCTCCCGCTGGGAGAGGGGGAATATTCGTCAGATTGCTTGCAACGACAGTGGTTTTGAATCGCGCGAGCGTGCATGCCGCGCCGATCCAGCGGTGCGGGACGGATGCTTGCGTTACGTTAGAAGGAATAGTGACGGTGATTGAGCCTTTGGCGGGGATGTCTACTTTGACGAGAACGGCGGTCTTTGTGTCGTGAAGGCAATCGTATTCGGCGAGAATGGTACCGTTTATGGCCTGATTATATTTTCCCTTTGGCAAAACGAACCGTACTCGACCATCATAAAATTCCTCGGGCAGATCGTTGGTGATGGAAACAAAATTGTTGGTGATATACCGCGTGTCCGGCTGATCAGCGCGGACTTTGAGCGTTGCACCGTTGTCGGTAAACAGGCCCCAAACATCTTTTTTCACGTCCCGCGGACCACGGGTCTGGTCGCAAGACCAGCCGTTGGCGATGCGTCGGAAATTGAAGAACCCGGATCGACCCCAGAAGAAAGTGGCGCCGTCCATGTATATAAAATAGGGAGACGTCTGGACAGTGACGGTCCTGTGGCCGTGGCCAATAAGCATGAGGTCGCAGTTGGTGGGAGTAAATGCATAGTTGCCGGTTGGCGCGCCATCCCATTTGGCGTGATAGTGCTGGCCGATGATGCGATACTTGATAGTGGAATCATTCAAGGCGGCTTCATAATCGTTGGAAGCCCAATTCTGAAGCGCGGCATCACTCCAATCATGCATCAACACATAAAAATCGCCCATGCGGAAAGAATAGCTGCGCTGCCCGAATTCCTGTTCATAAATGCGGGCGGAAAGCGGGTGCCAGTCAATTTTTGAGCCTAATAATAATTTTCCCGGCGGGGTAACATCGTGATTGCCAGGCGTTTCGACGTAAGCGACATGATAGCCCTTGTGGCAATCCTTATACATTGCGCTTAAGCGCGACTCCAGGTTGCTGGTTTCCTCGAAAGAAAAGATTTTTTTGCCTTTGGGCTTGTAGCCCCAGTTTGCCCAATTGTTCCAGCCGTCCAGTGCGCCGTTGAAATCAATCTGGTCGCCGGTCACCAGAACAAAACGCGGATTGATGAGGTTCACAGGTTGTTGCATCCACTTCAGTTCCTCCCATGTGCCAACCATTTTATAATATTGGCCGGAGGGGTCGGTATGATATTGGTTTACAATTTGTTCGTCCGAGACGTGCAGAAGGTAGAAGTCCGTGGCGAAATCCGTGACGACGCTGACGGCCTGCGACTGGGACGCGCTGCATTCGTTGCAGGCGATGTTGAGCGTGAACAATTCCGGCGAGGTATCCGTCGGTACCCTGACCTTTATTTGCCAGCCGGGTTCGGAATCATTGTCAATGGCGGCATATGTGGCGGAAATAATTTCGCACGGCCAGGTTTTCAGATCGTTGGCGATCGAAGCGCTCCAACCGCGAGCTTTTGGTGAAGCTTTGACCTCAGCGGTAAAAATACGATCGGCGGGGCTGTCGAGCGCCACGATGCTGGGCGTGGCGAGGCGCGGGCGCCAGAGCGCGGCGTTATCGGAAGGACCGTTTTCCCGGGTGCGATGACTGAAGGCGTTTGAACCAGCGGCCAGCGCGAGCAGGGCTGCCAGCAAGAGATACGCAGACCAGCGCCACAGACGAAAACCGGAAGGCGTCGAATGATGGTTCATTGCGACTGCAGGCGGTAAAATCGGAGGCTGGCGCTGTTAGGCGGCAGGCTGATTTGCCACTGATTATTCGTCCAGACGGGCTGCCCCGCGCAGGGAACCCAGGCGACCGGCGGTGCGAGATTGGTCGCGGTATAAACGGTGTAGCCAACGCCACTGGCGGGCCATGCGAAACTGGTACTTCCACCAGCGACGCCGACCGATAAAGACGGCGTCGAACGGGTTACGGTGGAATAACTTTCGAAAGATGAATTCGAAGCAACAGTCGCCCAGCTTGCCCAGACCCAGTTTGAATCTTCGACACCGGCGTAGATGCGGGCCTCATCCATTCCACCGGTGAAATAGAGGGTATTGTTGGTGAAGCGGCCGAAGTTTAGGTCGGCATTATCGACGAAGTCCGAAACCAGCCCTGGACCACCAGTGGCGATGGGTACACGGGTGCCATCAACATAGAAGGTGGCGGTGGCAGTGGAACGATTAATCGCGGCGGTGACCAAATGCCATTGGCCAAAACCGACCGCTCCGCCGGCGGTTGCGATTTCAGAGCCGCTGGTACCATCGCCGGTATCCAGCAGGACAGCGCCATTGGTGGTTTTGTATGAATTGACAAACAATGAAAAGCCAGCGGAACCGAAGCCGCCTTGTTGGTTGGCCCAAAGGGTTTGGATGTTATTCGCGAAAGGTGAAACGTTCACCCATGCCGATAACGTGAAGGCATTATTGAGATTGGCGACGCCGGCGTCTAAAAATGTCGATGAACCATTAAATTCCTGGCCTTCGCCGATAATGCCTGGAGATTGGGCGGGAGCGACTCCGCCTAACGCCGGATAATTGAGAGCGCTGTCGGCATAGGGAAAACCGGATTGTTCCAGGTGCCAAACCAAATCGAAGTTGGGCCATGTGGCGCCGTTGGTCGTATAGGCTGGAGGATCCGTTGCCAGAGGATTTCCCAAATACACCCATATGAAATCATTGGTGGTGGAAATCGACGGAACATTGACCCAAACGCTGGAGATGCCGTTGGTATTCCACTGGTCAATTTCGTACGGCAGGGGCAGGATGCCGCTTTCATCCGCAAAACGGAGGTCGCCGCCGGAGGGAGAGGCGAATTGGGAGTATGAAAAGCCCGGCAAATTCGTGCTTAAATTCACGAGCACCGGAAAATCAGTTAGTGTCTCGCCCTTGTTGTATCCCGAAAAAAAAACCTTGGTGCGCGAACCGAAGCTCGGAGGATTAACCGTGACGGTGCTGAATTGACCTGACGCCGGCGCCCAGGCATTGGTGGCGAAGGTCTGAGCGTAGAAGCGGAAAAAATAGTTCGTGTTGGATAATAAGCCCGAAAGTGTGGTCGTGAATTTGGCGGAATTGAAATTTGTATTTGCGCCCACGTACTGTGCGTGCTGCCAGGCGCCGTAGGTGGTCCCGCCATCCTGCGTGCCATAATAGATCCATACGATGGCCTGGTTATCGCCGTAAACGCCCTGCGCCACGGTGCCCGAAACCGAAACGGATTTATTTGTGACGAGCATCGCACCGGTGTTGGCCACGGTGATAGGAACCGACGCGGAGAGCGGAGCATTGAGCAACGGCGAGACCATCGACGTAAACTCGGTGTCCGTCGGCAATCGGCCATTGGATTGATAAAATTGCGCGACCAGCATCTTCGCGTCGTTGATGAAATAATTATGGAGGTACCAACCGGGAACTTTCTGGTCCAAATAATTGATGAGACAGTAGTTTGTTCCGCTGGGGGGATTATTATTGCTGTACATCTCCCACATGATGATGAACGGAAGACAACTGCCGTTGTAATTCCAGTTCATGAGCCGCTGCATGTAGGAACGGATGAGCGGTTCCTGTGCGGTGGTCGAATCGTTGCCCCATCCGTATTCGCCAATCCAAATGCGGCAACCGGGCACCACTGAAGCTTTGTTGGTCGGCAACATGGACTCCATGTAATTCAGAGTGGCATACAGGTTGGCGGCGCTCAAATTCTGCGCGTCGTAGGAAGAATAGGACAGGTAATCGAGATTGGTGACATAAGGAACAACATAGTTGATGACGCGCTCATTGTTGTTGCTGTTGTTGTTCATGGCATCGCGCGGGCGGTTGCATTCCGCGTAGTTGTACACCCACACGTTTGAACAGGCCGTGCCTGTGGCAGCTTTGGCATCGTCCACCGCTTTTTGGCGATTATTCAGCCAGCCGATCATGCCTTGGATCCAGATGGCAGGCGGGTTGGTTGTCCAGCCGTTGACTTCGAGATAGCCGTCTCCCTCCCAATGACCGAGGTAAAATGTCTTGCCGGAGTTGTTATAGTTGGTCAACAGATAACAGGTCAGGTCATACATTTCCTTGTAATCCTTTGCGCCACCTGTGCTGTTGTAACCGTTCTTCCACCAGGCGTCAGAATTCTCAAGGGGATAGGCCCAGGCGACGATATGACGGAAGGGCATATCGAAGACTTTGTGATAGCTGGGCTCATCCCGGGCCATCGTCAATAGATTGGTGATATTGGATGTGAGCGAGAAACCTTCCTGATAGGAAGTATCGGGGCCCATATACAGCTTGATGATGTCGCTGCCCATATTGGTCATGGCCTCGGCGGTTTCAACCAGAAGCGTGTTAGTGGTAAACGGGCCGTACATCCCAGCGAACGTCTCAGTGCCGATGCGGACGTTGTAGGAGTCCACCTCGGGGAGGGACAGATTGGCGGCGGATGAAACGGTGATGGTGGCGAGGAGGGCCATGATGATGGCAAACAGGCGTTGAAACATTGAAACGTTGGAGCGTTGAAACATTGCGGCGGCGGCGCTTCGGCACGGCAAAAGTCGGCTTATACCAGGCGACGATGCGGAATCGGTTTTTATTTGGAGCATTAAATTCCCGGGTCTTTCCAAAAGGAGTGATCGCGATTAGTATGGAAGGCTGCCGGTTATCGGAGCGGACGTGTGCTTGGCCACCCATAGAATGTCCGGGTCACCTCCGATACCAGGGACTGCCTCGGCGATTCCGCTTGGGGGGACGTATTGGTAGTGAACGTCCGGAATATTTCCCGGAAACCTCCATTTATGAATCTCGACATGGCCGTCGCAGAAACCAAAAGGACACACATTGGCATTCTTCGTAGGCGCATTGAGCCAGGAGGTGCTGAAGGAATTGGCTGGAATCTTGAGCGCGTAAGAGCCGTCATCAATGGTGTCCGGGTCTTCCTCCAGAAACATAAAGAGATCGCTCGGGCCGGGTTTATTTATAACCTGGCTTTCCTTCGAGTAAACCAGATAAGCAGGAGGCGAGCCGGGAGGATTCAGCCATGTATCTCCCAAATTAGGATTATTCTGCGTTACAGGGTTGGTGAAACAACCGATGGCTGCGTTCATTGAATAACTGCGGTTTCGCGGCGCGCCAGTCACACCATATTGTTTGCTTTGGTCCAATGGCGATTTAAAGACCGTCGGATTTTGGATAAAGGGCGCCAGCAGACAGTTGGCGCTCAAGAGGGTCAAATTTGTATCGTCCGTGCCGCCATTGCCCCCGCCGGTAAAACTTAGCCATTGCTGAATCCATCCGTAGAATTGGTCGCTTGCCTGGCCTTGCCCATTGGCGACATAGTAGCCGTTATTGTCGCCAACATACATGATTCCGGCCTGGGCAAATTGGTGAACATTGGATGCGCTCTGCGTATTCTGCGCCCGTAATTGAGCCGAGTGCAACACCGGCATCAATATCGCCGCCAGAATGGCGATAATCGCGATAACGACCAGAAGCTCGATTAGAGTGAAGGCTGCTACTTTACGTCTCATATCCACATCCCTGGCATAACTCTCGCAGCCCTGCTTCAACGAGTCAACCTTCTCCGCCATCAGGCTTCGCGTCGCAATACCCTGACATGAAACAGGGAGAATTTTCCCGAGACTGTTCTTACTGAATTTTCTATCTCGATTCTGCATTTAATCTTTTCGCCGGCGGAAATATGTTGCCACATTTCCGCCGGCATTGATGTGTTATGGAATTTGTGCCTGGACGCGATAGTATTGCTGAACGCCGCTAATCGTGTTGGTGTACGGTGACGTGGCGGATACATTGTTGTACAGACCGTTAACGGTACTCGCCGATTGGAGAATGCCACTCGGCCAGGTCAGAATGGCCTGGTTACCGACAGTGCGGATTTTAAGAGTAATCGGAAGCGTAATTGTGCTCGTAACGGTGGAATAAGTTGAGAACGTGCTGTAGTTAGCAACGGTGTTATACTCGGCCGAAACCCAGTTCGAATCTTCAATGCCTCCATAAATACGCGCTTCATCCACGATTCCAGTGAAGGGAGCAAAACCCTTGGTGAACCGTCCCAGGTTCATGTCGGAATTCGTGGCGAAATCGGTCATAGCCGAACCAGCCCCTTCCTGGGTTCCATCAATGTAGAGCCGAACCGCTCCCGCAGTCCGATCTACTGAGGCCGTGACCAGGTGCCAAGAGTCTGAAACAATGAAACCGGGCATTGACTCCGGCTGCTGGCCGGAAGTGCCGTCGCCTGTTCCTAATAGCAGGCCGCCGTCCTCGGTGTTGTAAGAGTTGATGAACATGCCGACTTCATTAGTGTTGTAACCGCCCTGTCCGTTGGCCCAAACAGTTTGGATACTGGAGGCGTTTGCGGACAAATTCACCCACGCCGACATAGTGAACTGGTTGCCCACGTTAACATCACCGGCATCGAGATAGTCCAAACCGCCGTTGAACAACTCGCCGTAGCCGACAATGCCTTGGACCGGAGTCGGGGCCACACCAGCCAGAGCCGGGTAATTGGTCGTACTGTCGAGATACGGGAAGGTGCTTTCGTTCAAATGATAGACCACTTCAAAACCGGGGAGGCC
>DATAST010000135.1:0-31043 GCA_036269115.1 Verrucomicrobiia bacterium | reverse complement strand
GCATTGTCCTGTTCGTTCATCATGTTGCTCTGCGCCTTTTCATTACGCGCGCAAACGAATGTCACCGCCATCACCGCCGCCGAATTCAAACTGGCGTCCAATCCAGCCTATGGCGCGAACCTTGTTGATATTCAATACGGCGAAGCGGGCGGCCAAAAACTGCTTCTCGATGCACACGTACCCAATGGAACTGGCCCGTTTCCGGTCCTCATCATCGTTCATGGCGGCGGCTGGATGTCCGGCGACAAGGAGGGCGATATCGTGCCGGTTCTGGCGGCGTACGCGACGAACTTTACCTGGTTCAGCGTCAATTATCGGCTTGCGCCAAACGGCCGTTGGCCGGCCTGCTTTGATGATTTGCAAACGGCGGTTCACTGGGTAAAAAAACATGCCACGGAATACCAGGGCGACCCGGACCATATTGCCCTCATCGGCTATTCTGCAGGGGGACATCTGGTGACGCTGGCCGGCACCCTCGCTGCCTCAGACCTTCATGTCCAGGCCATCGTCGGGATGGCTCCGCCCACTGATCTGGTTTGGGACAACGAACGCCGCGGCGGCCTCTCGACGTCCATGCGCAATCTCTTTCATTTTGCCACCACCAATATCACGGACAGCCGACGCGCGGAGTTGAAACGATATTCGCCCTTAACCTACGTAAAGCCGGGACTGCAACCGTTTCTGCTTGTCCAGGGTTCCGCCGACCGGACTGTGCCATTTCGGGAAACCACAAATTTCATGGCCACGCTTCAGGCCGCCGCCGTCCCATGCGATATGGTGACCATTACCAATGCCCAACATCGAATCGCCGATTGGTCGAATTATAATCCGGGTTGGCAGGAGCAAGTTGTGAGCTGGCTAAATCAGAGGCTCAGGCGGTGACTGGTGTAAAGAGCGTTCTATTGAAGTTCAAGTCTATAGAATCTTTGCTTTACAAGCGCGGCGGGCACTACAACGTTCGTTATGGAGAAATTGCTTCCGGCAATCGTGTTTGTGCTCAATCGTATCCAGTTCGCAAGAGGCGTTGAAAGATCGATTGCGGCAAGGACACACAGCGTAGCTCCGGGAGAGTTGGTTCCAGTAATAATGAATTGGTTTCCCTGCAAATATGAGCCCACGATGTTGGCTGTTCCGATGGATCGAACCCAATTGGTCATGGAAACCTGGTCCAGCATCACGGTGGCTGTGGCGTTTAAAAATGCGATCGTTCCCGGAGACGATTTCCCGCTAACAGGGTTACCGCTGACCCACGAAGTGTGGCCGAGCGACTGGTGGTCGAGCGTCAGCGAACTGGCATCGCTGGTGTAGATATCCACGTAAGGCGTGGGGGCGGAATAATTGCCCACGAGACGCATGTGGTAAACGTTCAGAGTGTCGCCCGCGTCCACGTAATTCGTACTGCCTGCAACGTTAGAAGAGAAGTTGACTGTGCCCAACTCGGGCAGCGTCGTGAACGTGCCGCCGTTGTAAATGCCGAATTGGCCTGAATTATTTACGCCCACGGAGACTCTGGCACCGGTGATTTCATTGTGATACACGTTCGCGGTAAGTTTGACGCCGCTGCCGGTCCAATCGGACCCAATCGCAAAAAGAAAGTCCATTGTCCAGGTCGGCCCGGGATTGTAAATCCATTGATAGATTTCCTGGCTCTTTGTGCCATCAAAGCGGAGCGCATTGGACGTCCCGTCGAAACCCTGCTGCCACAGCAAGTTAGTAGAATACTTTGTACCGCACATCCAGTTGCGGAAGTAAAATTCATAATCCTTGAGACCGGTGGAAACCTGTGCGATTAGATGGCCCCGTTTGTCAAAATCGCCGTTTCGCACCATTGGCGTCGGTCCCAGCGTCGCGCCACTGGCATCGGGCGCGTTGTTGAGATTAACGGGGATGTTCGCCCAGCCGTTGTAAGGGGCAGCCCCACCCGTTTCATACTCATATTCCATGTGATAGGAGACCCCTGAATAGGTATTGCCGAACAGCTTGATGTTTGAGGCGATGATGCCGAAATTCGTTTCCATGAAAGATTGTTGAAAGCTCGTGTTGCCACTGCCCAATTGGCTGGCTTGCGCCGAAGTCAGGTCGCAGTAGTAAGTGTCGGGCGACCAACCGGTATCGCTGAAATGAAGGGCGGCGTAAGGCCCCGGCCCACCCGAAGCTTCGTAATTGAAAGAGTCGTTGCTGACCTGGATATTATTCGCGAAAAACTCATCACCCGCCGAGTCGGCGTTGGTTTCATTATACAATTCCGAACTGACGGACGGCCAGGCGGTTGCGGCTGTGGTGCTAACGAACGTACAATGATCCACGATACAATTTTCGGCGTCATCCCGGAAACGCACATAATCGGCCTTGCAATCTTGAAAGACGCAGTTTGACACCACGACATTTACGATATCGTGCGGGGCATAAATCATGTGGGCATGGCCGCCGTTGGTAATGTTCGTAAAGGTGCATCCCAGAACCTGAATGTCGCGAGCGCCGTTCAATAATCCGATGGCAGCGTAATACGCATTCGTCAAATTTAAAAAGACACAATTCGTGATTTGGATGTTTCGGCACGGATTGAAATTGTTCGGGATGCAATAGATTCCCCAATTTGTCGCGGGTCCATTGAGGACCCAGCCGTTTACCTGGAAGTTTTGACATCCATACAGTTGGAGAATACTGGCAGTAGGGCTGAAAACCGCGCCGTGCGGAACCGATGATGCAAGGGTAAGCTGGAAAACCGGGCTGCCCATGTTTGTGAAGGAAATGGATTTTGCGCCGTTGTAGGCGCCGGCGAGAAAGTTGACGTAAACGTTTGTGGTCGCGAGTTGAGTCTGAACCGTACTTTTCCAAAATGTCCAGTTCAGGTAACTGGCCGCATTGAACGCCGATGAGCCGTCACCGGTACCTGTTGCGGCGGGAGCGACCCAATAGGACTGCGCGCCCGCGAAGGCGGGGCGGTTGGCGAAAACAAACATCCCAGCAAGGAAAATAATGAGGATCAGTTTCGGCAGCGTGGCAAAATTGCGAAGCGATCTAAGGCAAAATGTCGTCATGAGGCGAATTGTCCTATGATAACAGACAACACCATGACCGTCACTTTAATTAATCAAAAACGCGCATTTGACCCCTCTTCCATCCATGGTTAACGTTCTGTGTTGTGACGACTGAACAATATGACGACGCGATGTTCGACTTCAGCCGCAGCGAATTTGACAGCGCGATTGCGAAATTACAGGCGATTTTGGCCGGGGAACCGGAAAACTTCGACGCGCAACTGGCGCTGGGAATGGCCCTTTATCGCAAGGGTGATTACGCTTCGGCCATCGCTGAAGGTCATAAGGCGGAGAAACTGCGACCGCGCGAACAGTTAGTCCACACCAACCTGTCGCTCTTTTACATGAAGGCCGGCGACAGGGCCAAAGCCGAGTATCACGGATTTCAGGCCAAAGTTGAGTCATGGCGGGAAGACGCCAAAAAGAAGCCGGAGACGGCAAAAGCCGAAGCAAACCCGGAATTGCAGATGGCCCGGCCAACGCCACAACCGATGAAATTTCCAAGCCAGCCCTGGAAAAAGAAAAAAAACGAATAAGATGAAAACTGCATATGAACTTGCCATGGAGCGTTTAAACAAAAACGCGCCCGCCGCTAAACTTTCCGACGCGCAAAAAAAGGAACTCGCGGAACTGGACTCAAAGTACGCCGCAAAAATCGCGGAACGTGAAATCGCGCTCAACGCCGAAATGGCAAAGGCCGCGGGTGATTTTGACAAAGAAGAATCACTGCGCCAGCAATTGGTCATCGAACGCAAAAAACTCCAGGCCGAACTGGAAGACAAAAAGGAGCAGGCGCGCCAGGGAACGTTGAAGCGCTGAAGGGTTAAAGCGTTTAAGCGGCAGATTACGAAGGGCGTGAGCTTGTTGCGCCGATGGCCAGGGGAATCATATCCCGTTCAGATGTTTTTATGGCTTCGTCGTAAATGGACTCGACGGCGTGTTGCAAATCGTCGCTGTTGACCTGGTCCATGCTTGCCAGCACCTCGGATATGAACGACCGGACAACGAGATCGCGAACCAGCCAGACCGTGTAGGTGTCGTCAGGTTCATAGGCAATGGTTATGCGCCACTTTTCTCCCGGCTTTCCATTAACGCGAAAACTCAGGCCGACCTCGTATTTGGGATTTCCATTCTCGCCAACGTGCGAATGAAAGGAAGATCGGCATTCGTGATCACGCCCGTTCGACGGATGCGTGAACAAAAGCTCATGGCCGCCCACGTAATCCAGGGCGCCAACCATTCCATGCCTGAGTTGCTCCAAAATGTTTTGAATGGAATAAGGAGTGATCTTCATCGGGTTGGACCGTGCCAGTCTCCGGCTCGCGGCAACGCCCGTTCGAAATTGAAAAAATTGGCCGGTTTTCCGCTTTTAACAGTTATGATTTCTCTGCTGGTTGACACAAGACATACTTATGAATTCCGCGCCGGGAATTTTCAAGAACAACTTGTTCACAAAATTATTCACGCTTTTGAGGCAGACAGGCGCTGCCGCGCGCCTCATTTTTAATTTTAATTTCCTTTTTTTGCACTAATATTGCCGAAGATGAGACTTAATCTTTCCTTTGCCGCTGTCATCGGCATTCTTACCGCCGCCGCTGCCGTTTCGGCCGATCCGCCCGCCGATCCGGCAAAAATCGGCGCGTTGGACGCCCCTAAATTCTACGGCCGGGAAATGATTGTGACGGGCACCGTGGCGCAGGTCACTATCCGACCGAATATCGTCTTTTTGAATATGGACAAGCCGTATCCACGGTCTCCATTTAGTTTGGTGATTTTTCCCGCTGCGACGAATCAATTCGGCGATTTAAAGGCGCTCAAAGGAACGTCCGTTCAGGCCACAGGCAAGATTATCGATTATCATAACAAACCTGAAATCGTGTTGGATAAAGCGAGTCAATTGACGGTGACCAGCGCGGGAAAGTGAGCCGTGGACCGGCAAGCGGGTGAGAATTAACAGGCGTTAATCGATTTTCTTTCGCAATTCATTTTACCGCCCCGAAATGACCAGCCAGCCAGATACCAGAGGCACTGAGATTAGCGGGACCAAACGATGGCTCCCGGACATTATTTTTTGCCTTGGCTGCGGGCTCCTCGTTGGGATTTTCACCTGGTTCGCAGATACCAGCTCGCCGTTTGAAACCGTTTACTCCAAAGTAAACGAAGACAGCTATAATTTGTTGGTGCAGGGTTTTAGCGCCGGGCAATTGAATTTAAAGGAAGAAGCACCCCTGGAACTGGCAAAACTTTCCGACCCCTATGATCCAAACGTCAACGGGCCGTATATTCGCACGGTGGGCGACCTGACATATTATAAGGGAAAACTGTATCTTTATTTTGGGGTAACCCCGGCTTTGGTGTTTTTCTGGCCGTATTATGCCCTCACCGGCCATTTTCTATCGGAGAAGGATGCGATCGCATTCTTTATGGCCATAGGTTTCGCCGCAATTGCAGGCATCTTGCGCACGATGAGAGGCCGTTATTTTCCGGAAACCAGCAAATGGATCCCGGTCGCCGGCACACTTCTGCCGGGACTCGCCCTGGCACTGACATTGCCCGTGAACGTCCATGAAACGGTGATCGCTTGCGGGTTTGGGTTCGCCATGCTGGCGTTGGCGGCCATTTGGGCAGCGCTCCATGAACCGGGCCAAAGAGTATTGTGGCTGGCGCTGGCCAGCCTGGCCTATGGACTTGCGATTGGCGCCCGGCCGAATTTGTTATTTGGAGCTGTGATTCTTTTGTTGCCCCTTCTCCAGGCATGGCGACAGTCTTCCAGTTCAGCGCCCCGGCTTCAGCCGGCCAGGGCGCCGTATCAGCCCACTGGAATGGCCGCTTCGTTGTTGGCGGTGACCGCTCCGATTGCTTGTGTCGGGTTTGGTTTGATGCTCTACAACTTCTTGCGCTTCAACAATCCCTTCGAATTTGGATTGCATTACCAGCTTAATTCCAGCTATCGGCCTCCTTCCGCCCATCTGTTTGGCCTCAATAATTTCTGGTTTAACTTTCGTCTCTACTTTTTGGAGCCAATTATTTGGGGTGGACAATTTCCCTTTTTGAAATCGGCGCCGCTGCCGCCGCTGCCGGCTGGCTATGATTTCGGGACCGTAAACGGAAGCGGGGGAATTCTCATCACGTACCCCGTTGTGCTTTTCATTCTGGCCGTGCCTTTGGCGTGGAAGTGCAAACTGCGAGGAACGGCCCTGGGTTGGTTTGCAACGGCTTGTCTCTGCGTCTTTCTGGCTGGCACCTTGTCGCTGACCCTCTACTTCGCATCTGCAAATACCTACGAATTGGATTTTCTGCCGGGTCTTCTACTGTTGACGCTCGTCGGGACTTATAGCGCTGCTCGCGCTGCCCTGCCCTTTCCCGGCCGACGACGCCTCGTCTGTTTCGGCTGGTTTCTTTTGACGACTTATTCGATTGCATTGAATGCCCTGGCAAACGTTGAAGCCCGCGCAGAAAGTGAGTTCTTTGTTGGGAACTTATTTCTCGCGCAAGGCCGCCTGGCTGAAGCCAAAACACAATATCAAAAAACGCTGGCGTTGTTCCCGGCTTGCGCTGACGCGTATGGCGGCCTCGGTAATGTCCTTTTCCATCAGGGCCACGTGGACGAGGCGATCGTTGACTACCAGAAGGCCGTGGAGATCAATCCCAGCTTCGTCGAGGCGCAAAATAATCTCGGTTATTGTTGTCTCGAGAAAGGCCGCCTAGATGACGCAATCGGATATTACAAGAAGGCTGCGAATTTGAGGCCGGGGTTTGTGAAATATCGAAGCGCCCTCGGCAATGCCTACGCCAGAAAAGGCCTGTTCGGTGAAGCGATTGCCCAGTATCAAACCGCTGCGGACATCCAACCGGGCTCGGCGGATATCCACGAGCGTCTCGGCGACGCCCTGTTTCAAAAGGGCCAGTTGGAAAGCGCCCTGGTTCAATATCAAAGAGTCATAGAACTCCAACCCGGGTTTGCGCAGGCCCACAATAATCTCGGTTACTGTTTTCAGAAGACAGGGCGCGAGAGCGATGCCATCGCCCAATATCAAAAAGCTGTGGAATTGGATCCTAGCTTTGCGTCGGCATACAACAACCTGGGAAACGCTTATCGAGAGCAGAAAATGGCCGCCCAGGCCATCGCCGTTTACCAAAAAGCCGCCGACCTTGCGCCTCAACTTGTGCCCGCGCGACTAAACCTCGCATGGATGCTCGCGACGTGGCCGGACACTGGCGTTCGCAACGGAAACAAGGCCCTGGCCCTGGCCCTGCGCCTCAATGATCTTACGCAGGGCAACGACCCCAAAATCCTGCGGACACTGGCTGCGGCATATGCGGAAATGGGCAAATTTGATGAGGCCTCAGCGACAGCGAAAAAAGCGATGGCACTTGCCCAATCCGATGTGGCCCTGACAAACGCTTTACAAACTGAGATTGGCCTCTATCAGGCACGCACTCCCGTGCGCTCAACCGATAACTTTTAGTTCTTACATTTCCCTTTTCGTTTTTTCCTCCATAATTCTAAACATTTTACCGCCCGCAATGACTGGCCAGGCACATTCCAAAACCGAAAACGCAGAAATTTGCATAACCAAACCATGGATTGCGGACGCTATTTTTTGCGTGGTTTGCGGACTGCTCGTTGGGATTTTTGCCTGGCTTGCCGACACCAGCGCCCCGTTTGAAACTGTCGATTCCACGGCAAGCGACGCCGAATACAATTTGTTGGTGCGCGGCTTTAGCGCGGGGCAATTAAATTTGAAGCAAGAGGCGCCTCCCGGACTCGCAACGCTTTCGGATCCTTATGATCCCAATATGAACGAGCCGTACATCGGTACCGTGAACGACATGACGTATTACAAGGGAAAATTGTATCTCTATTTCGGAGTGACTCCGGCTTTGGTGTTTTTCTGGCCCTATCATTTCCTCACGGGTCATTATCTATCCGAAAAGGATGCGGTCGTTTTCTTCATCGGCGTCGGTTTCGCCGCCATTGCGGGCATATTGCGCGCAATGCGGCGCCGTCATTTTCCTGAAACCGGCAAATGGATTCCCGCAGCCGGCGCAATTCTGCCCGGCCTGGCCGTGGCATTGACTTTGCCAGTCAACGTGCATGAAACGGCGATCTCATGTGGATTTGCGTTTGCCATGCTGGCGCTGGCGGCCGTTTGGGCGGCGCTGCATGCGGCCGAGCGACGAATATTTTGGCTGGTGTTGGCCAGCCTTGCCTACGGACTGGCGATAGGCGCCCGGCCAACTTTGTTATTTGGGGCTGTAATTCTTTTGCTGCCTGTTCTCCAGGAAGGGCGTCGGTGTGTCGGGGAAGCTCCGCGACGGATCGCCGCCTCGTTGCTGGCAGCAACCGGTCCAATCGCCGGTGTCGGCCTCGGCCTGGCGCTCTACAACTTTCTACGCTTCGACAATCCATTCGAATTCGGCTGGCACTATCAACTCAACTCCAGCTATTGCCCGCCTTCGGCCCATCCATTTGGTCTGAGTTATCTTTGGTTCAATTTTCGTCTCTACTTTTTGGAGCCCGTCATTTGGAACGGCCAATTTCCTTTTTTGAAATCCGCGCCGCTACCCTCAACACCCCCCGGTTTTGATCTCGGAAACGCTTACGCAGGCGGCGGCATTTTAATTATTTATCCGATTGTCTTTTTCATTCTTGCGGTCCCGTTGATATGGAAACGCAAGCTGCAGGGAACCGCCCTCGGCCTGTTCGCCACCGCTTGTCTTCTTCTTTTTGTGGCCGGCGCAGCAACCCTTTCCCTTTTCTTCGCGTCCGCAAACAACTACGAATTGGATTTTCTGCCGGGACTTCTGTTATTGGCGCTCATAGGGACTTACTGCGCCGATCATGCTGTGTTGTCCTTTCCGGGGTGGAGACGCCTCATTTGTTTCGGCTGGTTTCTTTTGATGACTTATTCGATTGCATTCAATTTCCTGGCGAACATTGAAACCCGCGCGGAAAATGATTTCTTCGTTGGCAACGGCGCGCTTTCACAGGGCCGTTTTGACGAAGCCCAGGCGCAGTATCAAAAAGCATTGGCGTTGTTCCCGCAAATCCCCGACGGACATCTCGGCCTGGGCAATCTCCGTATGAAGCAAGGCCGACTGGATGAGGCCATTGCAGAATTTCAACAAGCCCTCAAAATTTCACCGGACCTCGTAGAAGCTCACAACAATCTTGGCCATTGCCTCCTACACCAGGGCCGGCTCGACGAAGCGATCACACAGTTCGAAATGGCCGTGCAAATGAGACCTCACTCGGTGAATTACCGAAACGCTCTTGGCGCAGCCTATGCCAGGAAAGGGTTGTGGAGCGAGGCCATTGCTCAATTTGAAAAATCCCTCGAAATCCAACCTGCCCTGGCCGAGGCGCACAACGATCTGGGCTACTGCTTTCTCCAGACTGGGCATATCGATGAAGCTATCGCCGAACATCGATCAGCCGTCAAGCTTGAACCCGATTCGGCAAGTTTTTTGGATTCTCTCGCTAACGCCCTCTGCCAAAAAGGGTCGTTTGATGAAGCGGCCGTCGAATACGCCAGGGCCGTTAAATTGCAGCCTGATTACGCGGAGGCGTATAACAATCTGGGCTATTGTTTGCAACAGACCGGACACACAGATGAAGCGATTGCCCAATACCAAAACGCGATCAAATTTCAGCCGGGCATGGCGGGGGCCTATTTTAACCTTGGAAACGCTTACCGCGAAAAGAAAATGGCTCAGCAGGCGGCAAACAGTTACCAAAAAGCCACTGAGCTGGCGCCCCAATTTATACCCGCGCAACTGAACCTTGCCTGGATGCTGGCAACATGGCCAGACGCGGGCGTTCGCAATGGAGACAAGTCCGTGGCTCTGGCCAAACGCTTAAGCGATTTGGCGCAAGGTAAGGATCCAAAAACCCTGCGGACATTGGCTGCTGCTTATGCGGAAACCGGCAAATTTGACGAAGCCTCATCAGCGGCAAAAAAAGCGCTCGCGATGGCGATGGCTCATTCCGACGCTACGCTTACGAACGCTTTGCAAACAGACATCGGCCTCTATCAAGCCCACGCTCCCCTGCGTTCAACCGGCAACCTTTATCCGTAACTTTCAGCGTTCGAAGTTCGAAGTTCGAAGTTCAACGTTCTCAATTAGTTTGCTTTCAATGGCACTACCGCATTAGTCCGCGGCAAGCGCCCGATCCAAATACCGTTCGCCACGTATTTCCATTCCAGGCCGGCGATGCCTGGCGCCCCGCTCGTCTCGCCCCTTACCACCAGACGGTCTGCCGGCGTCATCTGCTGCACCCACGGCGCATACGCTTTGCCGGCGTTGAAATTCCACAGGATTCTTTCATAAGTCTCAAAATCCTCCTTTGGCATCCACGTCGGCTCAAAGCCCAACATGTAGCGCCAATCGCCATTGGGATTATTAAAAAATGTCTGGTAAAACACCGACATATCAACGGTATAAAGGATTCCGCCTTTATCCGGCATCCAACCTTTCAATTCAGGGTCATCAGCCTTCAGGTATGTCTGACTTAAACTACGGCTCCAGCGGCTGCCGGTATCAGACGCAATGCAAAGGTAGGCCGCCAGGGCAACGCAGCACACCAGTCCGAGCCGTTTAAACGAATCGACCGCGAACCGGGTTTCCAGTAACAATTGCACGTCCGATGCCGCCACGACCATCAACGCCGGCCAGCCCCAATCCAGCCAAAATCGGCTCACCTTAAAGCCCAGCACCCAGCAGACCGCCGCCAGCCAAAATGCCGGGTCCCGCGTCAGGGGAATGAAGTTAATCTTCGCCACCGCGCGCGCGATGATCAATCCGCCCAGCGCCACCACCGTGAGCGTGTCACCGCTAAACGGCTGCAATTCCGAGGCCATCGTCCGCTGCGTGAAATGGGCGCCCACAGCCAAATGTGCCAATCGCAACGCCTGCAGCGGATACTCAAAAGGATGGCCTGTCAGGGCGCTTCCAATCATGACACCCGCAATCCAACTAGCGGCCACCGCGAAGCCCCAAAGAAATTCGCCCGCCAGGAAAAACGACCCGATGGGCAACGCCCACAAATACCATGCCCCATGAAAAAACACACTGCACGTCATCGCAGCGATCATGAGGAAAAAGTCCAACCTTCGCGGCGGTGTGCCCCGACGCGTTCGCCACAAAAACAGGACAGTCACCAACGCCGCCACCGTGATCAAATATGGCCGCCCCAGCAGAAAGCGCATCGGCACCAGCGCCAGAATGGTGGAAGCCGCCAGCGAGACCAGCCACGCTTCGGGACGTTTCAACCATGCCAGCCCCGCTACGTTGAGCAGAACAAACAGGAACACCACCGAAAAAATTACCAGTGCATCGGCATTCCAATTCCCCAAAAGATGGATTTGCCTCAGCGACCAATTCCAACCGAACTCGTGGTCGATTTTGTAAACTGGATTAAGCACCAGAATTTCCGACCACGGCTTCCCGCTCACCGCCTTGGCCGCGTGCCTCAACGCATCATCTCCCGGCAAATATCCGTAAGCAATTATCTTTAAAGGAATAACGACGACCGCCAAAACGACAATCACCCAAACGGCCAATGGAACATACCGGCGAAGAAACAGAGCCGCGCGCGCCTGCCGTGCCATAGCGAAGCGGCGGCGGGTGAGCAGCCGGTCATTTCCATCCGAAGCGGGACCTCCAATAGGGATGGGAGGATTCATGGAAAGTCTGGCCTGCCCCAAAATCGCACATCAATGAACCGATGCAACAGCTCGTCGTTACTTACCATCGGACGATAATTCTCCCTCTCCTGCGGGCGCAAGTGGCACTGCCACAGAGGGCCGGGATGAGATTTCCGCGAAGGCCGATTCGCGAATTGACCCCCTGAACGGCTTGCATCTCCCTCCATATCAAAATGTCGGACGATTATTCTCCCTCTCCCAGCGGGAGAGGGCTGGGGTGAGGGAGAGTCTTCCGGACGGCAATGACCTACCGGTTTATCGGGAGGGAGAATCTTCCGTCCAAGGCACGAGGCTCCGACTAAGAACTCATGAAATCCTTCCACAGTTCCCGAATCAAACACACCAAAATAATCGTTATCTGCTGCCATTGACCCTTCAAAGAAAGAAAGAATCAAATCGGGTGTCAATGATAGTTTCCAAGGATTTTGCTTGCCAAAGCCTATGAGCCTCCTCCATTTTCCCACATGGCAGCAAAGCGCAAATTTGATTTTGACGGCCCGTTCTATCAGGCGGCGGACAAATTTTTTCCGGCCAATCACACCATTGGCCTGACCTTCGACGACGTCACACTGGCCACGCTCTTTTCGGAGATTCTCCCGCGCGATACCCAATTGGAAACGCAACTGGCCGCGCATCTGCGCCTGAATATCCCGGTGATTTCCTCAGACATGGATACCGTGACCGAATCGCGCATGGCGATTGCGATGGCCCTAAACGGCGGGCTGGGCCTGATCCACTATAATTTGCCGGAACGAGACCAGTTGTCGGAAGTCAGCCGTGTGAAAAACCACGTCCACGGCCTGATCCAGGAGCCCATCAAGGTGTCGCCTGAGCAGTTCATCGGCGATGTCATCCAGATGATCGAGCAAAAGAAGTTCGGGTTCAGTACGTTTCCCGTCGTGGATCAGCATGGGAAACTGCTCGGCTTGCTGCCCGGCCACGTGGTCAAACCGCGTTATGCGCGCCGAAAAGTCGCCGAAGCCCTCCAACCCCGGGCGCAGGTTCAGACCATCAATCAAAAAGAGCTCGGCAAAGATCCCATCGCACGGGCCGATAAATTTTTCACCGAACATTTGGGCATCCACAAGTTGCTCGTGGTGGATGACAAGGACAAGTTGTGCGGGCTCATTACGCTGAATGACGTCGAGCACATTACGCAGGAACGCCGCGCGCAATTCAAACCGGCGCGCGATTCACGCTTCCGGCTGCTTTGCGGCGCAGCCGTCAGCGCCACACGAAACGCCTTTGGCGAACTGGACCGAAACAGGATTTTAACGCACGTGGGCGCGCTCACCGACCGCGGCGTAGACGTGATCGCCGTATCCACCGCGCACGGCCACACCCGCGGCGTGGGTGACACCGTCAAAGTTTTGCGCGACGCGTTCCCGCAATTGTCGATCATCGCCGGCAACGTGACCAGCGCAGCCGGCGTGGAATTTCTGGCCGATTGCGGCGCGAACGCGATCAAAGTCGGCCAGGGCCCCGGCTCAATTTGTACCACCCGCATCGTCGCCGGCGTGGGAATTCCGCAAATGACTGCGCTCTACACCTGCTCACGCGCCGCGCACGAAAAGAAAGTTTCCATTCTGGCCGACGGTGGCGTCACCAAATCCGGAGACATCGTCAAGGCTTTAACCCTTTCCCACGCGGTGATTTGCGGGGGTGTATTCGCAGGCTGCAACGAAGCGCCAGGCGACGTTGTGGAAATCGGCGGAAAATTTTACAAGCAATATCGCGGCATGGGCAGCCTCGCCGCAATGAAAGCCGGCAGCGCGGCGCGCTACGGCCACGAAAAGAATCCCGGCCAAAAAATCGCGCCCGAAGGCGTAGAAGCCCTCAAGGAAGCTTGCGGCTCAGTGGACCGGGTCCTGACACAGCTCATCGGCGGCATCCAAAGCGGCATGGGCTATCTCGGGGCCAGAAACCTGGCCGACCTTCGCAAAAAGGCCCGCTACATCCGCGTCAGCCCCGCCGGCATCCGCGAAGCCGCCCCGCACGACGTGGTCGAGTTAAAAACCGGCGTATCCTGACAGACTTTAAAATTCAATCGGCTCATTCAATTTCCCGCACTGGGAACAGCGCGAACGGTCCACGTCCGGATCATCGGTATAAACGCTGCCGCACTTGGTGCAGCGAAATATCCGGTCCTGGGAACGTCCCGGACCAAAACGGTGACGTCGCATTTCAGAATAGATTCCCAGGCAACACAACGCGCCCAGCAGGCCCGCCACATAAATAACAATCAGCATTGACGAGCTCATATCCTCAAAAATTCGAATTGTTCGTGACCGTTTGCGAGGTCGTTTGCCAGTCGAAGATCAACTGGCCGACCGCCAGGTGTGATAGGGCTGCGGCGTTTTGGGCCGCCTGCCCATATACGGGAACAATCTGGCTGCCTTTGCCGGGAGGCAGCGGCGCGAAACGCAGTGAGCGCGCCATTTCGACCGCCCATTGATCAGCACGATGGTTATCTGTCGAAGGCGGTTCCCATGAATTTCCCTGCGGAAGAACTTCCTGCGGCAATAACGCCGCCGAAACGACATCACCCGCGGCATTCACCAGCACTTGCACAATCGTCGGCGCGTCAATATCAGAGTCCTGCCATGAAGGAAGCTTGATGGGCGTCAGCAAAGGGCGCCCGGCAAGCGCGCCTTCAATCCGAAGCGTGGACTGTTGGGCGATGGGAGGCTGCGTCGGAGTAGCAGGCGCCGCGACCTCGGGCGGCGCGCTAAATTCAAAGTGCACGTGCGCAAAACGGTTGGTTTTGGCGAAGCGGTTAAATGGGGCAAATAATCCCGCCATTTGCAACGAGTTCGATGGATTCAGCCAGTGCGGTTCCTCCGTCCAATTCCGTTGATGAACGGTCAAAGGCGCCAACTCGGTCCACATGGACGCCGCAAAACCGTTGTTGTCCGGCAGGGCGAACAGCGTCGGGTTATTTAATGCGAGCCAGTCTCCCGGCGTTTCATTCACCAGTGCGAGCGAAGGGGTATGCCGGACCGGGACCCGAGGAACGGGCTTTCGCGCGCCAAATACAAATATCAGGATGACGTGGGCGCCAAATACAATCGCGACGGCCGCCGTCCACCGGAACCAGCTCCAATGCCGGATTTGCACTGGTTCCCGAGTCTCTTCGCTCATGGCTGGTTCGGCGCGGCCACGATCCGGGGATGCGTCGCCAGGAGCGCATTGCTGATTCCCGCGTCGCGCGCGAGCAACACAATCCGCACCAATTCTTCGTACGTCACTTTTTGATCCGCCTGAATCACCAGTGTCAGAGGCGCCTTTGAGCCGGACACAGCGCGGCGCAGGTCTTGTGTCAGCTGTTTCTCGGTGACCAGTTGGCTGGAAAAAAACAACCGGTTCGTGAAATCAATCGCCACCGCCACGGTCGGATTGTCCGTCCCGGGCAGGTCTTCAGAAAGGCTGCTAACGTCAAATTGCGGAAGTTTCAGGGACAATCCCGGCGCCGGCAGGAATGCCGATAACAACAGGAAAATAACGATCAGGAAAAACACCGCCGCAAAGGGCGCCACGTCGAAAGGACTGCGCAGCAATTTGGCGTTGCGCGGAAATCTCATAACGACTTCTCGACCCCATTATCCGTCACGATATTGACGATTTCGCCAGCCGCCCGTTCCATGTCCAAAACGATTTTATTGATGCGGCTGACCAGATAATTGTAGCCGGCATGGACTGGGATGGCGACGCCGATGCCCGCGGCCGCGCAAATCAGCGCCTGGCTAATACCCCTGGAAAGCTCCTCGACATGGGCGTAAGGCCCGAGCTGCCGTAATTGTTGGAAAATTTCCATGAAGCCAATGACTGTTCCCAACAAGCCCAACAACGGCGCGATCTGCGCAATGGTCGCAATCAAATTGAGTCTTTCCTCCAGCAGCGGCACTTCCGTCATGCCCGCTTCCTCCACCGCTTCGCGCACGCGTTCGCGGCTCTTGTCGCGATTGAGGATGGCGGTCTTCACCAGCCGCGCCACCGGCCCCGGCGTCGCATCGCAGATCGAAATCGCTTCCACGACATTGTCGCGTTTGAGCACATTTCGCACGCCGTTAAGGAATTCCGTCGAATTGATTTGGGCCCGGTGGCAATGAAGCACTCGTTCAATAAAGGTGACCAGGGCGACGGCTGCGGCGATGAGTATCAGGCAAATCACCCAGCCGCCGTTGGTTAATAGCGTCGGCAACATGAGATTGTTATACGATTGCCCGCGCCAACTTCAAAGAGGAAAGTTTGGAAAAGAGTTCGCGTGTTTCGCGGCGTTCCGCTTTACTGTTTCCTGTGAAACTTCTTTTCATCGGCGACATCGTGGGCCAGCCCGGACGCGCCGCGGTGACGGCCCTATTGCCCCTATTGATCAGCCGGCATTCGATAGACTTCGTGGTCGCCAACGGCGAAAATTCCGCGGGCGGTTCGGGTATCACACCCAAAACCGCGGAGGAGATTTTTTCCGCCGGCGTGGACGTGATCACCAGTGGCGACCATCTCTGGGATCAAAAGGAAGTGATGGAACTGCTGGCGAATGAAAAGCGATTTTTGCGTCCCATGAATTACCCGGCGGAAGTGCCCGGACGTGGCAGCGGCGTTTTTCAATTACAAAACCCGAAGTCGGCCGCGGCAGAAATCGCCGTGTTGAACCTGCAAGGGCGCACCTTCATTATGCCAGCGCTCGAAAATCCCTTCACACTGGCGCTGGAAGAAGTGAAAAAAATCCGCCTGCGAACGAAAATTATTTTCGTGGATTTTCACGCCGAAGCCACGTCGGAAAAGATCGCTTTTGGCCGGATGCTCGACGGCCTGGTAAGCGCCGTCGTGGGCACACACACGCATGTGCAAACGGCGGACGAACAAATTTTTCCCGGCGGCACTGCTTATTTGACCGATGCCGGCTTTACCGGACCGCATGACAGCGTCCTGGGCCGGGAAACGCAACCCGTTGTGCGGCGGTTCCTTACGGCGATGCCGCAGAGATTTGAAGTTGCGAAGGGTGGAATACTGCTCCAAGGGGCACTAATTGAGGTTGACAATGCCACTGGAAAAGTTATACAAATTCAGCGCGTATCAGAAGCGCCTTAGGAGTGAAAAAAAATGCCGACCAAAGCAAAGAAATATATAGAGAAATACAAAGAGCGCCCCTCAGCCTGGGCGCGAACTGAAGAGCGACTGAAAATCATCCGCCGAAACCTGACCAGGTCCGACGCGGAGATAGGACGTATGTTTGGAGTGACGAGGGCTGCCGTGTTTGAATTGCGAATGCGCTATGGAATTCCCAAAGTGCGCAGCAATACACAACATAAGGCGCGCCTGGTCGAGTCTGCCCGGAAATTGCCGGCGGGCTTGACCATCACCGAAGCCGCCCAAAAATTGCAGCTATCGGAACAGCAGGCCTATTATTATGGCCGCAACGCTGGTTACCGGTTCAAACGCAAGAAAGGCAAACACGAGCGGGCCGACTACTGGAAAGCCACCTTCAAGTCTCTGACGCCCGGCCTGACTCTTCGCGAGGTAGCCAAAAAATTAGGCATCTCCTATATTTACGCCATCCAGTTGTGCCAAAAGCACAAGTACAAAACTCGATGGTCGGGCAGTTCGCGTCCCCCGCGCCTGCCTTTCCGCGCCAGGCGGAAATAGGAAATAAGAGATATCATAGCGCAGATATCCTGGCCTTCGAGTTGATGACTTTCCGCGCCATCGCGCCGCTCCGGCGCGATGGTGGCCAGTCACTCCTTTCGTAACACGGGACAGGAATGTCCCACGAACCCGCAAGCCGCCTTCGCCGAGCCGACGGCAGGCAGGAATGTCTGCGCTACGCCAATTCGAACCAGCTCACGGCGCCGCACCGTCGCCGCCGAAACAGCTTTCGCCACTGTAGCACTTCGTATATACTAAAACGCCATGGACAATCAGGCAGACATTGCTCTTATCGGACTGGCCGTTATGGGCCAGAATTTGGTTCTCAACATGAACGACCACGGCTTTACCGTCGTCGCTTTCAACCGCACAGTCAGCAAAGTGGATGAGTTCATTGCCAATGAAGCTAAAGGCACAAAAGTCATTGGCGCCCATTCGCTGGAAGAAATGGTGGCTAAGCTGAAAAAGCCGCGCCGCGTTATGCTCATGGTCAAGGCCGGCAAACCAGTCGATGAATTTATTGAACTCCTGCTGCCCCACTTGGAACCGGGCGATATCATCATCGACGGCGGTAATTCTCTTTTTGACGATACGAATCGCCGGACCAAATTCGTGGAGAGCAAGGGCTTGCTTTATATCGGCACGGGCGTTTCCGGCGGCGAAGAGGGTGCCCGGCACGGTCCATCCATCATGCCCGGCGGCTCGCCCGCCGCGTGGCCGCACGTAAAAGATATTTTCCAAGGCATCGCCGCCAAAGTGGATGACGGCACGCCCTGCTGCGATTGGGTGGGTGAAAACGGTGCGGGCCACTACGTCAAAATGGTCCACAACGGCATCGAATACGGCGACATGCAGTTGATTTGCGAGGCCTACAACATCATGAAGAGCGGCCTGGGCATGAGCGCCCAGGAAATGCACGAAGTATTCGCCGAATGGAATAAAGGCGAACTGGATTCCTATTTGATCGAAATTACCCGCGACATCCTGGCCTACCAAGACACTGATGGCACACCGCTCGTGGACAAAATTCTCGACACTGCCGGACAGAAAGGTACCGGCAAATGGACGGTCCAAAACAGCGCGGACCTGGGCATGCCCATTACGCTGATTGCTGAGGCCGTTTTTTCCCGCTGCGTTTCCGCCTTGAAGGATGAACGCGTCAAGGCCGCCAGAAAATTGAAAGGACCAAAACCGCTGCTGTCTGTCGCCAAACACGACGCGAAGAAAAAGCAATTTATCAACGACATCCGGGACGCCCTCTACGCGTCCAAAATCATCAGCTACGCCCAGGGTTATATGCTGATGCGCGCCGCCGCGGCCGAATACAAATGGAACCTGAACATGGGCGGTGTCGCCCTCATGTGGCGCGGCGGGTGCATCATCCGTTCACGCTTCCTCGGCAAGATCAAAGACGCATACGATAACAATGCGAAATTGATGAACCTTTTGCTCGACGATTATTTTCGCGGCGAAATCAAGCGGTGCCAAAAAGGCTGGCGTAACGTTGTGGGCGCCGCGGCTAAGAAGGGAATTCCGGTTCCGGCGTTCAGCACCGCCCTGGCGTTTTACGATCAATATCGCAGTGCCGTCCTGCCGGCCAACCTGTTGCAGGCGCAACGCGATTACTTCGGCGCGCACACCTACGAATTGATTGACAAGCCGCGCGGCCAGTTTTTCCACACCAACTGGACCGGCAAAGGCGGTACCACCGCCAGCGGCAGTTACACGGTATAGCCTGACGCGGGTGGTTTTGATCGCTAACTCATCGCCCCTGCCGGGGCGGTGAGTTTTGCTTTCACGCGTGCATTGAATCGGCCGAACCGCCGAATCCTCTTGATGCGATGGCAACCCCGTCTGAGTGGGCGACACCGCTCGAACAACAGCCAACTCACAAAGGCAAAACCTACATTGAACCGGCAACAGCGTTCGAAAGCGGCTCACACGGCATTTCCGCATTCCGCGTTAGGCGTTGGGCGTTCGGAGTTTCCCCTTTATCCACTGGCACACCGCGTGCTTACAACACAGGGATTCTCTATTCTTGAATCGCTATGGCGCGTCGGTCAGACCACTGTTTCATTAGGTATCTCCAGATATGAAAAATCTGGAAGCATGCCTGCGCGATTTTATCGACACCGGGAAGCCGAATGACCCGCTCACGGTAACTGATGGCGATTCGAAGGAGTCCAATTCTCAACATGATCCAGCACGGCATTGGTATTGGATCGGCATGCTTGTCGTGGCTCTGGTTTTTGTTGCAGGAGCAGTTCTAACCTGGCGCAAATGGGGTACTGTCTCCGGTGATTTAGGGATTGAGTTGTACATTTCGTCCCGGCTTTCGCATGGAGCGGTCCTCTATCGCGACTTGTTCTTCTTTGCCGGAGGGCCGTTCCCCCAATATTTTGACGCTCTGCTATTCAAAATCTTTGGAGCTTCGATTTTCTCTTTCGCCGTTTCCAACCTGGCGGCCGTGGCAGTCATGCTGATCATCTTGTTCAGGCGATTTGCGACGGCGGCCGACACATGGACCGCTGTAACGGTTTGCCTGGCCTTCATCATTGTCTTTGCATTTCCCGAATTTATTTCTCCGGGATTCAATTACCTGGCGCCCTATTGCGAAGATATGGTGCATGGCACCGTTCTCTCGATTTTGAGCATCGTGTTTTTTACGGACTGGATCCTGAAACGCCGGCTTCATTTTGCAATTTTAGCCGGCTTTTGCACCGGCCTGGTGTTTCTGACCAAAGCCGACATCTTTCTGGCGCTGGCCGCCGCCGACCTCGCGGCCTTTGGCCTTTTATTTCTTTTATATCGGAAAACCAGCTTCGTCCTGAAAACACTGGCCGCGTTTCTGCCTTCGGCAATCGTTCCACCGTTGTTTTTCTTTTTCTTTTTTCTTCGGGTCGAGAACTGGCACGACAGCGTGCGTTCCGTGGTCTTTGCATGGGTTCCCGTTTTCAACGCGGCTGTGATTAAGCAACCATTCTTCCAGTGGTGCACCGGAATGGATCATCCGGGTTTTCATCTGAAGAACATTCTCTTCCAATCCACCCTCATTGCCGCCGTCACGGCCTTTTATGCAATCGCATTTCGAATCATCAAAAATCACAAGGGAGATTGGACGAGGATTCAGCAAAGAGCCGTGCCGGCTTTCGCGCCAATTCTCCTGGTCGTGATTTACGCCGAACATTGGCATCAAACCGGAGAGTCAATTTCATCTTCCTTCGTAACCATGCTGGCCTGCCTTTGGCTGTTCCTCGCCATTGGAGCTTTCCTGCTAAGCACAATAATATCGCGGTTGAAGCCGAATATTTATAATTCGCCATGGGCCATCGTGCTGATGCTGGCGACGCCCCTCGTGATGGCCGCTTACATTGCCGATTGGATTGATTGTGGCTATTCACTTCCCCTGCTCGCCCTGGTTTCGTGTGCTCTTATTTATCTGAATCGCGATGTACTGGCGGGCCGGCAAAAGTTTGTCTTTCCATTTCTTTGGAGTGTGTTTGCGCTGGTCCTGCTCTCCAAGATGGGTCTATTTCCCCGCATCTGGCACTACGGATTTGCGCTGGCGATGCCGGCATTTGTCGCCGGGATATATTGTCTATTCTGGCTGCTTCCCATGGTTCTGGAAAAAAGATGGCAGGTACCGGCTTTATATTTCAGGGGCATGGTATCGGTCGTATTGATGGCCGGGTTTTGGGCTTTATTCCAGCAATCGGCGCGAAACTATGCCCTGCAAACCGTCACAGTCGGTTCGGGTTCAAACCGAATGCTTGCCTTCAACTCCGCTGAACATGCTAAAGAATATAATGCCGCGCTTGGTTGGATCGGCAGCAATGTTCCAGGCAACACAACACTCGCCGTGCTGCCTGAGGCCCCCATGGTTAACTTCCTGGCCGGAAGAATAAACCCTACGCCTTGCGTATTTTGGAACCAGCTGGTCGTCGCCGTTTTCGGTGAAGCTAAAATGACCGCCACGTTTGAAGAAACGTCGCCGGACTACGTTATGATTGTGGAACCCACTTCGCCCGTTGATTCAGCCCGCTGCTTCGGTTCGCCCGGCAACGGCCAGGATGTCCTGCAATGGATAAAACAAAATTACCAGGCCCAGGTCATCTTCGGCCATGAGCCGCTCAAAAACGGGCAGTTCGGAATAGAGATTTTCAAACGGGCGAGCAAACCGGCAGTCGTCAACCGTCAGCGTTTTGCAAGCTTGGGACAAGTCCAGAGACAGTGACGTTGCCCTTTAATCCGGTGGCTTGATCCGGTCCAGTTCGGCGCGTTCCTTTGGAGACAGAAAATTCATTCCCACCACGAATGACGCATCCGTCCAGCCAAAACCTTCCTGAGTGATGTAATCGAATTTTGTGCCCACGTTTCCGTATTCCACAAAGACTTCGTGCGAGCCGGTCACGACGTTGTATTTTTCCGGGATCACGCCGTCATAGTCACGGGCGTTTTTGGCGATGGTATAAAGCCAGCGATAGGCCAGGCGGGCGGCCCCCGCATCGAAGCCATAATTTTTATATCCCTGCCAGGCCAGCATCTGCTCCGGCGGCCATCCAAAAGGATAATCCCATTGGCGCGCGTCTTGAGCGCGCGCGGCGGCTACGGATTCCCGCGCGCTTGAAGCGAGGCCGGCGCGTTGTTCAAGTTTTTTGCGCGCATAGGAAATCATTCGCCGGGCGCGCTTTTGGCCAGGCGGATCGGAGGCATCCAGCAACCTGGCCCACAGCGGAAACAAGCCAGTGGCGCTGATATAGGTTGAGCGCTGATGACGAACGAAATCGTAATCGAAGAAAAATCCGCGCTTCTCGTCCCACATCAGCGACATCATAGCTTCCCGGCGGAGCTGTGCCTGTCGCCGCCAAAATTCGGCGTCGCCAAAACTCCCCTCAACGCCCGGCAACTTTCCACCGAACTCGTTTTCCAATACCTCGGCAAAGTCCGTCTCGTATTTGTAAAGGAGCGAGTTCAAATCCACCGAAACAAAATCAGCGGCGCGGTCGTCAAATCGGTGGGTTGTGTCGTGGCCGGACTCGCGCATGGCGCGGTCATTCTTGAAAAATTCGTCCAGCGTCATGCCGTCGGCCGTTAAATGGGAATAGCTCCCGCAATACAAGTATTGATTCAAGAATCGATACGGAGTGAGTGGCAGCCCGCTCCGGGAACTGGCCTGAACGAGCCACGGCTGGATTTTTTCGTCGTAATGTCCCGTCTCAACTTCCGGACACGGTCCGGAACCTGAATCGTAATAACGGTTTAATTGATATTGGCCAATCCGGACCAACCGATCCGGGGACATCCAGACATTTTGATATTCGTCCATGGCAATTTTGAGGGCCGAACCGAGCCACTCCTTGTCCGCCGCTCCTGAGTCGTAAACCGCGCGAATAATCGAAGTGAGAAACGGCGGCTGTGAACGCGTGAGATAATACGTGCGATTCGCGTTTGGAATTTTCCCGAAATATTTCATTTCGTAAAGAAGGTTGTCCGCCATGCCGCGCGCGAGGTCCTTGCGCCCGGATTCCAGCAACCCCAGCGTGATGAAATAGCTGTCCCAATAATACAATTCGTTAAACCGGCCGCCGGGAACCACGTAGGGTTCACCGAAAATGATTCCATCCGCATTCGTTGTCAACGCGAGCGAGAGAAGGCCATGCGCGCCGTCCAGGCTGCGTACGAAGTCGCCGGTCACACTTTCTGGCGGCGGCAACCTGACGACATTTAGTGCAGGCGAGCGATCAGCCGCCGCCGCTGCCTTTCCAACGGATTGGAAGTAAGCGACCGCATTCGTATCGGACGCCGGGACGTAAAGATAGTCATCCCTGGACGCAACCTTTGACTCGTGGACAACTTTGTCGATATCCCGGGCGTCAATGCGCCGGGTCAGGGCGTTCCAGTAATAATCCTTGATCAGCCGCAGGGTGCGGTCCGTGGCAGGTTCATTGAAATCAATGTCCGCAAGCGGCATCTGCAAGCGATTCGCGTCACTGGCCCGTTTCAATTCCTGCAGCAGCACCGATAACGGATAGGCGCCATGAATTTGTTCGACGACGACGTCATTCGTGCCGCGAATCTCAAATGGTGTCAAATGATCATGGACCGTAATTTTTTTATCACCGTCCGTGTCTTCCTGTATGATAAGCCGGTCCAGATTGACCGGCACGTCAATCGTTTGTGAAGAAACCGGCAATACCGCTATCCCCAGCAGAAACAGCCACAGCCAACCTGCCTTTGTCATTGAGAATATATCGCATGTTTTTAGCCGCCAGTCCACAGTCTACAGTCCACAGTCTACAGTCCACAGTCTACAGTCTACAGTCCACAGTCCGAAGTCGTGAGTCGGACGAAAGCTATGACCGTGGACTCAGGACTGTAGACTCAGGACTTGAGACTGAGTATTATTGTTCCCACAGTGCCGCCTCCAGATTTCCTTCGCACACAACCAGATGGTCTGCTGCTGTCCGTTAAAATCCAGCCACGCGCTTCAAAAAATGAGATCAAACCGGCGCAAGGCGGTGAGTTAAGAATCTGTGTCACCGAGCCTCCAGTGGACGCCGCAGCGAATGAAGCGCTCATTCGCTTGCTTGCGGAAACGTTGGATTGCGCCCGAAATCGAATTGAAATCGTCCGTGGGCATAAGTCCCGGCACAAGATTTTGAAGCTATACGGAATGAAGTCCGAAATGGTCAGTTCGGCGCTGGAACCGCTATGATCTGGACGCTCCGCGCCTGGTAACTATCGATTGTGCCTCCGGCTCAATAGCCCGCTTCAACGCTTCAACGCCTCCAATTTTCTCCGCAAGTTCTTCAGCGGGATACGTCCAGATTTCCGCAAGGGTGGGATGATAATGCGGCATGGCGGCGAGTTCATGAACGGTCATACGTTTGGCCATGGCCGCCACGATTTCATGGATTAGATCGCCGCCCATCGGCCCCGCACATTGGCCGCCAATAATTTCACCAGTCCTGGGATTTGCCAGGAGTTTTACGAATCCATCCATCGCATTCATGACAATCGATTTGCCGTGATCATTGAACGGATAGCTCGCGGTTAAATAAGGAATCCCTTTCGCCACGGCAACTTGTTCCGTGAGCCCGACGTATGCCAATTGCGGATCGGTAAACACGACCAAAATGATGAGGCGATAGTCCGTGCGGGTGGACTTGGGATTGGCTATGTTTCGCGCGGCCACTTCGCCCTGGTGGATGGCAATGTGAACGATTTCATACGGTCCGGTGCAATCGCCCGCGGTGTAAATGTGCGGCGCGCTGGTTTGCATGAACTTATTTGCAATGACGGTCCCGTTGCAGGTCGTTTTGACCCCGGCATTTTCGAGGCCGAGCGACGCGGTATTTGGGACCCGGCCCAGGGCAAACAAAATTTCTTCGGCGGAAGCAGAAACCCTCCTGCCGTTGTGCTCGAAGAAGACCGTTTTCCGTTTTCCTTTGCGTTTGGCATCCAGCAATTTCGTTCCCGTGTATAGCCGAATGCCTTCCCGCCGGAAAACAGTCTCCGCGACCACGGATGCCTCTACGTCAAAGTCGTGCAACATGTGAGGGCTGCGCTGAATCATGGTCACGCGCACGCCAAACCGGGCAAAAAACTGGGCGAACTCGGATGCCGTCGGGCCTCCGCCCAGGACGATGAGCGATTTTGGGAGTTTTTTGAGAGACAACGCACTGTCGCTGTTCAGGCAGCCGAGGTCATTCAACTCGGACAACGGCGACGGCGCGATAACGGAACCGGTGGCGATGACAAAGTGTTTAGCCGTGAGGGTTGAGGGCTTTTTGCCTTTAGCTGGAAATGACGTCAATTCGAGCGTATGCGGGTCCAGAAATTTCGCATTTGCGCGAATGAATTTGAATTTGCCGGAATTAAGCTGTTGGACGCGACAATCGACGAAATCCTTGATAATCAGATTTTTTCGCGCCATGGCTTTTTTAAAATCGAGGCCGACTTGCCTGGCGCGGACGCCGAACGGGGCGGAGTGTCGTACCATGTGGGCCACTTCGGCCATATAAAGGAGCGCCTTGGTAGGCATGCAACCCCGAAGGATGCACAAGCCACCTACCTCCTCGCCGCCTTCGATCACGACGGTTTTCAGTCCAGCGGCCACGGCGGTCCGAGTAGCCGCGTAGCCTCCACTCCCGCCGCCGATGACGGCCACATCAAAATCAAATTGCTGCACGCTCAAAAGATGACCGGATCGCGAAGTTTTTCAACCCGGAATTGAAAGATCGACGGTTGCGTGGTACGTGCTGCGTGTTGCGTCAAGTATCGAATTACCGGCGCCCAAATACTTGACGCAACACGGACCACGCACCACGCCATTGTCCGATGTTGGATAACACCCGTTGACAGCGCCCGGCCCGCTTCCGATAATTCGCGAATGAACGAAATTATTTTCCCGCGCAGCCCGCGCGAAACCATGGACGGCTGGTATTTCCTGCCCCGGTATGTGGACAAAATCCGGCTGCACCTAGCAGGCAAACTGCATAGCGATTACACAGCAAATTTCGGCAAAGGTTTTGACGGGCTTTGGCTCAAATTCGCCGGGGTTGCGCACGAGCAAATGATTGACGTCGTCAAAAACTCCGTAAGCGACGGCCAGGTGTGCGATTGGGTGCGCGCCAATGTCAAAAAATCCCCGGCGGACAAAGAAGCCCATTGGCGGGCGACCCTTCACCACCCCAAGCCAGGCGACGCCGAGAGCGCCGCACGATTAAAGCTGCGCAAGGAGCAATCTGGCCTGGCGCATCGTGATGATGTACAGACGTTTGTGGATTATATTGACGCGGACGAAAAGAGGATTTAGTTATTAGCCTGGCGTTTGAACGAACTAAACATTGAACCAAACGCCTTTGTTTTGCGTCTGTTAGTGTGAACTTTTAACAAACACGTTTAAAAACTATGAAAAAGCTATCTGTTTCACTCATCATCATGGCGCTGGCCGCGAGCGCGTTCGCGGTAGAGGTCGGCAAACCGGCGCCGGACTTTAAGGCGACGGATATCAACGGCAACACCGTTCATTTGAGCGATTACAAGGGCAAGATCGTGATTATCGAGTCCTACAATTCTGACTGCCCGTTTTGCCATAACCAATACGCGACCGGCGCGATGCAGGATCTGCAAAAGGACCTGGCCGCCAAAGGCGTTGTTTGGCTCCTGGTCAATTCCGTGAACCCTCACAACCCCAGCCATCGTACCGACACCCAGGCCAAACAGGAAATGGCCGATGAAAAAATGGATGTGACCGCGTGGCTCGACGACAGTTCCGGCTCAGTCGGCCATCTCTACGACATGAAGACCACGCCGGATATGTACGTCATTGACCAAAAAGGAACATTGGTCTACGAAGGCGCGATTGATAACCAACCCGATCCCTCCCACGATCCGAAAACGGCCCGCAATTATGTCCATGAAGCCGTAGACGATTTGTTGAGCGGCAAGTCGATCGAAGTTTCACAAACCAAGCCTTACGGCTGCGGCGTAAAATATGCGGACTGAGGTCCGCGCGTTAAAACGTGAAAATGTTGAAACGGTGCGGAAGCACCAAAATCCAAAGAAGCACCAATGTTTCAACGCCCAAAATAGCCGCGGCTCAGTTTGGAGGTTGTCGTTTGAACATTCCCTGAGGCTTGGATTTTGGTCTTTGATTGATAGCGGTTCAACGTTTCAACGGCCATACTCCCATCCATGTCCCGTCCCGGTTGCCAAGGCAACTGAACGGCGGCGGGCATCGAGGGCGTTCAATATTCGCAAGGTTTCGCGGGCGGAAACGAACTTGGCCGAGGATTTATTTACGATGGCTCCGTGACGGCTAACCTGGGTTTCTCCGAGATAGTCCGAAAGCGCATTGCGATATTCCGCCGCTAGAACGGCCAGTGATGGAACCATGCGAAATTGCGCGATTTCGAGATCGTGCAGTTTGACGTGCAGGATTTGCGTCTGAACCGCCGAATTGAAGTTTTTAATCACATCCTGTAGCGAAACCTGGGCGCGCACGGGCATGCTGTTGGACGTGGAGCGAAAATCAGCGGCGACACTTAAAATTTGATCCAGCTTTTCACGGCTGACCGCGGGGGTCCATTGCGGGCCAGGGCTGCGGGCGGAGAAAATCACAGTTTGCAATGCCCACCATTTTTCCACCTGCAACGGCGAGGAAAAGTTTTGGTTGTAAACCGCAAAGAATGCGGTTTGCCAGTTGTAGTAACCCGGCAGGGCATCCAGAACCGCGCGCAATTTTGCCGGTCCAGCGCCAAGAGCCAAAAGCTCGTCCAGAAATAATCGGGCGCTAGCCCGATAAACCCCGCCGTCTTCGCCTGAAAGCTCCATGTCCGTGGGAAAGCATAGCTGCTGGAATGTGAGGGTGGAATAAGTCTGCAAGACGCCACGAACCGATGCCATTGAATCCAGGCCGCGTTCGGTATAGCTGACACGGTCAACCGGGATATGGTTTATCATTTGGTCGGGGACGGAAAGGATGACGTCCTGCATTGTGTCAGCGAGAGCCTCCTGGGACATACCTTCGGCGAGCCAGGCCGGAACTCCGGCCAGGTGCAGGCCGCCGTTGCGGTTGGCATAATCCGTGAGAAAAACGCTGGTGAGGGAGCGAGCCAGGCGTTCACGCGGCAATACGTCCGGAAGCACGACGTGAAATACCCACTGCCCGCTGAAGCGACTGGGAAAGATCTCCACGTTTTCATCCAGCGCGCGCGCCGGCTGCAGGGTCAGGTAAATTATGCCGCCTTGCATCATTTGCGATTCGATGCCGAGTTTTTGCAACAGCGAATTTTTAATTCGTTCCGCGGACACCGCCAGGAACGCCGGGTCCAGCCGGACAAATGCCTGATTCGTGGCGATTTCCGGAAGGGAGGCCAGTGGTGAAACATTCGGCGAAGCGACGACAACAAATTGGCCGGAAACGCTGTTGGCTGAAACCATGCCCGGCACCGAGGCATCCGCCAGAGCGGACCGCGGGCATAGCATGATGGAAAGACACGAGACCAACGCGAAGACGGACAAATACCCAAACGAAACCCATTTCACCCGCAATCCATTTCCATTCGCGCCTGTGTCATTTCCGAATGAAACGCCGGAAAGCACGAGAGCATATTGCTGGAACTATGACGGGATGTCTATCCAATTAAACATCCAAAAAACAGGATGTTGAAACGGTTCTTTGGATTTTGGTGTTTGGTTCTTGGTGCTTCCGAACGTTTCAACGTTCATTGTTTCGCCGGCTGTTTCGCGAACAAAACAAGTGTCTTTATGTGCGCGTCCGCCGCCGCGTCGCGCACTTTTACCGTCTTGCCCAGCGGCGATTTATCGTCCGCGTTGATAGCCAGGGTCAAGTTCGGGTTTTTGGAAGCTGCAGATTTCAACTTTCCTACCAATTGATCAAATGTGACCGGCATTTTGTCCACGAAATAAACACCGTTGGTGTCAATGCTCACGATGAACGGCGGATTTTCGTTCGCGCCGGATTTTTGGCTCTGGGACGATTCAGGCAATTGCAGCTTCAGTGCCGCTTGTTGTTTAAAGGTAGTTGTGACCAGCAAAAAAATCACCAGCACGATCAGCACGTCAATCAGCGCGACAATAATGACGGCGGGCGTGTTGCGGCGTTTGCGGACGTAGAAATGCATTGGGTCAATATTACCGGATTTGGCCCGCATATTGGCGCCGGATGAACGCGTCGCACAAAGCCTCCATTTCGGCGGCCAGGACTTCGACCTTTTTGGTGTAATAGCTCCAGGCGATGAGCGATGGGATGGCGATCAAGAGGCCGAACAGTGTGGCGCGCAAAATCAACGCGATGCCGGCGGCCAGTTTGCCCGCGTCATTCAAGCCCGTCTGCCCGACGTCGCCGAACACGGTCATCATGCCCGCAATTGTTCCGACCAACCCAAGCAACGGCGCGATACCGACGATGATTTCCAAAACAACCAGGCCCCGTTCCAGCAGCACGATTTCACGACGCGCCGCCGATTGAAGGGCATCCACATTGTCGGCTTTGGGCCATTCCAGATGATCGCACGCCATCAGCACCAACCGCCCCAGTGGTGAGGGCTTTTGCTGGCAGACAGCACGGACAGCCTCAACGTCTCCCGACCCTTCGCAACGATCGAGCGCTTCGGCGATCCGCAAAGGGACGACCTTGTTCCAGCGCAAGGCCCATGCCCGTTCGACAATGAACGCGGCGCCCACGAGCGAGGTTAATCCCAGCAATATATATACAACTGTATCCATAATTATGTTTCAAATGGTGAAGCGAGAGGCGTCGTTGGTCAATCTTGACGTAAAATTTTTCAAATTCTCCTTATTATCATTTTCGTTTCCGTCCGCTTGCAGCGGCCGGATTCAATCGTAATCAAACGTATATTCCACATCAATGTACTCGCCAAGCTTCAGACGCATGTCCTCCGTCCAGCGTTCATACGGTGCGCCGTCCAGGACAGCCTTTTCGCAAACGTATCCGAGCAATTCGCCGACGTTGTTTTCGCCAAGGCGCAATTGGCTGATGCTCCCGTCATAATTGAGGCGAAAGAAGAGCACAACCTTGCCTGTGCGATCCATCGCGAACTGCCGGCTGTCGAGAATGTTCCACCAGTTTTGCTGGACAGTTTCCGCAAACCGCTCATCGTAGTCGCCAAAGCCCGTCACTTTGACGGAGAATGACGGCACAATCGCCTTCTTTTCTGCGCCCCCATCCTGCTTCATTGTTATGCTGGGAATGTGCCTGGCCATCTGCGCATAAGCCTCTTTGAGCGTGCGAGGACGCGGCTGTTTCTCCGGTTGCGTCTTGTCGTCCGGCTTGCCAAGTGTCATGTCGCCCGCATTCTTCGCTGGCTTGGATTCGCCTTTATCCTGCGACTCGCTGAAATTGCGCTGGTCCGCCGCAGCCTGCGCTTTTGCAAGCGCCGCGCGAATCTCATCCGTCGTTTTAGGGACGTCGATTTGCCTTCCGTTGAGCTTCGGATTCTCTGAATTCTTCTTCTGGCTGTCGTCCGCGGCCACAGAATTCTTGTTTGAAATGTATTTCGGATTTACCGGTTCTACGGTGGACGGTGTTTCCACGGTCACAAACTCTATAGGTTCCTGGGACTGCTGAGTTTGTACCCTGGGCGGCTGTTTTGGCACCATGAACGACAGGCGCGGCACCCAATGCCTGTACCGGTTCAGCTCGTAACCAGCCCAAATAAACGTGTGAATCATCAAAGAAATGGCCAGGGCAAGCGCAACGCGCTCGCCCTCAAATCGACCCGGTCTGAGTGATCCCACTCTTTCGCTGCTTCCGGCCATCTGTACATTTTGCCGCATGAAACGTGCCGGAGCAACCGGACTTTTTGGGACGGGATAAATGGATTTGTGGATTTTTGGATTGGCGTCCTCCTGTAGGCCGGGCGAGTCAGGCCGGCGAGAAACCGACAGGCGCATTTGTCTCCTACCTGTGCTCGGGGATGGTGCCATCGCCGGTTGAGCGCGAATCTCAGCGCCGTAGTAGAGTAGGCCGGAATGGACGGGTTGAAAGGCATAAGCCAATGACCGGCACATTCCGACCCCTCATCAAACCGGACGGACGGATTTCCCGTATCCGGCTTTCCGAGTTGGTTCATCGCAAGGCGTTCGTCATCTCGAT
>DATAST010000134.1:0-17997 GCA_036269115.1 Verrucomicrobiia bacterium | reverse complement strand
GCGTCCGAAAGACTCTCCCTCACCCCTGCCCTCTCCCGCTGGGAGAGGGAGAATGGTCGTCTGATGGTTTGATACGCCGGAGCATCGCAGCGGTTCAGGGGTTCAATGCGCGAACCGGCCTTTGGGGAAATCTCACCCCAGCCCTCTCCCTCGGGGAGAGGGAGAATTGTCGGCAGGTGGTTGGTTACAACGACTGATTGCGGAGATTCATCGACTCCATCTACGATTCGAAAATCGCCGGGGTGGAAACAACTTTTTCGCCGCACAATAGCTTGCACGTGGGGACGAGCCGTCCCCACCCCTTTCCGGCAAGGAAGAATTGTCGTCCGATGGTTGGTAACGACGATCGATTGCATCTGCACATTTATTCAGGGTACGGTTAACGTCGGATTCCATGCGTCGTCGCCGCCCAGGACCGATGACACGGTGATCTTATCGGCTTCGTCGCTGGTCAATTGTTTGGACCATTTGACCCGGCTTTCGGGATTGGCGCCGGGACCGGTGCTGTGGTACTCGGCATAGCGCGCGGTCAGTTCGTTGGTTGGATTTCGCCAGTTGTTCCAGCCTTCGGGCTTGATGTGAGAGCCCATCCAGCAATTCAAATAAGTGACGCTGGCATAGGGACGCCAGGGACGTCCAAGGTCCGCCATGGCTGTGACGTTGGTTTTGGCCTGGCTGTCCGCGGGATCGGCCCACGGAGTTGAATCGCCAGTGAGCTTGCAATTCATAAACACCATTCCGAACGACTTGTTCCGGGGCGTGTTGGCCGCAGTCACGTGGCCGCCGTCTTTACTGTGGATTTCGCAGTTCTGGAACACCGCGGCGGCCGAGCCGTAGATGAAATCGACGCGACCGGCAATATAGCAGTTTGTAAAATAATCACGCCCGTTATTGACCATCAGGGTGTCCTGCCAGCCCAGGATGTGGCACTGATTGAATATCGCGCGGTCTCCATCCACCCGCAACGCCAGCGCCTGGCCATGGTCGCCGGAGGTATTTCGAATGGTGATATTCCGCGCGTGGAAGTCGTCGCCCAGAACGACGGTTCCAGTGCCCTTGAAACGCCTATCCGTGGAGGCGTTCGTCTCGCGGACGTTGAGATCGTAGGTTAGGATGGTGTGGTCGAGGTTTTCGCCAAAGAGTTCGATATGATTTTTTGACCTGGGCACGATAAATTGCCCCTGGTAAATCCCCGGCTTCAGAAGAATCCGATAAGGTTTCGTCCCATCGTCAGGAGCGGCGTTGATGGCCAGTTGGAGGTTAGTAAATGTAGCTGAAACATCATTGGCGACGATTGCGTCGTACTTGTCTTCCTGCAGGGTGGGCATCGGGTCGCGTGGGCCGGCCAGCAAAACCGGCGAAAGTTGCGGAACTGCTTTTCGGAGTTCTTCCACGACCAACCGGGCAAACATGACACGTCCTGCGCCCGCCAAATGCGTGCCATCGTATTCCGTTTTGCCATCGACGACTTTGGTGGGGCTGAATTCATAACATTTTTCACGGCCCAGTTGCTCGCACAACTCAATGCTTCGGGCGTGCAGATCAATCAGGGGAACATTCTTCTCACTGGCGATATTCCGAACATCGACCGCATATGGTTCGAGGGTGGATTTGATTTTGCCGGGATGGTCCGGGTCCCATTGGCGTCGCGTGAGGGGGGTCACTAACACAGGTTGCGCACCGATGGAGCGGGCATCGTCCACATACTGTTCCATGTTCCTGACAAATGTCGGCATGTCGGTGGAACGTCCGGGCTTGCCGGGCTGATTGTTATGGCCGAACTGGATGAGATAGTAGTCTCCTTTGAGCGCCAGCGCATTGGTCCAGCGGCCTTCGCGCATAAAACTCATGGAACTGCGTCCGCCGGCGGAGACGTTGATGCACTCGACTTTATTTGTGTCGAGGAATTGTTTAAAGCCGAGGCCCCAACCGGAGCGGTCGGTAACGGTGGAATCGCCGACCAGCACGATGACGATTTTTTTGTTTGAGGTTGGGGTGGCGTCCTGGGCCGAGGCTGGGATTTGGGTAAAGAACGGAATTAATATCACGAGGAGAATTGCTTGAATCGGCAGAACATTACCGATCGAAAGGCTCTCCCTCACCCCGGCCCTCTCCCGCTGGGAGAGGGGGAATTGTCGTCCGATTGTTTGATACGCCTGAAGATTGCAGTAGTTCGCGACGAACGATTGCATCGGTTCAACGTCCCAATGCATGGTTGAAAAGTTGGATTTCATTCGGTGATGGTTTGGATTTGGGCGTTGGTGACGGACCATGGGTTGATGCCGGCTGGCGTAATGATTTTTGAACCGATGAGTTTGACGTTTTGGGCGTCGTAAATGCAGAACGGTTTGCCGGCTGAGATGGAAACATGTTGCAAGGTCACGTGGTTGACGGGCATTTCGGGCAGGCCCCAGATGAGGCCGGCTGTGCCGCCGGCCGGCACGGTGGCGGTGATATTGCTGAAAAGGATGTCACCGTAGGATGGCGTGCGGTCAGTGACTGGACGGGAGGGATAGGTGGCGGCGATGGCGGGCGTCAGGTTAAATAAATTTCGGTATTCCCGATTTGTGGCCATATATGAGGCGTAAATTAATATCGGGCAGAGGACGTTGGTCATTCGGAGGTTCAAATATTTCAGATTGTGCACATAGCCGCCGCGCCCGCGATCGGACTTGATGCGAATTCCCTGTTCCGTGTTGTTGAAGGTACAATTGATGACGGTGATATTGGAGACGCCGCCGGCCGTGCCGCTGCCGATTGAAACTCCATGGCCGTAACCATAAGTGCAATTGGTAATCAGGACATCCGAAGTATGTCCGCCACAGGTGTAGTCGTCGTCGCCGACGCTGACGTTGCAATTCTCGACGAGGATATTTTTCCCCGACACGTCGCAGGCGTCGGTATTGTGACCGGGATTGACGGGGTCTGTGGAGGGATTGGCGCGAATGGTGACGCCGCGCACGGTCACGTCGGTCGATCTGCCGCTGATGGCAATGTGAAACATGGGCGAGTTGGTCAAAGTCACATTCTCGATAAGAACGCGACTGCACGCGAGGAGGTGGATCATGATGGGTCGCCGCGCTCCCCGCTGGCGGGCGTACGGCCACCAGGGAATGCCCTGGCCGTTGATCATGCCTGAGCCGCTAAGGGAGACGTCATGCAGGTCAGAGCCACTGATAAAACTTTCCGGGTCGAAAGTTCCGCCGGGATATTTATCTATGGGCAACATGATCAATGTGGCGCCGTCGTCGAGGCGCAAATTAATGTGACTCGCCAGATGAACCGGGCCGCAGAGGAAATTCCCGGGTGGAATCTCAACAGTACCGCCCCCGGCTTTGCTCGCGGCGTCGATAGCGGCCTGGATGGGAGCGGTGTTGGTGGCAATGCCGTCGCCCGCGGCGCCATAGCTGGAAACATTGAAGTTACCGGGAGGAATGACCGGCAGAAGCGGTGTGGCGAACGTCCGGGCAGGGTGACTTAAACCCACGAGGGTCGCACAAGCAATGACAGATAGCGCTTTTAACATTGAAACGTGCTGAACCGGAAATAATCCACATCCACATAGCCGTTAGGCCCGGTTCGTTTTCGGGTGAGGCTGTAGAGCCCGATTTTTGCGCCAATCCAAACGCCATTTTCCGCCTGAAAGAGTTCAGGAACAGAAATGAAGCCGTTGAGATCGGCGAAGCTGAAGCAAGACAAGCCGCCGTTTTCCACGCTGGCCCGCAACTTGATGAGGGACGGGACATTTTCCTGCACAAATTTTTCGACCCCGTTGATGCGCAGGACGAGCCGATTGCGGGAACCGGATTTCTCGATCGCAAAACTGGCGCACGATTTACCCGCCACGATGATGCCGGCTTCCTCGCCGGATTGTTTCGGGGCGAAATTGAGAAAAGTTTCCACGGTGAAACTTCGCGCGGGAAACTTTTGCAACAGCAAATTAGGCAGATCCGACAATTGGCCCCGGAAACTATATTGCGGATATAAACGGAGCCATCCTTTGCGCCGGCCCAGGGAATACCACGACTTTTTATGATTGGCATGCCACTGCCATTGCAGACCCAAATGAGACGAATTGAATTCATCGGAGGTTTGAGGAACGAACGATGAACCGTTCTCTATGGGCTTGGCGCATTGCAGGACCGGTTCTCCAATTCCGTTTCCATTTTGCGAGCCCATGAGCGGCCATTGGTCGCGCCACACAACCGGCTGCAGATGACTGACCCGCCCGTAGACGCCGGCATCCTGGAAATGAATAAACCACCAGTCGCCGTTTGGCGTATCCAACAGTGCGCCCTGGTGAGGACCATTGATTGGAGTGCTGCCCTGGGAGAGGACAATCTTGTCCTCGTAAGGACCGTAAATATTGCGCGAGCGCAAGACGACCTGCCATCCGCTGGTCACCCCGCCCGCGGGCGCCAGGATGTAATACCATCCATCTCTTTTCAGGAATTTAGGGCCTTCAAGCGTTGGCTGTCTTTCGGGTTCATGAAAAACGATTTGGCCCGGGCCGAGCAATTTGGAGCCATCGGGCGCCATTGGGCGCACACGCAGGATGTGTTTCATGCGCGCGCGGGAATGCGCGTAGGCATGGACCAGATAAGCATTGCCATCATCATCCCAAAGTGGGCACGGATCAATCAGCCCTTTGCCACTTTGGAGCAAGTGCGGCTTTGACCATTTGCCGGCGGGATCGCCGGCGGTAACGACATAAATGCCTTCATCGGGCATTGGAAAAAAGATCCAGAATTTTCCTGCATGAAAACGCATGGCGGGCGCCCAAACACCGCAACCGGGCTGGACGCGGGCATAGCGCGGGTGTGGAAGATTTTCCAACGCGTGGCCGATAATCCGCCAGTTCACCAGGTCTTTGGAGTGAAGGATGGGCAGGCCCGGCGTGCAATTAAAACTGGAAGCCGTCAGGTAAAAATCATTGCCGACCCGGATGACATCGGGATCTGAATAATCGGCATAAATAACCGGGTTCCGATAAGTGCCATCACCACAATCCGGATGCCACGGAAATGGGGCCGAATCGGCCGACGTGGCCGGGATTTGGGTTGGAGCCAGGGTCTGCATGAGAAATTATTTGATGGACGCGGGTTTGATCTGAGGGACGCCAAGATGAAAAATCAGCCAGGCAACGACGTACGCGCTGCCGCACATTAACATGATGTCTTTGTAGGAACCATCGCCCTGGAGGACGTGGCCCACGAAATAGAAAAATGCCATAGACATCACAGAGGCCAACGTGCCGCCGAAGCCCACGACGGACGCAACGGCCGGTTTGGGGAAAATATCGGACACGACAGTATACATCGTCGCCGACCAACCCTGATGCGAAGCTGCGGCCAGTCCGAAGAAAGCGGCCGCGAGCCAAACACTTTCCACGCGCGGCGCGAAAATAACCGGCAGGGTGCAACAGGCAAACAGGAGGGTTGAAGATTTGCGCGCCCAGTTCAGCGACCAGCCGCGTTTTAAAAGCCACGCCGAAAGGCCGCCTCCCCCGATGCTACCCAATGCGGTCACCGTGTAAATGGCGACGAGCGGCGGCCCGAATTGCCTGAGGTCCAAGTGAAATTTCCTGTTAAAAAAGTCGGGCAACCAAAACCCATAGAACCACCATACAGGTCCCACCAGCACGCACGTTCCATAGTAGGCCCACGCCTGGCGATACCGTAACAGGGAGAGCCAGGAAATCTTTTCAGCGGGAACCGGGGCCGCTCCGCTATGGATGTGGGCCAGTTCATCAGAGCCGACGCGCGTGGATTTTTCAGGTGAATTATACAGCACCAGCCAAAATCCGAGCCAGATGAGGTCGGCACAGGCCAGAGTGACGAATGCCGCCTGCCAACCGCCAAAATACGCGACAATGAGCGGAACAATCACCGGGGCGAAGATGGCGCCGATGTTCGAGCCGGTATTGAAAATTCCCGTTGCCACGGAGCGTTCTTTTGGTGGAAACCATTCGGTCACCACGCGGATGGCGGTGGGGAAGTTTCCCGATTCGCCCAGGCCCAGAGCGAAACGGGCCACAGAAAAGCCGCCAACGGTGCGGCAAAACGCGTGCGACATTGCGGCGCTGCTCCACAACAAAACGGAGAAAGCGTAGGCCTTTTTGGTCCCGATCCAATTGATGATCGGCCCGAATAGAACCTGGCCGATGGCGTAAGCGGCCTGAAATAAAATCGCCATCCGGCTGTAATCGGTTTCTGACCAGGAAAATTTTTGCGCAAGCGAAGGTTTAAGCAAGCCCAGCACCTGCCGGTCCATATAGTTCACCGTGCAGGCAAAGAACAACAACGCGCAAATGGCCCATCGAAACATTCCCGTCTTCTTTACGATTACCGAAGATTTTCCATCTGTAACTGTCGTATTCATTGCACCTAAAACTCTTCACCGATTATAACATAACCACGAAATGCCATTTACCATCGTATAACATACGTTGCGCCATATATCTATGTGCCAGCCATAGACACGCGCCGTGTCTTTATGCCTTTTAAAAGTGTAAATTTATTTAAAAGCTATCCATTGAAATGGCATTTGTCCATTTTCGGGAGCATTAAATTAATGCACAGCACACTGAAATTTATGACCACACGTTTTATCGTTCGCCCTTTCCATAAACCGGGGCTGAGTATCCATGTCTAAGACTCTCCCTCACCCCTGCCCTCTCCCTCGGGGAGAGGGGGAATTGTCGTCAGATTGTTTGATACGTCTGAACATTACAGTAATTCAAGGGATCAATGCGCGAAACAACGTCTTGTGGAAACTACAGAAATTTCATGGTTTTTAGCAGAAAGTTGTAGAACATTTTGGGCGTGGTTCGGTTATTATTCGATTTGAAAACCCACAATCATGAGCAAAATCAACGACCTGAAGCGGATCTGTAAATACCTTTTGTCCGCGGCGATCACCGTTATGGCACTGCAGGCCCTGAAGGGCGCCGCCAAGGGAAGCCACTTTGACGCGGCAGCTCCAATCATACCCGACACGAGCGTGAATCTGACGAATTTCGACGCGGTCGGCGATGGCGTCACGTTGAATACCGATGCGTTTGAGAAGGCGATTGCGGCGTTGTCAGCCCAGGGCGGAGGGGAATTGATGGTGCCACCGGGTTATTGGCTGACCGGGCCGATTCGATTGCGAAGCAATATCAACCTGCATTTGGAGCGGGGCGCGCTTGTTCAGTTTTCCCGTGATTTTCATCTCTATCCGCTGGTGGTCACAGACATGAAAGGCGAGAAGTCTGTGGACTCAACCTCTCCGATTTCCGGCACTGATTTAGAGAACGTTGCCATCACTGGTGAGGGCATTATTGACGGGGGCGGTGACGCGTGGCGGCCGATGAAGAAAGAAAAGGTTTCCGATCCGGAATGGAATGGCCTGGTTGCCTCCGGCGGCACTGTCGATTCGCAGGGCACTACGTGGTGGCCCGGGAACGACGCGATGGGGGCCGGCAAGCTCGTGATGCTGCTGCAGAAAACCAATTGCGTAGATCCACTGGCTTATGAACCCGCGCACCAATATTTGCGCCCGAAAATGGTCCGGCTGATTGGCTGCCATAAAGTATTGCTCCAGGGCGTCACGTTTGAAAATCCTCCCAATTGGACAGTCAATCCGGCGCTCTGCGAGGACGTTACCATCGACCATATCAACATTCATAACTCCTACGCCGCGCAGAACAGCGATGCACTGGACATAGAATCGTGCCGGCGCGTGATTGTGCGCGATTCCACTATTGATGCGGGGGATGACGGCATTTGCCTGAAGTCCGGCAAAGACGCAGCCGGGCGGCGTATTGGCATTCCTGATGAAGATATCTTGATCGAGGGAGACACTGTTTACCATGCCCATGGCGGCTTTGTGATTGGCAGCGAAATGTCAGGGGGCATGCGCAACATTTACGTGGACAATTGCACCTTTATTGGCACCGACAACGGCCTGCGCTTCAAAAGCGCCCGCGGGCGCGGCGGAGTGGTTGAAAGGATTTTCATTTCAAATGTGCGGATGGAAAACATCCTTGGTAATGCAATCGTTTTCGAGATGTTTTATGAGAAACAACCGGAAGCGGACCAGGCCGCCGCGCTGCCGGAGGTTGACGCGGGCACGCCGCGGTTTCGTGACATCCATATCGAGAACCTGATTTGTCGCGGCGCGCATAAGGCCATGATCCTGGACGGACTGCCGGAAATGCCGGTCCAGAATATCTTCCTCAAAAACGTCAGCATCAACGCCCGCCTCGGGGCTTCCATAGCCGACGCCGATGCGGTCCGCTTTGACAATGTCCATATCGACCAGGAGTCCGGGGAAAAGCTGAAACAGACCCGGGTAAAAAATTCTTCTCTCGAGCTGGCGCCGTAAGATTCTAATCGCAATCGCCAGAATGTTCGCACGCGGTCGACACTATTGGCTCCTAACCGAGCCAATAACAGTTCTTCTAGAGTCCTGTTTCAAAATCTAAAACGCGAGAAATTCAAAACCGACGTGAAGCGATAGACGTCACTAAGAGCGGCTCATACCAAGTCGTGTCAAGGTCACAGAAAGCCGGTGTCCCGTTCGCTTCATTGGACATTGCCCTCCATAAATTAGTGTTGTCGCCCGCTACGGCGCAGCCGTTCCTGCCAACCCCATTTTTTCTTGACCATTGGAGCACCGAAATGAATTGTAGAACTTTTGATTAAAATTGTCTTTGCAATCTCTAATTCTCGTGCTACAGTCGCGGAAATTCTGAATAAGCCAGACAATTGGCTTTGGGTTATGGGAACGGTCATAGGAAGCAACGTCGCAATACGTTCCGCCTTATTGGCTTCTAATAAAAGGCGGAGGCTCATAGCTTTTACGTTGGTGGAATTGCTGGTCGTCATTGCTGTTATTGCAATTTTGGCGGCGATCTTGTTGCCGGTTTTGGGAAAGGCAGGAATTCCGGCTCAAGGCATCCAGTGTGCCAATAATATGAGGCAGCTGATGCTTGGTTGGCAGCTATATACGGACGAAAATAAAGGTTTTTACCCCCCAAATGCTTCGGCGGGAAGCGTTCATCCAACGGTCGGTGAGGATGCTGTGAATCCATCATGGGTTGCTGGAATTTTAAGTACCAGCGCGGACCCGGATAATACCAACACTTCCTTGCTCACTGGCATTGCTTATGAACGGTTTGCCTCAATTGGCGGATACGTCAAAAATCCTGCAGTGTATCATTGCCCTGGTGATCCGAGCATAGATCCAGGCAGCCATCAGCTACGCGTTCGCTCCTGCTCAATGAATAGTTGGATCAACCCTGGCAAGGTCAACCAACACGACTCAGCCTATTGGACGATGCCGTTTTCAAAGTTCGCCAGGGAGGGGGATTTCAAGGGAGTTTCTCCATCGAGTATTTTTGTTTGCGTGGACGAGAGATTTCAAACCATCAATGACGGTTGGCTTTACATGTGCATGGACGGCTATAACGAAGATGCCTCGATCGATGAGAGCAAACTCAATGCCTACGATCTCCCGGCAATTTATCATAATAAGGCTAGTTCCTTTTCGTATGCTGACGGACATGCCGAATTGCATCGATGGCGGGGCGGGGCTTTCATAAATGATGATGACATTATTTGGTTGATAACCCACGCAACCATTCCGCAGGCCCAATGAAAACGAAACTGATAAGGAGAGAATGGAAGACTGGGGTAAATGAGTGCCATTCTACCCGCGTTTTCCAATGCCGCGGCTCCTTTACGATGTGGGATTTGATCGTCATCCTTAGTATTGTTGCATTCCTGGGCCTTTGGTTTTCCTTTACACGCTCAGGCGAGCGTGGACGCACTGTCCGGTGCGCTAACAATCTGCGGATGTTGGGACCAGCCATGCAATCTTATGTGAATGATCACAATGATGGCTTGCCGGCCGCCGGAATAAATCTTGGAAACACTAGGCTAACTTGGGACTTGGATTCAGCTCAGTATTTGCAACCAACTCCGACAAGGGCCATAAGCGTTTACGACAAAAAGCAGCTTTTGTTGGCCGCGTCGCAGGAGCTTTGTTGTCCCTCGGACCTAATTCAGCGAACAAATGGAGTACCGCGCAGCTACGCCATGGCAGCGTGTGTAATGACGGGGATGACGTGGCCGCTTGGTTCGGCGAGCCCTACTGGCGTCGGACTTTGGTGGGACAAATTCACGGTCGCGGCGATGCTTGGCGATACGACATTGAAGGCGGCGACGAAAAAACCGGAATCACTGCCAAGGTTTAAGGTTTCCGATGTTCCAAGACCGGCAGACACTTTGTTGATGACGGAGTTATTTACCTCCGATAATACTTTGGGAAGCTTATCACACACGCGTGTTTGGAACGTAAATGATCAGGAAAATGTTTTCAAAGGCGATTCTTCAGCAGTTCATGGGGGACGTTTCAATTATCTTATGGTTGATGGCCACGTGGAGTTGCTAACAGGTTTGCAAACCGGCGGCATTGGCAACGAACTGGCCGGAATCTGGACGATAGAACCTGGAGATTAATCATGATTGAAAAATGGTACGCCAAAGGCCAGACCGGATTGAGCGGTTTGGTCAGAAAATTGGCAGATCGGACGAAGGGCGTCAAGCCTGGCATTTGGGTCGCTGCGTTTGTTTTGGCCTTGATCGCGGTTCAGTACCTGGAAAAATTGAATCAGCAGCATGGTGGATACAGAAGCGAAATAGTGTCCTCGATTGGCCAGGCGGGATTCTTTTATGGGTTGCCATTGCCTGAACACGCGGATTCCGCTATCCGCTATTTTCAAACTTCAACCGACGGACTTGGACTCTTTGTGAGCGATGTTGCCACGGGGAACAGGAGAATCGTTTGTCAAAAGTCTCCCGGATCCTACCTGGATTACGTTTCACCGTTCTCACCGGATGGTGCCCTGTTTGCCTATGGAATCAATACGATATACGACTCCGGGGAGTTGTTCATTTGTCAGTCAGGATCGGGAAATGAACTGGCGCGATTCAAAGCTTCGAATTGGCATCTGTACGGAATCACTTGGCTGACGCCTAAAAGTTTTGTTTGCAGGCACTCAGGGGCATTTTATCTCATCCAATTGCAGCCAGATGGACAATGGTCCTCCGTTGTGCTCCCGTTGCAAGCAACGATCGAGTCTGGTCTCGATTGCATTTCGGATGACGAATTTGCCTGGAGTGACGGCGGCGGTCTGCGCGCCATGAATGTTTCTTCCGGTCAAGTGTATCCGCTATGGAAACCGAAAACGGGACAAATCGTTGAGGCGACCTTTTCACGGCAACTCAACAAGTTTCTAATTACCTGCAAGGAGAACCAACGCTATTCCTTGTGGCAATTGAAGAGAAATGCCAATGGACAGGACAAAGTCAAGCAACTTGCGTCGGATGACGACATCCAGAATGCACAGTGGTTGGCAGGCGGCGATGGGTTCGCTTATCTTAAGGACCATAAATTGGTCATAAAAACAGAGATTGAAAGTCAGCGTGGTGAGCTAGCCAGCGCTGAAATTTCGCACTTTATATGCTCTACAAATGACAACTTGTTTTTCATCGGGACTGTTGGCAATCTGCCGTGGGACGGCCTTTGGTGCTACAATCTTGCCTCAGGAACACTGACAAATGTGGTCTCATACACTGAGAAACCTTCCCCCTATGCCACCGCCGTTTATCCACATCACTGGTCTGCCTGGTGGCGTGGCAAGGCACTAAACTATTACATATACTATCCGGCTCATTTTGACAGACGAAAAAAATATCCCCTCATCCTCGGAGATTCGTCTTTGCTTGTGCCGAACGGTCTATACGTTAGTAACCCGCATGGCCCAAATTGGGCTGAGGCGATAGCTAACTGCGGCGCTTTTGTCGCATTCGTCTACAGGCCTAACTGGTGGTGGGGACTGAATAAATGGGACAGCGATGTTCAGGCCTTTTACGAATACTTAACTCGAGACCCAACTATTGAAAAAGATAAGGTGTTTCTTTTCGGGACGAGCGCTGAAACGGGTTACATGTCCAGATTGATCGAAGAGCGGCCAGAGCTCTGGAAAGGAGCGATTTTTTTAAACCCCGGTGTATTGCCGAATCTATCAGCCGTCGAATCCGGGCGGCGAGCGCCCCGGATCCTGATCAGTGCCGGAGCGGAGGAAGAAGGGGCGGAATACTTCAAAAAATTTCAAAATGAAGCCTGCAGTCATGGAATTGCTGTTGAAATTCAGGAACTTCCAGAGACGGGCCACTATTTGGTTTCTACGTCGGCTGGTTTGGCCCGGACACGCGCCATGGTCGATTTTATTTTTAACAATTAGGGCCATATGAAAAACTTTAGCCGACTGCTCAAAGAGTCGGGCCACAGGTCTTCTAAACCATCACGCTTTCAATGGACAAGCGGGTTTGTCCTGTCGGCCGGCGGCATTCTTGGGTGGGCAGGATTCAATGCTTTCTTCGATATTTTCAACAAATCTCACCTCCTTGATTTGCGGGACCCACTTCTTGGAATCCCTTTCCGTTTTCTTCTGCCTTTGGTCGGATTCGTAGAGTTGCTTGTTGCATTTTTGTGTCTTTTCACAGATAGGCAAAGATTAAGCACCCAATTGGTGGTCTGGCTTGTCGTCAGTTTCATTGTTTACCGCATTGGACTCTGGACAATGGGCTGGCCGCACCCATGGGTTTTCGTTGGAAGATTGACAGATGCATTGAACGTTTCTCCGTTTCTGGCTGATGGAATCCTTTTAGTAGTAGGTATCTATCTTCTGATCGGGGGTACCGCAACGTTTTCGCTTGTTCGGTGGGGGACGCAAGCGGCAAATTTCAAGAAAATGTCATGCCCTTCTTGTGGGGCGCATATCAGGTTCCCCCTTGGAAACATTGGCCAACAAATTCGTTGTCCAAACTGCGATTCAAATATTACGTTGCGGGAGGCTGGCGAGGTGTTGAAAATGTCTTGTTTCTTCTGCAAGGAAAACATCGAATTTCTCGCTCACTCTTTGGGGCGAAAAATCAAATGTCCGCACTGTAAAATGGAAATTGGCTTGAGGGAGGAAAGGGTATGAGTATGAGTTCAAAGTTGAACTATGTCAAGGATTGGCAACGATTGGTCCGGCAAGCGAATTGGTCAGCGTCACTGCTGGCAAAGGCCACTGGTGTTTCCGTGCGTGCCCTGGAACGACATTTCGTCGAAAACTTTGGGAGGTCTCCAAAGGCATGGCTGATGGAACAGCGACGATTGCTCGCGATTGATCTCTTGCAGAAAGGCTGCTCAGTGAAGGAGGCGGCTCATCTGCTCGGCTACTCACACCCGCAGCACTTCTCACGGGATTTTCGGCATTATTGGGGGTTCAGCCCTTCTGCCCTGACTACATCCGCGCGAGCATCGGCGGATACCGGTCGCATTTTGGTATGACAATGTCGCGTTTTGGTATGTGAAATCACTTGGGATCGATTGGCTATTCGGGAATAATGATTTGCGAAGTGGAATAATGATTTGCGAAGTGAACTGAACCAGGCATTTTGTGTCATCAGCTAGGAGATTGGCAACCTTGCAATGGTCAAATGAATGTATGGAATGTGCGCAAACTAGGGTTAAACCCTATATCGGTATCCAATGGATTATATTGAGCTGGGCCGTCATTGCACGGGCAGGTGTTCCTTTGACTGGTGTTGCCGATTCGGACCGCTCGGCATTGCATTTGGATGGCGAAGTGCATAGACGAGTTTTCCAGCCAAACGGGCAGCAAGGCTCCCCACTGAGACCTACGACGTTTAGCATGACAGTGTCAGGGGGTACTTGGTTGGTGCGTTTGGTGGGGGACACTAACTACCCTGGTGCTGTTACCGATGTGGCATGTAACGGAACAAACATTTACATTATGGTTCCTGGCGCCGGCGGCACGACAATGGCGGGGAATTCTACAGTTCCATTCGCGGAATCCGGGGCCGTATATCCAGGTCAAATCAAGGATTTCAGTGCCGGAGTGATGGGGCCGCTTTGGTGGGGTTATTGCAGCACATACGTTTTAGGCCCAAAAAGCGGATTTGTCCCGGATTTCTTAGGTCTTCTTGGCCCCTCAGAAAACGGGTTTGTAAGCGAAAAGGTTTACGTGAAATGCAACAATGAAAAGCTCACGGACTACTTTGGGCCGGTTCAGGCCATGCTCTATGAGACAAATCCCATTCCGGATGTTGCCCGGCTGCTCGCTGAAATCGATCCGATCGGCACCAGCCGTAGCGACGGATTAAATATCGTTACAAATTATCTTGTCGTTAAATACTACCAGGACATTTCTTCAAGCGCCGAGCATCTTCCTCGCCCCATGGAAAAATGGGAAGTAACAATTACACGCTTCTATTTTCAAACGAATATAGTTGGCGTTGTGCCGACTATTACAGACGCTGCTCTAATTGATGATTTTGAAAAGCCCAATCCTGGGCAATATGTCGCCCACCACTGGCTCACTGCCGCCGAACGAAAAGTAACAGCTGCGACCCCTGTGCTGGCGACGTCACTTCCCCTTCCCAATTTACATACAAAGATCAAAAGAGCAATCATCCTTACTATAATTCTCACTCCGCTCGTCTTAATATGCTATTCGCAAATCCGCAGCCGACGACAAAAACAAAAAGCCAACAACCAAAATCCATGAACCTATGAAAAAGAAAGTAATTGCAACCATATTAATCGGATTCAGTACCGTCTCTATTGCCATCATATGCAAAGCGACGTGCTATTCGTTTACCGCAGCGTCCAGTTACAACGATCACCTCATTGAGGCCAAAAAAGCAACTGTGTTTTCGACCTACCAGGATCAGGCCGAACAGAACGCAGCATATACATTTTGCTTGGCTAACGGCACCTGGGAGTCATACCCAAAATGCACCTTCCAGAAATTTCCTCTCCCCACTGGATGCACTTCAAACGGCACCTATTCAAATGTCTGGTATCAAGTATTGAAGGGCCAAGCGGATTCGGTGTGCACGGGTTGGTACCTTAACTTTTCAGACGACGGCAACGCGATTCCAGAAGGTACAACATTAATGTATGTCAACGATAACATGAATTGCGGAGAGTAAGGCTGATTAGAATCGACTGCGATCGATCCGCAGTTTTGAAAAGAACACACATTAAGACGAATCATTGCTTGAGAAAACAAATATTCGCCAGCGGAGCGAAAAAGCAATTTCATACTGGAGTCTTTAGGTGCTATGCTGATGCCAGAGTTCTTCCCGGCCGTCGGGCCTTTGGCTTCAGGCTGACACTGCGTCCATAGGAACGCTTGGATTAGCGGCCAACGGAGTTTTAAAGGCAGCGTGTGCCAGACTGTAAAAATCAACTCGCTTCTGTCATCCGTTGTGGCTCACTTATATTGTAATGGCGACCTTTGTCAGTACTGAAAATAACGAGACCGGTCCGGTACATTCATATTCAAACGAGTTTGCTTGGCTGACTCCATGGCGATTTTGTGCAATGTCAGCGGCCTTGCTTCTGGTTTCGTTTTGGAATATTCTGGTCGGGCGGGAAGCATTTTTTTATGGCGATTATTGCGCGTTTGCTTATCCGCTGGCTTTTTTTGATAGAGTGTGCTTTTACCATTATGAAATCCCTTTTTGGGATCCATTAAATGATTGCGGCATACCGTTCCTGGCGCAGTGGGACTCGGCAACGCTGTATCCTTTTTCCGCCTTTTATGCTCTTTTGCCAATGCCATGGTCATTGGGGACTTTTTCTGTTCTTCATCTACTTCTAGGCAGCATGGGAATGTATTATCTTACAAACCGCTGGACGAACAATCAAGCATCATCAGCTATTGCTGGAATAGTCTTTTCGTTTAATGGTTTCACATTTAGCGAGCTCTGCAGGGTGGCCGATACTGCTACACTCGCTTGGGCGCCATGGGTTATGCTGACTATTGATTCTGCGTTGAACGCTGGCGGCCGCAGGCTATTCCTGGCTGCGATCGTCGCTGCAATGCAAATGCTTGCTGGAACGCCCGAAATTGTCTTTTTCACCTGGTGTATGGTTATAACCTTTTGGCTGATAGGATGCGCCAAATGCGACGATAAAGCTCAGATGATCATAAAATTCCTTGTCGTGGTGGCCTTAACCGCATGCCTGGCTTCTGTGCAATTGTTGCCATTTTTAGATCTCTTGCTTCATTCGCAGCGAAGCGATGTTTACGGCGGCTTCATATGGCAAATGCCGCTAAACGGAATTGCAAATTTTCTTGTGCCTCCTTTTCACATGCTCCGCAATTCCGAAGGAATATTCACCTTTTATGATCAGCAGTGGATCAGTTCCTATTACATGGGAGTTGGCACTATCGCTCTGGCTCTGATATCAATTCAGTCCGACAATTGGCGAAGTTGCGTTCTTTGGGGATTAGTCACTTTCGGCATTCTAATGGCGATGGGAAACAACTTGCCTGTCTTTCCCGCCATTAAGCGCCTTGTCCCCCAAATCGGGTACATGCGATATCCGGTCAAGTTTTTAGTCTTTTCCGCTATAGGGTTGCCACTATTGGCCGGCATCGGATTTGATTCCTTGCACGCCGTTTCGCGTTTTCAGAGAAAACGGCTTTTAAAAATTGCCCTTTTGAACGTCGCGATATTGATATTTGGTATAGCAGTGGTGGGCATCTGTGAATGCCGAGATCCACGAATCATGGATGATACTCATTACGTATATAAATGCGCAGAAGCAAGGGTGATTTATTTGATTTCCATTGTCGGTTGCGTGCTGCTAACAATAACCTCCATTGCGAAGCGATTTTTACTCACATGTGTCATCGTGCTTATTTTCCTTGATCTGCATTTGCAATCCGCTATGCTGGCTCCCAGTGTTGCGGTAAAAGCATATGATTCTAATAAGATCATAAACGACCGAAAATGGGACGTAAAACAGCGAGTGGCACCGGTGCCATTTTTGGAAGATTATAGGATAATGCCTATAAGCAATTACGCCTATGTGACCCGCTTGCGCGGATTACTATACGGTGATATTAACATTCTTGACAGTCTGCCGTCGGTTTACGGAGGATTTCCGCTGAAGACTGCACCACAGGAGATGATAGAAGATCAGATTGCACAAGGGTCACTGATTGGCAGTCCTTTACTGGAATTCCTTTGTGTTGAGCACGCGTTTGTGCCGAAAGGAATCGGTGAGTGGCAGCATTGCAATAATCCTATGTCCATAGTTTCCATTGGCCAGAGGCCCGTCTTTGCCAATGAAGAGATAACGTTGAAGCAAATCTTAAATGTCACGTTTCATCCTGATGAAAGCGTTTACCTTCCCGAAAAGGCTGAATCTTTGATCGTCGCACGTCGCTGCCTCGAAGCGCATATTGAAAATGCGCAACTATCACCCGACCGAATGACGGTATTTGTAGATACGCCGAAAACAACTATGCTCGTTGTTGCCGAGACCTATTACCACGACTGGCGTGCATACATAGATGGGCATGCTACCAAGTTGTGGCGCGCAAATTATAACTTTCAGGCAGTGCAGGTACCGCCCGGGCGTCATTGCGTTAGATTGGTTTACGAAGACGATTATTTTTATATTGGATTGTGGATTTCACTTATTACCGTATCAGTATGCTTTTTAGGGTGTATTTCACTAGCGTCTGTCGGGAACGACTTTTGTTACAGTTTGGGTCAGCGATTTTCTCCGGCGTGCAATTTCGGAAGAAAGGATTCGAGTGGTCATACTGTTTGAGCCTGTTTGGCGGTTGACAAAATGGGATTCCTTATTTTGTGACTTCAAGCCTGCATTGGTAGGTAATAGTGATGTTTTAACCGCGATATTTGTGCCACGGACTCGACGGTTGCAATCCGCTAAAAGTGGGCGGTTGCTGATGGTGCCTGGCCAAATAATTTTGTTAGCAGCCCGTTAAAAAATGGCCTTTTTTCCAAAAGCCGAGGATGAACCGCATGGAGTGGCGAGCTACTGCCGTTACCAGGAGCAGTCCTCCTCCACCCAAGAGCCAATCGAACAGAGAACCTTTGTTGCGTTCTATCA
>DATAST010000133.1:0-1902 GCA_036269115.1 Verrucomicrobiia bacterium | reverse complement strand
GCATCTCCTATTCCCTCACTCCCTATTCAATCCTGCAAGAAACTGAGATGCGCCCCCGTTAAAGCGTGGCAATTTTTCCGCCAGGTCTGCGTAAACCGAACGGCACGGTGAGCGGCCCAAAATCCCACTGTGGCTGGCGATTTATTATTCAAGCCGCGATTGGCAGTTCAAAAAGTGAAATTAATGCCCGTGCGACTTGGCACCGCCCTCCCGTGAGATCCGGACTAGTATAACGTTTCACTAAAACATTTACAACGCTTGGGCGGTCTGGCATCTTGTATGGAGCATGGCCGGAAAGTCCAAACTTCCAGCGCTGGTCCTGACCACCGGGGAAATCCAGCGTCTGGAAACGTTGAGCGCGTCTCGTTCCGCCCCGGTGCGCGAAGTGCAACGGGCGCGCCTGCTGCTTCAATACCACCAGGGCAAGAGCCCTTCGGCTATCCAGCGAATGTTGAATCTAAGCCGGGTGACGATCTACCATTGTGTGCATAAGACTCTGGAGATGGGCCTGGAAGGGGGCATCAAAGACCGCTTCCATCGCCCCAAAGAGCCCGTCATCACCCCAGAGGCCAAAGCCTGGGTGGTGCATCTGGCTTGCGCTAAGCCTAAAGAGCTTGGCTACGCCTCCGAATTGTGGACGCGCCAGGCCTTGGCCAACCATGTCCGAGGGCACGCGTCGGCAGCCGGACATCCGAGTTTGGCGATGCCGCCAAGGCCACCGTGCAACGGATTTTGGCCCAACAGCATTTGCAACCGCACAAAGTGAAGTATTATCTGGAGCGCCGCGATCCGGAATTTGAAGTCAAAATGAAAGAAGTGCTCATGGTCTATCAGGAGGTGATGCTGCAAAACCAGGCCGCTTCGACCGCGGGGACGCCGCCGGTTATCACGGTGTCCATTGACGAAAAGCCCGGCGTCCAGGCTTTGGAAAATACGGCGCCGGATTTGCCGCCAGTGCCGCAAAAGCACTCGACGGCGGGCCGGGACCATGAATACAAGCGGCACGGAACGCTCTCAATTTTGGCATCGTTGGACTTGCATGATGGCCATGTAGTAGCCCGAGTGGAGGAGCGGCATCGGAGCCGGGAATTCGTCGCGCTGCTCAAAGACTTGGACACCTACTACCCGGCGGCGGCGACAATTCGGGTGATTTTGGACAACCATTCGGCGCACATTTCCAAGGAAACGCGCGCCTATCTGGCGAGCCGGCCCAACCGTTTTAAGTATGTTCACACGCCCAAACACGGCTCGTGGCTGAACCTGGTGGAAACGCTCTTTGGGAAGATGGCGCACACTTTCCTGCGACAAATCCGAGTCAAATCCAAAGCCGAACTCAAAGAACGGATTCTCATGGGCGTCGCCGAGATCAATGCCGCTCCAGTCGTCCATCGTTGGAAAAAGTTCGATTTGTTGGCTGAGTAAATATGTAAACGTTTTAGGGCCTGTTAACACTAATTGATGGCGAGCACGGTCAACTGTAAGATTGGCCGATGGAAATTACTGAGGGCCAATATTTGCGGATTGCCGACTGCCTGCCCCGGCAGCGAGGCAATGTGAGTCTGACCAACCTTCAAGTACTCAACGCCATATTATTTGTGGCCGAGCACGGCTGCAAGTGGCGCGGACTGCCCAGGCACTTCGGCAACTGGCACACCATTTACACCCGGATGAACCGCTGGAGCAAGGCAGGCGTCATGGACCGGGTCTTTACCCGTCTGCAACAAGAGCAAATCCTGGCGCTGCGCATGGAGGCTCTTTCCCTGGGCAGCACAACGGTCAAAGTGCATCCCGATGGCACCGGGGCTTTAAAAAAAGCGGGCCGCAAGCCATCGGCCGCTCCCGGGGCGGATGCACCACCAAGATTCATTTGGTTGCCGCGAATGCTCGGTGCGCCTTGATTCT
>DATAST010000132.1:0-2168 GCA_036269115.1 Verrucomicrobiia bacterium | reverse complement strand
CGGGTCCTTTTCCACGCCTGCTTTTTCGCCGGCGCTGGCCAGGGCCAATATGGTGGCGTAGTCGGTGGCAAAGCCGCGCAGCGCGGGCGGCGGATAGTTTGTGTTGTTCACGTTGAGCGATGCCACCAGGCCCTCAAACTGTGCGCGCGTCAGAACGATGGTGCAGGCGTCGGGTTTATCGGCCGGCGCCTTCTGCCCTTCCGGACAGACGCCATGCACCGTGACCACCGGCGCATCCGGCGCAACGGGCGCTGACGGCTGTATCGGCTGCGGGCGGTTTGCGACGGCGGGCGGTTGCGAGCTTTGAGCAGGCGGCGGCGCTGGCTGTTGGGTCTGCGCGAATAACGGAGCGGCGGCCAAAACACACACGAACGGCAGATGACGAATCATTGTGGGCAAATCAACCTCGGTTGAAAATGGATTACGACTGGCAAAATCTTGTGAACGATGCGCCCATAATACCACATGTTTTCTAGGGTTTAGAGGGTATCTGAAGGGCCGGGACCGGTGGGGCACCCGCCATAGGGCAAGTTAAAGAAAAACTGGAAGCGTGCGCCACTCGCCAAGATTTAGACCCTTAGCGAGCCACGGAAGCCCCTGGCGGCATAGTAAGATTCCGCACCGTTGTGATACACGAAAACAGTGTCGTAGCGGCGATCACAAAAGAGGGCGCCGCCAAGTTTTCTGATAGCAGAAGGCGTCTTCACCCAGCTCGATGTTTTGGTATCGAAATTTCCAAATTTCTGCAACTCTCGATATTGTTCTTCCGTTAAAAGCTCAATGCCCATGGCCGTTGCCATACCAATAGCGTTATCTGCCGGCTTATGTTCTTTCCTGGACTCCAGCGCTTCAGGATCGTAACAAAGACTTCTGCGGCCTTTAGGACTTTCCGCTGAACAATCGTAAAAAATGTATTCGCCCGTCTTTTTATCATGGCCAACAACATCTGGTTCACCGCCGGTTCTTTCCATTTCATTGAGTGACCACAGTTTGTCAGCATTCGCTTCCAGCTTTGATTGGATTTTGGCCCATTCAAGACCTTGATGGCGGTCCATGTTCTTCTCAAAACGGGCCTTCAATACCGTGAGCAGTTCTTCGCGTTGTTCGGGTGACAAGTCCTTTTTATTGCGATTAACGCTCGGTGCTCTTGTTTTCATAGTCGTGGCTTCCCGCGTTTCTTATCTGTTAGTCCGCTGCGCTCCGCCGCATGGGGCTTTTTTTGGCTTGTCTTTGCGTTCTTCTCAACTCGCAGTTTCCATGCGGTTCGCAGTGCACCCACCAGTACGTCCTGGCTCGCAGCCGCCAGACGAATGTGCGTATGTCCCATCCGTCCCCAGCCGCCGGGAATCGGCAGAAAAATCTCGGGCGCGTCTTCCACGAACGCCGCCTGCTGCTCCAGCGTAAGCATCAGATTTCCGTAGCCCTCTGCCTGCGAGGCCAGCGAAGCAAATTTCCTGCCCCCGACACGAAAAGCCGGCAATCCTGCATGGGAGTACTCTTCCACCCCCTCCAGGCCCAGTGCGATCCTGCGAAAGTCTGCTGCGGTCATCGGGTGACTCCGTAGATTACAAAGTATCTGACCATCATCGGACGGCATATGTCTACTGCTCCGGGCCGAATCGTGAGCAAATTCTCCTGTTGATGGCTTTGAGAAAAGGCTTTCGGGAAGCAAAAAATGAGGCCAGAGTCATGCGGAGTCTCTGGCCTTTTTTGAGGGGGTGCCGGCCAGAAGTCTTTCCGGGGACTGATGGCCTTATGTGCGGGATTTAGGATAAAACCTGCTTCAAACAGTAGAGGAAAAATCGCGGACGGAAATAGAGGCCGCTGCGATAAAAAAATTAATTTTCTCATTACAAGAAGGCAGGCGAGCATATCGCACGGACGTAAAAAATTCGCTTTGGAGCTAGCGCCGCTTGTGGTTGATGATTTCCCTGACGTAGATGAGAAACCGCTCGGGGTCGTCCGGATCAAGGTTGTATTGCGCAGTTTCAAGAGGCCCGTCATTGGGCCGGCGCAGGGCCAGGATGGGAGCATTAGACAGCGCCTTCAATTGTTTGATAATGAAGTCTTGATCGGCAGAAGGAATGGAGTGGCCCATTATCACCAGATCGAACTTCCCATTTTCAGCCGCATGGACCGCGGCAGAGAACCCTACGGCCGATTCAACC
>DATAST010000131.1:0-9550 GCA_036269115.1 Verrucomicrobiia bacterium | reverse complement strand
GAGTTCCTGAGCGATCACTTGGTTGGGTTTGCCTTGCGCGGCCAACAGACAAATCCGACTGCGAAGAACAATCTTTTGCGGTGTGCGCGGAGCTTGCGCCCACGCCTCCAGAATCCGCTTTTGCTCATCGCTCATCTTAACAGCTGGGGGAGTTTCAAACATAGACCCAAAATAACAAGCCCAGCCTGCGTGTAAAGACATTACTGTTACACTACACTAGCCGCCCTAGAGTTTGGAGTTTATTGGGCATTGGATGTTGAATGTTGGATCTTCCCTGGTGTTTGGATTTTGGAGCTTTCTCTCCCTGCCATTCCACCCCTCCCCAAGTGCATTCCACCCCTAAAATCGGGGATTATGTCCCTAAATCATTATCTTTCCCTGAATTTCTGTTAAATAGGATACGAATGACGAAGTGGTTCGTAATTCGGTTGTTGTTGTTGACTGCCATGGCGACGGCGGTCGTGACTGCATGTGGGCAGGGCACGACCGCCGGGGGCTCGATGACAACCGCCGGGGTATTAAAGAACGATTTATTTACCGCGACTATAGATTTTGGAACCGGAGCTCTCTCCGGCAACCGCTTCCGGCTGGGGATCAGAAGCCCAGCCGGGAGCTACGCTTTTACTGACTTCTCAGTCGCCCCGGCAGCCAATCTGCCAACCCCCTATGCAATACCGGCTCGTACGACCGGCAACCTTGCTAGGCCCGGTTGCCGGGGTCTAAATTTACAGCTCCCCTAACGCCTCATTAGAACAACAACTCTAAAAACAACCCTGAATTCTCAAATGAATGTCCGAAAATTGAAGGTGAAAGAGGCAAAGCAAAAACCGGTGTCACTCCCGGTACGGTTCATAATCCCGGTTCGATTCGCCCTGCTGCCGATCTCCAGCGCCGCCGTTTCAGTTAACGCCCGGCGTAACCAGATCTATATCACGAACTGAGGCGTCCTTTATTCGATGTTGGGCGTTCAGTATTGGTAGGGCGGAAGTCCCCTTCCGCCAATCGCAAGTGGCGCCCTGTCCACCGTAGCCTTGGCGAAGGTAAATGCCACCAGCGTGCGCCATTTAATCTTCTCACGGTCTCACGGTCTTTCGATATTAGGCGTTCCGCGTTCCGCATTCCCTCAGTTCCCCTTAATCACCCAATCGTATCCCTTGGCCTCGAGTTCCAGCGCGAGGTCTTTTCCGCCGGATTTTATAATGCGTCCGTCCACCAGCACGTGGACAAAGTCAGGCACGATGTAATTCAACAGTCGTTGATAGTGCGTGATGACCAATTGCGCGTTTTCCCGGGTCTTTAATTTGTTGACCCCGTTTGAGACAACCTTCAGCGCATCGATGTCCAGGCCCGAATCGGTCTCGTCGAGGATCGACAGCCGGGGTTCGAGCACCGCCATCTGAAAGATTTCGTTGCGCTTCTTTTCGCCACCCGAAAAACCTTCGTTCACCGATCGCTTGAGCAGATCCTCGTTTAATTCAAGCAGTTTGATTTTATCTTTGACCAGGCTGAGAAATTCAATCGCATCCAGCTCCGGCTCACCTTTGGACTTGCGAATTTCGTTCAGCGCGGCCTTCAAAAAATACGTGCTGTTCACACCGGGAATCTCGACGGGATATTGAAACGCCAGAAAGACGCCCTCGCGCGCGCGCTCCTCGGGATCGAGATCGAGCAGATCCGCGCCGTTGTAAAGAACTTCGCCGCCGGTAATATCGTACCCGTCACGTCCGGCTAGGACCGCCGCGAGTGTGCTCTTTCCGGAGCCATTCGGGCCCATCACCGCATGCACTTCCCCCGGTCCGATGTTCAGGCTGATGCCCTTCAGAATTTGTTTGCCCTCGATACCCGCCGAGAGATTTTTGATTTCAAGTATTGGTTTGCTCATGTCAATTTTGGTTCTCCGCGTGCGCCATGCCAGATGCGGAGAACACGGACTGTTTTTGGCTGTTTAGTTACTTCGTAAAAAATTCGATATTTGCCGTAGACTATTTCGCGAATCGCGCCACTTGTCCGCCTCGGATACGCAGGGCCGATAAAAGGAAACATTTCTAAATTTTAACATGGTCCAGGATTCCGCGCCCGGTCATCTCAGCGGCTGATGGATTGTCACGCGAGATGTACTCGAAAATCCCCTCAAATCCGCGATCGCTGAATCAGTCCAGACTATTTTGAAATCCATGTCTCTAAGATCTTTTCGACTTCAGCATGAGATTTCACTCGTCCAGCTTTGACATCCTCTCTGCCCTTGCGAACTGCCGCCATCACCTGAAGTTCTCCAGCTATCTCTTCCATGGAAGAATTTTCAGGCAAATTGGCTATTGTTTTCAATGCAACGGATTTATCTGTCATAACCTCACCCTACGCTTCCTTCAAGGCTCACTCCCAAGAGCTTCTGCGCTTCGACGGCAAATTCCATCGGCAATTCTTTGAAAACTTCTTTGCAAAAGCCATTCACGATCATGTTTACCGCGTCCTGAGTGGCCAGACCGCGCTGGTTGCAGTAAAATATCTGGTCTTCGCCGATCTTGGACGTCGTGGCTTCATGTTCGACGCTGGCCGTCGTGTTCTTCACTTCGATATAAGGGAATGTATGCGCGCCGCATTTGTTTCCGATCAGCATCGAATCGCACTGCGAAAAATTACGCGCGTTCTCGGCGGTCTTTTGGATTTTGACCAGGCCGCGATAGCTGTTTTGGCCGCGCCCGGCGGAAATGCCCTTCGAAACAATCGTACTCCGGGTGTTTTTGCCGATGTGGACCATCTTCGTGCCCGTATCGGCCTGTTGCATATTGTTCACGACGGCCACCGAATAAAATTCGCCCTTGGAATTGTCACCCAACAGCACACAGCTGGGATACTTCCACGTGATGGCCGAACCGGTTTCGACTTGCGTCCAGGATATTTTCGAGTTGCGTCCCTTGCACAAGCCGCGCTTGGTCACAAAATTGTAGATGCCGCCGCGACCGTTCTCATCCCCGGGATACCAGTTTTGCACGGTGCTGTACTTGATTTCGGCATTGTCCATCGCGATCAATTCCACCACCGCGGCATGCAATTGATTTTCATCGCGCATGGGCGCCGTGCAGCCTTCGAGATAGCTCACGTAGGAACCTTCTTCCGCCACAATGAGCGTACGCTCAAACTGGCCGGACTTGGCCGCATTAATGCGGAAGTACGTCGAAAGCTCCATTGGGCAGCGCACACCTTTGGGGATGTAGCAGAATGAGCCGTCGGTAAACACCGCCGAGTTCAGCGCCGCGAAAAAATTGTCCGTATAGGGCACGACCGCGCCAATGTATTTTCGGACCAGGTCCGGATGCTCGCGAACCGCCTCGCTCATCGAGCAAAAGATGACCCCTTTTTCCGCAAGCTGTTTCTGAAATGTCGTCCCCACAGAAACCGAATCAAACACCGCGTCCACGGCCACACCGGCCAAACGCTCCCGTTCACGCAGAGGAATGCCGAGCTTCTCGTAAGTCTCCAGAAGTTTGGGATCCACTTCATCCAGGCTCTTGGGACCGTCCCCGCGTTTCCGCGGCGCGGAATAATACGTGATATCCTGGTAATTGATTTTTTCGTGATGGACCTTGGGCCATGTCGGCTCTTCGAGCGTTAGCCAATGGCGATACGCCTTCAATCGCCATTCAGTCATCCAATCCGGCTCGTTTTTCTTGCTCGATATCAGGCGGATAGTGTCTTCGTTCAATCCCGGCGGCGCGGACTCCGTTTCCACGTCCGTATAAAAACCGTATTTATATTCGGTTTGGACCAGGCCCTCGATCGTGTCAGTTGCTGTCGGCATAAAAATTCTTCCCTGTCCTGTTTTATTTCTTTTTGGCGCACCCGGCGCAATGGCCGTGGATGGCGATATCAAAATGTTCGGCTCGAAATCCGCGCGGCAGCGCCACAGCATCGCGCGCTTCGCACGGCAAACCCACGTCGAAAACTGAGCCGCATTCGTCGCAATAAAAATGACAATGCTCGTGCATGTTCGGACAAAAACGCGCCGCGCCGCGATTGAGCGTCACCTGCCGTACCAGGCCGGATTTGACCAGCGCATCCAGGCAGTTATAAACTGTGGCATGTGATATCTCCGGCATTTGCTTTTTCGCCCGGATGAATACCTCGTCCGCCGTGGGATGATCGCGCTTGTGCAGCAGCACGTCATAAACCTGCTGCCGCTGGGGCGTAAAACGAAAGCCATTCGTCGTCAGGCGACGGCTGAAGTTTGATTGTTTCTCCGCGGCGTTCATCGCGAAGGATCAACCTATAGGAGAAAGGCCAGCAGGTCAAGATTTAGAATTAATCTAAATCGACTCTTACTTCTGAAACACACTCACGCGGGCAGGGGGCAAATTGAGCCAAATAATTTTCGTCGCGCGCAGCCGGAAGCTGGAGGCGCCACGCGGGCGCAGGCGATGAATTCGATAGGTAAACTGGACCCATTTGCCGTGTGGGTCGAGAACGGCGCGGATTTTATCGGCTAGCCGCTCGGCTTCCGCAGGCGGAAAATTGAGGAGCGGCAGGCTCGAAATGACCGCGCCCACCTTTTCGATCGGTTCGCGCCGCCGGCGCAACAGATCATCCAGTTTCCACGCGTCGCCGTTGATGATTTGCGCGCGGGGAAATTTCTCGCGCAACATCCGGCTCATATTGGAATTTTGTTCAATGGCAACCAGCCGTTCCTGGCGCAAACCGCGCCGAAATAACGCCTCGGTCACCACACCCGTGCCCGGTCCCAGTTCGAGCACGTAGCTTTCCGGATCGGACGGCAACCACTTCGCCATCGTGTCAGCCAGCCTTTTGGAACTGGGCGCGACCGCTCCCACGCCTTGCGGATTGGCAAGCCATTCCTGCAGGAACAAAGCTGTGTCGGTCAGCGACGTCACAAATTTTTTTGCCAGTGTGGCCATAAAGCAAACTGCGTTGGGTCTTAAATCATCCGCAAGCTACGTTAAAGAAACAAACCTTGCCACAAAAAGTTTCAGGTATTTTACATCTACTTAACATTTAATAATAAAAGTCATGACCCGGGACGGCGCTCTTCGCAAGTGGCGCTGCCACCGCCGTCACCGCCCGTAAAGCGGGCGGAACTTTAGCGTGTCCGGGTTTGCTTATTCGCTGATATATCCGTGCTGTTTCAACCAAAATAAACAATCATTCGCCCACGGATGTGGATGGGCGAACGGCGCCGTATCAGCAAGGGCCATGCCGTGCCGACCGTGCTGATAAATGTGCAAATCAAACGGCACGTTGTGCTTCCGCAAAGCTTCGGCAAACATCAACGAATTTTCCATTGGCACTGTCTTGTCCTCGTACGTGCACCAGATGAAACAAGGCGGCGTGTCTTTGCTGACTTGCAGTTCGCTCGATGTTTTTTCGACAAGCTCCTGGGAAGGATTCGGCCCCAGCAGATTTGCCTTGGAACCCGCGTGCGTGTACGGGCCCATCGTGATAACGGCGTAACACAATATGCCCAAGTCAGGCCGCGAACTTTCGCGTTCGATGGGGTCAGACGACCTCGCGTCCCCGGCATCAAAATGCGTCAATGCCATCGAAGCCAAGTGCCCTCCCGCCGATGACCCGATGATGCCTACGCGATGCGGATCAATATTGTATTCTGATGCGTGCGCTCGAACCCATCGCATCCCCCGTTCCACGTCCTGATACTCCACGGGATAATGATAACCATGCGAACCAAGACGCGACTTCAAGACGAAGCACGTCAGACCGTACTGATTAAGCCACAAAGCGTAGTCACGCCCTTCGCGAGGCGATAGATACTGATAACCGCCGCCCGGGCAAATGAGCATGGCCGCGCGCGCAGCATTCGTTCCCGGCAAAAAGGGTGTAATCGTGGGAATATCGTTGGTAGATGTTCCCAGCGCGCCCGGTGCCCCGTTGGGCCAAAGCGGGACCTCGCTTTGCATTTGCGCGTGCGAAAGGACAAGGCTCGAGATCAGGAATATCGAAGCGAAATATATTTTCATTCCCATCATTGTCAGCCGCGCCGCCATTTTCAAACAAGCAAAACTTTCACTAAAATATTCAGCCTTTCAAACCATCTTATTGATTCTGATTCTGCGGGGAATAGATGGTCCCTTTCGCGTTCGCATCATACCTTTCATACGCGTTGAAATTGTCGTCGGTCGAAACGGCCGTTTGCACGCTGCCGTCAGCCAAACCATAAACGCGATGCCATGTGCCGTCAGGCGATTGGCGGGCAGTGCGTTCGCGGAAAGTAATCATCTGTGGAATATGCTCATTGGCGACGCCGGTGTTAACAAATTCTACATAGTCCAGCACCCCGTTATAAACCAAACCGCCAAGTTCGTTCGTCATCTGGTCGAAATTGGTCGCGTATTGCTCATTGTTATCACCGGCATAAATCCGGTTTGCCAGGCCAATCTGTTTCATGGCGTTTACCATTTGGGTTTCATCAGCCGTAAATTTCGCAACCGAGTCGGCAAATTGCATTCGGTTATTGGAAGACTGAAGCTGTGTGGTGGCGTTTTGAAGCCGTTGATTTTGGTTCCGTAATTGTGCCACTTCACCTGCCTGTCGGCGAAGCGCGCCAACTTCGCCGCGCAACCTTAATAATTCGTTGAATTGGTCCGCCGACAATTTTTGACTGTCGGCCATTTCCGAAACATGATTGGAAAGACTTTCGTTGTCGGTTTGCAGTTGCGCAATTTGCTGCAGCAACGATCCGTTTTCGGCGCGCAAATGGGTTTGGATCTGTTGTTGATGCACAAACGCAGCTGCCGCCACGCCGGCAACGGCGATGGCGCCGGCCGTGAGTTTCAATTTGGTCGCAATCATAGTTTTTAAAAGTGTGAAGGTTCCAGTTTCGGTAGCAGCCATCAGGGAAGTCGTTGTCAGCGTCGCGGCAAGATTCGCCGGCGCAAGTTGAACCGCATTAGCCGAAATAACGGACGCCAGTGTGCCTGCGGTCACAATCCCACGCCTGACAAAAATGCCCCGCAATTTTTCCAGCGCGCGCTCCACCCGCATCCGCGCGGCGTTCTCATTCAACCCAACTGTCGCGCCCAGTTCGGCAAACGGCCGGTTTTCAAAATACCGCAGCAAAATCGCGTCCCGGTCGGATGGCTTGAGTTCGTGCATGGCTTCATCCAGCGCGGATCGAATTTTGCTCCAATCGTCGTCGGATGCCGGTTCATTGATTGTTACGCGCATAAATTTTTCTTCGCGATCACGACGGCGACTTTCCCCGCGAATCACTTTTGTGGCGGCAAAATGTGCGCTGGTATAAAGCCAGCCCGATAAATTTGCGTGTCCCGAAAGTGAAGGGGCTTTGCGGGCTAAATCCGTAAAAACCGTCTGCGCGACATCTTTGGCCAAATGCTCATCGCCATTGACCTGCCTGAGCGCAGCCGAATAGACCATGTTCAGATGCCGCTTCACCAACTCGGCAAATGCATCCTCGGAATTCGTTCGGACAAAGTCCCGCAACAGTTCGCAATCCGGTCTCATCAATCACGTTATAGCACCCGCCAGAACAAAAATCGCACAAGAAAATTTCCGTAAGAACGACGTCAGGAGGCTCTAACCAACGAGTAATTCCATGCATTCTGCGAAGCAGCAAACTTAAAACCCCATCCTGGGTGAAATATCTGTAGCCCAGGGCCAGGCGAATCCGTGAGCGCAGCCCTGGGTAAAAGCCCCAAAAATCAAGCCGCTAACTGTGAAGCCGCGCGATAGCGCGAAACAGATTTGCGGCCTTCTCTCCGGCCTGATTTTCTGATGGGCCCAACTCGATGGTATTGCCTTTGATCTTTGTTCCTTGCTTTTATCTTGGCTGGCCATCAATTTTGGGCCACAGGTCCGATCGTGAAGCGCCTATTCTTATATCTGTTTTTGGGAGTCCTGACCGAAGCCTTTTTCGGGCCATTTTGCTATTATTTCGGGGCGATTAATCCTGACGGCGGCGGTAATCTCTTGGGTTTGATCTGTATGCTGGTCCATTTTCCAATCGATTTGCTGGGTACGGATTACCAGCTGACAGCTTCGCAAGAGGTGGCTTTAGCATTCGTCACCTATCCCTTCATTTGGGCCGGCCTCTGGTTTCTGGGAATCTGGTTTTTCAAACGGTTCAAAAGGAATCGTCAAAACCTGAGTGCGGGGTGAGCTTTGAACAGATTCTTTGGAGCATTTGTCCAACACTATTGTCAAATCTTGTACGGAAATCGCCTATTAATGTTATGAAAAAATCAATTTATTTGGTTGTTCTTCTATGCGCTTTGGTCGGGTGCTCAAATCAGAATGATCCTCGAGTTGGGCAGCTTCGAGATTCTGTGTCAAACCTTTCAGAGAAGATTGCGCAATTGTCACTGATTGTCAGCAACCAGAATGCGGAAATACATGATTTGCGGAATCTCAATTCAATCAGCAATGCCAGTGCGGTTCAGCTGCCATCAGGCCTCGACATTCTCAAAGCGGTCTATGGTATAGGTCCCACAGACACCGTAGATGTTACGGAAGAAGTTCGGTCATTGGCCAAAGGTGGTTCGATTCACTTGCACCCACAGTGGGCGCTCGGAGTTGACCCGGCCTATGGCAAGACAAAGCGAGTCACGGTTGCCTACCGATACTATGGGCAAATTGAGGTCGCTTCTTTTGATCAGTTTCAGGAGTTCGACATACCGTTACAGCCAAAAACCACATTGAGCAACCAACCGGCGCCTTGAAATTCAAGATTGAGCCGTGAGATTCGAGTTGGGCCGCCAATCCCTGTGAAAAGAACCCGCTCCAGGATTTTGTCGTCCACGGCAGTAGCGTTCATGGTTTCCTGGAATTGCAATGCGCAAGTGTATTCAATTGAATATATTCGGTTTGGCACGACTTATTACGGAGATCATTGTATCGGTTCATACCCGCTTCAAATCGGGTATGGCGAGTACAGCTACGATACCGACGCATCCGGTCAGTATATTCCATATATTAGAAATCCCAAGCCGGGCGATACGGAACATCGAAAAACTCAAATTATTCTTTGGCGCGACTTCATTTTCCGTTCCCATGCGTCCGCTATCATTCTTGCTGGCGGGTATTGCGAGTTTGTCGGCCGCTTTGGCATTGGGAGATTTTGGACGGAGGCAATTGAGACGAAGACGATTTTACCAATAGATATTCACAGATCATTAGATATGGAAAGGTCGTTGCCGATGCCTGACTGTCATAGTTTTATTTTTTGCAGAAATTTCAATGCGCATTGCATAAAAATAGGGGACTTTCCATTTTTTCCCGGCTCTCCGCCGTGCTATTTTACGGCATAGCCGTAACACTTAAACTCCACAAACGTTTCAATGAAATGCTTGTCCAGGACGGGACGACCGTCTCGTGATCCATTCCTTCGTAATTTCGGTTTTTTAGCGCTCCTGTCTGCCCTCTTTTCGTAAGCGTCACGCCAAGCACCTGCTTGACAGTGAAAGAGTAGCGGCATCGTAAGCGTCGTACTTTAGAGCAGTATGACGTTTAAGAAGCGGCTGGTTGTTGTACGGACAGTTGGTTTTTAGCCCAGGCTTGAGGTATG
>DATAST010000130.1:0-36667 GCA_036269115.1 Verrucomicrobiia bacterium | reverse complement strand
CATACCTCAAGCCTGGGCTAAAAACCAACTGTCCGTACAACAACCAGCCGCTTCTTAAACGTCATACTGCTCTAAAGTACGACGCTTACGATGCCGCTACTCTTTCACTGTCAAGCAGGTGCTTGGCGTGACGCTTACGAATCTTAGCCGCAAAAGAACTCAAAGATCTCATAAAGGATTTCTATCCGCAGATTTCAGATAAACACAGATTAATTTCGCGCGAAGACCAGGCAGTAAACCCCTTGTAAATAGTTTGTAAACACTTAAGCCATTGATTTTAAACTATGTAAACAGTGTAAACCCTTTTAAAACTTCACACATGCTTTCAGTCCACAGTCCGAGGTGGGCAAACGAAGTTCTTTCGCGTATTGGTCGCCAGTGGCGCTGCCACCGTATTTCGCGATAAAGAATCCGGGCATTGTGTGAACCGCGAATCGCGCGAACTACACGAACCCCGAAAGCTTTCGGGGGAACCAAAACTATTGCCCCATCCCCAAAAACCGCCGACAGAATTTATTTATCCAAAAGCCGTTGCGTCCTTGGCGGTTTTCATGATCTTCGCGCGCAAATTAAATCTGTTTTTATCTGAAATCTACGGATAGAAAATCTTTGTGATCTTTGAGTTCTTTTGCGGCTAAGATTCTGCCCATTCCGTCAATTCCGTCCCGCTTTTCGCGTATTTACCCGTATTTCGCGGTGACAAGAATCTCATAATGAAAGTCGCAAACTATCGTCCTAAGGCCCCCCTGCCGAATTCGTCCTATGACGAGGGTTCTTCTTCGAAAGTCCCCATCCTGTAAATCTTGTTCATCCTGTCAAAAACCCGGGCTATTCCTCAAACATCGCTTTCGCGAATTCCTTCGCGTCAAACGGCTGCAGATCATCTGCCTGTTCGCCGAGGCCGATAAATTTGACGGGCAATCCGAGTTCTTTCTGGATGGCGACGACCATGCCGCCTTTGCTGGTGCCGTCCAATTTCGTCACGACCAGCCCGCTAAGGGGCACGGCCTTATGGAATTCGCGGGCCTGGTTCATGGCGTTCATTCCGGTGGTGGCATCAAGCACAAGCAGGACTTCGTGGGGCGCGCCGGGCAATTGCCGGCCCATCACGCGATGCAGTTTTTGCAGTTCCTGCATCAAATTATGCTTGGTATGCAGCCGTCCGGCGGTGTCGATGAACAGATAGTTCGCATTGCGCGATTGCGCGGCTTTCACGGCATCATGCGCGACGGCCGCCGGGTCCGCGCCATAGGCGCCGGCGATGACTTCGACTTTTAACTTTTGTCCCCACAATTTGAGCTGTTCAATGGCCGCGGCGCGAAAGGTGTCACAAGCGCCCAGCACGGCGGTCTTCTTTTGGGATTGGATAAAATGCGCGAGCTTGGCGCTGGTCGTCGTCTTGCCGGTGCCGTTGACGCCTACGATGGATACCACGCAAATGCCGCCGGGAACTTCACGGAGTTGGTTATCGGTGGACGCAAAGTTTTTTTCGATCTCACCGACCGCGACGTCAAAGACATTCAGCCCGGCGCCGCCTTGCGTTTCGTAGCCTTTTCGCACGGCATTGACGATTTGCGCCGCCATGTCCATGCCCAGGTCCGCGCCGATGAGCGCGGCTTCGAGTTCCTCCAGCGTCGCGCCTTCCAGCCGGGGTGAACCGCTGACGATGCGTTTGATTTCGTGGACGAGCTTGGTGTGGGTTTTAGCCAGGCCCGCCTTGAATTTGTCGAAGAATCCCATTTGTTTGAATGCGAAGGCGAAGGGCGTTGCTTTGCTTTACTTGGGCTCTATTTATTTGGCGACCGCCTCGGAAGCGTGCGAGCCTTTTCCTGGTTGTGCCAGGTGCGCCTTCATCTTCTGAATGTGTTCGTACGGCAATTTCACGGTGCCAATCAATGGTTTGCCTTTGCTGAAACCATGGCAATCGCTGCCGCCGGTGACGAGTAAATTGTATTTGTCCGCGATTTCGAGGTAGCGCTCGGACATGGCGGTGGAATGTTTCGTGTGGAAACATTCGATGCCGTTCAACCCGGCGGCGACCATGGCGGGAATGATGCTGTCCGTGCGGTTAAGGCCCGGATGCGCCATGACGGCCAGGCCGCCGGACTGATGGATCAGGTCGATGGCTTCGAGCGCGGAAATTTTGAATTTAGGGACCCAGGCAGGCCGGCCTTTCTTCAAAAACCGTTCAAACGCCTCGTCCAGGTTTTTTACAAAACCGGCTTTGGCCATGGCGCGCGCCACATGCGGGCGTCCGGGCGATTTGCAATTGGCCAGTTCAAACACCGATTCAGCTTTCAACGGCACGCCCAATTCGTTGATGCGCGCAACCATCTCATGGATGCGGCTCTGGCGGACGACTTGAAATTTAGCGATCTCCGCCAGCAATGTTTTGTTGTGGATATCGAGAAAATAGCCCAAGATGTGCAGCTCCGTGTCGTCGTGCTCGGCGGTCAGTTCGGCTCCCGGGACGAACTCCATCTTGACGGCGGCGCATGCGGCCCCGGCGCGCTCACAGGCCTCCACGGTGTCATGGTCGGTCACCGCGATGCACGACAGTCCGTTTTTCTGCGCCTGCAGGACCAATTCCTCCGGCGAAAAGGTCCCGTCGGAAAAACTGGTGTGCAGATGGAGATCGGCGAATTTCATTTACATCACTTTACATTTTTGGCCGGGCGCAGGACTTCGCCGCGGATTCTGTCCAATATACCATTGACGAACTTTCCGCTGTCCTGCGTTGAAAATTTCTTCGCGATATCCACGGCTTCGTTGATGCTCACCACCGGGGGAATATCGTCGCGATAGAGCATTTCGTAAATGGCCAGGCGCATGACATTGCGGTCCACGGCGGCGATACGATGAAATTCCCAGTTTTTGGTGTGGGACTTGATCTTTTCGTCGATGGAATCGCGGTATTGGAGCACCCCGCGAATGAGGGGGTCGGCGAACAGGCGGGTCTCGGATTCCTCGGCTGTGGGCGGAGGCAAATCCACTTGTTGACCCCAATGGGCGCCGCCCCGTTCATCTGCAATGGCGGCAGCGCGCTGATTATCCCAAAACTCGTCCAACGCGCCTTCCAAATCCTCCGGGGGATTCAGGTCGTGCTGAAACAAAAATTGCACCGCGCGTTCCCGCGCTTCGCGTCGCTTTCCCATACTTAAAATAGAATAATGCCCTAAATCGGAGAGAGGGACAAGGAAATGTACGGTAGTGGGGTGGTCCCGCCCTGAGCGGAATGAAAATTAAAAATTAACGAATTGCTTTTTTTGCGCAGGCATGGCTTATTGGGCGGCTCATGGCTTACGGTTGGTAGGTTACCCAAGTGGCCAACGGGGGCAGACTGTAAATCTGCTGGCTTACGCCTTCGATGGTTCGAATCCATCACCTACCACCACCTTCTCTGTTTTCAATTTCCGATTTTGGATTGCCGATTGCGGAACGCAAAACTCTGAACACTGAGCCGCGACCGTGAGGGAGTGGATGGGTTGGCAGTCGTCGTAGCGCAGGTTTGGAAATCCGCGCTACGAAGGTTCTGGTAAATTTTTTGGCTTCACACTATTCTTTTTGGCCGTGGCGCTACTGGAAGTCAAAAATCTAAAGGTTCATTTCCCCGTCAAACACGGATTGTTCAGCCGCGTGCGCGAGACGGTCAAGGCCGTGGATGACGTGAGTTTTACCATCGCCCCGGGCGAAACGCTTGGCCTGGTCGGCGAGAGCGGCTGCGGCAAGACGACTCTTGGCCGCGCTATCGTGCGGCTGGTGGAACCGACGTCGGGTGAAATCAGCCTGGAAGGCGAGGATATCACGCGCATGGGCGGGTCGGCGCTCCGATCGCGCCGGCGCAAGTTCCAGATGATTTTTCAGGACCCGTACGGTTCGCTCAACCCGCGCATGACGGTCGACCAAATTGTGGGCGAAGCGCTGGATATCCATCAATTGGCGGACAGCAAATCCTCGCGCCAAAAACGGATTGTCGAACTGCTCAAATCCGTGGGCCTGGACCCGACGTATGCCCAGCGTTATCCGCATGAATTTTCAGGCGGGCAGCGTCAGCGCATTGGCATCGCGCGTGCCCTGGCGGTGGAACCCAAACTCATCATCTGTGATGAACCGGTGAGCGCGCTGGATGTCTCGGTGCAGGCGCAGATCATCAATCTCCTCCAGGATTTGCAGCAGAAGCACGGGATCGCGTATCTGTTTATCGCGCACGACCTGGCCGTGGTCGAGCATATCAGCCATCGGGTGCTGGTGATGTATCTTGGAAAAATTGTCGAGGCGGCCGAAGCCAAGAGCCTGATTCGGGACCCGCAACATCCCTACACGCAGGCGCTGATTTCTGCTGTTCCGGAAGTGGACCCGGAATCGAAGCGCAAACGAATTGTTCTGCCGGGCGACGTCCCCTCGCCGATTCATCCACCGTCGGGGTGCCCGTTTCATCCGCGCTGTCCTATCGCGCAGATGCCCCGCTGCAAGGACGAATTCCCGGAATTTCGCGAAGTGAAGAAGGACACGCGGGCGGCGTGTCATTTTGCGGGGAAAAAGATTGTTGAGGCGGTGAAGGGTTGACCAGGCCATCGAGCGATTCTCCCTCACGGCCTGCCCTCTCTCGTCCATCCTTCGCAGTATTTTTCCTCGGTGGTTCTCCGCAGGACGGAACAACTTGTGCATTCGCAAACGCAACTGAATACGCGGTGCTACGGAGGACCGGCTGGGAGAGGGAGAATTATCGTCCGATGGTTTGCTGCAACGAACGGTCGCATCGGTTCGTGGGCCTGGTCCACGGTCCAGTATCGGACCTATGGGATAGATAGGCGGCGGCGGGTAGCTAAAACAGCAAAACGCCCGGTGAGGGCACCGGGCCTACAAGGGCGGCGGCAACGCAGATGGTCGCGCTGATAGCGTAGAATCACTAAAGCGCAACTGATATGATCGCACATAAAGACTGAGATTCGCAGGCGTATCATAGATACTTTTGAATCGTTTGTTCATCGCCCCTGGCAGCCAGAAAGTACAATTTGCCATTCTGTGTCCAGGTTGCGGTGGCCAGGCCATCGATTGTGGCCACGCGTGGCGGAGCGTCCGCGGGAGGGTCTTTGACTGCGGTTTGGTCAATGACAAGGAGCCAAAGATCGCCCGGTTGTCCCTGTGGCAAGGTTTTGCCCTGGCGAAAACAAATCATCGAAGCTTTGGCATCTTTCCAATTTTGGAACGTGCACCCGGTCACGGCGGCCTTTTTCAAACCCACAGGAAGAACATAGTCGGACGGCGCATGGTTTTGGGCGAGCCATGAATGCACCTGGTCGAGGTTGGTCATGGCCGTCATATAGTATCCGCTTACGGCGGCGCCGATCATCTGGTTCTGATAGTTCGCCAGGGTATTGGGAAGCGGAGGCGCGACGTGATTGCGGGGCAAATAGACTGACGCGAGCACGGCGAATGAAAGAAGAATTGCCACGACGCATCCGACAGCCAGAATTTTCTCGCGTCGCAAGGCCGCTTTTGTCCTGGCGGCATACTCAGAAATGATTTGCTCCCGCAACCCGGCGGGCGGGGCGATTTGGCGGATTTTTTCGCGCAAAGCGATTTGTCGCGCGCAATGTTGGTCGAACCAGTGCGACAAGCCGGGATCGTTACGAACCATGGAAAGTGCCTCGGCAATTTCCGGGTCGTCTGCATCTGTCATGCCCGGGCGGTAGATGATTAAAATTTGTTTGGCCTGGGTGGAATTCATGGTCTGGGAGGAACGTTAGTCAGGAGCTGGTGCAGCCGGTGGAGGCCGCGAGTCAGGCGGGATTTGACGGTCCCCAACGGAACGTCGAGGACCTGGGCGATTTCGTTATACGAGTAATCTTCCAAATAAAAGAGCACGACGGCAGCGCGATATACTTCGTCCAATTGACCGAGCGCTTCGAGCAATTGTTCCGAATCCAGCTGGTTGACGCTCGCCGGCTGAACGGCGGGCAAATCGCCCGCGGCGTCGTCCAACTCGATGTGCGGAAAGCGGGTTTGCCTGCGCCGCGAACCCAAAAACTCGCGGTGCAAGGTCGTAAAAAGCCAGGTTTTCACTTTAGATATATCGCGCAACTGATGACCTTTGGCCGCCCAGATGTAGAACGTCTGCTGCGTCAAATCGCACGACTCCGCTTCATTGCGGGTAAGGCTGAACGCAAATTGATACAGCGGCCCATAATGTTGGGCCACGACGTTTTCAAATTCCAGGACCCGGGCCATAGGTCATATCAGTGTCGCCACATCTAAGAGTGATTGCGGCTGTGAATGTTCCAATGTTTTCAAGACTTTTGACGATATAATTTGGCGGTTTTCGGTGGTTTGCAAAGATAAATAACGCCCGTAATTCCGAGTCCATAGTCGGGAGTCCACAGTCCACAGTCCTCAGTCCCTGGATGGCGACGATGAGAATGAGGACCCGCCGTCGCTTCGCTATGGCGCGGCAAGTGAGAATGACAAGGATTGAAGGTTTTTGTCACGGCCAGCGATAGGTCAATATTGCAAAAATGCCGTTGGCAGTGAAATTGTTCGCGTTGCCGCTGGAGGGTTCGGTATATTGGGAAAACTCGTAACGGAGCGTGCCTGACAAATTCTTTGTCAGTTGACGCGTGAGGCCGGCAATCACGTCATGTCGCTGATAATTGAGCCCGGCTGGAACCGTGGCCGCGGCGTTGTTTTGGGCATAATTGGCGGTGGAAAAATAATACGAAAGCTGAAGGCTGGCCTTGGGATTAATAAGCCAGGTGGCTGCCGCATTGACGGTAAAAATATTCCCGCCATAAGGAGTGACAGCTGGATCGCCATTGTTCGCGGTCTCGAGGCGCGAGTGGCTGTAAGTGAACGCGCCCAAAAAGTAGAGGGGTCGCCACGGTGTAGCCATTGCGCTAATACCATAAGTCTGAGAGTCGCAATGGCCGTCCACGATGACTCCGCCCGGTGCTATGGCAGTTAGCGTCTGGAAGGGATCAGTTTTTGAGGAATAATCGGTTTCGGTAAGCTGATAGGTGACAGTGGTTTTTAGCCAGGTCAACGGCCGCAAAACCAGTTTCGTTTCGAATTGGTCACTGGTGATGTTGCGATCAAGGATAAAAGCCGGATAGCCGTTGGTTGGAGGGGGAACGCCCAGCCACACGTCTTCCAATTGATTGTAGGCAGTAAGACTGGACTGCCGTTCGAACTGCACGGTCAAATCAGTCGTTTGCCACGGTGATGTGCTAAATCCGGTTTTCAGGTCGTAGCGAAAATTATTCGCGGCGGTGTGGCGCTGAAGGTCGACAGCGTTCTCATACTGTTCAATGCCATAATTATTTTCGCTGAACTGTGCGTCGCCGGAAACCACGGTGTAGGGAATTCTCAGATAGCGAAAATTTGCGTTTTGCGACGCTTTGAATTCGCTCAAGCTGGAATTTGCCGGGACGTTGGTGCCGCCTAACTGGATATCCGGGATGCTCAGGCCAAAACCGGTTTCGCGAGTCCATTCGTTCTGCGTGCCGAGCGAAATCGTCAGGAAATGAATCGGCGTGAACAAATTGGCAACGCTGAAAATTGCCGATTCGCGGCTCAACGTGATTTCCTGGCTGCTCAATTGCTTCGTCGATGCCGGCAGTACTTGCGTTTCATTGAAGAAATCGCCGCCCCTGAGCTTTGAATAAAAAAATCCGCCGTCAATATACCACCAGTCCCACAACTGCTTTTCGAGCGTCAGCGTATTCATTCCCTGCGCCTGATGATATCTATCTCCCGGCCGGAACGATTCCAGCGGAGCTGCACGGGGTCCTGTCACGTACGATTCCGAGCTCTGATCATTCTGGGAATAGAGCTCGAGACGCGCATTGTTTTCGAGGCGCCAATCATAAAAGGTTTTCGTCAGGTTGAATTTGAGGACGTGTGTTCGTTCGTCCAGCAATTGCGTCGACGGATAAAAATCCTTTCCACTCGCGCGCCCCCAATCCAGCGTGGCTTCATTGCCTTTTCGATAATCGTATTCATAGCCCAGGACCAATTCTGTTCCGTGCGGCAAATCAACGCCAAAATCGGCCCAGGCGCGGCCATTGTCCACGTACAGGTCACGATTGAAATTGAATCCCCGCGGTGGAACCAACGGATCATACCCGCCGTCCGTGGCGTAATACTTTCGCCATTGGTCAAACCCGGCGCGGATAAATCCGCCGCCCGCCTCCTGCAACAGGAAACGAAAATCAAAATCGTTATCGGGAACAATTGCCCGTCCGGAGAATGAAATCTTTTCATCCGGAGTCGTTTGCTCAAATAAAAAACTATCTACGCCACCGGAGACTCCCTGGCGCGTGCCCTGGATTTCGCGGAATTTGGACTGGTTGCCATGCACGGCGAAGCCGCCAATGACGGGTTGCAAAATCAAATCCGGCGGCGGCGGACGGTTTGTGGTCGTCCAACTGGCGCCCTGGTCAATCCAGGCGCGCAGAAGACCGATTTGCTGAGGAGTCAATGAGTCGCCCCGGCCGGGCGGAGGCATTTTCATGTCCGGCACCTGGCCGGCCGCGTAAGCGATTAAGAGGCTGTCGCGACTTTTTCCGGGCACGATGTCATTGGTGTTGTTATCGCCGCCGGCAAGGGCGTATTCGCGGCTATCGAGCCGAAAATTGCTTTTGGGCTTTGGAGAAACGTGGCAACGCAGGCAGGAGTTTTCAAGAATAGGATGTATGTCACGGTCAAAGACGACATTAATATTGGCCGGTGGCGGTAACGCTTTCGGGGGATCGTCGGAAGCCTGGACGCACCGGGGAGCGAGAGCAAAGACGAGAACGAGGACGAATGCGAACGGCTGGATTATTGGATGGGTGGATTTTTGGATGAATGGTTTCATTCCGAACGGTCAATAACGGAGAAATGGATCCACATTTGAGCCGTGTACGGCAGTATGGCAACCGGCGGTCCAGCAAGTACCCATTCGTAGAAAAGAAGTATGGTCCGAGCTGCCGATGAAAATGTGGCCGGCAGGAACATTGGGCCCCTGGGCCTGGGCGTGACAACGCAGGCAAAGGTTCAGACTGTTGTCCACGAGCAACTTTTCGTTTATGGATCCATGCGGGTTGTGACACGTGGCGCAACCCTCGCGCAACGCTTCGTGCTCAAAGACCACGGGCCGGGTTTGTGCCTCGTGACAACGCGCGCAGCTTTCGTTCTGCCGAGCCATTGCGAGGCCACCTGCCGGCTTGAAGATGTCGCCGCCGTGCGGGTCGTGGCAATCCACGCAATTCATGAAGCCTTCAGTCACCGGATGATGCTGCGGCAAATTGAATTCCGCCTGGACGTCGAGATGGCACTGGAAACAGGAGTCCGGTTTTTTGCCGGGGTTGATAATGAGGGTGGCGCCGCCGCCGGCGCGGATATGTTCGCTGCCCGGTCCGTGGCAGGATTCACAACCGCCCTGCCCCGCCATAGCCGCGCCCTGAATATGCAGGCGCGAATGAGGGCTGGTGGGAAATTTGCGGACGATGTCGGCGTGGCAATCGGCGCAGGCCTGGTTGCCGACGTAGTGTGCGCCGGGAATTTGAAGCGGTGCCACAACCGTAGGCGAATGGGTGGCGCATGAGATCAAAAAAAATCCCAGGGCGGCTGACAGGCCAATTAGGGCGCTAACGTGTTGGTTGCGGCGGAGTTCCGATTGTTTACGCGGCACAATGCTAAGAGCGGCGGAATGGGTAATTGTTCCCGGAATTATTGGGAACAAAATCCCGCCAGGCGCCTCTGGTGGCAAGCCTTGACAACGAACACGGCGAAAATTAATCCTACAGTGTTTGTCGATGTGAATGCCATCAATGGGTTCAATTTTTATCGTGTTGGCCTCCTGCCCAATCCGTGACGTCGGCGGATGGCGCGGTGGACATCTTGGAATGAGGGATTTCTTGTATCAATCACCTGCCCGTCTTGTCGCTGCAATTTTACTGCTTTGCACCGGGACTCTTCGGGCGCAAACGGACTCAGCGACCGGCCCACGGACCTTTGCCGTCAAAGGCGTGATTGTCAAAATCGAACCCGGGAAAGACGAAGTCATCATTCGAAACGAAGTGATCTCGAATTACATGGACGCGATGACGATGCCTTTTCCATTAAAGAATCCCGATGCCGTGGCCGGCCTGGGGCGCGGCGACAAAGTGACCTTTCAATTGCATGTAAACCAAAATGAAAGTTGGGCTGACCACTTTTCGAAAATCGGCGCAGTTGCGCTGGACAAGGATAAACTGTCCCGCGATCCCACTCCCAAAACGACGATCAGCGCGAGTGGCGCGCACAGTCCGCTGCTTGATTACAAATTCACGAATGAGCTGGGACAGGCAGTTAGTTTCGAGGATTTCCACGGGCAGGCAATCGCGGTCACTTTTTTCTACACACGCTGCCCGTTGCCGGATTATTGTCCCCGTCTCTCAAGGAACTTCCAGGAAGCATCGCAAAAACTTGAAGCCATGACGAACGGCCCCACGAATTGGCATTTTGTTTCCGTCTCATTCGACCCGGAATTCGACACGCCCGAAACGCTGCTCAATTACGGGAAGAGTTATCACTACGACCCGGCCCATTGGAGCTTCTTTACGGGACCGCAGGACAAAATCGCGGCACTGGCCCACGGCGCCGGCGTCGAATACGACGCGAGCGGCGGAACGATCAGTCACAATTTTCGCACGATCATCGTGGATGCCCGGGGACACCTGCAGATGGTTTTTCCCACCAGCGGCGATCTCTCAGACCAAATCGTGACCGAAATTCTTAAGGCAACGCAGGCTCAATAAAAGCACTGAAATTTCGGGCCTCTGGATCAAGGGTTGGGCAAACGACCCACGCGATAATAAGCCGTGTTGGTGGCATGAATATCCACAAAAACGGTTGGGTTGCTGGCAGCCACGTTTGTCACGACGGGGATCCAACTGGGTTGGAACACGTTTGTTGCCTTTTGAACTACATAACTCAAGCCGACATTGGCCGGATATTTGAATTGAAAGTTGGTCCTGGAAAACGTTACCGCATTTGATAAGGCAACGGTCAAAGGCGTGACCACGCTGATGTTCACGACACTGGACGTGGCGGAAACTCCCGCCGCCGTGGCCGCCGCGGTCAGCGCGTAGTTGCCCGCGGCGAGATTATTGGCCGTCAGTGTGAATGGCGGCGTGGCAACGGCTCCCAGCAAAACACTATTCGCGAAAAATCGCACGTTGGTCACACTGCCAGCGCTCACGCTCGCGCTGGCCATGATTTTTTCCGTCGCAGGCGCGGCGAAAACGGCGTTACTGGGCGGATTGGTAATCGAGACTGTCGGCGTCGCCACGACCACCGGCGTGCTGCGGGTGTAACTTAAGCTTTTTGGCAGCGACCCGCCCTGGCCTCCCCAGGAATCCAGTGTGAGTTCGAAATAGATATTATTGGTGAAGAGATGCACAACAAAAGTCGTGCCCTCAAAACCACTCGGACTGTTTCCCTGCTCCAATGGGCAGTCGCCGAAGGTCAGACTGTTGGTATCGGCCATGAATTGTGCGAGAGTTCCGAAAGCCCACTCGGTGCCGGCGGGAGGAGTTGGCCCCGTAAACGGGTTGGCTTGAAGCGCGGAATTATAAAGCCCGCCGGTAGTAAAACCGGCGCTGGGATCGCGCGTAAGCTGAACGATGTCGACAAAGTCCGTAGCGCCATTGCCCGGATTGTTGAATACGAAATCCGGGCCAGTCCAAAAGGTTTTAGGTTGTGCCCGCGCGGCAGAAACGGCTAAAAATAAAAAAGCCGCTGTCATCCCGCCGATTAGAAGTTGAGGAATTGATTTTAGGGGTTTCATCGCAAGTGTGAGAGCTGAAATCACTTTTGGTTCCCGGATTTTTCATTTTTACGAACAATTACCGGAACAATGACACTTCAAGGGCCCGGACTGAAGGCAAGTGAGTCCCCAATGGATTTTAATTTACACAGAGAGAGGCCCGCCACGCGCAACGGGCCTCTCCCGGGTGCGCAACCGCCCAATCGCAAGAGCCGGTTGCGCAGTCTCCGTCGGGAAAACCGAGTACGACCATGCGGACGCCGGTTATGCCGACAGGCGTCTATTACCGAATAGTGTGAGAAATCAGGGGGAGAAAAGTTCCCAGAAGCGGAAACATCGAACATCGAACGCCGAAAACACCGGCTTCTATTCGGATTCCTTCCAAGTGACCACCCTGCCCCACAAATCGGACGTTCCCCAAATGCCGCGGCGCAGGCATTCTAATTGTACGATTTGGCTGTGGTCGACGAACAAATTGACTTCCGGCCCAAAGTTCTGGATATACCACGAAAAAACTTTCGGCTCGGCCGCCTCGAACATGACATGCTCCAGGCCGAGCGCATTGGCGAATTGCGCCGGAATTTCAGCACGCCAGGATTTGACGCTCTCGGTGATTCCTTCGGATTCAATCATGAGCAGTTCCGCGCCGGCGTCTAAAAATCGTTTGGCGCGTTCGATGGCCGTTTGTGGAGAAGCTGTACCGGCAGCTTCGAGCGCATCCGCTTCGCTCGCGCCACCCGCGCCGAATTGAATGCCCACCTCCGGCTTCGCCTTGAGCCCCTCTTTCTGGACCCGCTTTACGAGCGCCAGCCAGTCTTCAATCGGCAGCGTAATGAAACCGGCGGAGATCTCGATGATGTCGAAGCCGACTTCCGCGCATTCGGCGATATAGCGGTCGACGAGGTTTGGGCTCTTCGCCAAAATGCGCTCGATGAATCCGCCAGTGGATACCTGCGCCTGAAATCGGTGAGCCGTGTTGATAATCTCTTCCAACGCTTTGCGTGGCATCAAGCTAAACGATCCTCCGGCAAATTTGACCGAATCCACGTATTCTCCCATAGTTTCGAGGACGTCTTCGAGATATCGCCTGCCCATAGGCGCGTAGTAGGGCCCGCGGATTTCTGTGAGGCCAATGCAACGCGGTTTGTCCTGGCGCTGGTTGATTTCGAGGAAAGAAAATGCCCGTTCGCCGCCTTCTTCCCCGTCGACGGTTTCTTTACGAAAACGTCCAGGTCCTGGCCGGCTCTTTGCCCGTCTTTCCATAGGAAGGTTATTTCAAATGTTGCGCAAAAAATTCGGCAGCGAGCCGCGAGACTTCCTCCAACGCACCGGGCTCTTCAAACAAGTGTGTCGCCCGCGGAATAACGCTTATTGAATTTTTACACTTCAATTTTTCACGCGCCCGTTCGTTTAATTCAATGACTTCACCGTCATTCTCGCCGACGATCAATAGCACCGGGGCACGGACGTGTCCCAGATCTTCGCCGGCCAGGTCGGGCCGGCCGCCGCGCGAGACAATGGCCCTGGCCCGGTGATCCATCGCCGCCGCAACAAGCGCCGCTGCGGCGCCAGTGCTCGATCCAAAATAACCGAGAGGCAGATCATGGGTCGTTTCGTGCTGCGAAATCCAGTTCGTCACGGCAATGAGCCGTTCGGCCAATAGTGAAATATCAAAACGCAAATGAGCCGTGTAACTGTCCTGCCGCTCTTCTGCTTCCGTCAGCAAATCAAACAGCAATGTGCCCAGGCCGTGCTCCTGAAGATTGCGGGCGACAGACTGGTTACGCGGACTGAACCGGCTGCTGCCGCTGCCGTGCGCGAATATCACCATGCCCGTCGCTCCCACTGGTGTCCGCAGATCACCGGCCAGGCGTCTTGCCCCGACCGGCATGGTCACGCTGTTTTCCTGAATTTTTGAATCCAGAACTTTCATACCATTCTCTCCCTTGGACCTTCAAAAGCTGGTACCACGCCAAGTATCCGGCAAAAAAATTGAAAATTGTCCCCAAAAATGCTTTCGGTGGTTGAAAAGCAATTGCATCATGCAACCCGGCTATTTTCTTTTTGCACAGTTTCAAAATACGAAGGAAAGCGAGAACACTATGGAAAAATTAGATCTATCACCCGCGCAAACAGCACTCGTTGCCATTGACCTGCAGAATCTCGTTGTATCGTTTTCGACGCAACCGCACGAAGCCAAAAAAGTCGTAGAACGCACCGCCCAAATCGCCTCGGCGTTACGCGCAAAAGGCGGATTCATCGTCTGGGTCCGCGTTGCCTTTTCCGCCGACGGCAAAGACCGCCTGCAACCGGCGTGTGATCAGCCGTGGACGCCGCCGCGCGAGATGCCTGCGAACGCAAGTGAATTGACATCCGCGCTCTCAGTCCAGCCATCGGACCACGTCATTACCAAGCGCCAATGGGGCGCCTTTTACGGCACTGACCTTGACCTGCAATTGCGCCGCCGCAAACTGACGACAATCATCCTGACCGGCATTGCCACTAACATCGGCGTTGAGAGTACCGCCCGCGCGGCGTTTGAATCAGGCTACGAGCAGATTTTCGTCGAAGATGCAATGGCGGCACTTTCGGCCGCACAGCACGAGCATACCGTCACGCATATTTTTCCACGAATTGGACGAGTACGAAGCACCGCTGATGTGATCGCGGCGATTTAATTCGTCGAAAATTTGGACTTTTTAGAAAATTAGTGCATAAGGGAAAGAAGGATTCATATGATCTACACGCGTCTTGGAACAACCGGTATGCAGGTTTCACGGATTTGCCTGGGCTGCATGAGCTACGGCAAAGCCAAAGTGACACCCTGGCCGGGAATGATCAGTTGGGCGTGGATCCTGACTGAAGAAGACAGCCTGCCCTTTAAAACTTGTCGGAATTCGCTTTTTTTGCTTGAGCGTGGCTGTCTTCGATATACATTTTACAGTAATAGTTCCGTAAAAAGTAACCAAACCGGATTTCAGCATGGCATTATCCGCAGAACCATTGGAAAACGAAACCGAACCCGTAGTTTTACCCAAACGCAGGGGCACCTTGTTGATAGTGGATGACGAGGACGGGCCGCGCCAATCGTTGAGGGTCATCTTCAAGGATGACTACGACCTGCTCATGGCCGAAGACGGGCCGACTGCAATCGAAATCGCGAAGAAAAATGATATTGATGTAGCCGTGCTGGACATTCGCATGGCTGGCATGTCGGGCATCGAAGTCCTGGAACGCCTAAAATTTGTTTGCCCGAATATCGAGGCGATCATGATGACGGCGTTTGAAACCACCGACACCATCCGCCAGGCATTGCGATTACGAGCCTGTGATTACATCAATAAGCCTTTTGATATCGCCACCATGCGCGGCGCCGTGGCACAAGCCATGCAACGCCGCCGGCTCGAAGGCGAAATTCACAAAGACGCCGAGAAAGTCCAGGAATTGCTCGCCGAATTGCAGGCCCAGAAAGTCGAAGAACAGATCGCCAAGACGCGGGGCGATATCTACGCCAGCATCATTCATGACATTAACGGTCCGCTCACGGTGATCTCCGGTTTTATCCAAGTGCTCAACCAGCGTGTCAGCCATTCCACCCGGATGGAGTTGGAAGACCTGGAATTTATCAAGGACCGGCTCCGCATCATCGCGAGGCAGACGGGCAATTGCGTCGAGATTTCCCGCCGTTATCTGGGCTTTCTGAGGAAGCAGGCGGATGAACACGCCCCGAGGATCAGCGTCAACCAGTTGCTTCGCGACCTGGAACAACTTGTTCGCGTACATCCTACCCACCACGAGAATGAATTTGTCGCGACGCCGCTTTCCGAGGACATCGGGGTCAAAATCAACGGCACGGATTTGATTCAGGTCCTGCTCAATTTGACTGTGAACGCTTTTCAATGTTCGCCCCAGCCGCATCGAGTGGAAGTGGGCGGGGAAGTTCTGCGCGCGCCACTGGACTTGACGAAGTTCAAGGACGGCCTGAATGACCGGCTCCTGAATGTGGAAAACATGGACAATACGCCGCCGTTGGTAAAGCTATGGGTTCGAGACAACGGACCGGGCATTCCTGCCGAAGTTTTGCCGAAGATTTTTCATCCTTACTTTACCACCAAAGGGCCGCGCCAGGGCACAGGGCTCGGACTCAACATCGTTCAGCGGCTTGTCAAAGAGGCCAGCGGCGCCCTCCATGTGCATACCCAACAAGGAGAAGGAACCGTATTCACGATTTACATTCCCGGGGCAGCGCCTTCGACTCCGGGGCGATAGTTCACGTCTCACTTACCGGGCCGATCGTGTAGCCGTTTTGAGCCCGTGCAACGCTTGTTAATAGCGCGGCTTTGGCAAATCGGCAAGAATGATCATGCGTTGTGCGGCAACGCATTGCCCCTGACGATGAGAATGAGGATGATTTCCCATCGCCCAGCGCTACACCTCGATCAACATTCTCGCGGGATTCTCGATCGCTTCTTTGATGCGGCGCAGGAAGAGCACGGCTTCGCGGCCATCCACGAGGCGATGATCATACGTCAGCGCCGTATACATCATGGGGCGAATGACGATCTGGCCGTTTAGCGCAATGGGCCGTTCCTGGATCGAGTGCATTCCCAAAATGCCGGTTTGCGGCGGATTGATGATGGGCGTTGAAAGCAGTGAGCCGAACACGCCACCGTTCGTGATGGTGAACGTGCCACCTTCGAGTTCATCCGGCTTCAGTTTTCCTTCGCGAGAACGCTTGGCGTAATCGCCAATCGCCTTCTCGATGTCCGCGAAACTCATGCGCTCTGCGTTACGCAACACCGGAACGACGAGACCGCGTTCGCCGGCAATGGCCACACCGATGTCGAAATAGTTGTGATAGATGATGTCGGTATCACGGATTTCGGCGTTTAGTTGCGGATATTGTTTGAGTCCGTCAATGACCGCTTTCACGAAAAAGGACATGAAACCCAATTTGACCTGGTAGCGTTTTTCAAAGCTCTCCTGGTGCGCGGCGCGCAGGGCCTGGATGGCGCCCACGTCGACTTCATTAAACGTCGTGAGCATGGCCATTTGTTGTTTCGCTTCGGCGAGGCGCCTGGCGGCGGTTTTGCGGAGCATCGTCATGGGCACGACTTCCGTTTCGCGGCCGGAGGCGGAAGAAGTTTTTGGAGCGGACGCACGCGACTCTGTTGACGGGCGCGGAGCCGGAGCCGGAGCCGGTTTTTCAGCTTTTACTTCAGCCTTTGGCTTTTCTTCGGCGGCCTTGGGCGCTTCTTTTTTCGGCGCTGGCGCTTTTTCGGGTTCTTTGGCTTTCTTTGCGGCGGGTTCGGCTTTGGCGGATGGGCCACCGGTCTCGATTTGTCCCACCACGCCGCCCACCGGAATGGTCTCACCGGCCTGGCGCAAAATCTTTAATTTACCATCCTCCGGCGCGGGCAGTTCAAAGGTGGTCTTTTCCGAATCGATCACGGCAACGTTTTCGTCTTTTTTGACGGTATCACCATCGGCTTTGAGCCATTCGGCGATTTGGACCTCAGTAATAGATTCGCCGACACTGGGAATGGTTAATTCAATGGACATGGGAATAATGCTTTAATGCTTTGGTTGGACCTGAATCGTGGACGTAACATCGCGAACACCCGGGGCCTCGAGAGCCAGGGCAACGGCCCTGCCAATATCATCCGGCGACGAAACCGTTCCGGACAGTTTGACATGACCTTGACTGCAGCTGACGGAAATTTTCCAGGCGGAAAGCGAGTGATCCATGGCGTATTTGGCCTTGATATCGGCCACGGCCCGGGTGTCGGAAGCCGCATTAACAGCGGCCTGGCCGATGTCGTGGGCTTCGTGGCGGACAACCTCGCCGCCGTGCGAGAGTTCATCTTTGATTTGGCCGGCATCCAAATCGAGCGTCGCCAATTTGGCGCGGAACGCATCAGACATGCTCTCTGCAGCCTGAGTAACATTGCTGGCGCTTTGGGAAGCAGCCTGCTCGTAGCGCTGCTGCGCTTCCGGATGTTCGTCCGCTTTTTTCTGGATATACCAATACGCCAGGACGCCGAAGATGATTCCCAAAATCAGGCCGTTGAAAAACGCTCTCATTATGGTCGTCTTAGGCTTCCTGAGTTTTAGGCGAGGCTGCGGTGCGGTTGAGCGGCGGAGCGCCGGCATCTTCTCCGTCTCCAAAGGCGCGCTCAATCAAATGCCGCTGCTCCAATTTGTGGGCGGAGGAGGAACCGGTCGCCGGGCTGGCGGATTCATGGCGGCTAATCGGCGCGAACGGCAAACGGCCAAAGAGATGTTTCCCGAACTTTTCGTGGAGATAACGCCACGCGCCCATGTTGAACGGTTCCTCCTGCACCCACAACGCGCGGGTGCCGTCGGCGTAAGGCGACAGGATTTGCTCCAGCATTTCATCGCGCAATGGATAGAGCTGTTCAATGCGAATGATAGCGGTGTCGTTGCGTTGGTGCTGTTCGCGATAAGCGAGCAGTTCGTAATATATCTTGCCGGTGCAAAGCAGAATTCGCTTAATGCTTTCAGGCGGCAGATCGTCCTGGAGAAATTTTTGGAAATGACCGGACGCAAAATCCGACAAGGGCGAAACCACTTTGGGATGGCGCAACAGGCTTTTTGGAGTGAAGACGATGAGCGGTTTACGCCATTTGCGAAGCTGCTGGCGGCGCAGCAGGTGAAATAGCTGCGCGGGCGTGGTCGGCTGGACAATTTGAATATTGTCCTCGGCGGCCAGGGTCAGAAAGCGTTCAATGCGCGCGCTGGAATGTTCCGGCCCCATGCCTTCGAATCCGTGCGGCAACAACATGACCAGGGCGGAGAGACGGCGCCATTTATCTTCCGCGCTCGAAATAAACTGGTCCAGGATGACCTGCGCGACGTTGACGAAATCACCGAACTGAGCTTCCCACAGAATCAGAGCTTCGGGAAAATCGAGGCTATAGCCGTATTCAAAACCTAATGCGCCTGACTCGCAGAGCGGGCTGTTAACGATTTCGACCGGCGCCTGTTTATCCGATAAATTCTGAAGCGGGCTATAAGGGGAGCCATTTTCGTTATCGTATAAAACGGCATGACGATGGCTAAACGTGCCACGGGCGCAGTCCTGGCCGGTCAATCGGATACGCACTCCCTCTTCGGCGAGCGACGCCATGGCCAGAGCTTCGCCGGCAGCCCAATCCAGCGGCGCTTTGCCGTCCGCCATTTCCCGGCGGCGCTCCATGCTCTGCTGCAGTTTCGGGTGCAGATGAAAATGCGCGGGAATATCGGAAAGTTTGTGAAGCAACGCCGAGATCCGTTCGGGCGCGATACCCGTTTCGGTTTCCTGGCGCGGTTCGGGACCGCCAACGTAATCGTTCCAAATGCCACCCTTTTTCGGGCCGTTATGCCCGTTATTCTGGTTTTGATTTGAGGCGGCAAGTTCGCGCTCGAGTTTTTCGTGGCGTTCCTGAGAAATTTTTTCGCCTTCTTCGGCGGTCACTCCGTGCAATTTTTGGAGGTGCTCCAGGTAGCCTTCGCGCACGCTCTTGCGCTGGCTGATGGCGCGATAGAGAACGGGCTGGGTAAATGTGGGCTCATCCGTCTCGTTGTGACCGAGGCGGCGATAGCCGTACATATCAATAAAGACGTCCTGCTGAAATTCCTGGCGGAAATCGAGGGCAAGATTGACGACTTGCGCGACAGCTTCCGGGTCTTCGCCGTTCACGTGAAAGACCGGCGACTGCAGCATACGGGCAATGCCGGTGGCATAGGCCGTTGAACGATATTCTTCAGGTGTGGTGGTGAAACCAATTTGGTTGTTGAGAACGACGTGCAGCGTTCCACCTACGGTGTATCCGGCCAATTCGCTGAGATTCAGTGTTTCCTGGACGATGCCTTCGCCAGCAAACGCGGCGTCGCCGTGAATGAGCAGGCAAAAAACCTGGCGGCGCACATAATCGCCGTGCCGGTCCTGGCGCGCGCGGGTACGGCCCATGGCAACCGGATTGACGTATTCGAGGTGGCTGGGGTTGAAACAAAGCGAAATGTGGATATTTTCTCCATCCGCCCGGGTCCAATAACCGCTGTGTCCCTTATGATATTTCACGTCACCGCGGCCTTCCCACTGTTCCGGCTCTTTATCGCTGAATTCGCGGAAAATGCGCGAGAAATCTTTGCCCGCAATATGGGCCAGCACGTTGAGCCGTCCACGATGCGCCATGGCGATCACGATGTCGCGCACGTCCTGGCTTCCGGCTTTTTCGACAGCCAAATCCAGCAATGGAAGGAGCGTTTCGCAGCCCTCGAGAGAAAACGTCTTTGCGCCCAGGAATTTTTTGCGCAGAAATTCTTCGAAAATGACGGCGTCAGTTAGCCGGGTCAGGATACGGATTTGTTCCTCGCGCGAAAGGTCGATGTGGTTCTGGGTCAATTCCATGCGATGCTGAAGCCATTGGCGAATAGCAGCGTCGCCGATGTGCATGAATTGGGCGCCAATAGAACGGCAGTAGGTATTGCGCAACCGCTGGTAAATTTCGCGGACGGTCAGCGGCGTATCGTACGGCAGTGTGGCGAAGCTGAGGGGTGTATCGAGTTCACTATCGGAAAAGCCGTAAAAATCCAGTTCGAGTTCAGGCATGACCGGACGCGGTGAGCCCAATGGATCCACCTGGGCGATCATGTGCCCGCGAACGCGATGATTGCGGATCATTTCATAAAGGCGTTCCTGGACGCCTGCGGTCCGGGTATCGGGCCTAAATTCCGTGGGAGCGGCCAGGGTGGCGGGGTTGAAAATGCTACGCGGCGTGAAGGATGGACTGGAATCCCCGTTGCCATTCTTCTTTTCATCCACCGTCTCGCTGAAATAACGGCGCCATTCGGCGGGGACCGATTGGGGATCGCGCTGATAACGACTGTAAAGCAACTCCATGTAGGCGAGGTTGCTGAACGGAGCCAAACTCATAATATATGCCTATTCTAACACAAATTGAGAAGTGTTTGCAAACTGGAGACGTTTGGGCGTATCCGGGAGGCCCGGCTTTGTTTTGGGGATATCCCGCGTCCACCGCTCCATCTGTCGTATGTTATGGCTTTTAGACCTTAATTTTCAAGATTCTTTTCAATAAAATTTTATTCTCATTATTCTTAAAAATCCCATTTGACGCGCCCGCTCTCCACTGCGACATTTCGTCCGCTTGGCGCAAAGCTCGGTCCATATCGCGGCAAGCCAATTGTTCGCTGATATCGCAAAAGCTCCCGCTGTCCAATCCATGGCGCGGCGATTGGAGAATGGCGGAGCGTTTTCATTTGCGGGCATTGCTTCACCCGCCTGGCCATTTATCGCGGCGTTCATTAAGCGCGCCTTCCCCCAGCGGCCCCTCGTCATCATCACCGATAATCTCAAAGCACAGGAAGTGTTCCAACAGGACCTGGAAACGTGGCTGAACCTCGGTCCCCCCATCTCGTCTCCGCTGCTGTTTTTTCCCGAATGGGAAGTACTCCCGCACGAAGGCAAATTGCCCCATTCGGACGTCATCAGTGACCGGCTGCAAACGCTGGTCACGCTCCTGGGAACGATTCCGCCTGCTGCACGGGCGGTGAAAGCGCCACTCGCGAAGAACGCCGTCCCTACCGTTGTTACCAACGTCACCGCGCTTCTGCAAAAAACCTTCGCACCTGATGATCTACAAAACCGGGCCCGGCGCATGCAGCGCGGCGATAAAATCGCACCGCTCGATCTTATCGAATGGCTCGAAGAACAAGGTTACGAACCCGAAGCGCAGGTCACGCAAAAAGGCGAAATTGCCTTGCGCGGCGGCATCGTGGACGTTTTCCCCTCGACCGGCGCCTGGCCGGTGCGCCTGGAGTTTTTCGGCGATGAACTCGATTCATTGCGTGAATTTGACCCACTGAGTCAAATCTCGCGCCGGGAAATTCCAGCAGTCACTGTTCCTCCTGCCGGTGAGTTGGGCCTGTTGAAGCGGCAACAATCACCCTCGCTGGCTGTATTGCCTGATTATCTTCCGTCTGATGCGATTTTCCTTTTCTGCGATCCCGAACAGCTTTCGATTCGCGGGGACGAATATGCCGATCGCGTACCCGCAGACGATGCCTTCTTCATTTCCTGGGAGGATTTCCAAAAAAAGGCGGAAGCTTTCACCACAGCCACCCTGTCCGAATCCGTCGCCGATTCCGAAGGCGATGGCGATTCGGGCCAGACGCCACAGTTTCAAAGCCTGGAGACCTTTCGTCCGCTGGCCGAATATGCGGGCAGCCCGCAAATTGCCGAGGCGCAACGCCGCGAGTTTTTCAATCAACTCCATCGTTGGCTGCGCCAAAACTATACCGTCCACCTGTTCTGCAACAATGAAGGTGAACGGGATCGCTTTCGCGAGATCTGGCGCGACTACGTCGGCGAGGAAGCCGCCCCCTCGCTTCAAATCGGTTCACTTTCCCGCGGGTTTATTTGCGATGAAGCGAAACTCGTTGTCGTGACGGATGCGGAAATTTTTGGACGTTACAAAATCCAACGGCCGCGCCGGCTCAAGTCATCGCATGCCGTGGCAGCGCGATCGGCCCTGGACATTGATTTCACGGACCTCGAGGAAGGCGATCTGGTTGTTCACATTCAATACGGCATCGGAAAGTTTCTCGGCCTCAAGAATCTGCCCGCTACCGCGGGCAAACAGGGCGAGACGGAATGTCTCGTGATAGAATACGCTGCATCGGGCGCCGAGGTCGAGCCGCCGAAGCTTTATGTGCCTGTGAGCGAAGCGCATCTGGTTGGCAAATACGTTGGCGCAGGCAAAGCAAATCCGCCGCTCAACACGTTGAGTGGAAACCGCTGGCGCAAGGCGAAAGAACAGGCGGAACAAGCCGTGCAGGACGTCGCCGCCGAAATGCTGCGTATCCAGGCCGCGCGGGAAACGCAATCGGGCCACGCCTTCAAAGCTGATACTCCCTGGCAACTGGAATTTGAGAACGCTTTTATTTACGAAGAAACGCCGGACCAGCTTACTGCAATCGGCGACACAAAAGCGGATATGGAAAAGCCACGCCCGATGGACCGCCTCATTTGCGGGGACGTCGGGTTTGGCAAAACCGAAGTTGCCATACGCGCAGCGTTCAAATCGGTCATGGATGGCAAGCAGGTGGCCGTGCTTGTTCCGACGACTGTGCTGGCGCAGCAACATTTCAATAACTTTCGCGAACGCATGGCCGATTACCCTGTGCGGGTGGAACTGTTGTCCCGATTTCGCACCCGCCGCCAGCAACAACAGGTCGTAAAGGATTTAGGAAACGGCGGCGTAGATATCGTCATTGGCACTCACCGGATTTTGCAGGATGACATTGCCTTCAAAGACCTTGGGCTCGTTGTCATTGACGAAGAACAGCGATTCGGTGTGCTGCATAAGGAAAAGTTCAAACGCCTGCGTGTTCTCGTGGACGTGCTGACCCTCAGCGCCACGCCGATTCCCCGGACACTCTACCTTGCGCTCACCGGCGCGCGCGACATGAGCACCATCCAGACACCGCCGCAGGACCGCCTTCCTGTACAAACTGTCGTCACTCAATACGACGAACGCATCATCCGCGATGCCATTCAGCGCGAATTGAACCGGGGCGGACAGGTCTTCTTTCTCCATAACCGCGTGATGACCATCGAAATGATGCGCGGCAAATTGCAAATGCTCCTGCCCAATGCCCGAATTGTCGTTGGCCACGGCCAAATGGATGCGGACGAACTCGAAAAGGTCATGCTGCAATTCATCAACGGCGAGGCGGACATTTTGCTTTCCACGACCATCATCGAAAGCGGCCTGGATATTCCGAATGCCAATACCATCATCATTGACCGCGCGGACCGGTTCGGCCTGAGCGATTTGTATCAACTTCGCGGCCGCGTCGGACGCTACAAACATCAGGCCTACGCGTATTTGCTCCTGCCGCGCCACGCCAACCTGCTGACCGACGTCCGCAAACGAATTAGCGCCATCCGCCAATACTCGACCCTGGGCAGCGGATTTAAGATCGCCATGCGCGATCTCGAAATTCGCGGCGCGGGCAATCTCCTGGGCGCCGAACAAAGCGGGCACATCACCGCCGTCGGATTCGAACTCTACTGCCAGTTGCTCAAACAGAGTGTTTCATCGCTGAAGGGTGAAAAGACCAAACCACGCGTAGAAGTGAGTGTGAAGCTGGATTTTCTCTCAGAGGGACAGGAAGAAACCAAGGCCGGAGACGAAGTGCGGCCCGATGCAAACCATGCCACGCTGCCACATTCCTATGCGCCAGATTCCCGGCATCGTATAGATATTTACCGCAAGCTCGCCCAGGCGAATGAATCGTCTGCGCTGAAAAATCTGGAAAAGGAATTGCGCGATCGTTTCGGACCGGCGCCGCCTCCGGTGGAACTACTCCTGCAAATCGCCGAACTCAAAATTCTGGCCTCCGACAAATCCGTGACGGCCATTGAAGTGAGCAACGACAAACTCATGCTCACCCGCCAAAACGATTACATCACGCTGGGCGGAAAATTCCCGCGCCTCACTAAAAAGGAAGCGAAAGGACGGTTGAAGGAAATTAAAAAGCTGCTGCTGGCGCTTTGAAGAATGGTTGACAGAAAGGATTGGCAAGCGATTGGCGAAACGCGCTTGCGTCCTGGAGTGCGGCGGCAAGCAACGCGCCACGCCGCTTTCGGACCGACGCTGGTCTTTCAAGCGCCAATTGACGATTCGGCGAGGGTCCTAGAAAAAAGCGGTGTCACAGCCACCGCACTCCAGGACGCAAGCGCGTTCCGTAAAGGTAAATGTGACGCATCAGGATCATTTCATGTGGCAACAGGAAAGTCTAAGTGAGGCAGCTACAACTGCACCTCCCTCGGCAGTAAAAACACTCGGAGCCGGGTTAAAATAGGCGGTAAAGGTAGCGCCTTGTTTATCTGTTGCTATGGCTGTTCCGTTGTCACCTTAGTAGGTAAAGCCCCCCGCCATGCCTGGAACGGCCAGCGCCAACCGGCGTTGGTTCCGGCGCAGTGCCGAGCCAATCCTTGATCAGGTGCGGCCCAACTGAAGGCGCTTGCCGCGAATTTGCCATTCCGGGCGGTTGAAGTATTTCGCCAGCTCGGCATCGGCCAATTTTCCCAAAAGCGCAAGTTCATCCGCTCGCCACGGACGTCGCGGGTTGGGGAATTTGATGCCTAACAACAACCGACGGCCTTTGACTGCACTCTCAGTGCGTCCAACGCGTTTAGCGATATCCGCATCCGGCGCGGTTCCCAGCAATTTGTCGTCCTCCGGTTTCCACCAAACGAACGGCGGATCAATTTGCGGCAGCCCCAGCTTCCTCCGTCGTCGGCGCACGGCTACCCGGGTGCGGGCCAGCCGGCGAGCTGCTTCTTCGTCGCTCAATTGCCTTAATAAGGCATCTTCCTCCGGCGTCCAGTTCGGTACATAGGCCGGTATTTTAAGCTTATAGCGCCGCAACGCCACCGCCGTCGCGGAACAATTCAATTTTCGCGCAACCTGCGCGTCGGTCATTGTCCCTAACAACGCGTCTTCCTCTGGCGTCCAGGTTTGAAAACAGCGCGGCGAGGGCGGGCGGCGGTGAATCTTTAGAACACACCGGCGATGCTGCACCGCCATGATTGAAATTCCCAAAAGACGAGCAACGTCGGCATCCGTCCGTTGGCCGAGCAAGGCATCGTCTTCGGGGCGCCAGCGGTGATAGCCTTCGATTTTTGCGGGGATGTTTAATTGGCCGCGCTTGCATGTAACGGAAATTACAGTGCGATGAAGCTGGCGAGCGACCAAACGATCAGGTGCAGTCCCCAACAACGCCAGTTCCTCGGCAATCCACTCTTTACAGTCCCTTGCCGGGCGGCCGTAATTTGCGATGCCGAGCCTGCTGCGTCGCAACTTGACTGCCGTTAACGTCCGCCCCAATTGCTTCGCCAACTGAACATCGGGCATTTTTCCAAGCAACGCCTGCTCCTGCAGCGTCCATTCGTCGGCTCTCGGCTTTCCGGTGCTGGTGATGGCCCGGCGCAATCGTCGCGGGTTGCGCAGCTTAGCCGATTGCCGTATCAACCTAAACAAAGTCTTATCGTCCATGGCTTGAAACGTTGCCGCCAGTTTCTTTGCCAGAAGATTCCCATTTTGGCAACCAGTATCGCTAAATCATCCCTGCAAAGTGCCACGGCGGACGTTCTTTTGCGCTGTTAAGAAATAGTAAGAAAGTTTGCTTCCAGAAATTGTGTGCCGCCTCTTCGGTCTCATTTCACGGAATGCCAAGCTATTCGCCGCGACAAATCCTTATTTAGCTCGAAAATTAGGCTGTATTACCCTTTTGCGCTAAAAGTTGTTTTAAACGAGTATCCCCTGATTTTTCCGCATAATCCGCCGCAGTAAAACCATCTTCGTTGCGAAGGTCTTTAGACGCGCCATATTCCAAAAGCAACTTTACCATCTCATATTTTTTCCCTCGAACGGCCTCATGCAGCGGAGTATTATCATACTCACCGGGAAGATTGGGGTTTGCGTCCGCATCTAACAAGATTTTTGCTTTCGTTGTGTCTCCCCAACTCGATATAAGGTGCAGTGGAGTATCTCCAAGAACACCGCGCGCATTAACCCCCGACAGCTTTATCTCAAGTAAATCCGGATATTCACCTTTTTCTATTTCTTTTAGAATGGTCTCAACGTCTTGAGCGAATTTGTGCTTTGGCCATGACGAAAATATTGTCTTTAATTGCGGGTCTTTGGCCTGCGCGACTAAATCAGAGGCACTAAGACCTGCCTCGTTTTTAAGGTCTTTGGAGGCATCATGCGATAATAGCAGCTGAACAAAATCACAGTTCCCCTTTTTAATCGCAACTTGAAGAGGCGTATCTGAATGTTCTCCAGGAGCGTTAGGATTTGCCCCAGCTTCCAATAACGCCCTTCCGGCATTTAAGTCGCCACAAAGGACCGCAACGTGCAGGGGCGTGTTATCGTCAATGCCTCGGTCGTGAAGGCTTTTTGGTTTTTTCCCGCGATAACTAGGTGATTTAGCCATTTCAGAAAAAATGTCTGAAAGTTCTGGGCGTTGGTATTGATTCATTGTGTTCCTGGTGGACAATTTGCGTTTATCCAATTTTCGAGGTTTTTTATGGACTTGTCCAATTGATCCATTTGGATCTGGTGACCTCTATCATAATTCCCGCCGTAATATTTTTTTGCAAAATCATCGCGTAGCTGTTTGCAATCCTTCTGCCGTTGTAGCTTCCATTTTGCCTCTTGGCACGGGGTAATGCCGGGAGGGGGTTGTTGTCTGCATCGGTTTTTATAATTGTCGTGATCTGCTTCCTTTTGCTTTTCGTATGCGTCTGATTGGGCTGTCTGACTATTCAAATTTGCAATCTGGCCCGCCTGATATGCGTCATAAGTAACAAGCGCGGCATCAGCCAAAGCTCCAACAACAACAGCCGCGACTAACCCCGCGCTGACCCCTCCTGCTACCGCTGCGCCCTCGCCGACGGCGGGCCCCACAGCAGGGGCAACGGCTGGTGGCGGTGCAACTGGAGCAGGTGCAAATAAACCAAGAGGATCAATGAGGTTGGCCGGGCTGTTCTGAGCATAGGCATAAAGATTTAGCCCTCCGCTTTCCTGAATCGGGTCCCGATTCAACCATCGCTCAAAATTCGACTCATATGCCCGGAACGCATAAAACGAAAGCCCCGAAAGAGGGTCACGCGGCATCGAAGAAAACTGCATCTCATTCACGTTCGCCATTGCGCCCCATTGTCCAACAGGCTTTCCAAATGGGCCGTACATATAACGGGCCACAATGTCCTCCTCTCCATCCATGAGAGCGGTGATATTCCCAGTCCCGTCATGGTGATAGAACGTTGCCCCATTCACGTCAGTCCTTGCCAAGAGTCCTCCGATTCCGCCGGCGCTCCACAGGTCCCCACTCAAATCCAAACCGCGAGTGTATGTCACCAGCACGTTGTTGTTTGAATCCCGCTCCTGAATCGGCAAATAGCCATCATAAACGATACGAACTTCATTTGTCTTAAGCCATGTGCTACCGCTCCACGCATATTTCCGGATGATTCTGCGCCTGCCCAAACCATCGTAAACAAAATCGCTCCGCCATTGGCCCGGAACAGAGACATTGGTCAATTGGTTTTCCACGTTGTAGCCGAAAGCCCGAGTTCCATCGTTTGTCAGATTGCCGTTGTTGTCATACGCCAAATTCACGGTCTGCGGTAGATTTACTGTGAAGGTGTTCGTGATCGTCACGCCGTATTTGTTTTGGGCGGTTGTTGCCGTTGAACAACGAAAGGTTTGTGACCGCGAAAGTGAAATCGCCGCCCGTGTTCATTAGCCGTTCTTTAGCCTCTTTGAACGAAGACTGATCAATTGTTTTACCTGTTCTGAAATGCTGAAATCTCCACGAAGTAAATCGGTGGCGTATCGTCTTAACAGGTCTGCATACTCTTTAACTATCCTTTCGATGCCTTGTGGACTAAAGAGGTCGCTTTGCCTTTGTTGGACGAAAGTTCCATCTTTGAGAAGAGTCACATTGTCAAAGTTGAAAACCAAGAGATCGCTGGCGGCATCGAAGAAAATCGGGTATTTTGGCATTATATTATTTACAAGGCGATAAAAGTCAAATGCTATCCGGCCATCCAAAGGGCACATACTTGCCTTTAGTGCAGTAGTATCGTTTTGAAAAACAATAAAACATCCGAGGTTATCTTTCTCGGTCGATACAATTTTGAACGCAAAATCTGCGACGAGAAAGTGCAGACTCTTCGTACAGAGAGACTCGAACACATCGCGCATGTCGGGATTTGATTCAGATTCCATGGCCATTAGAAGTATTGAACGGAATTACGGGATAATTACGATTATTAATTTCGTTCATCTCATTTTGCAAGGCAGAGCTTGGGGGCAAATTTGGATCTGGGCCAATGTCGTAAATGGGCCGCTCTTCATCCATGATTTGGTTAATCCATTGCATGTTCTCTTTGTTCAAATCGTCGAGATTGTTAAACCATTTTGATGGTTTATATGTATCAAATCCCAGATAATCCGCAAGCGGTTGAACTCTACCTTTCATATTCTGGCCTATTAGCGCTGGGGTTTTATTGGGACAAGGAACTTTTGCTGTCGGCGACGAAGTAGGCGGCTTGTTTTGCCCGATTCCGTTTAGCTGCTGCTCGAAGTTTTGCAACCCTTTTGTAGTCTCGTCAACTGCCGGGGCAATGTCTTTTTCAAACTGTTCTTGCGCTGCCCGCTCGGCATCGATCTGATTTTGTATTGCCTTCGCCTCACTTAATAGCGCCTCAGCATTGGCTGCCTCGAATTCAGATACATCACCACCGCCTGACCCCCCTCCGCCATATCCTCCGTCGGGCATGTCATACGGGAGTGCTAATCCAAGCGGGTCGAACCGACTTATGGGATTGTTGTTCATTGGGCGATATAAATTGATTCCACCCCGCTCCTGAATCGGGTCCTGATTTAACCAACGCTGAAAGTTCGGTTCATACGCCCGGAACGCATAAAACGATAGCCCCGAAAAAGGATCACGCGGCATCGAAGAAAACTGCATCTCATTTGCATTCACCATTGCGCCCCATTGCCCGATGGGCTTTCCGAATGGGCCGTACATATAACGAGCAACAATGTCCTCCTCTCCATCCATGAGAGCGGTGATATTCCCAGCCCCGTCATGATGATAGAACGTCGCCCCATTCACATCAGTCCTTGCCAAAAGTCCTCCGATTCCTCCGGCACTCCACAGGTCCCCGATCAAATCCAAACCGCGAGTATATGTCACCAGCACGTTGTTGTTTGAATCCCGCTCCTGAATCGGCAAATAGCCATCATAAACGATACGAACTTCATTTGTCTTAAGCCATGTGCTACCGCTCCAAGCATATTCCCGGGCGATTCTGCGCCTGCCCAGGCCGTCATAAACAAAATCACTGCGCCATCGGCCTGGAACAGAGACATTGGTCAATTGGTTTTCCACGTTGTAGCCGAAAACCCGCGTACCGTCGTTTGTCAGATTGCCATTGTTGTCATACCCCAAATTCACGGTCTGCGGTAGATTTACTGCGAAGGTGTTCGTGATCGTCACGCCGTATTTGTTCTGGGCAATGCTGGTAAAATTATTGTTACCGTTGAACAACGAAAGGTTTGTGGCGGCGAAAGTGAAATCACCATAGGTTTGGGCCGGCGTGCCATTAACGGTGATATTTGTTGCAGGGGCGGGCGTCGCGCCACTGAATGTAAATATGCCCAACCATACACGTTGTATTGCCATTTCGTCGTTTGATTCAATCCGTTGGTAAGGACCACGGCTTCACCCGAAGGATCGTAAGCAACTCGAATCACTTCCTTGTTTGCATTGGTGACGGCGACCAATCGTCGAGCAGCGTCCAACCCGTACTGCGTCACTTTGCTGTCGCGATTTGTGTAAGCGATCAGACCAGCCGCGTTATAACCAAAGCTTTCGCCGATACCGTCCGACCATGTCCGTGACAGCAACTCATCCATAACGTCATATGCGTTGGTGACCGTCACGCCGTTGGCGTCCGTGATTTGGAATGGTCGGTCCCTGACGTCATAGACCACCGATTCCAAAAGGCCGTTGGCATTGCTCACCGTTGTGATCAGCCCCTGGTTGTTATAAGCGAGAGACAATGACCTTCCCAACCCGTCCGAAATAGTTCTTAGCCGTTCGGCCGAATCGTAAGCATACGTGAGGCTGGTATTGTCAGGGTAAAGCACATTGGTGACATTTCCCTGGTTGTCGTAGTTGAGCGCGGTTCGATGGCTAAGCGCATCAATGACGGCCGTCAACGCTCCGCACCCACACCAGTCATATGTCGTCGTGTGATTATTGGCATCGGTTACCGTGCTTAAATGCCGGTCGCCGTCATAGACGTATCCTGTGGAGTTGCCCATGCGGTCCGTGAAGCTGTAGGGGTCTAGAGGATAAAAATGTGGATTATAATAAACATAATCATAGGTCCCGTCAGGAAAATTTGCCTGCACCAGTCGCAATAAATTGTCCCATGTCAATCCGAGTGCCATGCCAAGTTCATTGGTCCATGAGCCGATCAAACCATTTGCTGTGTACCCAAATGAGTTGGTTCGCCCGATTTGCTGGTCAATTGTTTGAACGAGAAAGCCATTTGCATTATAGATGTTTGTCGTTGTCAGGCCCGCGGCGCTCGTCGTGATGGCAACCTTATTCCAGCCGGCGTAATCAGCAATCAAAGTGTCTTCGTTCGTATTATTGAAAGAGACGGGCCTTCCGCCAGTATAGGACACGGTCGTTATTTGCCCCAAACCGTTGGTTGCATAATTCGGCAACACGCGGGAAGAGACCGTGATGGTTCCATTGGTGGCATACGACCCGCCACCAGGCTGGCCAGGGTCAATGTAAAATAAATTTGTCCATGTCACCGTATCGAATCCGCCGTAAGACCAAATCGTTTTGCCGTCAGCGCCGATGACTTGTGTTAACAGATTTGGCACGGTGTAATACGTGGTGTAAATGTAGTTAATGCCGCTGCCGAAGGATTGGCCCCAGGAATAAGCATAGGTGTTGTTCGCGTAAATAAACTGGTTCGTGCGGGTTCCGACTCCACCGCTGGGCAAAGAATAGGTCGAAATCCAATTCGTAATGTTGTCAAAATAGTCAAACAGCAAATAATCGTAGTGAGTCGACCCGTCCGGTAATTGATACGCCCTGACCGAAGGCAAGACGCTGGTTCCCTCTTGATCGGTAAAAGTTTTGCCCTGATAATCGTAAAATGTCAGCAATCCCGGATTGACGCCATCGGGCGAGGGATCGCGCTCCGCCGATAGATAGCCCGTTACGTCCAATTCGTTTGTGTCCTGCAACCAGTGTTGCATTCGCCCGAGCAGATAATCATTCCGGGTAAAATTGGTCATGTTGACCGTGGACAGATGGGCATATTGCATAGGTCCCCAATAAAAGCTATTTCGGAACCAAACGGCACTGTTCGTGCCCGCGTTCGGGCCGGTCCCGGTGTCCAGCGTTCCCAACGGGGAGTTGGTTGGAACGCCAGTGGTGAAGCTATTTGAAGGCATGACCATTTCCGTGTCGTACCGATACATATACAGGTTCGTCGCCCCGGTCGGGTCAACGACAAGGGCTGAACGGTCAATTAGTCCGTTGTCATCGCCGCCGGCATTGCCGAACCCGTAAGAAATTCCGTTGTCCGTTAGGTTAAAATGAGTGGTGCCATACGGCGTGATCAAAGACGTCGGATAATTGTTCGTGTCGTATGTGATGCTGGAAGAGATGCCCTGCGCGTCAGTGATGTTGGTCAGGTTTCCGCTCGAATCATACTTGAATTGAGCAGTCAGTCCGTAAGGATTGATCACTTCTGAAAGGCGATTCCCACTGTAGATGAGAGCGTTTGTTCGTCCGTCGGGGTCAATGACTGATACCAGTCTGTTCGCAACATCATATTGGAACGATGTTGTATCGCCGTCGGCGTCAATGCGGCGAACAAGGTTGCCCGAACCCTCAGGAGGTTCGCCTGCCAGGCCCGACACTTCGCCAACTTCATAAATGTCCTGTGAGCCGTCCTCGTGAACCAGTCTCAATCCATAAGTGCCGTCATCATAAAAGCTCTGGCTAACATAATTTGTTAAAACCGGCTGAATCATCAGCCGGGTTTCAGAATCGTATCGCGGAGGATCATAGTTGAACGCGCTGCCAGTCTTCGTCGGAAACTCGACCTCTCCGCCGTTAGGCAGATCAACGGTGATATCCGAATTGTAAAATGATGAGCCGCAGCCGATGCCTCCGCATGGCGTCAGACCTTCCATCGTGATCGAAGACGCCCATGAATTAGACCATCCGCCGTCTCGTTGTTTGTAGGTGATTTGGAATGAGAATGGCTTGCCTCGCGATGTCAAATAACTTATCGGCTCGTCTTGAATCCACAAATTGATATAGGGCTCACTCACCCACCAAACCGGCATTCCTTTCGTGTGCGGGCAGGTGCATACCATTTCACCCGAAAAGTTGCGGACACAGACGCAATCCTTTTTATCATTGATATTGCTCTTCAAACCCATTCCGTGGATTTTTTCCATGTCATTGCGGGCCAGTTTTGCCCAGCCCTCCGGCTCAGATTTCGCCGGAACGAGAAATTCGCCGCTGGCTTCCTCATTGATTGCATCAGCGGTCATCCATTTTTCCTTTCCAAAAGTCGGGTCGCTGACTAAATAGGCGTCGTCCTGTTTTTGGAGAATCGCCGCGTAGTGGTTCTGCCGCCAGTGAACCACAGATGGGACAACCAAGTCCTCGCCCGCTGTTCGGCGCACGGCCACCAAATTCAACCCGCACTTTTTGGATAAATCCATCAAGGTCGCCATGCTGAACCCATTCGCGGGCGAGGGGAGCCCGACCAGACCTTCCAATGCATGGTTGGTAGGCTGCAATTCTTCTCCAACCGATTTAAGCGCAAACGTTCCGCAGCGGTAAGCGATTCCCGGGTGGTCGCGCATTAAATAATAAGCGTCCTTTGCGCCTTGAAACATGTCCCTGTCGTGTGGATCGACAAAATGCCATGCGTCGCCAATGGCAATCAGCTCTTCCAGCTTGTCCAAACGTCCAAGGCTCGAAAGTAAATCCATCCAATTTGCCAGGGCTTTGCCGCTCAAACGTTCGCCATCCAGATCAGCGTCATTTTTTACCAGCATCCATGTGGCCTCAAAGTTTTCCAACGCTTTCGTTGTTCGGCCTGTGCGACGGCAGAAACAGGCATAATCGTAATGCAACGAAGCAGCCCAGGCTGAGTTTGGATAGTTGCTTAAAAATTGTTCAAGACCCGTTGTCCACAACAGTTCCTGCAAGTGCGTGAGCACCTCGAGAAGATCTCTATTCTCTGCATCGCTTGGCTGATTGGTTCCCGTTAAAACCAAGCCTTCCCGAAATGTCCGCATATTCAAGATTTGCTGCGTCAAATTTGTCTGCGCTTCAACATGGATCGAGCCCGCAAAACAAACTGCCAATATCGCGCCGATGAATTTTCTGATGTTCATTTATCTTCTCCTGATTTTTAAGGAATGCTGCTGGTTCCGTTGGGTGTGCTGACCCAAATCGCAAAGCCTTCCGAGATTTGCGGTTTCGTGCCGTAAAGATACTCCTGATAGTTGACGATCGCGTCCTGATCGGGGTCTGACGTCGCCAGACCATTGGTTATCGTGGTAAGGCCATGCTGTGCGTACCACGCATACGGAATGCCCGAACTGTCGTATTGCGGGCCGTTTGGACTGATTTGCAAAACCAGAAGTTCGTAAGCATCCGTAAGTCCAACGCCGGGATTTGACGTGTAAGGCGTTCCCAGTATGAGAAAACACGAATTCGTGGGCATGTCGGTGAGCATATACCGATTGCAGGGAGTGCCTTGCCCCATCCATGCCCAGGGAATGCCGTTCGTCCCTCCATGCAAAACGGGATTCGCAAAGACATCATACGGAACATTCGCCTCGCCGCCTTCGATGGTGAATGCCACTGACATTGTTCCATTGGAACCCATGTTTGCAACAATGTTGGTAATCCAAACGTCATATTCACTTGCCTCGGCACAGTTGCCAACGCTCGATAGCCACTCCAAATTGCCGGGCCCGGAAATGGCTTCGTAGGTGGGCGTGTAAGACGGATTGGACGTTGCCGAACTTATAGACATAAATCCCGCTTCCAAGGGCATCAGGGCATAAAAGTTTTGCGAGTCATAAATTGTCTGAATTGAATTGGAATCCAGCACTGAGTTGTACGTCTCCACCGTGTTAAGCATTCCCGCTGCTTGCTCCGCCCCGTTCGTGTCGCTTCCGAAAAACATTCCGCCAGAAATTGCGGCCGGTCCCGGCCAAATGCTCAAACCTCTGGGATCGTTGGTTGCAAGCTGTCCGTCAACGTAAAGCGAGACGTTGGTCGAAGAATAACTCAGCGCGAGAAAATGAAAGTAGTTGGTCGTCCATGAGACCGGAGACGAAAGGCTATAGCTGTCACCCAGACCGTCCTGAGAGCCAAACACAACATTCGACCCGCTTTCGTCAATGGAAATTCCCCAATAACCAGAAGGCGAACCCGATTCGCCAATGTCGAGAAGTTCCGCCGTTTGGCCGGGTCCGCCATTCGTCGTTGCCCACATGCCTCCATACCACAGCGTGACACTTCCAGGCCCATTGACGACGATATTCGTTCCTCCGCCGCTTCGATAGATTGGAAAATTCAACCAGGCCGGCGCATCCGTATTGATGACCAGTGAATTTCCGTCGCCTAAATCGGAGGAAAAAATATTCGCGAATGAAATGGGCGCGTTGCTGTTGTCATCCGTCCAATTGGAATGGTTTCTGAAAGACCATGAATCCAAAGGTGCCGGCAATGACGGCCACGGATCCAACGAACCCGATGCCCGGCCGAAGTACGCCAGAAACAGCAGTGGAATTAACAGGGGTGTTATTCGTTCCCCAATGCTCTGTTTCATTCTTTTCATAAGGTTCCTTTCGCCTGCGTTCGCCGTCATGTTGCTCCGAAATCGGCGCAATCCAACACTTCGTTAAATCTACTGTCAAGCTCCATTTCTGGAGCATGACCAAACCGCAAAACATCGCCGGGCCGCAAATTCGAAAACTGCGTTATCAGCAGGGATTGACTCAAGAAATGTTCGCCGCGCGTTGTTCCCTGCTTGGATGGGATTTGAGCCGGGCAACACTCTCGAAAATCGAAGCGCAACTTCGGTGCGTTACCGATGCCGAATTGGTCATTCTGGCGCGGGCGCTTAAAGCGGACATCAACGCGCTGCTTCCTACACGAAAGGCGCGATCTTCTTGAGATTCCATTTTCCTGATTCACTGTTACTAAATGTTTCAATCCTGTCCCTGCCCAAAATCCAAGAAACAATTGCGCAACGGTTTCGTCGCGATTTAACTCACAGTTATACCACGGGCGCAAGCGTTTTCGTCCGCAGTGGCCGGTTTGATGTGTCGTAGTATTCTTTTCAAAAACTCAGCTGTGTCAAAGGGCTTCGTGATATCAAGATTCTGACTTTTCTAACAAGAGACATTGCTAGCCACTATTTCACTATAGTGAAATGCGTTGTCAACACTTTTCTCGTGTAAATATGGCGGGTGAATCGTAATGCCCAAGCCTTATGCGTTAAAGCCATTGCCGTACTTCAAAAAGAGCGTCAGCGACGCAAGTTGTCCAAATATTATGTCGCTCAGGCATCGGGTCTGTCGCCCCAAATGATCGGATACATAGAACGTGGGATGAGGAATCCAACGCTCGAAACAGTGTTGCGGGTCGCCGAAGCGATGGACGTTAAACTTGAGGACATCATTAAGCGCGCCCGCAAGGAACTTCCCCGACCTGCAAACTAGGCTTTGATTCACGTAGTGTTCGGCATCAACTGTTCCAACCGTGTTTCTTGGATGTGTGCCGCTTCGGCTTCCGGTGAACATGGGCCAAAGCCTCAAGCTGACATGCCAACCGTTCCAGCGTTGCGGCCATCAACATCCGATCAAAAGCACGGAAGTGGCCTACAATCGCACTGGTCCAACCGCCAAACGCCGTACCGCAATGCCTTGGGCTGGCTATCGTTCGGCCGTTCGCTCAACGTCGCCATGCATTAATCCGGTTCTGTTAAGTCAGTCAGTCCACCCCCCGAGAAAAATGTTGCCAGTTCGAGCTGATTGTTGCCACCTTGTTGTCAGTTTTGTTGGGTTCTTCGCTGTTTTCGGTGGAATTGGAAGTCAGCTCTGTGGGAGTCGGAGTTTGCCGGCGATGAGATAAAGCATAGCAATCAGGTGGGTGGTCGAACGATAGCCGCGGGCCTTGCGCTTGGTCGCGCTGAAG
>DATAST010000129.1:0-2101 GCA_036269115.1 Verrucomicrobiia bacterium | reverse complement strand
GGGGACTTTGCGGCTGGAGGTCGTGCCGCGCCTGCAGGACCAGCGTGGCTTCCAAGTGTTGCGCAAACGCTGGATTGGGCGTGAGACAAAATTCTTCATTTACGTCGACAGTGCCAAGGCGTCGTTGCGGGCGGCCTGTTTATTCAATCTGTATTTCCAGAACTCCTCGAGTCGGCGGCTGCTGTGCAGACAGCGCAGGGCCAGTATCCTTTCGGCGCCGGGTTGCGACCAGAACATACCCGATTGTTTGCAGCGGCCGCCAATGACGGTTTTGCAGCCGGCTTCCACTACGCCCGAGCCAATGAAGTAACCCGCCGCTCGGAAGGTTCCGTAAAGCATCCGGCTGGCGTTATGGACGAAGTAGCCCAGGGCTTCTTCCACCGCTGCTGCCCGCGGTTGGCCGGCGCATTCCTGACGCGCCTGTCCGATCAAGTTGTGGACTTTGTCCTTGAGCAGGCGCTTGGCCCAACGACGCAGCCGCCTTTTGTAGTCTGGATGATTTTTTCCAATCAGGGCCTCCAGCACTTGGCCCGCGTGCTCCATGCCGTGGTAAAAATCGACGATTTGCAGGCAGTCTTTGAAACAGTCCTTGCCCATGTTTTCCAGACCGCGTGCTCCATCGATTAACACCACTACTTTGCCGGCGCTGGCCATGCCCCGACGGATGGCCTCCTGGCGCAGGCAGGGGCCAAACTCGGCGATGGATTTGAAGCTGGACACATAGGTGGTGGATTCCCAATCCCGCACCGGATGGCCCTTTTCATCGGTTCGGTGCTGGGTGAACACGCAGCCCAGGTAAACCTGACGGGTCTTGGCGGTGCCGTCCTCCTGCTTGCCACGCCTGCCCTTTAACTCCTCCGGAACCATCGGCAACCCGGTGCCGTCGGCGCTGACATACATGATGGGCGCATCGCACGGGCCCGGTTGGGCCGGGCGTTCCTGCCATGTCTGGGCGCCGCCGCCCACGCGCTGGACGACCCGTTGAATCTGCCGGGCCGAGACGTTGATGCCGCCGGTTTTTTCCAAATGGCGCTCGGCTTTCAAGTAGGTCGGCTCATCGGCCCCTTCCAAACAAATGAGCTTGGCCAGCGCTGGCGTGTACCCCACCTCCAGTCCCAGCGCGGCGTCGGCTGGATAATGGCCTTCCTTCTTGCCCGGATGGTAATAGTAATCCCGTTGCAACGGGAAGGAGCCAAAAATCCCTTGCACTTCCATGATGGCCCGCTCCTTGCGGTCCTGCCCGGGCTTGGCTTGGTAACGGGCATCGGCTTGGTCGGCGGCTTGCTGCAGCAGCCAGCCGACCAGCGCATTGGCCGATTTGAATACCGCCGTGCGCACCAAGATCTCCAATTGGGCCACGGCGTTTCCGTCCAACTCTTGCCCTTGAAAGCGGGCCATCAGTTGCTGGATTTCCTCTTCTTGGGCCAGGAGGATCTGCCGCGGGATTTGTTTTTTTTTGAGTCGGCCATGTTCTGGCGGGTTTCTTCGATGACCATGTCGGCATATTTCTCGGTCAGTTGCCGGTACTGGTCGTAACCGGCCAGGGCCGCCTCCACGGCGGGGAGTTCCTGTGATGTAACATATCGGGTGTGATTTTTGCCGTCCCGCCAATGCTGGAGCTTATGGTAAGGGCCGGAGGTGTCCGAACGTTCTTTGAAGGAGTATCGGGAGAGTTTTCCCCGTTCCATGGCGGCGATGCCGGCGATTTGTTGCAGAATATGTGTTTTATCAAGTTGATTCATAATGCGCCTAGTATTCTAGTCACCAAATCCAAAAACACAAGCCGTTATTTCCAATTTGAAGAATTTTGTCTCACACCCGTTGGCCACAGTCATTTGGCGAAAGCACACCGCTTTAATTGGCAGCCAAAGTTTTCGGCGAGGGGCCATCGATCTTTATAAGTGTTTGCAACTGGCGCTCCAATGCGGCCTCCGCCGCCTTTTCATTACTAGGGCCGCGAACGACTACTTCCAGCGAGCGCTGTCCAACGTTGCGTCGCCCTTCTAGAACGGGTTCCAGCCGATTTCCATATGTAAGTTTGGTCGTTTGAAAGGATTGTTCCCTCGCCCGATCTTCCCAAAGACAATAGAAAACGTAAACG
>DATAST010000128.1:0-17292 GCA_036269115.1 Verrucomicrobiia bacterium | reverse complement strand
TCAGCGCGACCAAGCGCAAGGCCCGCGGCTATCGTTCGACCACCCACCTGATTGCTATGCTTTATCTCATCGCCGGCAAACTCCGACTCCCACAGAGCTGACTTCCAATTCCACCGAAAACAGCGAAGAACCCAACATTTCTGCAACAAATCCGCAACAGGGTTGCAACAACACTCGGAAAGGTTTCGATCGAAGGCCGAAGGCCGAGAACGCAGGATGAAAGAGAACGTGAGATATGCAGATCGTGGGAACGTGAGACTGGGAGAGCGCGCGCCAGCATTATCCGTCAACCGCGAAATCGCGAAAAAGGTGTAGCGCGAAGTCCATAGGCCGGAGCCCAAGCGTCGCCGCCAACGCAATGGCGCGGCAAGGCTGTAACCGAAGCAGATGGGTTGGAAGAGTTGTAGCAGATGAAACGATTTTTAAAAAAAATCGGGCGGCAACGCTTTTTTCTGTGGACAAGTGCCTAATGGCTGACCCGTTTACCGCTTCCACTCGTCGACTTTAAGGCAAGCTGCGAATAACAATCAATACAACGTGCCGTTAATAAACACGCGTACGCTCGGGACCCATTCCTTAATTTTCTCGGCCCAGGCCCTGCCTGCAGCATTCGTTGCCGATGAAGTTTCTATCTCAACCTTAAGGATTTGATCGTTACGTATGTCCAGGGATATGCTCATTTCCCTAACTGAATCAGCAGAAGAGAACAAATATTTCTCTTTCCGACCCGGCGGAGACATTGACCCGGGTTCTTCTTTTTCCACGGGCGATCCCGCTGGAGGAATATAGACGACACTATGCGCTATAGATGTAATCCTGAGATGTCGCTTCAATAAGCCAAATTGACTTAGCATTACATTATTCGCATCATTGATTGCTGCATATATAGTTTCTCTTGATCCACTCATCATGCAATTGTTTTCATATCATTAGCCGACTAAGCTGTCTGCCTAATTTAACGAATGCGGCGGCAGATCCGGCGGCGCATTTCTAGATGTACAGCTCGTCGGCGGCGGCGGCCACCGTGGCGATGAGCAGTCGCACTTGATGTGGTGGTGAACATCAAATACCAGCTGGTTATTCTCTATTCCTCGAAACTTCCAAGTTTCCTGGTCATGACAGGATTCGGTAACCAACCCCACTAATGCGCATGCGGCTTCACAGTTTGCCAAGTCAATGGGTTCACAGTTACCCGTCGGTGGAAGTGGCGGAGGCCATGTGGACGAATCCAATCCCAGACAGTCACCGCGTGACAGAGGCTCGTTTGACACAAAACTATAAAGATCTGCTCCCTGCGCCCACTCGGCAAACCTCGTAAAAGTGCGGACCGTTTGGGCATTGCCCTTTGATTTTAATACCTCGAAACCCAATTCCCCTAGCGGATCCCTATTCATCCACCTCTGTAAACTTGGTTCATAAAACCGATATCCATAATTATATAGGCCGGCGTTGTCTTCCCATTCCTTACCCGAATAGCGGAATTTGTTGATGTCTGCCATGAGTCCGCTTTTTGAAATCAGATTGCCAAACGGGTCATATTTATATTGTGCCAAAATCATCCCAGCCGGCGATACTAGGGCAGAAACGTTCCCCCCATCGTCGCTGAAATAATACGACGTAACCACATTCTGAGGATTCGGATTCTCAGGCAACAATATGGTTGGAACGATTTTCTGATTATCGGAACGGCCTAAAAGCCCGCCAATGCCACCGGCATCCTGCAACGTCACGCTCAGGTCAATTCCTCGCGTGTACGTTGTCAACGGTTCATTGTTCTCATCCCGCTCCTGGAGCACCAAGCTGCCGTCGTAGATGTAGTGTACTTCGTTAGTTTCAGTCCAGCCACTCCCACTCCACGAAAATTGCCGCTCTATCCTCTTGCGCATCAGTCCATCGTACGCGAAGCTATTGCTCCAGCCGTTTGTTGTCCAAACGGAAATTAGTTCGTCTTCATCATTATAAACGAAACTCCGCGTGCCGTCGTTTAGGAGATTTCCGTTCGCGTCGTAGGTATAGCTGCCGCCGGAGGCAACGTTCACGGTAACGCTGTTTGTGCTCATTCGCGGCGGATATAAATTGTCTTGCGCGATGGCGGTGTAGTTTGTTTGGCCGTTGATAAGCGCAAAACCCGGCGCGGCAAATGAGCCGTCTGCATATTCGCTTGCCGCTTGCCCATTTACAGTGACACTTGTCACGTTGCCTCCCGGTTCGGTTGTCGTGCCGGACACCGTAAGCGTTCCGCTTTGGCTTGCGCTGCTTAATTCGTTCACATCATTCACAGTAAAACTTTGAATCAAAGCATTATTTGTCCGTTCGCTCAAATTCCACGCTTTATCATAGGCGTACCCGAACTGTTCGTGCAAGCGCGGAGTTGTCCCGGATTCAAATCCCTGTGCCGTCTTCAACTGGCCGATGTTGTCGTACGTATAATTGGCGTAATTTTTGGCGGTGAATACCTGCTGCGTCACCTCTGATCCTGGATCAAGCCCATAGAGATGTTGACCGTGAAAACCTGCTGCGTTACTTCTGACCCCAAGTCAAATCCATAAAAATGCTTATCGAATTTGCCGGTATATGTGGAATACAAATAGGTGTTAGTCAGGCGGCCCAGGGTGTCGTATTGATTCTGAACGTAGGGGCCGCTGCGATGCCCGATCCCCGGATACTGTATATCCTGGACCAGGTTTCCCGCGCCGGAATACTTTTAGAACACTCGGTCTTTTTTCCGCAGATCAACGCCACCGCCGCCAAGGCTTCTACCGCCGCTCAAAGGGGGCTACGCGGCGGCTTATGCTGAAAAAACGACCCATGCTATGGGTTGACCCCTTTAGGTGAACCCCGCGCGGTCAAACGTCGCCCCAAGGCTTTCCCATTACTTAATCAACCCCGACACAGCTTTGTGGAGCGCTCCCACCGGAATCGAATCTGGAAAGCCAAACCGCGCAACTATCGACGCCTTAATTAAGGGCCATTCTGGTTTGACCCCTTTAGTGTCAAGAGTTTAACTTCGAATCTGTCCTGCGTCGAGCCACTGCTTGCCCTTGCAGAAGGCACAACTTCTATCACCATACCCTCCACAAATGAAACAAGCGGTTTGTACGTTGTGAATTAACCAGCCGTTCTCCGCCGCTCGCAAATAATATCGCAAGCGGATCGTCTTCTCCCCGCCCGAATAGGGAAATTTCTGCTCTGTGGTTACAGTCGCATTGGATCCTCCCTCATCGATATTCAGAACTTTTTCTGACCTCAGTCTTGAAAGTGTGTCAGCATGACTATCGTAGCGGCATTCTTTGGCAAAAAATTTTCTACGGAATGGTAATCGGCTCTCTTGAAAACTTTGTTCTTCCACTATCCTTGCACAAAAGAATTCGTGCATGAATTCCTCGATAGGTTGCGTACTGAAGTTAGGCATGATGGTATGGGTTCGCAGTCGGGTCTTGACCGATAAAAATCCACAGTCCACCCAGCGCTCCGGCCGCGTCGAGACAAGCCCCTCCAATTGCCTCAGCTCCTGTTTTGACACACTCGCATGCCCTTTGCCAAAAAGGCGGAGGAGGCGGTGGTGGACTGCAATAAAAGGCCGCAGCAAATGATAAGGCCATTGCCGACGTCAGATTTTCGTCCGACGGCTCGGCATCATATAATTCCCAAGCGGCTTCAGCCTGTTCTTCGGCCTGTTTACACGCCATTGTACCCGGTCCGCGGTCCACGAGGCCAAGCGGGTCATAATGGTTCACAGGTCCATTCAATACGTATGCGTAAAGAATGTCCCCGCGTGGTCGCAAATACGAACTGAAGAGCGTCCCCGCTAAGATGCTACTACGGCCTTGCAATGTCTCAAACCCCGGCTCCCCCAACGGATCTCTGTTTATCCACCGTTGCAAATTTGGGTCATAGAACCGATATCCGTAATAATATAGCCCCGCATTCTCTTCCCATTCCTTTCCCGAATAGCGACATTTGTTGATGTCCGCCATGAGTCCGCTCTTTGAAATCAGGTTTCCAAACGGGTCATATTGATACTGCGCCAAGATCATCCCGCTCGGCGACACCAGTGCACTAATATTTCCTTGGCTGTCGCTGAAATAATACGACGTAACCACATTCTCTGGATTGGGATTTTCGGGCGACAATATAGCTGGAACGATTTTCTGATTGTCCGAACGAGCCAGCAAACCTCCAATTCCGCCAGCACCCTGTAGAGTCCCGCTGAGGTCAATCCCTCGCGTATAAGTCGTCAAAGGTTTGTCATTTTTATCGCGTTCCTGAAGCACGAGATCAATGTCGTAGATGTAGCGAACTTCGTTAGTTTCAGTCCAACTGCCACCGGTCCAAGCGAATTGCTGTTCGATACGTTTGCGCATGAATCCGTCGTAGGTAAAAGAGTTGCTCCATGAACCCGCAACCCAAATGGCGACAAGCTGATTTTCATCGTTATACCCAAAATCCCTCGTGCCATCGCCAGTAAGATTTCCGTTGGAATCGTAGGTATAGCTGGCGTTGCTTGCAACGTTGACCGTAACGCTGTTTGTGGAACTACGGCCGGCAGTGTCCCCGGCAATAGCGGTGTAAGTATTTTGACCATAGGAGGGGCTGAAGCCAGTCGCGGCAAACGTGCCATCGGCGTATTCGGTGGCTGGACTCCCGTTCACGGTAACACTCGAAATTTTGCTTCCCGGCTCAGCCGTCGTACCGCCCACGGTAAGTGTTCCACTGTGGCCGGCGCTGTTCAGCTCGTTCAAATTATTCACAGAAAAACTCTCAATCATCGCGTTGTTCGTCCGATAATTCAAATTCCATGCTTTATCATAGCCATAACCGAACTGTTCGAGCAAGATCGCACCCGCGCCGAGAGCATCTTCGCCGCGAGCGGTTTTGAGCTGGCCAATATCGTCGTACGTGTAGTTCATGTAGTTCCCGACCGTGAAAACCTGCTGCGTTACTTCTGACCCCAAGTCAAATCCATAAAAATGCTGATCGAATTTGCCGGTATATGTGGAATACGAGAAGATAGTCGCAGATCATGACCTGATGAACAGATGGGCGCGGATTTAATTACTCAGAAAGCACATCGACGAATGTGGACCTGACATCGGCCGGATTGAGTGTATTGGCACGTGCTTTCGGGTTCGACAGCGGTTGTCAAGGCCACCGTTGCTCCAGGACGCAAGCGGCGGGTGTCTGAGGGAAAGCGCCGTGTGAGGGCACACGGCCTACAAGTAGGCGGAATGTATGGGGACAAGCTGTCCCCGCCCCTGACGCAGAATAAATCTCTAACTTTCTGCGTGACTCGCGTCCCGCTGCCCTGTCTAATCACCATGGAATTGCTCGTGGACAATTTATCACGGGAACAGGCGCAGCCCGCTTCGCCGCTGCCGGATTTGGCATCGGACGAGCTGGCATCGCTCTATCAGGCGCACAGCCGGGAGATCTACTATTTGACGCTTCGGCTGCTTGGCGATTCTCAGCGGGCCGAAGACGCCACGCACGACGTCTTCCTCAAGGCATTCAGGAAATACAAAGATTTTCGCGGAGATTCTTCCTGCCGCGCATGGCTATACCGCATTGCCATCAACCATTGCAGCAATCTCCGCCAGTCCTGGCATAATCGCCACGTGTTCACGGCACAGGACGAGGTCGTGGAGCACAATGCCTCGCCGGTCACCGATTCGCCGTTGCGAGTTCTGGAAATCAAGGAACTTGGCGGCCGCATCCAAAAGACCCTCGACAACCTGTCCGAGGAGTATCGCCTGCTATTGCTGCTGGTGGCCGATGAGGAGCTAAGCTATGACGAAATCGCCGCGCTCACCGACCAGACAGCGGACGCCGTTCGTGGTAAATTACACCGTGCACGCAAAGCTTTCACCACGATGTTTCAACGAGACGCATGACCTATGAAGCACGAAAAAAAGTTTTCTCAACATCAACAGGAGCAGGAACAGCTTTCGGAATCACGGACGCAATCCAGCCAAACGATCCATGAATTTGCCCTGCCCGAGGAGGTGCTGCGTTTCGACGCGAAACAAACTGCGGTGCCCGCGGCGGTGGCCGAACGCCTCAGCCGGTCGTTGGAACGCAATCCCCCGCCGGCCCGCCCGTGGTGGAAACGCTGGTTTTGATCATCCGGTATTACATGGTCTGTTCCCCCAAAAATGTCCTCACACCTTCGATATCCGGCAGTCGTTCCGTCGTTGCCGGAAAGAGGGCGGTTATCGCCCGCGCGCTTCTCGCAGATTGCCGCTTTTGCGCCCATCATTGCGGCGTAAACCGGCTCCAGGGCCAGCTGGGCCTCTGTCGCGCGAACGCCGATACCCGCTTCTTCCTCGCGCAAACCGAAGTTACGGATGAACTGGAATTGATCCCCACCTTTGCCATCGCATTGAATGGATGCGATTTGCGGTGTGATTTTTGCATCACAGGAATGGAAAGCTGGAACCCGCGAATGGGCCGAACTTTTAACGCCCGAAAAATGGCCGCTATGGCAGAGACAGCTTTGAACCATGGCGCCCGGACAATTATGGTTTTGGGCGGCGAACCTACCATTCATCTCCACGCCGTCCTGGAATTGGCATCGTTGCTGCCGGATTGGGCGCGCCTGGTCTGGAAAACGAACGCACACGGTTCCGCGCAAGCCCGGGAATTATTGGACGGCATTTTCGATGTTTGGCTGGCCGACTTTAAGTTCGGCAACGACGGCTGCGCCCGGCGCCTGGCAAAAATCCAGGATTACACACAAATCGTCACGGAAAATTTGCTTTGGGCGCACGCGCACAGCGAACTCATTGTTCGCCATCTGCTAATGCCCGGGCACGTTCGATGCTGCTGGGAATCTGTGGCCGCATGGCTTGCTCAGAATCTGCCCGACGCCAAAGTGAACCTGCGCACAGGATTCTGGCCGGCGTGGCACGCCCGGTTGCATCGCGAATTGTCAGGCACCGTTGGCACCGAAGAAGCCGCGTGCGCACAACGAATTGCGGAGAATTACGGTTTGAACCTGATCCCATGAGAAGAAAAGCCAAAAAAAGAGAGTCCGCCTTATTCAGCGACTTGCTTTTGCTGCCGGATGGGCGGATTTTGGTCCAGGACCTGACCCGTCCGATGGCCAGACTGTTGAATAGCTTGAACCCTAAAAGTGATACCATCGCGCCGCGGGCACACAGTATCGGAAAACCGTTATGAACTTTCAAACCGAGCTTGAGATGCTCATTCGAGCGCGCTACCCGATCCTCTACATTTTGAGCAGCGAAGAGACGCGTCTCCAAAATATGCTGATGGACATCGCCTCGAAGCGGCAAAAAAAGGTTTTTGAATGGAGCTATAGCACCGGCATCGTTCCAGCCGGGACCTCCATCCAATCCCAAAAGCATCGCAATGCCGCGACCAAAGACCCTTTGATGGCGCTCGACCAGGTCATCGAGCAGGTGGAACCGGCTATTTTCGTTTTCAAGGATTTTCATCCATTCCTCACCAAAAGTAATTTTGCGGTAACCCGCAAACTCAAGGAGATTGCGCTGCACCTCAAGAACAGTTTCAAAACCATTGTGCTGGTTTCGCCCGTGGTGGAAATTCCGACCGAATTGGAAAAAGAAATCACGCTGTTGAATCATCCCCTGCCCTCGCGCGAAGACCTGGCGGCGCTCCTCGACAAAATCATCGCCGACGTTAAACAATTTCGCCAGGTCGCCATCGAATTGGACGAGGCTGGCCGGGAGCGCCTGTTGCAGGCCGCGCTGGGGCTGACACTGGGCGAAGCCGAAAACGTGTTCGCCAAAATCATCGTCAAAAGCGAACGCCTGAGCGCCGAGGACGTGAACGAAGTTTTCGCTGAAAAACAGCAAATCATCCGGAAGAGCGGTTTGCTGGAATATTACGCCACTGAAGAAAACTTCGCGCAGGTTGGCGGACTAACTGTTTTAAAGGATTGGCTTTCCAGGCGCGCCGTGGCCTTTTCGAACGAGGCCCGCGAATTCGGCCTGCCCTTTCCCAAAGGCATCCTGATGCTGGGTGTGCAGGGCTGTGGCAAGAGCCTTTGCGCCAAATCCGTTTCCAGTTTGTGGCAACTGCCGCTGCTGCGATTCGACATGGGCCGCATGTTCGGCAGTTTGGTCGGGTCCTCCGAGGAAAACGTTCGCCGGGCGATTGCCGTGGCCGAATCCGTGGCGCCGGCCATTCTGTGGGTGGACGAAATTGACAAGGCCTTTGCCGGTTCCCAGGGCTCAGGTTCGACGGACGGCGGCACCACCGCGCGCGTCTTTGGGACCTTTCTGACATGGCTCTCGGAAAAAACCGCGCCGGTATTTGTCGTCGCCACCGCCAACGATATTTCGCAATTGCCCCCGGAACTGTTGCGCAAAGGGCGTTTGGACGAAATTTTCTTCGTGGACCTGCCCGCGCCAGGTGAACGAAAGGAAATCTTCAAAATTCACATTTCCAAACGCAAGCGCGACCCCTCGAAATTCGACCTGGATGCGCTCGCCAATGCGAGCGCCGAATTCAGCGGCGCGGAAATCGAAGAAGCAGTCAACAGCGCGCTTTACGACGCATTTTACGGCAAAACGGAACTGGCCACGGAAAATATCCGAACGTCCTTGTCGCAAACCGTGCCGCTGGCCAAAACGATGGATGAACAAATCAGCCGGCTGCGAAGCTGGGCCGAGGGCCGCGCGCGCAATGCCAGTGTCCCGCGCGATCCCAACAAGGAAAACGGCGTCCGAAAAATGGAATTTTGAACTGCTGCTGCCATGGACCATTTCTGGACGAACATCTATGACGACGCTAAAGACCGTCGCTACGGAACACTTTTCGTAGCCGCTCTTTTTGTTGGCACGCCGCTCATTATCCTCGCCGTTTTCCTCACCTGCGAAACGTTTGCCGTTTTCATGGAATTCCTCTCGGGATTGCCCGAGTTGAGCCCGTTTCAAGCCGTATGCCTTGCTCTTCTGGCGGGTTTGGCTCTGACGGCAATGGGACTGTTCTGGTGGCGCTGGATCCGGATCGGGCGCAAGGTTCGCCAGAACCGCTTACAATTATCACGCCTGTCGCGTGACGAATTGATGAAGGCGCGGTCTAAACTTAAGAGCCGAATGAATCCGGTAAAATTCAGAGTGGTGGAACGGCCCGCCAAACGAGCGAAGCAGTTCCGCGCCCCGGACACGGACCTAAAGTATTGAAGCCATGAGTTGTGTTTGCATTTTGACCCCTGTCGTCATTGCGGCCTGGCCGGCCTTCAGCGCGGCCGTCGTGGCCGCCGCGACCTCACTCGGTTATCAAGTCGCCACCGAAGCCTCCAACGCAAAAAGAATTGCCACGACCACCCAAAACCCTGCCGGGAAGGTTCAACTTGAAATTGAAAATAGTGAAGTGGTGACAAATCAATTGGGCCGCGACCAGCGTATCGTCGTCACCAAAGACGGCGTGACCATCACTTTCTCCCGGGACGCGCGCGGCAAAGCCTCCCTTTGTGTCACGGGCCAAGGCCATGACAAGGAAGAACTAAAGGCTCTCGGACAGGAATTGAGCCAGGCCGTCGTGCAGCAATACGTTTATCAAAAACTCATGGATGAGATGCGCGCCCGCGGATTCAACGTCATCCAGGAGGAAACCAATGCCGACCGTTCCATCCATTTGAAAGTCCGGCACTGGGACAATTAATTATGCCACAACGCGAATTTGACATTACGATCGGCAAAGACGGCAGCGTCGAATTGCACGTGAAGGGTTACAAGGGCAAAGGCTGTGTTGAGGCAATGAAAGCATTTCAGCAAATCGTCGGTGAGCTGCAATCGGAACGACGGACCAGCGAGTTTTACGAACCGGAAGAACAAGTGCGTTTCAACATTGAGCAACGGCATTAGTAACCGGCGACCAGCCTTAAAATGGCCTCCGCCGCCGTGAGTGTATGAGTAAAGTCACATCATCGTATTATCCGCCGCGAGCGCGATGGTATGCGCCACTTTTCAATGTGACGAACGCGGTACGCCGGGGAACCGCCATGGACCGCATTCGCCTGCCTTCCTCCGTGTCATTGCCGTGCCTGCTCGCCACTTTTTTGCTTCCCGGACTGGGATTTTATTTGCGCGGCCCCCGAATTTTTGGATCCGCGGCGATGGCCGCGTGCGGGCTGTTGTTTCTCACATTTATCGTCTGGTTCGGGCATCCGCTCGCGAATTTCGCCTTTGGTCTAATGGTTTCCACCCATACCAGCAGCATCGTTTATTACTGCGGCCCCGCCCTCCAGCTGTGGGGACTTAGAAGCCGGCTTCTTTTTACAGGTCTGGTATTAATATCCCTTGGCTTTTTATTGTACGGGCCCCTGCGCGACTTCATTGAAAACCATTTTATAATGCCGCTACGAATTAACGGCCAGGTTGTGGTCGTGCAAAAAATGGCCGGACGGGCAGGCAACGTACAACGTGGCGATTGGGTGGCCTACCACATTTCTTATTCCGCCGAGTATGGAGACGATGCCTGGGTCGACATTCGCGCCGGCACCGGATTCGGTCCTGTCCTCGGCGTGGCCGGGGATACCGTGGAATTTTCCGCAAAAGGCTTTTCGGTGAATGGTGTTCTGCGGCCCCCTCTGCCGTACATGCCCTCCGGCGGTTCGTTTATCGTAGGCACAAATCAGTGGTTTATCTGGCCGAGCGATAGCGTGAGCGGACACGGCTACGAAAGTCGCGTTTCCTCCGCCATGTTGGATCTGGCAAAAGTTTCAGAAGATCAATACGCTGGGAGACCGTTGAAACACTGGTTCTGGCACAAACAAGCAATACCGGATTTACCATGAGCCGATTTGGAAATCTCGAATTAGGCGGCGAAGAAGAACAGTGGCAGCACGGTCAAAAGCCGCTTGCCAAAGATGAAGCCTGGTATCTGGCGCAGGCTTCGGCAGCCTTTGAAAACGCCGATTATGAAAAAGCCCTGCGTTCGTATTCCAAAGTCCTCGAATTCAATCCGCAGAACACCACCGCCTGGACGGCGCAGGTGCGGATGCTCATCGAGTTGGGCGAGTATCGCGAAGCCAAATTATGGGCCGACAAAGCACTTGAACGATTCCCCAACTGGCCGGAATTGCTGGCCGCCAAGGCCGTAGCTCTGGCGAGAGGCGGCGATCTCCAGGCTGCCCTGGCGTTTTCAGACGCCTCCATCGAAGAGCGCGGCGACACGCCGTATGTCTGGCTGGCGCGCGGCGACGTATTGCTGGCTCGCAAAGAACAGCGCGCGGATTATTGTTTTGATAAAGCAATGCTCCTGGCGCCAAAAGACTGGTTTGTCGCATTGCTGGCAGCGCGCATCCGATTTTATTATGAGCAATTTGTGCTGGCCATGAATCTTCTCCAGCAGGCGCTAGAATGGAACACCACTCAATTCATTTTATGGCTCGAACTGGGGCGCTGCCAGCAGGCATTGGGTCTGGTCAACCCCGCCCAGGCTTCATTCACCTATGCGCGGCAACTCAATCCGGATTGCCAGGAAGCCATGTTCGCTCTGACTCGTCTCGCGCACGCGGGTCCCTTTGCGCGGCTGCGCGGATGGTTTAAGGAACTCTTTAGACAATGACATGCAACGCCTGGAAAAATTTCTTAATTCCGTCAACGAGATAAACGCATCCGACCTCCATCTCGTCGTCGGCGTCCCGCCGGCTTTCCGTGTGAATGGCGAAATCATCCTTGCCGACGAAGACGCATTGACTGAGGAAGATGTCACGGAGATGGTCAATCGCCTCTTGAACGACGAACAACGGGCAAAGTTCGAGCTGGATTGGGAATTATGCATTTCACTGTTGCACAGCGTGGCCGGGCGCGTTCGCGTCACATTTTACCGGCGAGACGGTCATCCCGAATTGAGTTTGCGCTTTTGCGGCGACCGCGTCGCCACCCGGGAAGAACTGGGCCTGCCGCACCAACTTGAAGAAATGGCCCGCCGTCCAAATGGCCTGGTCCTCATCACCGGTCCGACCGGGGCCGGGAAAACCACCACCTTGAATTACCTCGTTGACGTTATCAATAGCGAGCGCCGCTGCAAAATCGTCACTATCGAGGACCCGATCGAATTTGTCCACCAGAACAAACGGGCCATCGTGGTGCAGCAGGAAGTCATGACTGACGTGCACTCGTTCAACCGCGCGCTCATCCATGTTTTGCGCCAGGACCCGGACGTCATCGTGGTTGGCGAAATCCGTGATCATGAGACGATCCTCACTGCGCTCACGGCGGCTGAAACCGGCCATTTGGTCCTGGCCACGATGCATTCGCCCAACACCGCTCATGCCCTGGAACGGATCGTTGGAGTTTTTGAGGGGAACATGCAGCGCCAAATCATCCAGCAATTAGCCAATGCGTTACAGGGCATCATTTCCCAGGAATTGCTGCCGGCCGCCGACCGGTCTCGCCGTGTGCTCGCCTATGAATTGCTCATTGCCAACAATGCGGTCCGGAATTTAATCCGCGACGGACAGCTTCATCATATGGAGAACACGATCCAGACCTCGCGCAAAGACGGAATGGTGTTGATGGACAACTGCCTGTACGACCTCTACTGCAAATGTCTCATCACTTATGACACCGCCATGAGCCGAGCGCGCAATCCGGAACGCATTCAGAAGAACGGCTCGTGACGGCGGCCCCGCAATGTGCGAGTTGAAAACGCATTACATTACTACACTGCTTATTCGCAATGACTTACGCAGTTCGTTACACACTGTTACATTCAGGATTATGCACTTCACAACTGTAGCGCCACTGGAAAAGACGTTAAGTGAAAAAACGAAACAGCCAGGAAAAACGTAACGCTGCGCTCGCCGCATTGCGCGCAGAAAGCGAGAGGGCCGAATTGGAACTAATCCGCCGCCGTCTGGCTTTGCCGGTCGAAAAGCGGTTAAATTTTTTGCGTGTGCGGCTGCCAGGCGGTGGCTCGCGCCTATGAGGCTACGATATTCACGAGTTTCTTCGGCACCACGATCACTTTTTTGATCGATTTACTCTCAAGCAATGGCTTGATTTTTTCTGAGGCCAGCGCTGCTGCCTGGATCGCGGCATTGTCGGCATCCGCCGGGACCTTGATCACGTCGCGCAATTTGCCGTTTATCTGCACGGGAATTTCGATTTCGTTTTCAACGAGCAATGCCGGATCAAATTCGGGCCATGGGGAATAGGCCAGATTGGCCGAGGGCTGCTTGCCGATGGCTGAAAGCTTTTCCCAAAGTTCTTCAGCCAGGTGCGGTGCAAATGGGTGCAGCAAAATCAAAAAGTCCGCCATCACAGCGGCCGGTTTTGTTTCCCATGTCATGGCTTCGTTCACAAAGACCATGAGCGCGGAAATGGCGGTGTTAAAGCGCAGCCCTTCGAGATCTTCGGTGACTTTTTTGATACAAGCGTGGAGCGTTTTAAGTTGCGGCGCGGTTGGAGCGACGTCCGTGATGGCAGCGTCCAGGCGAACCAGTTTTAACAATTCACTATGTTTGTTTGGGTCCGTGGTTGTTTCCGCCTGTTCAAATTCGGTTTCGCTCTTCTCGTCCACGAAAAGGCGCCAGACCCGGCCGAGAAAACGATACACGCCTTCCACGCCCCGGGTGCTCCAGGGTTTGACCATTTCGAGGGGGCCCATGAACATTTCGTACAGCCGAAGCGCGTCGGTCCCGACGTCGCGGACCGGAACATCCACGGGAATAACATTGCCGCGGGACTTGGACATCTTTTGATTGTCTTCACCGAGGACCATTCCCTGGTTGACGAGTTTAAAGAACGGTTCAGGCGTGGAGACGAAGCCAAGATCGAACAAAATCTTGTGCCAGAACCGCGCGTAAAGCAGGTGCAACACGGCGTGTTCAGTGCCGCCGACATACAAATCCACGCCGGCGGATTTGCCGCTCATCCAATAATGCTCGGCTTCCTTGCCGACAAATGCATTGGGATTTTTTGAATCGAGATAACGCAGATAATACCAACATGAACCGGCCCATTGCGGCATGGTGTTGGTTTCGCGTTGGGAGCCATCCGGAAGATTGACCCAATCCTTTGCCCGCGCGAGCGGCGGCTCGCCGGTCGCCGTGGGCTTATAGTCCTTCAATTCCGGCGGCAGCACGGGCAAAGCGCTGTCAGGCAATGCCTCGTGATACAACGTTCCGTTGGTGCTGCGCTTCCAAACGACGGGAAACGGTTCGCCCCAATAACGCTGACGGGAAAAGAGCCAGTCGCGAAGCTTGTAATTGATGGTACGCTTGCCGAGACCCTTCGATTCGAGCCACTCGGTGATTTTCTTTTTGGCTTCGGCCGTGGAAAGGCCGTTTAGAGAAATATTTGGACCGGATGAATTGATCGAAACGCCATCACCCACGAAACCATGCCAATCCATTTTGGCATCGGGCGGCTGGACAACTTGCACAACCGGGAGATTGAATTTAGTGGCAAATTCAAAATCACGCGTATCATGCGCCGGCACGGCCATGATGGCCCCTGTGCCGTAACTGGCCAGGACGTAATCGGCAATCCATATCGGAATTTTTTCCTGGTTGACCGGGTTGATGGCGTACGCGCCGGTGAAGACGCCTGTTTTTTCCTTCGCCAATTCCGTGCGTTCCAAATCCGACTTATTTGCGACTTCGCCTTTGTATTTGGCGACGGCATCGCGCTGATCCGCAGTCGTGATTTCATTAACCAGCTTATGTTCCGGCGCGAGGACCATATACGTCGCGCCAAACAACGTGTCCGGCCGTGTCGTAAAGACGCGAATTTTTTCGGATGAACCGGCAACTTGAAAATCCACTTCTGCACCTTCACTCCGGCCAATCCAGTTGCGCTGCATTTCCTTGAGCGAATCAGTCCAATTGATGATGTCGAGATCCTGCAAAAGTTTTTCCGCATAGGCGGTGATGCGAAGCAACCATTGCTGCATGGGCTTGCGAACAACCGGAAAGTTGCCCCGTTCGCTTTTGCCGTCCACCACCTCTTCATTCGCCAAAACGGTTCCGAGTTCTTCGCACCACCAAACAGGCACTTGGCCGATATACGCGAGGCGGTGTGAATCCACAAACGCGCGCAACGACGATTCAGGTTCGTTTGGGATTTGCAACTTCCGATTTTCGATTAATTCCGCAATCGGTCGCGCAGAATTTTTTTCTTTGTCAAAATAGCTGTTATACAACTTCAGGAAAATCCATTGGGACCATTTGAAATAATCCGGGTCCGTGGTCGCAATTTCGCGGGACCAATCGTAGCTGAAGCCGAGGGACTTAATCTGCCGCTTAAACGTCGCGATATTTTCCTCGGTGGTTTTGCGCGGATGTTGGCCAGTGTTGATGGCGAATTGCTCAGCCGGCAGGCCAAACGCATCCCAGCCCATGGGATGAAGCACGTTGAAACCGCGGGCCCGTTTGTATCGAGCCAAAATGTCCGTGGCAGTGTAACCCTCGGGATGTCCGACGTGCAGACCCGAGCCGCTCGGATATGGGAACATATCGAGGATATAAAACTTGGGCGGCAATTGCGCGGCGGACACTTTGCCGGAAACTTTATGACGCAGCGCGAAGGGGTGCGTGGGCGGGATTTCGTCGCCAGGATTAAAGGCGCGGAATGCCTCCCGCTCGTCCCAAATTTTCTGCCATTTGGGCTCGATCAGGTGAAATGGATATTGCCTGCGGCTGCTCGACATAGAAAAAATAGTCTGCCAGTTCAGTGGCTAATTTTAAAGAGTTTATCCGTAGATTTTCGCAGATTGGACCATTCCGGTTTTTGGTCGCGCGAAGGCCATGAAGGGATGAAGCGTAGCATCAAGCGTGAGCTTGATCATTTAAAAACGAACGTCGCTCACCGTTGAAAGGAACCGATTGGCGCGAGCCAACGCTCGCTGCGACGCACATCATCAGCGTAGCAGCCGATATCAATCGGCTCTGACTTTTCCCATTGGACGTCAAACGTGCTCCGGTTTAGCTAGAGCGAGCTAACGCTCGCTGCTACGAGTCTTAATCCCTCCAGCGTCAGATTAGGTTCGACTGCAGAGATTTCCGGGAGCCCGGCGGCCATGAGTTCGGCGTAGCCGCCGGTGGCTACGACCGGCAAGTGCGGCGCTTTCATCTCGCGCTTTAATTCATGGATCAATTCGCGCACGAGGCCGCGATAGCCGAACACAGCCCCGGCCAGCATCGCCTGTTCGGTGCTTTTGCCAATGATGTTTTTAGGTTCGCTAATTTTGATGCGCGGGAGCAACGCCGTTTTGTCATGCAAATAATCTGTCATGGCCGCCAAGCCGGGCGCGATAATGCCGCCCACATAATTTCCGGTAGTATCCACGACATCAAAAGTGACGGCAGTCCCAAAATCCACGACCACCACCGGCGCGCCAAATCGTTTGAACGCAGCCATTGCATTTGCCAGACGGTCGGCGCCAATCGTCTTTGGATTCGGATAATCGACGCCCACACCGCGAGTGGTTTTGGCGTTGAGTTCCAGCAATTTCAGATTCCATGTCGTGCGCACGAATTTGCGCGCAAGAGGCGTGGCGCGCGGCACGACACTGCACAACACTGCACCGTCGATTTTGTTCCGTCCGACAAATCGTTTGATAAGAACCGCGCCCGAGCGATCAAACCATCGGGCAGTGGGAATGTTGATTTGTTTGATTACCCGCTTATCATCAGCCAGGCCGAGGTGCGTGTGAGTGTTGCCAACGTCAAAAAGCAAAAGCATGGGCTTATTCAAAAGGAAAAAGGAAAAAGGAAAAAGGAAAAAGGGCGGTCTGCGTAATTGTGTCATTAGTCATCTCTGAGCCCATTTCGGTACGGAATGTCTGACGGGCGCGTCGTGACCCACCATACTCCTGCTTCATTACGGCATTCCGCCAGGATGACGCATAAAATTCGGGCTCTTTGCCGCTTGCCCGCAATAGCCGCGGCGTTTACCATTTTGAGCGGAGGGGGGTAAAATCTCCCTGGCGAAAGGTTGAATGAATCCGCAACAAAATAAGTCGCGCGCGTTCTCATTGATTGAATTGCTTGTCGTGATTGCCATCATCGCAATCATCGCCGCGATGCTCCTGCCCGTGTTATCGACAGCCAAAGCACGCGCTAAAGACACCTATTGCGCCTCCAATCTGCACCAGTGCGGTCTTGCGCTGAGCTTATACCTGCAGGATTACAATGACCGGGTGTTTTGGAAGGGAACGAATATATCTCTCGACGGGATGGATCTGTTTGTTTGGGCGGGCCGCACCAACAACAATTTGATCGGAGCGCAACAGGGCAATCTTTTCAATAAAACAGACCGTCCATTGAATCATTACAACCTAACCGAGGCGACG
>DATAST010000127.1:0-2445 GCA_036269115.1 Verrucomicrobiia bacterium | reverse complement strand
CAGAATATTCCCTTCATCAGCACTAGCGATCCCAGTCAGAGCAACCATTACGCGCTGTTCATGCCGGCGGGTCTCCAGTCTGGCACGAACTATCCACTGGTGGTGTTTTTGCACGGGTCGGGCAACCGGGGCGCGGACACTACGGCCGCCTCTCTGCGCGAGGCCGCGCAAATTTGGGCGCGGGCAACTAATCAACTGGCGCATCCGTTGTTCGTGCTCGCGCCAGTGGTGCCGACCAACCAGCTTTGGGCGGACAACACAACGAATGGCTTGGATAATTTTGCCAACTCGTCTTACAGTATGAAGGCAAATCCCACTTCCAGCATGCGCATGATGTTTGAGCTGGTGCAATCGTTGGAACAAACCCAGCCGATTGATCCCAAGCGCATCTATCTGGTGGGCGAATCCATGGGCGGGTATGGCGCGTGGGAGGCGGCGATTCGCTATCCAACGCTTTGGGCAGCGGTGATTCCTCTCATGGGCGGGACCGATCCTTCCAAGGCGGCGATCATCAAAAATCTGCCCATCTGGACATTTCACGCGGCCAATGATCCCACCGTTCCCGTGACCGGTACGCGGCAGATGGTCAGTGCATTGCGGGCGGTTGGCGGCCACCCGCTTTATGCCGAGTTTGCCACCGGCGGTCACGGCATCTCCGCAGAGGCGGTCAATTATCCCGCACAATCGGGCAATCCCAGCCTGTTGGATTGGACATATCAGCAGGCCAAAATGGCTTCGCCAACGAATGTCGTTGGAAACGCGCAAATCATCTATTCCAACGTCTTTAACGGTGGATCGGTGACGATTTACCAAACCGCGCCCTTGCCAGCCAATCCTCCTAGCATCCAAGCCTTATCACCGCTTGCGGGCGGCGGCCTTAACCTGACGATTACCGGGGATGTTAGCCTGCCTTTTTCGCTTTGGAACAGCCCCGACTTCACGCTTCCAGGCACCAATTGGACACTGTCGGATAGCGGACTAATCACCAACAATCCGTTTTTGGCGCAAGACCTTCTCACTTCAACCCGGCGTTTCTACCGTTGTTCGACGCCGTGATCGAAGAGAAGATGCCTGTCCGCACTTTGTTATTTGGGTCGCCTTTGTGAGTGGAATTGCTTTGACGCCGATTGCGCTGCAAATTAATGTAAAATCTGAAAAAGTTTTCATTGCCCGTGAAACCTCATCTTGCGAAACCTGCTGCCGCTGAAAGGAATTTTTTCCAACGAGTGGCGATTTGCCTATTCTGTCTGGCGATGAGTTTTGGTTCCGCTCACGCAGCTCTGAATCCAGCGACCAACGTCAACAATTATCCCAATGTTTATGTGGCGAAGGTGTCGCCGGACGTGACCAACGGGTTGGGTTGCTGGATATGGGACAGGGTTACGCTTAACAAACAGACGGTCCGGCTCTGGAACCGTTTCGAAGTTTCGAAAACGAATCCGGTCATTCGCGCTGAGTTGCGCATCGCGGCGGACAATGCCTACAAAGTCTGGTTGGATGGCCAGGAACTTGGTAGCGGCAGCGATTGGCGAACATTGAGCATATATCATCTGGAAGGTACGTTAAATTCCGGCACACACGTGTTGGCGGTGGAAGGTTTTAACGACAATGACCAAGCGGGGATAATTTTGGGCATTACGCTGGAAACGGCTAACAGACAAGTGATGCAAATTCGTTCTGATCTTTCCGGGCGCGTGGTTCCAAACTCGGAACACGGGTGGGAAGCGGCCCTTCATCCCGCCGCCGATTGGACGAATTCCTCGGTTGCCGCCAATTTCGGCCGGGTGCCGTGGTGGACGGTTCCGACGTCAGTGCTCCACATTCGCCAGGCATTGCCGAAGCCGATCCCGGTCTGGCAGAGCCGCGAATTTCAAATCGGCTTGTTCATCGGCTGCGGCATTTTTGTAGTCATCTGTCTTTATCTTTTGATTCAACTCGTGAGCCAGTCAAAAGCGCATCGTTTAGTGCAAGCCGAACGCGACCGTATTGCGCGCGACATTCATGATGATCTCGGTTCCAAGCTCACGCAATTGCTGCTCACCGGCGAAGTGGCGCAAATCGAATCCGGAGCCGCTGCCGGCGCGCCGCTCTCGCAAATGTGCGATGGCACGCGCAACATTCTGGCAACGATTGACGAAGTGGTTTGGATTGTCGACTCGCAGCACGATAACCTGGACGATTTCGTCATTTACCTTTGCAAACATACGCAAAATTTTCTGGATGCCACCGGCATCCGCTGCCGTTTCGATGTGCCGCCGGAATTGACGGCGAAAACCTTGAGCCAGTTCACGCGCCGCAATTTGTTTCTGGCCATCAAAGAAGCGCTCAACAATGCCGCGAAACATTCGGAAGCCACCGAGTTAACGGTGCGCATTCACCTGAACCGTTCGCGGCTGAACATCGTTGTGGCGGACAATGGCTGCGGTTTCGATTCCACCCAACCCA
>DATAST010000126.1:0-1951 GCA_036269115.1 Verrucomicrobiia bacterium | reverse complement strand
CGAATGACTCTTACGGTTCATTCCCCGACGGCCAGAGTTTCAATCGCCAGGAATTCTTCCAACCCACGCCCGGCGCAGCGAACAACGGCACGGCCACTCCGCCGCCATCTTTCATCAATTACACGACCGCGGGTTCGACGTATCTGCAAAATTTCGATTCGTTGCCTAATCCGGGGACAACTTCGGTGAACACGGCAAATCCAGTCACGATCAATGGCGTGACTTATTCGCTGGCGAACCCGTACGACTTCGCTTTTCCAGTAGTTGCGAGCGGTGGCACTGGCGGAGTGGGCATCAGCGCGCTCGCGGGTTGGTATGGTTCGGGCATGCTCTCTTCAAAATTTGGCGCGACGGATGGTGATCAAACCACCGGTGGCCAGTTGAGTTTTGGCCCTAACAGCAGCGGCTCTGGAAGAGCTTTGGGTTTGCTGGCCACCAGCACCACGGGTGGGACGGCTTTCGGCGCGCGCTTCATTAACGACACGGGCCTGACTCTGAGCCGCGTGAATATTCAGGCGACCGGCGAAGTATGGCGTCAATCCAACGTCGGCAAGACCCTTCAGTGTTATTATTACGTTGATCTCACCGGAACAAATAAATTTCCAGCCACGATGACGGGATTGCTGACCAATCTAAATGTCGTCATTCCCACGGTCGCGAGCGATTCGGGCGGCGTGCCAGTTGATGGAGCTTTGCCGGCCAATCAGACGCCACTGAGCGCGTTGAATCAGCCGATCACTAACTGGCCGCCCGGCGCGGCGCTTTGGCTCGTGTGGCAAATGACCGACACCACTTCAAGGGGGCAAGGACTGGCGATAGACAACTTTAGTTTCTCGGCAAATGTCCCGCCTCCACCCGTGCCACTTGGTGTTGAGGTTTCAGGAACCAATCTAGTCCTCAATTTTCCTGCTGCGCTCGGCCAGAATTATCAACTGGAATACACCGACGACCTGACTTCAACGAACTGGCTGCCCGTGGGAACTCCAGTCACGGGCGAGGGACAAAATCTTTCACTGACCAACAGCATTGGAAACGGCACTCACCGTTTCTATCGCCTGCGATTCGTAAACTAATTCCGGCGTGTCTCAGTGTCACCCGAAGGCCGGGGAATTCTAGTTTCCAACGGAAGCGGTTCGCCGAAATCCGGCGTGCCATCGGCATTCCAATTTATTTTTTGCGCGCGAGGTTGGCGAAATGAACCGCAGCCTTTTCCGGGGCTCGGGTTGGCGTGAAAAATAATCCAGTCTTCCGTGCCATCGGGTGATTTAAAGAATCCGCAATGCCCCGTCGCATACGCTTGCGCTTCCGGCTTCTGCGAAAATACCGGTTGCGAAGATTTCTTCCACGACCCAGCGTCCAGCAAATTGGCGTCCGCGGAGGCGGTCAACATCCCAAGGCAATAATTTTCCGTCCAACACGCGCTGGCGGAATAGATGAGAAATAATTTATCGCCGTGCTGAAGCATTTCGGGGCCTTCATTGACATTGATGTGCGGAGGATCATTGGGATTGTGGCCTTCCACGTCGCCGACGGTTTCCCAGGGATAAGTGGGCGTGGAAACTTTTGTACGCGGCCCTTCGATCGTCCACGGATTCTTCATCGCGGCGATGTAAATATTTTGCGTGCCGTTCGTATCGTCCTCCCAGCCCGACCAAATGGCGTAGAGCTTGCCCTGGTTCTCAAACACGGAAGTATCAATGGCCCATTTGTCCGAGGCGTCGGCCAATTTGCCTTTCATCGTCCACGAACCTTGCAAGGGATCGCGCGATGGATTTTCCAGTATCCAGACGCGATGGCTGTGGTTGTCGAGCGAATCGGCGGCAAAATAAATATACCATTTGCCGTCGAGGAAATGAATTTCCGGTGCCCAAATATCTTTTGAATACGGGCCGCTCGCGGGAGGCGTCCACACTACTTTTTTTCGTGCGTGCACAAGGTCGGGAATGCTGCG
>DATAST010000125.1:0-7390 GCA_036269115.1 Verrucomicrobiia bacterium | reverse complement strand
GTCGGGCACGTGTTCGCCGATGGCATGGGTAATCCATTGACGCCCGGACTCTATTATGTCGGGGTCTTTAGCTACACCGGCCCGAGCAATTTGAGCTACACCATATGGAGTCGCGGCATCGGGGCCGGTTATAAAATCCCGGTCACACCCCTGGCGTTTAGTAATGGCGTGGCGAATGTCAGCAGCCTCAATGCGCGCGAAGCCGCCTACTATTCAGTTGTGGTGCCAACCAACATGCCGAGCTGGCAAGTGGAGGTTTCCAATGTCGTGGGCCAAAGCATTCTCGTCATGCAGAAAGGCACCCTCCCCGATTTTACTCCTAACAATAGCGCGGCATGGCAACTTTCCGGCGGGCGCGTCATGAATATTCCCGGCAACCAACAGTATTTGCAATTGCCCCAAAACGGCGCGACCAACATTTTTGCCGGAACTTATTATCTTGCCGTAGTTAGCGAAGGCCAAAATCCGGGAGGTAATGTCGTCGGCACCAATTACAGCAGTTTTGCCATCACCAGTTTCGGCAATGCGATCGTCACCAACCTCGGTCCAACGACGCTGGCCGATATTTACGTGACCAACGCCTTGCAGGGAGGCCAAAACGGATTGTACGAATTCAATATTCCCAATGGCCCGGCGGCTGTGGAAGTCCGCCTGGATAATATCACCGGCGGGCCCTACATGACTCTCAGGTCCGGCACGAATCTGCCCGGTCCATATAATAGTTACGGAAATGACGGTGGCTGGAATTACACGTGGTCCTCGCCCACGCTCATTACGCTGCCCAATCCTACCATCACTAATTACGCCCTGGCGGTCCAGGCCTCGCCCTATGTCGGCGGCACTTATTTGGATGCAAAATATACGCTTCACATCCGCGAAATGCCGACACCTGGGCTGGTTTTTGACCCCAGCCTCAACACCGTTACCGCCAGCAACGTAGCCACAGGCACCCTGCTCAGCGGCCAGAGCGCGTACTATCAGGTAACCGTTCCAAATACGTTGAACGGCCAGCCGGTCATTGGCTGGAACCTGTCTGTGGCGGAAACCACCGGCACTCCGAGCATCCGCGTCCGTCCGAGTCTTCTACCGGATGACCTTAGCCCGTTCGATGGCACCTCACCTTTTAATACCAGCCAGGCTGTGATTGTCCCGCCCTATCTCACTCCCGGTGTGTGGTACGTGGAGGTAAAGGGCTCGGGTATCACCAGCTACACTCTTACCAGCAGCGCTCTGCAATTGAAACGTCCGGCCTGGACCAATCCGCCCGTTGGCGGGCCCGTCACCACCGCCGGCCTGCCGACCGCCGGGCCATTGTTTGCGGATACCGGCGTGGACACCAACGGCGCGCCCCTCCCCGGCGATCAAGGCACAGACCTCGCCAACGGGGCATTCGATTATTATGCCGTTGTCGTAACCACCAACAACACAGGCATCCTGCGCACGCGGCTGGACGCGATCAGCGGAAATCCCAATCTCTACATTCGGGCAGGCGGCGCGCCCACTCTCAGTCACGATATGAATGGCAGCACTGGCCCAGTCGTATATGACCGCACGCTCAACGCCAGCGGCGGCAGCGAGTACGGGAACTGGGTGCCCTTCAATGGCCGCTATGAAGCCGTGCTGACCAATGGCATTTGGTACCTGGCGGTAAAAGCCTCGGGCTCAAACGTCAGGTATCGCTTGCGCATGGATACGGGCTCCATCAGCAATCTCGTCCTTAACGGCGGCAGCGCGACAGGCCAGCAGATGGTGGCGGGCGATTATTTGTATTACGCCGTCCAAATTCCTACGAATTCACCCGTCGATTGGAATATTACTTATAGCGTGCAACTCGGCAACGTGGTCGCCTACGTCCGCGATCGTGTCCCTCCCGGACAAGGCAACGCCGTTTCGGACTACCGCGATTGGAATGACGATAACAAGAATGAAGGCCCGTATCCGCAGTATACCTCTCCAGGCACTTACACGGTCACGTGCCCGCCGTTGCGCCCGGGCAACACTTACTACGTCGGTTTCCGAGCGGTGGCGGATTCCACATTCTCCATTAGCTGGAACACCAATGGCGGTTACATCAATTACACGAACGTCCTTCCGTTCTACAACGGCTACACGAACACAACCATTGCCTCGCACAACACGATGCGGTATCGCATTGATGTGCCGGGCAATGCCGTGCGCCTGCGTCTTACCGCCACAAACGTCGCCGGCGTCTGGCTATATCTCGAGCAAGGAGCGCCCCCGACCCTGACATCCGGAGATAATTGGAATTCCGGAGGCAGCGCCAATCCGTCAGTGACCGAATATCTTCAGACGCCTTTCACCTGGCCTTGGCAGCCCGGTTACTCGTACTTCCTGGCGGTCACCAATACCACAAGCACGTCCCAGTCAGTCAGCTTAATCTTGAATGGTGAAGGCCCCGCTTCAGGACCGTTTGGTTTCGTTAGTGTGCATCATCGCGTCAATGGCAACACTGAACTGGATGAACAAGTCGTACCCACCATAACCTACCAATTGCAGACGACTACCAACCTGAACAATCCCGTAATCTGGACCATTCTCAGCACGTTTACGCCCGTGTCCACCCCATATACTAATGTGGATACCAGCACGCCGGTGATGCCATACCGATTCTACCGATTGATTGAGCAGTAACGCGTTGGATCGTTCAAACATTCAAGCGCGGGACCCGGCCCGTCGGAGACGGGTCAGTTCTTATATTCTAATCACCCATATTAATAAAACTTAGAATTTTATTTGTTAAGCATTTTTGTTTGACAATGTTTTACTTTTAAATTAACACTTTGACTTTCAGCCAACGTAAAATACCAACAAAACAAATATGAAAAGAGAGTTGATCACCGCCCTCGCGGGCATTTGCCTGTTCGCCACCCCCAACCTGTTAAACGCGCAGTTTAATGTCACTGCCGAAGTCGGCGGTGTTCCCACTGTCAGTGGAGCAACGCTGTTGACTTTCGACGACGCCCTTCCGGCCATCTTGTCCCTGAACAATGCGTACCAGGTTTCAGGCTTCGGTCCTGGTGTCATCTATACGCAGCCGTACTTCTCGGGTTCAACGGCGGATTATTTCGGCGAATCGCCCGAAAATGGCACAGACAACAGCCCGTATATCGCGGTTTACGGCCAGGGCACGGCCACGTTCACGTTCTCAACCCCGGAAAAATATTTCGGGCTTCTGTGGGGTTCCATGGGCGCCGGCGACACTCTTAGTTTTTACGACAGTGACAACAACCTGCTGGGCATAGCGACCCCAACGAATTTCCTTCCCGACAACGCGGTTATGGCTGATTGGGGTCCAAACGGTACTTGTTATGTCAATGTTACCACAGCCACCCCATTTACTACCGTCGTTGCCACCACGGACGGCAACTGTTTTGAATTCGACGACGTAGCTTATGCGCCAGTCCCGGAACCGGCCAGTTGTGCTCTAGCGGCTGTGGGGCTCGGGATCTTTGGCCTCGCGCGCCGAAAAAAACGCGCCTAAGGTCTCTTTTTTTTCGACGTCAGGAGACTGTGATTAAATCGGAACCATGACGGACGTGACCGTATTGGAGATTGTTAGAGGACATCCAAAAGACTTTACTTCATAGCGTATGGTTGTAAGACGCATGTCCAATTAGTGTCATTTGTTGTCCCGTGGAAGGATAGACAAAGTGCCTTTGATTTTTAATATTGCATCAATCGGGTTGGATAAGCTAACTAAAATCAAAAATCTGAATATGAAACGATACATCATGAAGAAGAACCTCATGGCATTGCTTGTTGTGATTTGCTTTTTAATCATGCCGGGTCTGTTAAAGGCCCAATTTAGCATCACTGCCAACGTCGGCGGCACTCCCAGTGTCAGTGGCGCATCATTGCTCAATTTCGACGGGACTCTGCCGTCAGTCTTGACCTTGGCTAATGCGTATCAGGTTTCGGGAGGCGGTTACGGTGCAAACTATGCGCAACCTTATTTCTCCGGCTCAACGGCAAGCTATTTCGGCGAAAATCCAGCAAATGGCGCAGATAACACTCAATATATTGCAGTTTACGGACAGGGAACGGCTACATTCAATTTTTCCAGCCCGCAGAATTATTTTGGGCTTCTCTGGGGTTCCGTTGACACTGAGGATTCTCTTAGTTTCTACAACGGAAACTCACTCGTTGGTACGGTCACCGGAGAAAATGCCATTGGCCCGAGCGGGGACTACGGAGATTGGGGCATAAACGGCACTTATTATGTCAACATTATGTCTTCGATTCCGTTTACGGAAGTCGTCGCCACCGTACCCGTGAGCAGTTTCGAATTCGACGACGTGGCTTATGCGCCAGTCCCGGAACCGGCCAGTTGTGCTCTAACGGCCGTTGGACTTGGAATCCTTGGTCTCGTGCGCCGAAAAAAGCGCGCCTGACTCTCATTGATCCGGCAGCTGTGCTGACTTTGCAGGCCGTGTGCCATCACACGGCGGCCCCGGCGCGGCGGCGATTTCGTGATTAACGTGCAGCGTTAAGGCGGAGGGCATCCAACAAAGCCCGCAAGGGCTCCGACATTTTGCCTCGTTGCCAAACGATAGATAAGTCCCAGGTGGCCTCCCGGTCAGCAATGGGAATCATCACAACGTTTGGGACTCTGAGATGTGAAATAAAATCGGGTTGCAACGAGATCGCGCCTTCATTTGCCGCCATCACAAGGGCTTCGGCCAGGTTTCCGGGCTCTCCTATGGAAATTAACCGGGGACGGAACCTGCCAAAGCGCCGGCAAAATTGGAGGATTCTCTGGTTGTATCCGGGCAAAACACTATCGGGCCCTTGAACAAACGATTCCGCTTTCAATTGCGCCATTGAAATTTGCCTTTGCCCGGCCAGAGGATGGTCGAAGGGAAGCACAATCAGGCTCGGGACGTTTGCCAGCCTGTGTGTATAAAAATCACGCGAGAGCAAATCCGCGCCAAGGATCGTCAGCGCCAAATCAATTTCTCCCTGCCGCAACGCGATAATCATCTCGCCCGGCGTTTGATCCAGCATTTTGACTTTAAGCTTTGGATACGTCCGCCGTAATGTGGCCAGGGCCGGCCCGAGATATTCCTGCGCGGCTGACGCCAGGTAGCCGACACGCAAGCGATCACTTTCTCCGCGAACAACACGCCGGGCCCCGGCCATGACGGAGTCGTAATCTGCCAACAAGCTTCTCACGCTTTTCGCCAGTACCTGCCCGCCGTTAGTCGGCCGGACTCCGTTGGACGCGCGTTCCAGAACCCGACCGCCGAGATCATGTTCCAACAATTGGATTTGGCGGGTAATTGCCGATTGGGATACATGCAGGCGCGCCGCCGCCCGGCGGAGGCTGCCTTCTTCAAGTACTACGAGAAACAGACGAAGCTTTTCAATCACGCGCCTCAAGGTGATGCCAAAACCGCATCACCGCAATCACGAATTGGCATTATGCGCGGACGGCATCCTGTGTTTAGATTGGGATATGAAAAACAACAATACAATCAACTCACAACAACTGCTGGACCGGCTGAACTGGCGTTACGCCACCAAGCAATTCGACCCAACTCGTAAAATCAGCGCACAGGATTGGACGACTCTCGAAGAAGCGCTGCGCCTAAGCCCTTCCAGCGGCGGATTGCAGCCCTGGAAATTCATCGTGGTAACCGACCCGGCGATTCGCGCAAAACTTTTGCCGGTTTCATATGGCCAGCCACAAATCACTGCCGCATCACACCTGGTGGTGTTCGCAGCCAAGCGGGACTTGAACGAAGCGGACGTAGATGAATTCATCCAGGACATCGCCACGACCCGGGGCGTACCCGCGGAATCACTGGCACAATATCGCGGCGTGCTGGTCGGAGGCATTGTAAAAGCCCTGGATGAACAAGGCCGGCTCGCCTGGGCGCGCAACCAAGCCTACATCGCCCTCGGCAATTTCCTCACCAGCGCCGCCTTGCTTGGAATCGACGCTTGTCCCATGGAAGGATTTGATCGCGCCCAATACGACGAAATCCTCGGGCTAAAGGCACAGGGCTACGCCAGCGCCGTCATCGCAACGGTTGGCTACCGCGCCTCAACGGATAAATACGCGGACGCGCCAAAAGTTCGTTTTCCGGTGAACCGGATTATTGCCCACGTTTGATTGCGCCTGGTGTCCAGCCTTTAGGCTGAAAAGAAATGAATCTCTCCATGAGAACAGCAAGGCAACTCCTCGAAACCTATCTCCGCTCCGTTTCCGCCGGCGAAATGGAAAAGGCCATCGCGCTGTTTGCGGACGACGGCGCGGTTGAGTTTCCCTATTTCTCGTCGGTCAACCTCCCGACGCGCTTTAGGGACCGGCGGCGCTCAGGCAGTTTTTCAAGCCCGTAATGGAGGGCGCCGAAAACTTCAAGTTTAAAAACATCAAGATCTTCCGGGGTGAAGACGAAAACCACGTCGCAGGCGAATACGAGGTGGATGCAATAATCAAGAACACGGGGCGCCGCTACCAGCAGCTTTACGGCGGCCGGCTCATCGCCGGGAATGGAAGAATCAAACTGTTGCGGGAATTTTGCAACACGGTGGAAGTCGCGCGCGCAATATTTCCCAATGGTCTGAAAGATCTCCTATGAATCCCATCGGAGCGCGCACGACATCAGCTCAATAACGCCTGTTTTAAGACCAAAAAGGCTGGCAAATCTGCAGAAAACCAGCCGAAAATAACCCGTCCCTTCTGGCGCAAAAGCCATTGGTTAGTCCAAAAATAGTTGCAGGCCCACCGCCTTCCAAACTGGCATGGCGGCTGCTGATTTCAGCTCGGGGCTTATCCGTGACAATCCCGCCAATACGACGGTTTTGTAGATTCCGGATAGCTTTATCAAGAGCAATGAAACGAAACAGGCAACACGCAAACCGCCCAGGCATCCAGCCCGGGGGACGGACTTCTATTTCCATTAAAATCAGGATCTTTTTTGGCTTATTCGCCGCCTTTGCGGCGAGCTTTATTTCCGGATGCGCCTCCAAAAGCGCGTTCCAGGATGCCACCCCGGCGGCTCCAGGAAAACAATCGAGTGCGGTGCCCGCCACAGATTCAGAGACACGTGCAACACAACCCTCACAATCCGCCACAGATTCAACCGCCACGACATCGACGAATGCGATGGCTGCCCTGGTCGCCGCCCTTTCCGTGAATGAAGTTCCGACTAATCACACCCCTTCGGAAGCCCTCGCGAATGAATCTCCCATTGCTGCTGCCGTAGCCTCGAATGAAGTTCCGGCTGTGGCTGATGCTGCTACCAATGAGCCCCCGGTTGTTGCGATCACTTCCACGAACGAGGCGGCCCCGGCCGTTTCTGAAATTACGACCAATGAAGTTTCTGCCACGCCCATAGTCATCGCTACGACGAATGAAGCTCCG
>DATAST010000124.1:0-2078 GCA_036269115.1 Verrucomicrobiia bacterium | reverse complement strand
GACAAGTTATCGAACGAAAGGTAAAAATAGTTACTTCCGCCGGAATCACAAGCTTTATCCGCAACTATTTTTTTGGCCGGGTGTGTGACCGCAAAGTAACTTAATTTCGGGCGGCGATGAGGGTTTTCAAATAGTTGGAGTTGTGAAGGCGGTTCCAGCATTCGTCCCAGCGATTGCTTTTGAGAGCCAGGCGCAACTGGAGGACGCTGGTGGCCCCGCGCTCAGTCCAGAACATGCCGGACTCCTTAAGCCGCTGGCCGATGACGGATTTGCAGCCGCCCTCGACCACACCCGAACCGTAAAACAAGCCCCGATCCCGATAGGTCTTATAGTGCATTTTGTCCCGATGAGTTTCAAAGTAGGCGATTTGCTTGTCCACCGGATCATTCTCCGGCAAGCCCAAGTCCCGCCAGCGCCGCCGCGCGGCGGCGATCACCGCGGCAATCTGATCGTTTTTGAGCATCGCCGTCCAAGTGGTCATTTGTTTGGCGGCCCAGTGACTTTTGGCTCCGTAAAGGCCCTCGCACAACTCGTGCAGACGTTCCAGCGCGTGATACAGATCGAGGATAAAAATGGCCGTCGGGAAATTAACCCTTGCCAGCTCCCAAACCCACGCCGCGCCGTCCCCGATGAAGACGACCTTGGCGGCCCGGCCCAAACCGCGCCGCCGGGCCTCCTGGCGCACGCGAGCCCCAAAATCCACGGACGTTTCGAAGCTGCCCACGTAGGTCGTGGAGGCATGGTCGCGCACCGGCAGACCCTCCTCGTCCGTTTTGGTCTGGGTGAAAATCGCGCCCAGTTTGACCTCGCGGGTTTTGGCCGAACCGTCGGTTTGTTTGCCGGCCCGTCCGGCTAATTCCTCGGCCACCATCGGCACGCCGCTGCCGTCGACTTCGGCATAGAAAACAGGAATGGGTTCCTGCCCCGGCGCCGGCCCGGCCTCCAATTGCCGGCCCACGGGCGCGGCCACGAGGTTGACCAGACGCTGAATCTGGCGTCCGGACAGGTTCACGCCGGCCTGCGCCAGCAAATCCTCGCTCGCCGATTCATAGCCTTCCTTGGCCGCCGCGCGGGCCGCCAGTCGCACCATCGCCGGCGAGAAGCTCCGGACCAGCCCCAGCGCTTCATCCAAGGGAAAGCGTCCCGTGCCGGATTGCGGATCGTAAAAATAGTCCCGTTTAAGCCGCAGCCTGCCAAACAACGAATGAATCTCCTTGGGGCGTTGGGGATGACACTTCTCGCCGGGCTTGCCGGCTTGGTCGGGAAACCGCAGGCCAGACTGACTGTACAGGTCTTCGAGCAACCTTCGTCCGTCCTTGAGGAGCGCCTCGCGCAAGCCCAGTTCGACGGCTTCCATATTGGCCACCCCCTGGCTGGCCAGGCTCTGCCGCACCAGTTTCAGGAAGGCGGTCGTTTCCTGGAACCGTTCGGCGGCGGCCTCCGCCGGCTGGAGTTTTTTTTACTGTCTTGCCCTTGAGCGTCGCGCTCACGGGTAATCTCGTCGCTGAGAGTGACAAAACTTTCCGCCAGGGATTGGAAGCGCCGGTAATTATCCACATCCCGCCGGACCTGATCGGCCTGCGCGGGGGAGATGCGCCGGGAGACTTTTTTGCCGTGAAGAAAGCCCTGGAGAACGAAATAGGGGCCGAGTTGGGCGGTGGCCTGGCCTTTGGCGCGGAAGAACTGCTGGCTAAGAGAACCGCGCCGGAGCCGGTCAATGGCCTGCATTTGTTGGAGGGTTTCCTGGCGTTGTTGGAGCAATTGGTCGAGGTTTGGTTTCATGTCCCTATTGTATCCACATAGATACAAATAACCAGGCGGAAAACCGCTGCCTGGTTTCATTGTTTAATTCTGGTTACTCAGCGGTCACACACCCTTTTTGGCCCGCCGGTTTGGCGGTAACCGTGTGGCTCGGATCCCGCAAGCCGTGGCGACAGCCATTCAAGGATCCGGTTGGTTAAACCCGGATTGAACATAAAGCTGTGGTGGCTGTGGGGCAGCCGCCAAATATTCGGCTGTCCCCATGCCCGCCCGAGATCCTCGATGGGTTGCATTGGACACACCAAATCATGGAGGCC
>DATAST010000123.1:0-69080 GCA_036269115.1 Verrucomicrobiia bacterium | reverse complement strand
CCTCACCCCGGCCCTCTCCCGTCCACCCTCCGCAGTATCATTCTTACGCGGTTCCCCCGCAGTATGGACAACCTGTGACTCCCGATGGTGACGTAATGCGCGGTGCTACGGAGGACGGGCAAGGAGAGGGAGAATAATCGTCAGACGGTTGGAAATGCTGAACGACAAAGGACGTGGAATGACTCATTCACGAATTAGTCAGAGCCCCGAAAGTTTTCGGCTGCTACGCAAATTAGGTTCAGGGCTTCAATGCGCGAAGGAGCCTTCGGGGAAATCTCACTTGCGGTTGCGGCTCAGTTGGCCTGGAGTTGTTGGACCTTGGTACGGACGACTTGTTGCCAATCGGTTAGCTGGTTTTCCTTCAATTTTAGAAAATCAATGAGTGGTTTTACTCCGTGCAGTTGTGCGAACGGCATGGGGGCTTTCTTCTGTTCGATGTAATTGGCCATGCGGCTGCTCATATTGGTGATGGCCACAAATCGATTCCATTCGCCGCTGGGTTCGGGATCGTTATGGCCCAGCGCGGGCATGACCACTTCCACCGGGACGCCCCAACGTTGCAACAGTCGTGCCCCAACTTCATCGTGATTGAAACCGAAAACCATTTTTTCCATCGCACTGAGTGAAATGCCCAGGTTGCGACATTCTTCCATGACGGTTACATATTTGTCGCGTTCGCCCAAGGCCAGCACGAGCTTGCCCACGTCATGCAGCAGGCCGGCGGTAAAGGCGACGCCTTCGGGTTCTTCCAATTCCAGCGCGAGCGCGCCTGAAGCGATGGCGGTGATGTTCGAGTGTCTTTGGAGGGCCTCAGCTGAGAAGCCCGGCACATTTGTTTTTGGGGTGAGGACCCTCATGCCGTAGAGCGACATGGTCATCTGGTAAAGTTCATAGAAACCCATGCGGAACACTGCTTCATTAATGTCCATGACCGGGGTGTCCTGGGAGAAGAACGCGCTATTGCAGCGGCGCAATACTTCCACGGACAACGCCGGATCGCGGCTCAAAAGAGTCACAACTTCATCCACGTCGGTGTCCGGTTTCCGGAAAAGCTCGAGTAGTTGGATCATGAGGGTCGGCGTGGGCGGCAAGTGTTTGATACCTTCGATATAGGTGTCCAAAACATGCGGGGCGACGCGGGTGGGCCTTGGTTTTGGCCTTTCTGCGGACTGAATTGGGTTGTTATTCATTCGTAAAATCGCACTGTTACAGCAAGGTGAGTGCCATTAAACGAGTGAATAGAGGGTTAAATTCTCAATCAAATCGAGGATGAGGATGAGAACGATTCCCTTGGCCCACGGGATTTGGCTCGACGGGCTGAATTTCTTGGTTATTTTGTCAGGCCGCACATTGCAAGACCAATACGCAGGGCGGAGACACAATCGATAGCGATATCAATATATACAACAGCCGTGGCCACAAATCCTTTAGTTGAAATTCGCAACGGGCGCGCCGCAAAAGCGCAGACATTGCGCGGCATGGGATTGAATCCCTATCCCTCACGCAGCAAACGCACTCATTTTGCCAAAACCATCCTGGATGAGTTTACAAAGCTCGAAGGCCAGACAGCCACGGTGGCCGGACGGCTGATGTCATGGCGCAAGCAGGGCGCCCTTGCGTTTGCCCATGTCCAGGACCAGAGCGGAAAGTTGCAGTTGTTTTTGCGCCGAAATCTGGTGCAACCCACGGATGCCGCCGAAGGGAGGCTTGGATACGCCGAAACCAATTTGCTCGACCTTGGCGACATCATTGAGGCCACGGGCAAAATTATCAGAACAGAGCGGGGTGAGATTTCGATACTGGTGGAATCGTTGCGATTGCTGACCAAGGCGATCCGGCCATTGCCGGATCAATGGTCGGGCCTGAAAGACCGCGAGCAAGTCCTGCGGAAGCGTTACCTCGACACTACTCTGGAGCCGGAATCGTTCCAGCGTTTTGGCGCCATCGCCAATATCGTGGCGTCCATTCGCTCGTTCCTGAAGGAGCGCGGATTTATCGAATTCACGACGCCGATCCTTCAGCCGCAATACGGCGGCGGTACGGCCAAGCCGTTTAAGGCACACGTCAATGCCCTGGGGAGCGAAATGTACCTGGCGATTTCACACGAGCTTTATTTGAAACGCCTGATTGTGGCTGGTTATGACAAGGTCTTTACGATTGGCCGCTATTTCCGAAATGAAGGCATTGACCGCAGTCATCACCCGGAGTTTTCAATGGTGGAGACGATGGCCGCATACGAAAACTATGAATACAACATGAACCTCATCGAGGACATGTTCCGGTACGTGGCGCAAAATGTTTTTGGCAAAACGGAATTTAACGTCCGCGGGCACGTCGTTGACTTCGGCAAACCGTGGCGCCGGGCGAGCATGCCGGATTTGGTGAAAGAGAAAACCGGCATTGATTTTCGGTTGATTCAAACGGTCGAAGAGGCGAATCAGAAGCTGGCGGGCTTGAATATTCATGAACCGCAGCCGACGGTTGGCGAAGCGCTGACAAAAGCGTTTGAGGTCACCGTTGAAAGAGATTTAGTCCAGCCGACTCTGGTGTTTGGCCATCCTATCGAAATCTCGCCGCTGGCCAAGCCGATGGCGGAAGATCCGCGTTATGTGGAGCGGTTTGAGATTTTTATCGCCGGCATGGAATGCGGCGACAATTGGTCGGAACAAAACGACCCGGTGCATCTGTTGGAAACGTGGCGAAAAGCGTATCGCGCCGAAGACCGGGATGCTGGAAAATTCCACACGCTGGATTTCGATTTCATCGAAGCATTGGAATACGGAATGCCGCCGACCACGGGCATTGGTCCCGGCATCGAACGGATGTCGATGATATTCACAGGACAGGAGAATATCGACGACGTGATATTCTTTCCGATGATGCGGCCGACCGTATCGCCTTTGAATGCGGCAATCTACGGCATTCAGGAATCGGTGGCGCCGGTGGAAGACCGGGTTTTTACCCAGGAAGAGTTTGAATTGCTTTGCCAGGAGGGAGCGATCAAACCGCATGCGCGCAATTTAACCGTGAAACCGCGTGTGGGAATTTGGAAATCACCCTCAGGCAGCCAGCGCGCGAACTGTCATGTGGAGATCGAGGGGTTCTTTTTGAACAGTGTGCTGCGCGTGGCCGGGTACAAGATTGAACCAAAATTCCTCGAGAGCCTTGTAAAAGGCGGTGAAAAGGAAAAGAAAGACGTTTTCAAACAAATCGAAGCGCCGTTGGTTCGGTTCTTGAATCAAACGTTTCCAGACTGTGACGTCACGGTTTCACCGGCGACGGTGGGGTGAGCGTTGAAATATTGAAACGGAGCGGGAGCAGCGGGTCGAGGATGACGATGACGATGACGCCCCAACCTTCGCTCGGAAGCTCCCTCCTGCGCCAAGAAGGCTACTGAGGACAGGATGGTGGGCAGGTGAGAATGATTTCCCTTTTCCCCGGGGAGTTCAATGTGACGGATCGCTGTCCTGATTTGCGCGATATTCAATGACGCGAACTTTTTCGAGGGTGACCAAGCCACCTTTCATCATGGGATTCAGCACCGGGAGGAATTCGTTAATTTTTTCCTCGGCATCCACGATCTCAATGACCAATGGCAAATCATAGGAGAGGCGGAGGATTTTGGTGGTGTGAAGGCGGCTGGACTTGCCGAATCCGGCTGGGCCGCGCAGTACGGTTGCGCCGGCCAGGTGCATTTCGCGCGCCTTGAGCACGATGGCCTCGTAGAGAGGTTTGTGTTCCCAGCGATCGCTTTCGCCCAGAAAAATCCGCAGTAGTGTGGCTTCGTGAGGGATTTGCATATGTATATCAATGTCCTTTCCTGGAATTGAGAAACGCCGCGGCGATATACCCGAGCCAGGCCGCCAGGAGGCAAAGCGTGACGGACATTACAATGTACAACCCGGCGAAACGCCATTCGCCGTCGCGAGCCAGGTTGAGGGTTTGCCAGCTGAAGGATGAAAAGGTTGTGTAACCGCCGCATACACCGGTCATGAAAAATATACGGGTGTTGGACGGGACCAGCCATCGACCTTCAGTGCTTGTGAGTGTGCCAAAAAATGAGATCAAAAAGGAGCCGGTTACATTGATGACGAGTGTGCCTGCGGGAAAGATGTCGAAGTGCCGGCTCACAAGGCCGTCGATCCAGAATCTGCCCATGCTTCCCAAGGCGCCGCCCAGTGCGATCCAAAAATATGTAAGAAATGTTGGCATAATAATCCTACCGACAGACGGACAGTTATTGATTCGGTAGGAGCCATCAGCCTGTTGGCAGGCGGTTTTCCCGGTTCGGGAGGGCAGACTCCATTGCCAGCGGTAATGTTAGACAAGCGAGGGCGAGAGGGTCAAATGTGTTTTTCCGTGGAAATGGGACAGATTAGACATATAGGACAGATGCAGTGACAGCGAGGGGAATGGCAAGGGAACAAATTTGCATGTTTGATTTCTACGGCGCGTCCCTTCAGAATTTACGGCGACATGTGTGCGATTTATAATTTTTTGCGAAGGTATTTGGTCTGGGTCGTTCTGGGGTTTGGCATTTTCTGCGGTTCACCGTTCGTGGGTGCCGTGACGTTCAATGGCCAACCTTATGTGCCACTGGCTGAATTTGCGCGGGCAAGTGGCTTTCGTATTTATTCGCCGAAGGCCGGTGAAGATATATTGATGAATAAATATAATCTGCGCCTGGTTTTCGACGTTAATTCGGCCCAGGCGCAGGTTGGAGGAGTAAACGTGCGGCTTTCGTATCCCGTTGCCGCCGATCACGGCGATTTACTGGTTTCCCAGATGGACATTGAAACGGCGCTTCGGCCGCTGATTTTTTCACAAAGATCAACCGGAAAGAAAATCACGACGATCTGCCTCGATCCGGGGCACGGAGGCAAAGACACGGGTAACCGAGTGATCGGATTTCTAACGCACAATGAAAAAACCTACACGCTGGCCCTGGCACTTGAACTGAAACGACAGCTTACGGTCGCCGGATTTCATGTCATTATGACCCGTACAAAGGATGCTACCGTAGAATTGCCAGACCGGCCGGCGCTGGCCAATCGCGCTGGAGCGGATCTGTTTGTCAGCCTGCATTTCAACGCCACCCCGGTTGATAAGGGAGAAATTGAAGGGCCCGAAACGTACTGTATCACTCCCATAGGCGCCGCGTCGTCTAACGCCCACGGTGAGACCGGCGAATTTGGTTCGGGTATAGGGCCGGGACCGACTGACGCGAACCGTTGCGAAGACAAGAGCATGCTGCTGGCATATCAGGTCCAAAAATCGCTTATACTGAACCTTCATGCGAATGACCGGGGAGTAAAACGCGCGCGGTTTGCGGTCTTGCGCGATGCGACGATGCCGTCGATTTTGATTGAAGGCGGGTTTATGACAAATCCATCGGAAGGAAAAAAGATTTATAGCGCCGATTACCGGAAGCAAATGGCCGCGGCGATCGTAAAGGCTATTCTGGCGTATCAAAAATTAACGGCGCCTCCGGCGCGCAAGCCGGCAAAGGGCGGCTGAATTTCGGGATTAATGGGACGGATGGGACGGAGGCGACCGATGAGACATATGGAACGGCGAGATCGGCCGGTTGGTTCGGCCGCGAATTCATTTGAGCGGGCTCACGCTCGCTGCTAGGTATGAAGGATGTTTCGTCCGTGTATTGACTTGCATGACGGCAAGGTGAAGCAAATTGTTGGCGGCACGCTGAGTACGCCACAGGATTTGCGCACGAATTTTGTCGCTACGCAGCCGGCAGCCTGGTTTGCCGAACTCTACAAGCGCGACGGATTGAACGGCGGCCACGTGATTATGCTGGGGCCCGGGAATGAACAGGAGGCTGGTTCGGCGGTCTCGGCGTATCCGGGTGGGTTGCAGATTGGAGGCGGCATCAATGCGTCCAATGCCGTTGGCTGGCTTGATGCAGGAGCCTCACATGTTATAGTGACAAGCTGGGTTTTCCGAGAGGGCAAGGTGGATTGGGAGCGGCTTAGTGACCTGGTCAAAACCGTCGGAAAAACACGGCTGGTGCTGGACTTGAGTTGTCGCAAGCGCGGTGAGAATTATTTTGTTGTGACCGACCGCTGGCAGAAGTTTACAGAACTCATCGTCAACGAGGAAACGCTCCAGAAATTTTCTGCCTATTGCGTAGAATTTTTGATTCACGCGGTGGATGTGGAAGGTTTGTGCAACGGCATTGACGGCGAGCTGGTTTCCAAATTGGGCAGATGGACGCCGATTCCAATGACGTATGCAGGCGGGGCAAAGTCGATTTTAGACCTGGCTGAAGTGACACGACTGGGGACCGGGAATGTGGATTTAACGATAGGGTCTGCGCTTGATATTTTTGGGGGGCACGAGGTCCGGTATGAGGATTGTGTTCGCTTTAATCGCGAACAAGGACAACGTTGAAGCCTGGAACAACCCCGGCCAATGGCCGACTAACTGGGATGTACCACGAATTCATATTCGTCGATCAAATCTCAGTTCAACAGCCTGCTAGTCGTCGTCTGCCACAGGTCTGATCAATTGCTCCGGATAAGGCACTTTCGAACCTTTGGCGGAACGCCAGAGAATGTGATTGAATAAATCTTCCGGGCATTGGTCTTCTTTATCCAGCGGCAATTTTGCGGATACGAGGGCGTCGTGGCGCAGTGCGGCGTCCTTGATGTCCTTGGCCCGGCGATTCATCTCATTTAACGGGATATTGTTGGTTACGCTGTCGTAAGGAGTTAAATTCGGCGTATCGGTAAAACAGTCAAACATTGGCGTGGCGGTAGCATCCATTTGGGTCATGGGCGGGATCCCGAGGATCAACTCGATGGTCCGCAACAGGCTGGTGTTGTTGTATTGCGTATCTACGACCGCATGGCGTTTAGTGTAGGGGCTGATGACGTAGGAGGTGGTGCGGTAGGCGCTCACGTGGTCCCATCCGTCCTGTGGATCATCTTCGATAGCGAAAATCGCCGTCGTGGGCCAAAACTTTGAATGGCTGACGGCTTCCACGATCCTGCCAAAGGCAAGGTCGTTGTCGGCTTCCATGGCGCGTGGAGTCGGCGAGCCATATTTTGTTCCGCTGGTATGGTCGTCCGGCAGCCAGAGAACGATCAGGTTCGGAAAATTGTCGTTGGCTTCGTAGGATTTAAGGTCCTTGATGAAAGCGCTTGCGCGGATTTCATCCGGGACGTCCAGGTCAAAGCCGACGTAATTGCTCACGACAAAAGGCCGCAACGAATCGATATTCGGTTCTGCGGAATAAATAATATCATTTGAGCCGGTTGCGTAATCCTGATACATAGTCGCCCAATCTGTGACGTTTTGGTGGGAACCTCTTCTCCAGTGGTGAGGACTCGTAAATTCTCCAAAGTCGGCTACGGATTTTCCGTGCTCGGAAGCATCGGTCCAAATGAAGCCTGCCGAAGAATAGGCCATGGCGTCGTATCCTTCCGGAATAGCGCCGCCGGGATAACTGCGCGGCCATCCGGCGAACTCGCGTTCTACGTAATCATTGGCAATGCCGCTGTCTGTCCATTGATGCCCGGAAGCGCTCAAAATGCCGGAACAATAGGTGTTGTCGAGCAGTGTAAAATCGCGCACCAATTTGTGGTAGTTTGGGGTAACGTTTTCTCCGTAGATGCATAGTTTGCGATCGCCATTGCCTTCACTTACGTCTCCGAGCACCTGGTCGTAGGTCCGGTTTTCTTTGATGATGTAAATGACATGCTGAAAGACGCTAGGCTCGCCAGCGCGTTCGGGCACGGGCCTGGCGGATAGATTCGCGCGTGGAGGTAATTTCGCCTGGGCGAGCAACGGATAGCGCAAATCGGCCAGGGCGGTGGCGGTGAGTTTTTCCAATTGGCGTCCCGACGGCACCGAAGCGAGTGAAAGCGAACCGTAATACTCTTTGGTATTGAATCCCATGCCGCCATTGGCCTTGTGTTTGACCGGTATTTCCATTTTCGACGCGATGTCTTCGATGTTCGCGACATCGAGCATATTGTGCCGCGAATCGAACGCGATGGAGCAGGGGAACCATCCGACCGGAATGAGGCCGAGCAATTGCGATTTACCGGGTTTGAAGGCGAATACGGCGACGGCGTTTTGTGTGCCATTGCAGACGAATAATTTTTTGCCGTGCTTGTCGAATACGAGGGCGTTTGGCTGGGCGCCGAACAAATCACCCGGATTTTGGCGGGCGGAGAGCGTTTCGACAGTTTTGTCTGTTTTCGTGTCGATGACGGAAATGGTGTCGTCGCCGGCATTGGCGACGGCGAGGAAATTATGGTTGGGAGATAGCGCGAGCGCACAGGCGTGGCGGCCGGTTAGAATTTGATTGTCGGTCGGCGACTGCCCGTCCAAATCAATGACCGATACCGAGCCTTCGCTGGCTGCGGAACGTTGGTCCACGCGGACGGTGCCAGTAATTCCGATGGGACCGGCCAGGCTGTTGGCATCGGGAAGACGTCCGCCCCAGTTGCTCACGTAGAGCTTGTTCCTGCAAATTACGACGTCGTAAGGGGCATTACCCGTGGGCCATGAGCGCAAAACCTTACCCGATGCGGTGTTTAGTTCGACGACCTTATTTCTGACATTGAGCGCGACGTAGATTTTTGTGCCGTTGGGTGAAACAGCAATGCCTGTGGGAATATCGAATTTTCGACCTGGCGTATTGGCGGGAGGCAATGGAAAGGAACTGAGAGCCGAGATTTTTTCATCCGGGGCGACCTCAAACACCTTGATGTCGCCATTGACATTGGAGAGATAGATTCGGGAGCCATCGGGTGAAAATGCGATTCCCGTGAAACTTAGTTTGGATTTTTCACTGGCATTGAGGATGAGCGATGAAATGGCTTCCAACGAATTATCGCCCGATGCAAACGGGACCCTTTGTTTGATCGCGCCTGTGGCCGGATCGAGCACAACCAGTTGTGGCAGCAATCCGGACGTTACGAGGAGCTTGCCATCTGGACTTAAGGCCAAAGCGTTCGGCCTCATTCCGGGCAATGGAACCAAAGTGCCAGTCGGAGTGACGAGTTGGTTGACCGGCGTTTCCATGCCGTTCGTGTTATGACCAACGATTTCGGTCGTGGCGTCGAAGAGATTGTCGGACGGTTCCTGGCCGCGAGCCACATTGATGATGAGTGCAGCCAGGGTGCAGAATACGAAAAATTCACATTTCATTTTGATAAAAGGATAACGACGCGAGCGGTAACGGGATAGTTACAAATTTGAAAAACTTCTTGTCTATCGGGGCGGCGGCGCGTAGAACGAGAGCCAATTGAAATTTAGGTTTTTCTCCAATTTTTTAGCAGCAGTCATCTGGGGAACGTTCCTGGCCGTCTTTGCGTTAGCGCCGTTTTCAAGCGGCGTCGAAAATGAGCCGTCGATGGGAACAACCCCGGCCGACCGTCAAATTGCCGATTATTTCAAAGAGCAGACCGAAGAAATCTCGAGCTCGTGCCTTGCGGACATTCATTCATTGGCCGACTGGCAGGCGCGGCGTCCGGAACTGCAGCGCGAAGTGCGCGAGATGCTGGGGCTGGATCCCATGCCGCCGCGCACGGCGTTGCATCCCGTTGTTACGGGAAGAATCGAGGAAAAGGATTTCATCGTGGAGAAGCTTCAGTTTCAATCGCTGCCGCATCTCTACGTGACGGCGGATTTGTATTTACCCAAAGACCTGACGAACCCGGCGCCGGCGGTTTTGTACCTGTGCGGGCACACGCCGGTCATTAATGACGGCGTCAGCTATGGAAACAAGGTGGCGTATCAACATCATGGAATCTGGTTTGCCAGAAACGGCTACGTCTGCATGGTGGTGGACACGCTGCAATATGGCGAGATTTTGGGGCACCATAGGGGCACTTATGACGAGGGCGCGTGGTGGTGGAATTCGCGGGGATACACGCCTGCCGCAGTGGAGACGTGGAATGCCATTCGAGCGCTGGACTATTTGGACAGCCGGCCGGAGGTGGATACGAATCGCATCGGCGTTACGGGGCGTTCGGGCGGCGGCGCATATAGCTGGTTTCTGGCGGCGGTGGATGACCGGGTGAAAGTGATCGCGCCTGTCGCCGGCATCGGGGATCTGAAAAGTTACTGTGTGGAGGGAACCGTGGATGACCATTGCGACTGCATGTTTTTTGTGAACACGTATCGCTGGGATTATCCATTGCTCGCGGCCCTGTGCGCGCCACGGCCATTAATGCTGGCTGATACCGATTCTGATGAGTATTTCCCGCTCGACGGCGTCCTGCACACGCACGCTGTGGTGAAACAGATTTATGATTTATACGGCGCGTCGACGAACTTCGGGCTGGTCATCGCACCGGGCCCGCATAAGGACACGCAGGATGTTCAAATGCCGGTATTTCGCTGGTTCGATAAACACCTGAAACATGATAATCCGACGATCGAAATGGCGGCGGTGAAAATGTTTTCGCCGGAGCAATTGAAAGTTTTTGATACTCTTCCGGCTGACCAGATCAATACGCGCATCGAATACAGTTTCGAGCCGGAAGCGCCCGCACCACAAATTCCGGCGACGGCAGCGCAGTGGGCGGAGATGAAGACCAAATGGATGAGCGGCCTGAGAGAAAAATGCTTCGCTGGGTGGCCGGAGACGAGTCCAGAGCCCAGAGTCCATCCGCCGCCGCTGAGGCTTCCTCCTTCGCCAAGCCTACGTCCGACAGGATGGTGGACCGGCAGTCTACAGTCGCAGCGAGTCTTTTCGCGAAAGGTGAAGGGTATTCAATACGAAGCTTATGAAATTCAAAGCCAGCCGGACGTTTCATTGCCTATCTATGTGATTCGGAAAGCAGGAGCAAAGCCTCGCGGCCTGGTTTTGCGGGTAGCTGATGAATCGTTTACAAATGACCTAAGGGACGCGAAAGACACAAATCCGGATGTCCAATCCATTTCCGGCGCCTTTGACGCATTGGGTGATTCGAAATCTATGAATGTAAACGATGCGGCATACGCGATTTTCTTTCCACGCGGCATTGGTCCCGCCGCTTGGAGCGGTGGCCCCAATGAAACGCAAATGCGCCGGCGGTTTATGCTGGTTGGCCAAACATTGGACGGGATGCGCGTCTGGGACATTTGCCAGGCCATTGGAGCGCTGCATTCAATGAAATCCCTTGGCCATGCACCGCTGACTGTGGAAGCACGCGGCAATATGGGGGTGAATGCTCTTTATGCGTCGCTGTTTGTGGCGGGGATTAGCGATCTTCATTTGCAGGGCATTCCGTCGAGCCACATGGACGGGCCGGATTATTTGAACGTTCTCAAGATTCTCGATATTCCCGAGGCTGCGGCGATGGCGGCGGAACGTTGTCCGTTGGAGATTCAGCCGGAGGAAACAAATGGCTGGGAGTTTCTGCGGGGGATGGCGGATTGTTCGGTGGCGAATGTCCGGGTCAAATGGGACAACGACTAATTGAAGAAAATGGTGCGCGATACAGGGTTTGAACCTGTGACCCCTACCGTGTCAAGGTAGTGCTCTACCACTGAGCTAACCGCGCACAACAATTTTTATTTTCGTTTTTTCGGCCGCGCTTGGCAAGTGATTTGTTCGGGGTTGAAAGAAATGGGATGGAAAGGACCAATGCGACGGATAGAGCGAAATCTATTTTAAAAGCTCAAATATGTGTACGCTTTCAAGCCACGCTCATATTCGTCGAGCAAGCGCATGGCTTCGGAAGGTTTCATGCGGTCGGACTTGATGGCCTCGTCCATTTGGGCCTTCATTTGCCGTTTCAATTCGTTTTCATCGTATTGCACGGCCGCCAGAGATTGGATGATAGTATTGCCCTCGATAATTTCTTCGATGTAATAACCGCACGGCTCGTCCGGTTCGAGGAAGACGTGCACTTCATTCACGCGGCCAAAGAGATTGTGCAAATCCCCCATGATGTCCTGATAAGCGCCCATGAGGAAAAACCCGATGTAATACGGTTCGGGATTTCCATTGCCGTTGGAATTAAGCTTATGCAGCGGCAACGTGTCGCGCACGTCGCGGAAATCAATGAACTTGTTGACGGCGCCGTCTGAATCGCAGGTAATGTCCACCAACGTGCCTTCGCGCGACGGTCGTTCATTGAGGCGCGAAATCGGCATGATGGGGAATAACTGGCCCAGCGCCCAGTGATCCAGGAGCGACTGGAACACGGAGAAGTTGCAGAGATACTGGTCGCACAATGTGTCTTCGAGCTTGCGAATTTCCTCCGGCACATAGGGCTGACCTTTGAAACCTTCGACCACGTCGCGGCTGATTTGGTAGTAAAGGTCCTCAATCTTCGCCTTGTCGGGCAAATCCATCATGCCGAGGGTAAACATGTGCTGCGCATCTTCCCGGCGTTCCAGGGCGTCATGGTAAGCTTCAACCTTGTTGAGCTTGGAAAGGTTCTTTTTGATGTCGAGCAGTTCGCGGACGATGGCGTGTTCATTGTCGCCATATTTCAAATATTCGCCCGGACGGGTCTTTTCAATGCAGCCAAAGACTTCAACGATGAGCACGCTGTGGTGCGCGACGATGGCTCGCCCGCTTTCGCTGATAATGTCGGGGTGGGGGACGTTTTCGGTGTTGCAGACGTCGGCCACGTAAAAAACGATGTCGTTGGTGTATTCCTGCAACGTATAATTGGTCGAGGAATCGAAGGCGCTGCGCGAGCCGTCATAATCCACACCCAAGCCGCCGCCGACGTCGAGGAACTCGATGTTAAAGTTCATCTTGCGCAGTTTCGCGTAAAACCGCGTGGCTTCCTGGACGGCCTTCTTGACCGTTAGAATGTCCGGCACCTGCGAGCCGATGTGGAAATGAAGGAGTTTGAGACAGTGGGCCAAATTCTCGGCACGGAGCATTTCAACGGCGGCGAGGATTTCCGCGGTGCTCAATCCGAACTTGGCGTTTTCACCGCCGCTTTCGGCCCATTTGCCGGCGCCTTTACTCAATAGCCGAGCACGAATGCCGATCAGTGGCTCGACGTTGTGTTGTTTGGAGATGGAGATGATGTGGCGCAGTTCCTCCAATTTTTCGACCACCATAATGACCCGTTTGCCCAGTTTCACGCCCAGCAGGGCCATCTTGATAAATTCCGGGTCTTTATAGCCATTGCAAACGATGAGGCTGCCGATTTGGTTTTGCAGGGCCAATCCGGCGAACAGTTCGGGTTTGCTGCCGACCTCGAGCCCGAATTCAAACGGTTTGCCGGCGTCGAGAATTTCTTCCACGACTTCACGCAGTTGGTTGACCTTGATCGGAAACACGCCCCGGTACTTCCCCTGGTAATTGAACTCGGCGATGGAACTTTGGAACGCCTTGTTGATGGCCTCGACGCGGTGGCGCAAAATGTCCTGAAAACGAATGAGCAGGGGAAACTTGAGGCCGCGCCCGCGGGCTTCTTCAATGACATCGGTCAAGTCGACTGCCACGCCGGCGTCCTGGAGCGGCCGGGCCACTACGTGCCCGGCGTCGTTGATGTCAAAATATTTCGCGCCCCAGCGATGAATGTTATAAAGCGCGCGGGCTGACTCGATGTCCCACGGCTGCGCCTCGTCATTCGAATTGCTCATTTCAGTGAATTCAAACGAGCGCACTATAAAAGTTTGCCCGCAGAAAGCAATAAATGGAATGAAAAATTTTTGTGTCAGCGTCCAGCAAAAAATCAGCCGGATGCCTATTGACAGGAGTGCACGGGGTTTTTTATCGTCAACTTTAAGAAAAGCAAACCCAAGTATGGCAACGCACAATAACAATAGCATCAGGAAATTTGCAGGGACACTTCTTAGCGCAATGGCAGCGATGACATTGAGCGTGAGCGCCCAGAATGACGCCCCAACGCGGACACAGATCGAGCAACTGGTGAAAAGCCTGCAATACCAGCATGGGGAAATTAAAATAAAGGATGGCCTGGCCACACTGAATGTTCCGGACAGTTTTAAATACCTGGACGCCAAGGGCGCAAAAACTGTGCTGGTCAACTTGTGGGGAAACCCTCCGGAGCAGGCCGATGACGTCATTGGGCTCCTGATGCCTGCTGCCGTGACTCCGCTCGATACGAATTGCTGGGTCGTAACGATTTCCTATGATGATAGCGGCTATGTGCGCGACGATGACGCCAGCAAGATCAATTACGATGATCTGTTGAAGCAAATGCAAAAGTCCGTGGGCGACGAAAATAAGGAACGCGCGGACAAGGGTTATCCTTCGATTGAACTTGTTGGTTGGGCGGCTGCGCCGCGATATGACGCGGCCACACATAAATTATATTGGGCGAAGGACATTAAATTCGGCGGCGAGCCGGAGGACACGTTGAACTATGACATTCGCATTCTCGGACGGCACGGAGTCCTGGATTTGGATGCCGTTGCCGGAATGCGTCAACTGTCCGAAATTCAAACGCGAACTCCCGATATTTTGAACATGGTGGATTTTGACCAGGGCAACCGTTACACGGATTTCAACCCGAAAGTCGACAAAGTGGCCAAGTACGGAATTGCCGCGCTGGTAGCCGGAGGCGCTCTGGGTGTTGCCGCCAAACTCGGTTTGTTCAAACTGATTTGGGTTTTCATTCTTGGGGCTAAAAAATTCATCATTCTCGGGATTGCGGCGATTGCGGCGTTTTTCAAAAAAATATTCAAGGGTCGAAACAAAACCTCACCGTAAGATGCCGAAAGTCACCCTTGCTGCGGTTGCTTCCCATTGTGATTCGATTCTCCGTACCAAGGATATCGGGGATTACGAAGGCGCGTTCAATGGACTGCAGGCTGAAAATCGCGGTGCGGTGACGAAGATCGCCGCCGCGGTGGACGCGAGTTTAGTGACGATAAAACTGGCCGTGGCGGCTGGAGCGGATTTGATGATTGTTCATCATGGCCTTTTTTGGGGCGCGCGCCATCCGTGGACGGGCAGGAATTATGAGTTGCTGCGCTTTCTCGCCGAAAATAATCTGGCTGTTTATAGTTCGCACCTGCCGCTGGATGCGCACCCAAAATTGGGAAATAACGTCCAACTTTGCAAGGCGCTGGGTCTGACGCGGCTAAAGCCTTTCTTTCACGATCGCGGGCAAACCCTCGGGTTCAAATCCCAAACGGCGTTGCCTCGGGCCGAGTTGGCGGTGAAGCTGGAAGAGATCTTTGGCGCCCGGCCGCTTATTATTCCCGGCGGACCAGCCATCTGCCGATCGGTTGGAGTTGTGACGGGCGGTGCAGGCGCGGAATTGAAAACGGCTCTGAAGGAGGGTATTGACACATTTATAACCGGAGAGGGGCCGCATTGGACGTTCGCCCTTGCCGAAGAACTTGGCTTGAATGTTTTTTACGCCGGCCATTATGCAACCGAAACATTCGGTGTTAAGGCGTTGGCGGCGCACCTTGCCAAAAAATTCAGGCTGCCATGGGAGTTTTTGGACCACCCAACCGGACTTTAGGCTGATCAATATATTCTTTTATTTTCGCGGGGTTTCTTGTATTTAAACCGGTCCATTTTAGCGCGATAAACGATTGAATTGTATTGATTATGAAAAAGATCCTGATTACCGGATCAACGGGTTATTTGGGCACAGTTCTGACAACCTACCTGGAACAGAACGGATTTGACTGCATAGGTTATGACACGGGATTTTTCGAAGATTGCCTTCTGTATGAAACCCCGCGTGTAAACAAAGTGGCTCGTGATGCCAGGGACATTGAGACCGGGGACCTGAACGGAATTGACGCTGTCGTCCACCTGGCCGGGGTTTCAAACGATCCATTCGGAAATTTGGATGCGGTTAAAGTCTATGATCCAACGCGTGCTTATGCCTTGAAAATCGCCAAGCTGTGCAAAGAAAAAGGCGTCCGGTTTATTTTCGCCTCCAGTTGCTCCGTGTATGGAATTGGAAAAGGCGAGTTGTTGGATGAGACTTCACCAACGCTGCCGCAAACGCCTTATTCACTGAATAAATTTCAGGTCGAACAGGACCTGGGAACCATAGCAGACGAGGATTTCTCGCCAATCGCGTTCAGATTTGCGACGGCTTTTGGCGCGTCGCCGCGGATGCGTTTTGATTTGGTCACCAACATGCTGACCGGAATGGCGGTCGCGACAGGAAGAATTATTTTAAATTCAGATGGTACTCCATGGCGGCCCAACATACACGTGCTGGATATCTGCAAATCCATAAAATTCGGCATAGAATGCGCCCACCGGGGCGGGTTGCTGGTGCTCAACGCCGGAGATGAAAAAAACAATCTCCAGGTGATCGATATTGCCCGGACAGTGCAGGCATGTGTTCCGGGTTGCGAGTTAAAGTTTTTGAAGGAAAATCCGGAATTGGACAAGGAAGGCCTGGTGCAGGACCGGAAAGTGAAACAGGGCGTGGACACGCGGACCTACAAGGTATCATTTGCGAAGATACGGACGGTTTTTCCGGGGTTCAAATGTGATTGGTCCATAAAGGACGGAATTGCGGATATGGTGGAAAAATTCAAATCCATTCACATGGGCGAAGCCCAATTTAAGAATCGAAACTACTATCGTCTTCAAAAACTGGAAGACCTGTATCAAAGCCGGATGTTATCTGACGAACTGCGTTGGACGCAGAAAAAGCAATAAGGCCAATGAAATACCGTATTCTCGGGAAGACGGGGCTTAAAGTTTCAGTCATCAGCCTGGGAACGCACCAGTTCTCTGGTGAATGGGCAAAGACATTCTCAGCGCAGGAAGTTCAAACTATTTTGGGCCGGGCCTCAGAACTGGGAATTAACGTCATCGACACCGCGGAATGCTACGGAGACCATTCCGTCGAGTGCATCATTGGAGCTTCGATAGCAAGCAACCGCGACAAATGGATATTGGCGACGAAGTTCGGTCATGCTTATGCGGGGAAAGAAAAAATTGGAGCATGGTCGGCGGCACAGGTTCAGCAACAGCTGGAAGATTCGCTACGCGCCTTGCAGACCGATTGCATTGACCTCTACCAATTTCACTCTGGCAATAATCAGGAGTTCGAGAACGAGGAGCTTTGGGCGATGCTCAACGCGCAGGTTCGAGCCGGCAAGATCCGATTTCTCGGAATATCACTCTCGGCAGCGGCATTAAACAATAACGATTTGCGCCAACTGGAGGCCGCCGGAAAGGTTGGCGCGAGCGTTGTTCAGGTCGTTTATAATCGGCTGCAAAAGAAAGCTGAAGAACGGGTCCTGCCCTTTTGCGACTCGCATCAATTGGGTGTCCTTGCGCGCGTGCCGCTGGCGAAGGGATTTTTGAGCGGCAACTACAAGCCGGGCACTGTCTTTCCCAAAAATGACATGCGTTCGGACTACAGCCAAAGTTTCAATGATGAACAATTACGCCTGGCGGAGGAAATCAAACGAAATGAAGTGCCGCCGGGGCAAAACATGGCGCAGTGGGCCCTGGCCTGGTGTTTGAAACAACAGACGGTCGCGTCGGTCATAGTGGGATGCAAAAGCGTCGCCCAGTTGGAATCAAACGCGGCGGCGTGCCAGTGAATTTAGTATTTCAATTTCAGAATCCATGAAAGCAAGACTGACAACTGTCATTCCGGTTCGCAATGGGCAGGAATTCATTACGCAAACCCTGGAATCGCTCGCGGCGCAAACAGTAAAACCGGACCGGGTGATTGTGTTGGACAATATTTCAACCGATGCGACCCGGAAAATTGTAACGGAATTCAAGGGACTGCCCATTGAGTTCATACAAAACCCAAAGGACCTGGGCGTTTTTGGAAATTTTGACCATTGCCTTGATTTTGCGGACCAAACTGAATACATGCAAATATTGCACGCGGACGACGTGATATCGCCGCGTTTTTACGAGGAAATGATTGATGCGATTAAGGATTGTCCCGGGCGGGCGCTGGCCTGGTGCGTTGACGAGCGTATCAATGAACGAAATCAGCACATGACGTATTCGGGGAAGCCCGACGGTCGTGTGATGATTTTGGACCGTGATACATTTCTGGCACGAAAGGCAGAAATTGGAAACCAGTCATTTTGCGCCACATTGCTCAAGACGAATTACCAACCGGCGCCGGCGCGTTTTCCGTTGGATATGTTGGTCTACGGGGACATGGTCTATTGGGCCAGATTCGGCGCGCATGCGGACAAGATCGCTTTCATCAACAAGCCGCTGGCCCAATACCGATGGCATGAGACCAATCAAAGCGTTTATGTGGCTCCCAACCTGAAATTTCTGGTTGATGACGCCTGGAACACGATGCAAATGGCGGAAAAATTGAGGGGCAAACCGACGGGAAAAACCCGCCAAATGAAGCTTCAGGGTTTGATGGCCGTGCGTTGTCACATCATGGCCAAACGTTTTCGGCAATTGGGCAATATTCCGTATTCAAAAACCATTTTGACTAAAGGAAGGACATATACCAGCCTGCCGATCTGGCTTGCCGGACAAATGTTGGTTGAGTTGCGTGAATTATTGGTTTTCAAAATTGGACGCCGTCCGCGTCATCGTCAGAATATCTTCAGTTAAGCTCCGGTTTCATATCATGGCTAATTTTACAATTGCCGGTATTTTATCAGAGTTTATAATGGCATTTCGTCTTGATGTCTGACCTTCACAACATTTCGGGAGTCCTTCAACGTCCAACTCAAGCGGTCATTTTGGCCGGTGGTCGGGGCGAAAGAATGCGACCGCTCACAGATTTGCGCCCCAAGCCAATGATCGAAGTGGGTGGGAAACCATTCCTGGAACATCAAATAACGATGCTCCGTGAACACGGATTCAAGCGCGTGCTGTTGCTTTTGGGGTATCTGCCGGACGTCGTCCGCGATTATTTTGGAGATGGCAGAAAGTGGGGGATGGAAATCGATTATTCCGTCACCGCCGTGGAAGATAAAACGGGGCGGCGGTTGAAACTCGCCGAAAATAAAATCGAGGACCTGTTTTTTCTTTTATACTGCGACAATTATTGGCCCATGCCGTGGGAAAAGATGTGGCGCCGATTTCTTGAAGCCAACACGCCGATGATGGTGACGGTTTACAGCAATAAGGACAACTATACCAAAAGTGTTCTTCGCGTGGATGATGGCGGGTTTGTGGCAGCTTACGATAAAACGCGCAAAACCCCCGATCTGCAGGGCACGGAAATCAGTTACGCGATCATGCAAAAGGAATTGCTTTCCAGACTGCCGGGCGAAAACATCGGGTTGGAGGAAACCTTGTTTCCATTGTTGATTCGGGAGCGGCAACTGGCGGCCTTTGTCACGCACCATCGGTATTACAGCGTTGGGGATACTTTTCGATTGCCCATTACGGAAGCGTTTTTGGCACGAAGTCCGGCGATCATCCTGGACCGGGATGGGGTGCTGAACGAAAAACCGCCGCGCGCGAATTATGTCCGGAATTGGGGAGAATTCAAATGGATGCCGGGTGCGAAGGAATCGTTGCGCCTGTTGAAGGAGGCGGGATACCGGGTGATTGTGGTTTCCAACCAGGCTGGCATCGCTCGCGGAGCCATGTCCGAAGGGGATTTATTCGATATACATCGGCGGATGGTAAAGGAAGCCGAACTGGCCGGCGGGCGGATTGATGCGATTTACTATTGTCCGCATGGTTGGGACGAGGGCTGTGAATGCCGCAAACCGAAGCCGGGCATGTTGTTTCAAGCGCAGCACGACTTCAATTTGGATTTGAGCCGAACGTTTTTCATTGGGGATGACGAACGGGACGGCCAGGCCGCGGAGGCGGCGGATTGCCTTTCGGCGCTGGTTTCCAATGAAAAAACCTTGCTCAATGTCCTTGCCGAATTATCATTAACACGAAATAAATCGGCTGGTTCTTAACCTGGCAGCGTTGCTGCCATGTCTGCGCAGAAGCAGTAGCACACCCGCCATCGCAACACTAACATTACAAGTTCAAACGTGAGCAAACCGCAACGCATTCTCATTACCGGACACGACGGATATCTTGGCGCTGTCATGTCTCCGCATCTGGCGTCCGCAGGATACGACGTCCTGGGACTGGACACGGGCTTTTTCAGCGAGTGCACCCTTGTCCCGGACGCAAAGAAGATTTCAGCCCTGAAGAAGGACATCCGTGACCTCTCGGCAAAGGACCTGGAAAATATCGACGCGGTGATTCATCTGGCGGCGTTGAGCAACGACCCGATTGGCAATTTGAATGATGCCTGGACGGAAGACATTAACTTCCACGCCTCCGTAAAGCTGGCTGAATTTGCGCGCGCCGCGGGCGTTAAGCGGTTTTTGTTTTCGTCATCATGCATTATGTACGGCGCAGCAAACACGCTGGTCGTAGACGAAGATTCGCCGCTGGATCCAAAAACGGAATATGCGCGCTCCAAGGTCAAGGCTGAGCAGGCGCTCTCTGCCATGGCGGACAAGAATTTTTCACCGATCTTTATTCGGAATGGCACCGTTTATGGCGTTTCTCCGCGGATGAGATTTGACACGGTGTTAAACGACCTCATGGGGTCGGCTGCGACGACGGGCAAGGTCGTGGTGCACAGCGACGGCAAGCCCTGGCGCCCGGTGATGCACGTGCAGGACGTAGCGCGTTATTTCCAGGCAATGCTGGAAGCGCCGGTGGAAAAAATCCACAACCAGGCGTTTAACGCGGGCACCAACGAATTGAATCATCAAATCATCGAGTTGGCGCAAATCGCGGTGGATACCGTTCCCAACGCAAAATTGGAGATGGTTCCCAAGCCAGGCGCCGACCAACGGACTTACAAGGCCGATTTCGGCAAATTCGCCCGGACCCTCCCCGACTTCAAATTTAAATGGAACGCCAAAAGCGGCGCAGCCGAGCTTTACGACGCGTTTAAACGCGTCGGGTTGAAGTTCGAAGATTACAAAGACAAAAAGTTCACCCGCCTTAAATGGCTGCACTATCTATTGGATAGCGGCAAACTGGACGGTGCGCTTCGGTGGAAAAACGATTAAACCTATGATTCACGGAGTCAAAATTATACCCCTCAGGCAGATTGTCGATGAGCGAGGAAAAATCATGCACATGATGAAGGCGACGGACCCGCATTTCATCAAGTTTGGCGAAATTTACTTTTCCTGCGCGTGGCCCGGCACAATCAAAGCCTGGCATATTCACAAGAGCATGACCATCAATAACGCGGTCATGTCCGGCCGCGCTAAACTGGTAATGTACGATTTGCGAAAAGATTCGCCGACCAAGGGCGAACTCCAGGAAGTTTTCTTCGGCGAGGACAACTACGTTTTGGTTCAAATGCCGCCGGGAATCGCCAATGGATACAAGGCGTATGGCGATAAAATGGTCATTTTGGCGAACTGCGCCACGGAGCCGCATGATCCGAATGAAATCATGCGCATTGACCCGTTCACGAAAGAAATTCCTTACGATTGGGGACTGAAAAATGGCTAATCTGCCGCGCGTTCAAACACCGCGTCTGGTTGTGACCCGCACGCCTTTGCGCGTAAGCTTTGCCGGCGGCGGCACGGACATCGGGGATTTTTATGAGCGCGATTACGGTGCCGTTTTCAGCGCAACCATTGATAAGTACATATTCGTAACCGTCAAGCGGCATAGCGAGTTGTTCAACGAGCCTATTCGCGTCAATTATTCAGCCACCGAGCAGGTCGATCGGATCGACCAGATCCAAAATAATATTGCCCGGGAATGTCTGCGACTCCTGAAAGTAGACCCCCCGATTTACATCAGCACCGTCGGCGATATGCCGGCCTCAACCGGACTGGCCGGGTCCAGCAGTTTTGCGGTCGGGTTATTGCATGCTCTGCACGCTTATCGGGGCGAGCGAGTTACTCCGGGTCAAATTGCCGAAGAAGCCTGCCATATTGAGATCGACGTGCTCAAAGAGCCTATTGGCAAGCAGGACCAGTACGCCGCGGCGTTCGGAGGCTTGAATTTTTTTCGCTTCAATCCCGGCGGAGCTGTGACCGTAGAGCCTGTTCGCGTAAGCAACCATTTTTTGGCGGACCTTTTCAAGCATGTCCTCATGTTTTGGACGGGCATCCAGCGCGACGCAAGTTCCGTCCTGGCCGAACAGCGCCGGAACATTCCTGACAAAATCGCTTATTTGCAAAAAATTCGCGACCACGCGCACGAGATACATGCCCTGGCCGCGCGAGGGAAGTTTGAACCGAAAGCGTTTGGCAAAATTCTCCACGAATCCTGGCAACTTAAACGGGAATTGGCAGGCGCAATCTCGTCGCGTGAAATCGACGGAAACTATGAGCGCGCTCTAAAAGCAGGGGCCCTGGGAGGAAAAATCTGCGGAGCCGGGGCAGGGGGCTTCCTGCTTTTTATCGTGAAACCGGAAAAGCAGGCCGCGGTTCGTCGGGCGCTGGACCATCTGACCGAAGTCTCGATTGGGTTTGAAGCGCACGGCTCGCGTGTTTTGCTGCCGTTCGAGCACTAACGCGAATAGAATTCCACAAACGCGTCCCACGCGGCGCTTTCGTTCCAATTTGGAAATTGACGGACCGCCGGATCAAGATTGGTCCTTTTCAAGGGCTCACTGAATTCCTGCTGCTTCACCAGGTTCAAGCCACACGTCCACCCGGTACGCGCACGTACTTCACGGGCGGCCCGTTGGGCAAATTCTCCCTGGCTTTCGATGTAGCCACTTGGATTTAGTTTCGCGCATCGGCTCTTGCTGCCGGTCGCATCGGAAACAAATCGCCCATAGCTGGCGGCGAGCAAGTCCACGTGGATATTATCGCGCAAATAATCTGGAGTTTTGACCTCAGCGACCTTGCCTGCCCGCCAGTTTTTCATTAGATGCGCAGTAAACCTTGGTTCCTCAAATGGGCCAAATGGATTGGGAATGACAAATTTCCCCAAAGGAATTTCCGCGACGCCACAATAATACCGAAACAATTGCCAGGTGAGGCCCTTTGACAAACCATAACCGGAAAATGCGGCCAGCGATTCGTCGCCTGCGCCTTCATTGTTTTCAAAGACCGTTCCGGTGAGAAAGACGGCTTTCAGTCCCGCGGATTTGAGCCGTCCCAATACGTCGCGAAGATTCAACGTGTTACTTTTAACGGCCCCCAAAACATCGAAATCGGGGTTTTTATAGTCCGCGGTTTCCGTTGCATGATGGCAGAGCAAATCCCAGGAGCCGTTTTCCTGAACTAATTTGCCAAATGGGTCCGAGCCAAAAGGTGTTTCCGGAACGAGCCGGCAAATGGATTGCAGGTTCTCAACGCGCGCTTTTCGAACGCCTTCGTAACGGTCCAGGGAACCGCGCAACGGACAAATCATCTCGTGGCCCGCGGCGGCGAGGGTTTTGATGAACCAATATCCCGTGAACGAACTGGCCCCGGTAAACAGCACTTTCATTTCAGATGGGTCTCCGGTTTGAAATACGGCAGATTTTTGTCTTTGTCCGAGATCACGACGGGTTCCATCGGCCATGAAATTCCCAATTGCGGGTCATTATAACGAATGCCGCGCTCATTCTCGGGAGAATAGAATTCGCTGGTGAAATAAAAGATTTCGGTGTTGTCATCGAGGGTCAGAAAGCTGTTCGCGCAACCCTGCGGAACGTGGATCATTTTGCGGTTTTCGGCAGTCAATTCGACCGTAACATGTTTCAAAAAGGTCGAAGACTGGGGCCGCAAATCGATGACGACGTCAAACAGCGAACCGCACGTGCAGCGGAATGTTTTGTCTTCGGCTTTTGGCGCCAATTGATAATGGATGCCGCGAAGTGTCCCGCGCTGAGCGCTCAGTGAGTTGTTCATTTGGACGACCTTCGAATTCAAGCCGTGCTGCCGGAATTCATTTTCGCAATAGGCGCGCGCAAAAAAGCCGCGGTCGTCTCCACGTTTTTCGAGTTCGATGATGAATACGCCTTTGAGCGGTGTTTCAATGAATTTCATGCCTTTTATTTGCTGGAGGGTTGAAGTTGCGTCAAAATTTTTTCAGCGATTCGCTGGCCGATCGCGAGGGACGCCGTAGCGGCCGGCGAGGGAGCATTGATGACATGCAAAATTCCGGGGCCTTCTTCAAAATGGAAATCTTCAATCAGGCTTCCATCCGGGGTCATGGCCTGCGCCCTCACAGCCGAGCCGCCCCGTTCCAAGTCGCCGCGGCGGATTTCCGGCACTAGCTTTTGGAGTGACCGGGTAAATTCAGCTCGGGAAAGAGAGCGAAAGATCTCATAACTCCATAAGCTGGGATACCGCGCGAGAAATTTCCAAAGACCGGGAAAACTGAGGGATTCCGCCAAATCGCGCGGATTGATATCGGACCAGCGGTAACCTTCCCGGGCAAACGCCAGGACAGCATTGGGCCCGGCTTCAATTCCACCACGGATAAGGCGGGTGAAATGAACCCCCAGGAATGGAAATTTTGGATCAGGCACCGGATAGATAAGATTTCGAACCAGAAATTGCCTCTCCTTTTTGATTTGAAAATATTCTCCGCGAAACGGGATAATCTTGGCCGCTGGTTTTTGCCCGGAAGCTTTGACAAGACGGTCCGAAAAGAGGCCGCCGCACGACACGACAAATGTTCCACGAAAAGGTCCGGCGCTGGAGTCAACTCGCCTTTCGTTTCCTTCGAGAGATATTCGTTCAACGCGGGCGTTTAGAACGATTTCGCCGCCTTTCGCGCGTATCAGACCGGCGAATTTATCGCAGACTGCAGGATAATCCACAATACCCTCTTGCGGCACGTGGATTGCCGCGACGCCCGCGGCATGGGGTTCAATCTCTTTAATCTGCTGCGGATTCAATCTTCGCAAGCCGGACAATCCGTTGGCGGTGCCGCGTTCCCAAAGAGTGTCCAGCCGTGGCAATTGGCTTTCTTCCGAAGCCATGACAATTTTCCCGCATTGTTCATGCGCGATGCCATGTTCGCGGCAAAAGCCGACCATTTGCTGAAGACCGCTGACACTGAGCCTGGCCTTTTCCGAGCCTGGTTTGTAATAAAGGCCTGCATGGAGAACGCCGCTATTTCGTCCGGTTTGATGCATGGCCACCTTGGCCTCTTTCTCAAGCAGCAGCAATTTTAACCCGGGGCGGGATTCCAACAGACGATATGCCGCGGCCAGGCCGACTATTCCGCCGCCGACGACAATGACATCATGACTCATACGTGATAAGCCCCTCATTATGCACAATGCCCGGGAACGCCGAAAGCCGAAAGCGGGTGGAAAATTGTCCTGACAAGGAACCCTCGAATGATACACTGAGTTGGTGAATCAGTGGATTTCCGATTATCTTCGCGCGCAAAAGGCCGCTCACGATTCCATTTCCGTGAACGCCGTGAGTGATCTCATAAACGAAATACGCGCAGTCTTTCAGAAAGGCGGGAGAATATTTGTGTTTGGAAATGGCGGCAGTGCCGCTAACGCCTCCCATTTTGCCACCGACCTGGGCAAGGGTGCTTCTGACAGGGTTGGCAAGCGTTTTCATGTCCTCTCGCTCAACGACAACGTGAGTTGGATGACAGCATTGGCAAACGACTACAGCTATGAGGATGTATTCGTGGGACAGCTCCAAAACTATGCCAAACCTGGTGACTTCGCTCTTAGCTTGAGCGTCAGCGGAAATTCTCCAAATTGCGTGAAGGCGCTCACGTGGGCGCGCGAAAACGGACTTCGTACCGCCGCATTAGTGGGTGCGCGCCGGGGCCGTATGGCGGAAATCGCGGACCGTATCATCGTCATCGCCGATACACATTATGGCCGGGTAGAAGATGCTCAAATGAATATCTGCCACATGCTCTGCTACGCATTTATGGAGCATCCGGAATGGGCGGAATGAAGCCTATTGGTTCGGGCCCGAGGTGCCTAGCCTGTTACGGTTGGCGCCCGCCTGTGTGGCAAAAAATAAAAAGCCCCCCAAAATGAATCCTATGACTATGGCCGCAATGGTTATATAGAGCGGCTTGTGAGGAAGGCTGAACTTAAATTCCACAGTGTGCGCGCCGGGCGATACAAATACACCCCGCATGATAAAGTTGCAGTGCAGAAGATCTGCCGGTTTGCCGTCAACCTGCACACGCCAGTTTGGGTCGAACTTATCATTAAACAACAAAACCGATGGGGCCTTGGCCTGGGCGGTCAAAACAATGTCGTTGGGAGTGTAGCTCTTAAACTCAACCGTTCCCGGATTTGCGTCCAACGCGGGATTTGCCGGCGGATCGGGCAGGGGCGTTGAAACCAGCACCGTTTTTTGAGGATCAAAATCCTGCGATGCCAGCGTTTCCAGCGTGGCATTCGCGTTTGTGCTGACCTGCCAATTGGCGTAGAGTTTCGCCCTCGGTAACGCGCCACCAAATTCAAAAAGGGCGTAGTCGCCGTTTGTATCCGGAACGACCGTTAATTGTTCCAGTTCCGTCGGATTTTCAATCCCGGGTTTAGGCACAATGGTGAAACGTTTGAGGATGCGAAAGCGGTGTTGTACCGGGTCCAATTGTTGGTTTATGGAATCAAGATATCCGGCCGGACCCAGTAGATATCTGGTGTTGCTCAATTCCCATTTCCGGGCCAGATGGTAGAGGCTGGACTGGGTGGGAGCCAAAGCTATGTCGTAAGCAGCCAGGTCGCTGGTAACGCGCGGAGATTGAATGATGTCAAGGCATTGGACATTGTAATACGGAAAATGGTGCTGCATCCACTCGATGCGATAAAGTTGTTCAAACGGAGAATCAGACTGCAGGTCAGCCACGCGGTGTTCATATGGCTTGTCACGCAGCATATCGATAATGGCATTGCTCTCGTATTTCTGATTATAATTCCAATGGATGATCCACGGCAAATTGGCGCGTCCAAGGTCGGCCACGAGTAGCACACCCATCAACACTCCGCCGAGACGTGCGCGTTTGCCTGAAAAAACTCCCGATAGAACCAGGATAACAAGGATCACGGCTGCGGCAAAATAGACAAGGAACCAACCAACCTGGCCAATGCTGAACGTGGCAATTTGGCTTGCCCCGTCCGGGTCCGAAAATCCGACTTTTCCGAGATAACGGATCAAGGCGGGTTTTTGTCCAGCGTACACGACCCATCCCAAAACGCTGAGCGCGAAAATGCCCAGGGAACACATAGTCCAATTGCGATCAAAGCCGCGGACTCCCGACCACCAGTTCTTCAATTGAGCGAACGATGAAGTTAATTTGCCGGCGGGCACATTCAAGTGTCGCCGGCTTAGTCCATCCATGCCGTAGGCAAAAATGATGATGATGGCCATATAGAAGATGGCCATGAATTTTGCCGGGTTTCGGATGGTTGAAAAATACGGCAGCAAATAGAAGAAATGGTAGAATGGAGCAAAACGTCCCCATGACAGCAGCAGCGTGATAACCAGTACAGCAGTCCAAAACCAGATCAGATGCCGATGGGCTGATGGAAAGATGGAATTTCCGCCGCGAAAAGATTGGGCTATTCCAAAAAAAGCCACGAGCGCCACAAATATGCCGCAGTAAAATCCGGCATAACCAAAACGCATCCAGTCTCCGGGTCCGGACGGTGGCGGCCCGGACTTGCCACTGTCAAAAAAACGGTCGATTTCAGGTGTCCGTCCCATGCCGCCCCAATACTCGCCGCCAACATAGTCTTTTTGCAGAAAATCCATCATGTCTTTGGGTGTATCCATGCGATAGCCAAAGACCCCGGGCACAAAGACCGCGATGGTTTCCTTTTTCGGCAGGCTCCATTGCGTGGCCCAGTCCCAATGTTGCAGGCTAGTCTCGGTGCCTTTACTTTGGTCCATTCCCGCGGTTCCAACGATAAAGGCTCCGACTAATGACGTAATTGTCTGAGCGGCTATCAGCGCCGCGAATATGGCAACGACCGCAACACGTCCAATTCCGCGTCCAACTTTTGTCACCACTGGCGCGGCGTCTTCGACCAATGATTTGAAAAATATAAATGCGGCAACGAATAAACTGAAAATAGCACCGTTGTCCGCACCTTCCATTACGCTGACGCCCACTGCCAGGCCAGCCAGCGCAATCCGTGACCAGCGGATTAGCGGCCGGGTTTCGTCCGAATTGGCCATGACCAGCGCCAGAGACAGAAAGATCATTGCCACTGCTATCTGTTGTGGAAAAGTCCCCCAACAAGCGTTTCCAACATACGAGGAATTAAGAGCGGTGGCCAGGCTGCCCAATGCAGACGCGAGCGGCGAAAACCTCAGTTGGCGGAAAAACACCCATGCGCTCATTCCCAGGAGGAAGAGCGTGAGCGGCACGGCAAATTTAGCATCGCCGACCGGGGTGAGGATCCAACCAGCAAATGCACTGACGTCCGGAGCCGCAGCCCCGCCAGCAGTCCCAATATCATTCAGATCATCCCAAACACCGGTCAATATCCCAGGCATTTGAGACCTTGCCGCATTTTGCTCTCCCAGAGGTCCGTCATTTGAAAAATGAACGTAGCCGGGCAGAAAGCTCTTCGCAAAAAGAACGGCTAAAATGGCGAACAGAAGCACGGGGAAGGCATACCCAACCGACCGGCCAAGTGATGGTGACGGCGTGGCGACGCTTTTCTGATGATTTTGACGGCTCAAGGTTAAATAGTGATTTTAATTCAATTCGATAGAGCGTCAAGAACTCGCCAATGTTCAAAAATATAACAATATTTCAGCGCCTTTGCTGTGAAAGAGGCCATTTGGTTCTATAAATTCACCGGACCGCCTTTTCCCTGCTTGCAGAAAGGAATTGCCGGATGGTTGCCTCGGTATTTGGGAGTGGAAATAACTGCTGAATCTTCTGGTTGTTCGCTTCAACAATTCGAGGGACCGAGTCCGCAGGCAATTCGGATAAGTTCAGCTCGCGTCCAGCGAGGCGTCCGATTTCGCGCATTGTTATCAGTCCATTTCCGCAAATATTGAATTTTTCCCCGCTTAAATTTCTTTCAACTAATTCCCAGGCAATTCGCGCTACGTCGTCAGTCAGCACATATTGATATTGTGAGTCCGGATGGATGCGCAGAGGGCGTCCATTCAGGATATCAAACACCGGGTTTTTCCGGAGTGCTGGCCCAACCATCCCCGCAAGGCGCAAAATGAGCCAGCGCCCTGCATAATGTTGAACAAGCTGTTCCGACAGCCCCTTGTGAAATCCATAGTGCGAAAGTCTTTTTAAATCAATTGTGGCAGCTTCTTGTGTCGCTTCTGGCGAGGCCAAATCGCTATAAACGTCAACACTCGAAATGTGGACACGAAGGTCACTCGAAAACTTCAATAACGATTTCAGACAATGCATCACCGAAGCGTCAAATTCGCCGGACGGATTCTCTTCTGCCAGAAATTTTTTTGAGTTGGCCGCCGCCTCGATTGCGATGTCGGCTCGCATCGCAGGCAGTGAGTGAAAATTGTCGCGCGTGACGCAAATAAGTTCCACATCGTGACGCGACTTGAGGAGGCGTGCAAAAGCTGAACCGACAAACCCGTTGGCACCAATCAGAATGACGCGTCTCGTTGTCAAAGGCGCAATCCTTCCGGCTTGCTCAGGTACCAGTCTATCGTCTTGCGAATGCCATCGCGTAAACTCGTTCGGCATTCGTAGCCCAGAATCTCCTTCATACGGGTAACATCGAACCCTTTATAAAGCTGGCCATCCGGCTTGGACACGTCCCACACGACTTTGCCCTGATAACCGGTCAACTCCGCGATCGTTTCTGTTAACAGCTTAATGCTGATCGTTTGTCCCGACGAGACGTTGATTATGTCGCTCTGGTTATATTTTTCGGCGGCGATGAGAATTGCTTCGCAGGCATCTGAAATATAAACAAAATCCCGGGTTGGTTTTCCGCTACCCCAGGCAGAGACTTCGGGTGTATTGGCGGCTTTCGCGTCCACAAACTTCCGAATCAGCGCCGGGATGACATGGGAATTATTCAAATCGAAATTGTCTCCGGGACCATAAAGGTTGCCAGGCACCAGGACAACCGCGTTGAAGTTATGCTGCCGGCGATAAGCCGCCGCCTGGACGGCGCTCATGGCTTTGGCAAGCGAATACGGCGCGCTCTCCGCCTGCGGCATTCCATTAAACAATTCGGTTTCTTTGATAGGACTGGGAGCATGCGCGGGATAGCTGCAGCCGCCCATCAGCGTAACATATTTTTGAACGCCGGCCCGAAAACATTCATGGAGCATGGCCGTGCCCATCAGTAAATTCTCATACAGAAAATCGGCCGGTCGCGCTTTGTTTGCGCCTATCCCGCCAATGAGTCCCGCGAAATGAAAAACGATCTCGGGTTTGTAATGTCCCAGCATCTGCCGCACCTGGTCCTGCTGCAGCAAGTCATAATCCTGGCGCGAGGGGACCGCCAATTCGCAGCCGGATTCGCGCAGAAGTGGAATAAAATTTGACCCGACAAATCCGCTTGCCCCGGTAACTAGAATTTTTTTGCCCGCCCAGAAATTATTCATCGTAGAAAGCTCTCAGTATCGGTTTATTGCTGGAACGTTGCCGGCGCCGTTTCGGGATTCAACTCGCGGAATGATTCAATCTGTTGATTCATTCGGGCTTTATCGTATCTTGAAAAGTCTTCTTCCATGTCGTAAAAAATGATTTGGCTGCCAGAAAATTCAAATTTGAATGGCACCTGGATCAGGCGGCTGAGTTTTTTGCGGACCTTTAGCTGTTTCGACGGGGGAACAAAGAACAGGATGAACCCGCCTCCTCCCGCTCCAAGAAGTTTTCCCCCCAGCGCTCCAGCGGATCGCGCCTCATCGTAAAGGGCGTCCACGCTGGGATTGGAAACCCGGTCACTTAACGCCTTTTTGGCCAGCCACGCCTCGTGCAGCAATTCACCAAATTCCACGAGACTGTCGCGATCGCTTAAAATTTGATAACTGCGCTCCACGCAATGACGCATTTGATTCAACAACGCCGCACGCTCATTCATATCCACGGCATAGCTGGACGCGATCTCCGAGGCCGTGCGCTTGATGCCCGTGTAAAATAGCATCAGGTGCGTGTTCAATTCCTCCAGGCGGCCTTGTGCAAGGGTCATGGGCTGCACGGAAAAATCGCCATTTTGCAAAAAAGTAATTTTGTTGACGCCGCCATAAGCCGCACAAACCTGATCCTGGGATCCGACGGTTTCTTTCAAAATCTCCTGCTCCAATTGTATGCTTTCGCCGGCCAGCCTTTGCTTGCCCACGATCTCTCCTTTCAACGCATGCAGCGCGTGCAATAAGCCAACCGTGAATGCCGAACTTGAGCCCATGCCGCTTCGTCCTGGCAGATCTCCCGCGTGATGGATTTCAATCCCCCGGCTCATCTTTAAATAGCGCAACGTTTCCCGAACCGAGGGGTGGGCGATTTCATCAATTTTGTGGCACAGCTCGATTTTAGAATAGACCACACGGATGCGATGTTCCAAAAACGGGGGCAAATACCGGCAAGTCAGATAGCAATACTTGTCAATGGTTGCCGCCAAAACCGCACCGCCATGCTGGCGGTACCATGCGGGATAATCTGTACCCCCGCCAAAAAAAGATATTCGAAAAGGTGTCCGGCTTATAATCATGCTTCAAAAAACTTTCGGTGTCGCTGCACGAAGCCTTCCGCCTGCGACAAGGATTCGGGTGTTCCTATATCCAAAAAAGGAGCATCTGTCACGAAAACTCTGGCGCACACATCTTGAGAAAGCAACGTGGGAAATACGTCCGTTTCGAAACTAAGCGGGGTTCGCTTTGGGAATCGTTCAACAACCGGCCCGCGAAATAAATAGATCCCCGCGTTTACCACGCCGCTGCCAGGCTCTTTTTCCATGAAAGCTTTCAATGTACCGTCCGCATGGGTCGAAATTTTCCCAAAACGCGACGCATCTGAAACGGACACTCCCGAAATGGCACACTCTAATCCGTTCAGCGAGTTGAAAAATTCCCTCAATGGAAGCAAGGCAAGTGAATCCCCGTTCATCGCCAGCCACACGCCCGCAGATCCGTCCGTCCCTTGAATTGCATTCAGGAATCCGCCTGCTGTACCCAATGGCGCGGACTCAGGCACACAGGTAACGTGAATGTCCTTGACCGGCTGAGACTGGAAATGGTTTTGAACAGTTTGGGCCATATAGCCGGTTGACAATATTACCCGCCGAATGTTTTGTCCGGCCAAATACCGCACAACCCATTCGATAAATGGCCTGCCGTCAACTGGTGCCATGGGCTTTGGCAAGTCGCCAAGCAAATGCCTGATGCGTGTTCCGAAACCGCCTGCCAACACCACGGCTGTTGCGTCTTCCGGGCCAATCTGTTTCACGGTCCAACCTCCGAAAATGAACTGTTGTCCGGATGCATGCCGGTGGGAGCCGCGAATCTCAAACCGAAACTAGACATTCGAATAAATGGTATTTCGTAAAATCGTGAAGCCTTTGATTAATTCGGTAATTCCGCGATCCAGGCTCCATTCGGGTTTGTATCCGGTTGCGAGGATTCGGGCATTGCTCACAATATAGTCTCGTTTGTCAGGGTCTTCGCCAATCGGGGCCTCAACGAATACAAATTTGGGCAAATGCTTTTGAATAACGGCGCAAAGTTCGAGCTTTGATAAGTTGGCCTCGTCCAGTCCCACGTTATAGCATTTACCACGCATCTTCTCGAAATTCGCCAAACCGTGTAAAAATGCGCGAGCCACATCGCGAATGTGGATGTAATTCCGTTTAAAGTGCCCTTCAAATACGAGCACTGCGCGGTCGTGGACGGCGCGATAAACGAAATCATTCACCAACAGGTCAATTCGCATTCTTGAGGACATCCCAAACACAGTCGCCAGGCGAAAGCTCATGCTGTTATCCCGCGCCAGCACCGCTTCTTCGGCCTTGACCTTGGTAACTCCGTAAGTTGAAATAGGTTTGAGAGGCGTATCCTCAGTGCAAAATTTCCCTTTTTCGCCTATTCCGTAACCGGAATTAGTCACCGGCATCATGATCCACTGGCTCCTTCCAGCAAGACGACAGAGCATTTCCACTGACTCCTGGTTGATCGTCCGCGTTCCGATGGCGTCTGTGTTGCAGAGAGGCACCCCCACAAGCGCGGCCAGCGGAATGATGACATCCGCCTTCGCGACAAGGGATTTCACGAGAGCTTCATCTCGAGCGTCTCCCCTATGAATCTGAAAAGTTTCAAAGCGACAGCAGTCGGCCAACGAGTTCTGATTGAAATAAAAATTATCGAGCACCGTCACCTCGTGACCGGACTCAAGCAGGGCAGGCGTAAGCACTGATCCCAGATAACCAGCGCCGCCAGTGATGAGAATTTTCATTTGATATTTTCGTCTGCGATTTTAAAGAGCCACATTTTCCGTTTCCACAAGCAATAGTCAAGAACCGATTCGGCGGCTGGGAAAGAATGGGCGCATCTGAGCGCTTTACGCGCGGTGACGCCGCAGCCCGCCATCTCTACCACGAGGGAAAACTCAAGGATAGTGCTTGGATGCGCCGGAAAAGAATTCATTTTCCGGAAAAGATCACGAAAGGCCTCTCAAAAATATCCCGGCGGCAATAAAAATCTGGTCAATAGTTCATGGGAACATTAGCCTATTTACATGAATTTACGGATTCTGGTCACCGGCGCCGCCGGCTTTATCGGCTCACACGTTTGCCGACATTTGCTCAAGGCAAATGAGCAGGTCGTCGGGCTTGACGATCTCAGCGGCGGCTTTCGGGATTACGTCCCCCCCGGTGTGATTTTTGTTGAAGGTTCGATAACCGATACGGGCCTGGTCAATCAACTATTTGCCGAACACCATTTCGACTACGTTTTTCATCTGGCAGCCTATGCGGCGGAAGGGCTCAGTCACTTTATCAAGCGTTTTAATTATACAAACAACCTGCTCGGCAGCGTTAACCTCATTAATGCTTCCATTAACCACAACGTAAAGTGTTTTGTCTTTACATCCTCCATCGCAGTTTATGGAAGAAACCAATTACCCATGACTGAGGAGGCCGTGCCCCAACCCGAGGATCCCTATGGCATTGCCAAATACGCGGTCGAACTGGATCTGAAGGAAGCTCACGAAATGTTCGGCTTGAATTATGTTATTTTCCGTCCGCATAACGTTTACGGCGAATTCCAAAACATCGGCGACCGCTATCGTAACGTGATTGGCATCTTTATGAACCAAATCATGCAGAATCAACCCATGACGATTTTTGGCGATGGCAGGCAAACTCGCGCGTTCAGTTATATTGACGACGTTGCCCCTGTGATTGCCGCCAGCATCGGGCGCCGCGGGAGTTACAATGAGGTCTTTAACGTTGGCGCCGACAAGCCGTATTCTGTGAATGAATTGGCCGATGTCGTCGCCAGGGCAATGGGCGCGCCCCTGCAGGTCAATCGCTTGGATGCCCGGAATGAAGTTGTGCATGCCTATTCCGCCCACGATAAGGTGCGAAAACATTTCGGCGACCTCATTAAAAATGTATCGCTCGACGAAGGCGTTGCCAAAATGGCGGACTGGGCCAAAAAAGCCGGAGCACGCCAGGGCAAACCTTTTGACGGAATCGAAATCCGTAAAAATCTGCCGCCGTCCTGGGCGGCGTTGCTGGTGCAAAAGTAACCGCTCGATTTTTGAACCGATTGCACGATCGACCTCATGCCAACAATATTTTGAAGCGCTGTTTCAGATGAATCAGAATACAAATTCACAGGGGCCGTTAGTCAGTGTTGTCTTAAATTCATTTAATGCCCAAAAAGTCATTGGCGAGCAAATTGACAGCATTTTGCGGCAAACCTATAAGAATCTGGAACTCATTGTCTGTGACGACCATTCCACGGATGGAACCCTCGAAATCGTCAAAGAGTACGCCAGAAAGGACGCCCGCGTCAGATGGGTCCAAAATGAGACAAATCTGGGGGCGAAGGATCGTCATCGCGGAATTGCCCTGACATTTCATCGGGGATTTGAGTTGAGCCAAGGCGATTTCATCGCAGTTTCTGATGCGGACGATTTCTGGGTGCCCGAGAAAATTCAAAAGTTGGCTTCTTTTTTATTGGCCAACGCGCAGGTTGATTTGGTTTTTAGCAATAGCATGATCACCAACGGTGACCTCTCGCTTGAACTGGGTTCTTTGCAGGAAAAACAGGGCAACTTTCGCCGCAGCGGGCTTATTTCCATTGAAACCTTGCTGGAACGCAATTTTGTGGCTGGCCACGTCACATTCTTTAGGCGCAAAATTGTTCCTCGAATTCTTCCTTTTCCAGAAGGCTGGACATTCGATTCCTGGGTCGGACTGGTGTGTGCCCTCAATTCTCCCGTGGGTTATATTGATGAATGTCTCGTCCTCTACCGCCAGCATGGGGGGAGCCTGATCGGGGCTGAACCACGGGACCTCCGCTATTATATTAAGCGCCTGAACACGCCCGAATTTGTAATTGAATATTTTAAAGATAAATCCGGGCAATTGGCCGCGCACCGCAGGTTGTTGGCCATCAGCGACATACCTGATTTTTCAAAGAATGCGTTGGCCTCAAAAATTGCGAATGAGGAGGCATTGCTTGCCATCATCGGCGCAGCCGGCTTTGCCCAATTCTGCGTGCGATTGGCCGAGGCTGCCAGGACAATCCTCAAGACAAATCAAAAATATCACGTAAAACAATGGCTGTTCCTTGCCGTTTCCTGGAGAAGCATAAAATCTTCACAACTTCAAAATCAAAACTCTGGCTAAGTTGTGACCCGGGCGGCAAGCTCGCGAAACTTATCTATCCAATCCACGCCCGGCGCCAGCCCGCTTATTTCCATATGTGTAATCAGGGACGGTGTCGGCGACCAAAGAGTCAGCCGTTTTCCAAACAGGATTTGCCGCCACGCATAACGCCATGCAAGAGCGTGTGACGCGGAAAAAAACAGCCCGTCGCCAGCGCTCCGAACCCACGACCAGGGATTGCAGACCCTGATTTTAGTCAGCGCCATCCAGATGGCGAGGTCCGGATTTTTGTTGAAGGTCTTAAAGACTTCCGCCGATTGCACTAAAGCCTGTTTCCTGGCCATAAACGTCAGGCAGGTCGAGGTTACTTTTCGCCACCTGTAGCCATCTTCCACGACGTCCGCGCTTCGAAACCGATGAATGAATTTGTTGTGATAATCAGCGTGATCGTAAGGCGCGACAAAGTCTGCGTCAGCGTGGCTGCCCATGAAATGGACTGCGCGTTCCAGCGAGTTCGGGAGATACAAATAATCGTCCTCGGCGAAATAGACCAAATCCGAGGCGGTTTGCGTGCTGAGAATGTCCACCTGGCGGTGAAACGTGGCTTTGTTGCCTTCGCCGGTTAACGGAATAATCTCCATGTCGGTATCCGGGAAGCTCTTTTCGAGAAGTGCCCGGTAGTCGGAGGGACACTTGTCCAGCAAAACCCATATCTTGATTTTCAAATTGCCAAGTGACTCTTTGAACGACTCAAGGTTTAGCCGCAAGAGTGGCATTTTGTCTTTGAAGCCAAAAATTGGGTTCCCGGAAACTCCCGGATAAATCCGATAGCACACTGCCAGATCGTATTTTGGGGAGTTAACCATCGAAAATTCAGTCCTATTTTGCGTCCACGCGAGGCAGGCCAAGCTTTAGGGACCGTTTCACCTCGTCCCAACGATTGAGTCGGAACTTAAAAAACCGCAGCATCCAAAAATCAGAACGTTTTCGGAAACCCGCCACTCTTTTGCGTTCCTGTGATATATGAACTCGGAGGCGCCGGCAATCCATCAGGGCGTTCCAAAAGCTCGCCTTTACAAACGACCAGCGGCGCAAAAGCAATGCGCCGGCCAGCGATTCTAAAAACAGCCAGGCTGACAGCGGAATGATTGGAAGCAACAGCATGTGCTGGCCATTTTTCAACAACGTTAGAATGCTGTTGCGGTTGGTCAAAAACCGTTTCCGATCGTTAGTGCGAAATTCAACCGTGGTGATTCCGCCGGAGGGATTCACGCCGGCTGCTCCGCGATGATGCAACCGCGCTTCAAATATTCCGGCGACTTTGTATCCGGCAATCCATACCCGCCACGACAAATCGGAATCGTCAGAGTAAATGAAAAATTCCGAGTCAAACATGCCGACCAGGTTGAAAACATCGGCACGAATAAAATAGGAGCATCCGCCGGCGATAAATATTTCGTGCGTGCGTTCGGCAATGGCGGATGGACTGGGCAACCCGAAAAGATCAAAACCGTAAAAACCGAAATCCTGATAGGAATTGTCCGGGTAGTTCAAAACCAACGGTGTGGCGGCCGCCGCGCCAAGTTTCTCAGTGCCGGAAACCAATTTCTCCATGCAATCCGGTTCCAGCCACGTGTCGTTATTCAAGAAAAGAAGCCAGCGGCCCGTGGCCGCCCGCGCACCAGAATTGTTTCCCTCACAAAAACCAAGGTTGTCCGGGTTGCGAACCAGAGTTGCCATCGGAAATTTTGCAAACCATTCTCTTGCCACGGCCACGGAATTGTCCGACGAATTGTTGTCCACCATCACCGTTTCAATTTGGCCGATGATGGTTTGGCCCAGAAGGGATTCGAAACATTTCGGGAGCCAGTTCGCGCCGTTACAGTTCAGCACAATAATGCTGATCAGCGGGCTGCCGTTGGCCGTCCCAAACTTTTCAATTTGCGCGGCCATTCTTGTCATTCTTGAGCTTTTGTTCGGGCTTTAGGCGGGCCACCAGCTTTTTATCGTTCCTGTGGGTTTTGTAAGTCCAGTAGCCCCAGGCATTTCCCAGCACGCTCCCGGGACACGCCGGCACATGCCATAGCCAGCGCGCGTCGTCGCGAATTCCGCGCAACATATGATAAAGCGGTCCGACCAGTGTCACGCAATAAAGTGTTGCCGCCCAAAGCGGGACTGGCGGGTGTTCTTTCATCCAATTGGTTTTTGCTTCTTCCTGCACTTGCAGGAAGTGAACGGTGGCGCGGCGGCGCTTTTTAACGAACCCCCAGAGAGTCTGGACGTAATAGTGGTGAACACCGCGTCCACGGATGCGCAACCATTCACGTTTGCCCGCCCGCATCAGGTGCAGCGCGGCGTGGGTGTCTTGAAAATGCTCATTCGCCTTGACCGATTCCAGGTCGGCGCGGCGAAATACAAATCCATTTGCGCCCAGTGGATAAGAATATGTCCCGTCCGGCAACTTCCAACGTTCCATTTCGCCCGAACGCTCAACCAATTCCGGGTTCGCGCTCATCAGCCAGCAGATCGGATCGCTGATATGAAGCAGATGGGAGAGATAGGCGCAAAATCCGCTCATTTTGGGCGAGGGTAAATAATAGCTTTCCACCCCAAGCGCCTGGGGACTTTGTCGAAGCGCCTTGACCGCCAATTCAATGTAATCGGTGTGGGTGATTTCATTGTCTGCATCCACAAACACGATGAACTCGCCAGTGGCCCGAGCCAGCGCAAGCCGTTTGCCCTCCTCCATATTTTTGCCGTCGTCATCCAGCACAATCGCCCCGTATTTCTTTGCAATTTCGCGCGTCGAATCTGTTGAATGAGCATCCGCCAGGATGATTTCATAGCGTTCGCTCGGATAGGTTTGCCGCGCGATCGACGCGAGGCAATTATCCAAAATCGCTCCCGCGTTCAGCGTTGGCATGATAAAGCTGACGCGCGGCAGATCTTGAGAATCCGACGGCATGGCCAGATTCTGGCTGAAAGCAAAGAGAAACTCAAACCAGCATTCGATGAGCCCGGTATTCATTCTCAGTGAATGTTTGACTACTTCCTGCAACAGCGGTAAGATGTTTAATCACCGGCAGTGCCATGAAGAATCTTTCGCGAACAATCGGCTGGCGTATTTACCATTTCGTCCACACAAATGGCGCAGTGGCCGATATCGTTTACTGGAGCGCATTTTATTTTCAGAATTTTATTCGCGGGCGGCAATTCAAGCACTATTCAAAGCACCACATTACGCCGGAAGAGCTTTTTGAGCACAGGCGGCTGGTTTCGTCTGCTTATCTGGTGACCGGGGTCACGAATATCTGTAACGCCAAATGCACGTTTTGCGCCTATCCCAGGGTGGTGGCGAACAAGACGCTGCAAACCGGGGTCATGTCCCTGGAAATTTTTAAGAAGGCGGTGGACGAATGGGCCGCACTCGGCGGTCGAAGCCTCGACCTCACCCCGGTTGTAGGTGATCCGCTCGTGGACCCCGGCATCCTGGAAAAAGTGGACTACGCCGTTAATCGGGCGGGATTGAAGGACGTCTATTTGACTACCAATGCCATTCTGATTAACCGAAACGAAACGTACAAAAAACTAATTGATTTGGGAATCGCCGCTGTCTATATCAGCACACAGGGAGCCAGCAAAGAGGCGTACGAAAAAATCTATGGGGTTAAGCATTATGATGAAGCCATGTCCGGCATTCGCAACCTCATGGAATACAATCGGTCCAAAAATGAGCCGGCCCGCATTGTCGTTCGCTTCCGCAACCACGAAAAACCCAGCGCTATTATTCGCTCTCCTGACTTCAAAAAGAACATCCAGCCGTTTTTGTCTGAACGGGTCCGGGTAAATTTTACGGTGGATTTTGATAACTGGGGCGGAACGATCAAGGCCAAAGACATGACTGGGTTTATGCGCTTGCGGCGATTGCCGCCAATGTTAAATGTGCCGTGTAAAAACCTTTTCAACTTCGCCGTCCGCCATGACGGTAAAGTTCGTCTGTGCGGATGCCGGCTGACAACTTCCGACAATGACGATTTGGTAGTCGGCAATATTCGTGAAAAATCGCTCATGGAATTGTCCCAAAGCGATGAAACATGGAATATCGTCAAAGGGTTTTATGAAGGCAAACGCCCCACAACCTGCTTGGAATGCACCTTTTACCAGCCGATTAACCGGCAATGGCTTCAGGATCGGGCCGGCGCGGGACAAAAAGCATAGATTCGCCCGCGTTCGTATTTGTGCAAATTCCTGCAAAATGCTGGCGTTTTTGGCTCTTGCCAGTTAAACTCCGCGTTCTTATATGGAAAAGATTTTTGTCACCGGTGCAGCAGGCTTTATTGCAAGCAACCTGGTTGACCGCCTTTTGAGCGAAGGCAAAACCGTCGCCGGATTTGATAATTTTTCCACTGGACAAAAGGAGTTTTTGGAAAGCGCTTCCAAAAATCCAAAATTTAAACTGGTCACCGGCGATTGCCTGGACTTGCCGGCCCTCACCAAAGCGATGGCTGGTTGCGATTTTGTTTTTCATCTGGCAGCCAATGCAGACGTTCGTTTTGGCCTGGACCATCCGGGCAAGGATTTCCAACAAAACGCGCTTGCAAGCTTTAACGTCCTGGAAGCCATGCGTATCAACGGCGTCAGCCGCGTCGCCTTTAGTTCCACCGGCAGCGTTTATGGTGAAGCGGAAATTATTCCCACGCCCGAGACCGCTCCGTTCCCCATCCAAACGTCGCTTTACGGCGCGTCTAAAGTGGCCGCGGAGGGATTCATTCACGCCTATTGCGAGGGGTTCAAGTTCGAGGGCTATATCTTCCGGTTCGTCTCCATACTGGGTGAACGTTACACTCACGGCCACGTGCTGGATTTCTATAAACAACTCGTCGCGGATCCCAAAAGACTGAAGGTCCTTGGTGATGGATCACAGCGCAAATCCTATCTCTACGTCGGCGATTGCGTTGAAGCGATGCTTCATGTGATTAAACTCCAGACGGCCAAAAAGGCCAAACATAACGTAGAAACCTACAACCTGGGCACCGACGAATTTGTGCAGGTCAACGATTCCATCCGCTGGATTTGCCAGGCCCTTGGCCTTAAACCCGCTATCGAATACAATGGCGGCAATCGGGGATGGGTAGGCGACAATCCGTTCATTTTCCTCGATACGAAAAAAATAGGCGCCACCGGCTGGAAAACGACGTTGACGATCGAACAGGGAATTATCCGGACGCTCAAATGGCTGCAAGAAAACCAATGGGCGCTCGAAAGACGATAAAAAAGCGAGGAACACAAGTTGGCATGGGCGCAAATAAAAAGCGTCCAGTTTTGAAATCCTCACCTTCGCAGCCCGTCGTACCAGTCATTGCTGTGCTTGGCCTTTGGCACCTTGGCAGCGTTACCGCGGCCTGCTGTGCGAAACATTTTCAAGTGGCCGGCCTTGATTTTGACCAGCGTGTCATCGCCGCCTTAAATTCAGGTAAGGCGCCGCTTCTGGAACCCGGTTTGGACGAATTATTGGCCGTGGGTATTGCTTCCAAAAAGCTTTCTTTTACATCAGATCCAAAAATCGCCTGCGTCACTGCCGACGTCCTTTGGGTGTGTTATGATACGCCGGTTAATGACGCCGACGAGTCAGACGCAGAGTTCGTTTTGGCCAACCTGCGCAAAACGCTCGGCCATTTGCCAAAAAATGCTCTTGTATTGATTTCGTCCCAGCTTCCCGTGGGCACCTGCCGGCAATTGGAAAAGGAGTTTCCGCAATTTGCCTTTGCATGTTCGCCGGAAAATCTCCGATTGGGCAGGGCGATTGAATCATTCGAAAAGGCTGAACGCGTGATTGTTGGAACACGCGATGATCGCAAAAAAGAAACGCTCCAAAAACTATTTGCTCCCTTTACCGGGCAAGTTTTATTTATGCGGACTGAATCCGCGGAAATGGTCAAGCACGCTCTTAATTCATTTCTGGCTCTTTCCATTACCTTTATCAACGAAATCGCCCGCCTCTGTGAGCATGTGGGCGCCGACGCCAGGGAAGTTGCCAATGGGTTAAAGAGTGAGCCCCGAATTGGTCCGCGCGCCTATTTGGGACCAGGCGGTCCGTTTGCCGGCGGCACACTGGCGCGCGACGTGGTTTCTCTCACAAAGCTTGCCCATGCGAACGGCGAAAGTCTCTCGGTCATTCCGGCTATCAAGCAAAGCAATGACCTGCACCGTAATTGGACCTTCGCCAGACTCCAATCCGGCCTTGGCGACCTGAAGGGCAGGAAAATTGCAATTCTTGGCCTTACTTACACGACCAACACCAACACTCTGCGCCGCAGCGCGGCAGTTGAATTGTGCGAGCGGCTTCTCGCCGCAGGTGCTCACCTCAGCGCGTTTGACCCGGCAATAAAAAACCTTCCCGCTGAACTGGCTTCCGTTTCCCTTGGAGAAGGCGTGGCCGGAGTGTTGCAGGGCGCCGATGCGGCGGTCATATGCACGGAATGGCCACAGTTTCGGCAGGCCGGCTGGGACAAAATCGTGCCACAAATGCGCGGCAAATTATTTGTCGATGCAAACCGGTTTTTAGAAAATGAATTGAAAGGAATCGCCGGAATCAGAATTTTCTCCGTCGGACGCTCCAATGAAACTTGAAAACATCAATGCCCTGATTACCGGCGGCAGCCAGGGGTTTGGAAAAGCCATAGCCGCGCATTTTTTGCGCGAAGGCGCAAATGTCTGCATTTGCGCCCGCAATGGGAAGGAATTGGCCGCAACGCTTGGAGAACTCGAGGCCGATTTTCCGCAACGACGTGTTCTGGCGCAGCCCTGTGATGTTTCAGATGAATCGGAGGTCAACCGTCTGGCAGACTTTGCCCTAAAGGAATTTGGATCGCTTCAGGCTCTGGTGTTGAACGCCGGAATTTACGGACCCATGGGCACCACGGAATCTGTCAACCTCGATGACTGGAGGCGCGCCATCGACATCAATTTATTTGGCGTATTATTGCCTTGTCGCGCGCTGATCCCGTACTTTAAAAAGGCTGGCGGCGGCAAAATCATCGCCATCAGCGGCGGTGGTGCCACCAATCCCATGCCAAACATCAGCTCCTACGCCGCCTCAAAGGCGGCTGTCATCCGGTTGGCGGAAACGTTGGCGGAGGAGCTAAAACCGTTTCATGTGGATGTTAATGCCATCGCGCCCGGCGCCTTGAAAACCCGGCTGGTGCAACAGGTTCTCGACGCCGGTCCCGAAACGGTGGGTGCGGACTTTTTCGCCAAAAACAAGAAATGGGACCAGGAAGGTGCGGTTCCCATGGATCTGGGAGCGCGGTTGGCTGTGTACCTGGCCGGACCGGAAAGCAACGGCATTACTGGCAAACTCTTGAGCGCCCAGTGGGACCCGTGGGAAAAAATGCATGAATTCAAACACGATTTAGCCGGCGACATCTACACATTACGGCGCATTGTGCCCAGGGACCGGGGCAAAAGCTGGGGAGATAAATGAACTACGCCATCATTGGTTGCGGATTAATCGGAAAAAAACGATTGGCGGCATTTCCCCCCGGCTCACGGCTGGTCATTGCGTGCGACAGCAATTTATCCCGCGCCCAGGCGCTGGTGGAACTTGCGCGAACAGGCCGTGCGGTTGCCGACTATCGGGAAGCTGTTTCCGACCCGTCAGTGGAAGCAGTTGTTGTGGCGACAATAAACTCGACACTCATGGAAATTTCAGGAGCCGCAATTCGCGCTGGGAAACATATCATCGTCGAAAAGCCCGCCGGCATCTCGGTCCGGGAAATTGACACTCTCATCCAGTTGGAACAAAAATATGGCGTGTGCGTTCGTGTTGGCTTTAACCATCGCTATCACCCGGCATTTTTAAAGGCGCGAGAAATCTTTGAATCCGGCGTCATGGGCAAATTGATGTTCATCCGCGGACGTTATGGCCATGGCGGCCGTGTGGGTTATGACAAAGAATGGCGGGCGGATCCTAAATTGGCCGGGGGCGGAGAATTGATAGACCAGGGGATTCACTTGATTGACCTGGCCGGCTGGTTTTTGGGGGAGTTCAATACTATCGCCGGTCACGTGGCGACTTATTTCTGGGACATGCCAGTGGACGACAATGCGTTTCTGGATTTGCAGACGGCAACAGGCCAAACCGCGTGGCTTCACGTTAGTTGCACCGAGTGGAAAAATCTTTTTTCGTTTGAAATTTATGGTCGCGACACAAAATTGCACATAGACGGAATTGGCGGCAGTTACGGTCTCGAAAAACTCTATCATTACCAAATGAAACCGGAAATGGGCATTCCGGATACAAAGGTCTATGAATTTCCGGGGCCTGACGAATCGTGGCGAAATGAAATGTTGGCGTTTGAAAAGGACGTCGCGCTGAAGCGGAAACCCGACGCCGGCCTTGCTCAAGTCCGTAATGCACTTCGAATTGTAGAAGCTATTTACGAACGGTCCCCCGGAAAATTATGATCATCGCACGCTCACCATTACGCATCTCGCTCGGCGGCGGCGGCACAGATTTGCCGTCGTATTACGAAAAGTTCGGCGGATTTCTGATCGCAGCCGCCATTGATAAATATGTCTATATCACGTTGCACGATACGTTTGTGCCGGACTTGATTGTGAAGTATTCCGAGTTGGAACGCGTGCCGGATGCCTCGAAATTGCAACATCCGATCCTTCGCGAATCTTTTGCGATGCTCGGCATGGAAGGTCATTTTCTCGAATTGACCTCCATGGCCGACATTCCGGCGGGAACCGGTCTCGGCTCGTCGGGCAGCTTTACCACCGCCCTGTTAAAAGCGTTGCACGCCCATAAACGCAGCCTGGTTCATCCCGCCGACCTCGCCGCCCAGGCATGCGAGGTGGAACTGGACCGTCTCAAAGAGCCTGTCGGCAAGCAAGACCAGTACATTGCAGCCTACGGCGGCGTCACTTGCTTTAAGTTTTTGGAAAACGGAAAGGTTGAAGCGTGGCCGTTGAAATTGTCCAAAGAAACGCGGGACAATATGGAAGACAATCTTCTTATGTTTTTCACCGGATACTCCCGCAGTGCCTCGGCGATCTTGAAAGAACAGGATCAAAAATCCAAATCCGACGACAAAGCAATGATTGAGAATCTGCACTTTGTCAAAGACCTGGGGCAGCAAAGCCAGCGCGCTCTCGAAGGCGGCGACCTTCCGGAATTCGCGCGGTTGATGGACGTTCATTGGCAGCGGAAAAAGCAGCGTAGCGGGGGAATGAGCAATCCGAAAATTAACGAATGGTACGACCTTGCCATGGGCAACGGCGCGATCGGCGGGAAATTGATCGGCGCCGGCGGCGGTGGCTTTCTGATGTTCTACAGTGAGGACAAAGCCAAATTGCGCCACGTGATGAGGACGGCCGGCTTGCAGGAAGTCCGTTTCCGATTCGATTTTGAAGGAACGAAGCTCGTCATCTCGTGAGCCTATCCCTTTCTGAAATCCCAGTCGCGATTCTGGCTGGCGGCCTTGCCACACGGCTGCGTCCGATCACTGAAAAGATTCCAAAATCCCTTGTGCCCGTCGCGGATAAACCCTTCCTCGCGCACCAACTCGAATTGCTGCATTCTCGCGGCATACGGCGAGCAGTGCTGTGCATCGGCTATCTTGGCGAAATGATTCAAAAGGATTTCGGCAACGGCGAAAAGTTTGGGGTCAAACTGGAGTACTCATTTGACGGGGAAAAACTCCTCGGCACCGGAGGCGCCCTAAAACGCGCGCTGCCATTGCTTGGGGACGAATTTTTCGTTCTTTACGGCGATTCGTATCTGCCGGTGGATTACGCGCCGATTGCCGGATTCTTTCACCGCAGCGGCAAGCCCGGCCTGATGACCGTTTTTCGCAATGAAGGCAAATTTGACGCCAGCAATGTCGTTTTCGCCGATGGCGAGATAAAAGTCTATGACAAAAAGAAAAAGCTGCCGGAGATGCAGCATATTGACTACGGCTTGAGCCTGTTTAAGGCCGGCGTATTTGATGGATACGCGGCAGACCAGACCTTTGACCTGGCCGAAGTCATGGGCAAATTGGTTAACGAAAAACAGCTTGCCGGCTTTGAGGTGAAGCAGCGTTTTTTTGAGGTCGGCTCGCATGCAGGCTTGGCAGAATTGGAATCATTGTTAAAATCAAAAGCACCGTGAATTTTACCCAACAATTTATCTCGGAAGTCCAGCAAGTCGCCGCACAATTGAACACGGATGCAATCGAGAAATGCGCCGATGAGCTGGCAAAAATCCGGGAGCGCGGCGGCCGCCTCTTCATTCTCGGTGTCGGCGGAAGCGCGGGCAATGCCGGGCACGCCGTGAATGATTTTCGAAAGATTTGCGGCTTCGAAGCCTACGCGCCCACGGACAATGTTTCCGAACTGACCGCGCGAACCAACGACGAAGGTTGGGCAACTATTTTTGCCGAATGGCTGAAAGGCTCACGACTCAACGCCAAAGATGGACTCTTGATTTTTTCGGTCGGCGGTGGAAACCTGGAAAAGAATGTCAGCCCCAATTTGGTAAGCGCCATTCAATTGGCAAAAAAGGCCGGCGCGTCAGTTATTGGAATCGTTGGCCGCGACGGCGGGCACACGGCAAAAGAAGCCACTGCCTGTGTTATCATTCCCACGGTAAACCCCGCGCACGTGACGCCGCACAGTGAAGCATTTCAGGGCGTTGTCTGGCACCTTTTCGTTTCTCATCCGAAGCTGAAAGTGGCCCAGACAAAGTGGGAATCTACTAAATAGCTCTTGTAAAAAAATTTCGTTGTTTGTCGCTGATCGGCATTTCCAGTTTTCCCATCACGGCCAGCATGTCTTCCCAAACTTTTCGCTTTTCGCTCATCGCCTGGTTCCGGAGCAGATAGGCGGGGTGATAAGTAGGCATGAGCGGTGTGCCGCGATAGGTGTTCCATTGACCGCGCATTTTTGTGATGCCAATGGTTTTGCCCAGGAGCCCTTCAATGGCTGTCGCGCCCAAGGCGACGATCACACGAGGCTGGATCAAATCGATCTGCTCGTGCAAATAGGGCGCGCAGGTGGCCATTTCATCCGCCGTCGGTTTGCGGTTTCCCGAAGATTGACCGGGTGTATCCGGACGACATTTTAAAATGTTTGCAATATAGACGTCGCTTCGTTGCAGTCCCATTGCCTGGATAATTTTTGTGAGCAATTCGCCAGCCCGCCCGACAAAAGGTTCGCCTTGCGTATCTTCGTCAGCTCCCGGCGCTTCTCCGACAAACATCAGCTGCGCATCAATGTTTCCAATGCCAAAGACGACATTTTTGCGCGATGACGCCAGGTGCGCGCATTTGACGCAGGCCAAAACCCGCTCGCGTAGCGTGGCAAAGGCGGCGGACTTTTCAGTGGGCGATTTTGGTCGCGCTTCCGGTGTTTGAGGCTTTGCCGCCGCTATCAATAGGAGTTCCGCCGCTTTTGGTTCCGGCATAGGCGCTGCAGCACTTTCCGGCACTATACTTCGCTGCTGAACTTCCCGTGCCGGCGGCAGGGAGAGTTTGCGGAGTGTTTCCGGTGAAACGACGACATGACGGTCGCCATGAGTCTTCAGGTTTTCAAGATGGCGAATAGTTGCGCCAAGCAAATCGTCGTAGATGGCAGGCATAAAGAGTTCTATTTGACGTTCAGTTCCCGCTGAATTCCAAACTTCTCAATTCGTTTGCGTAATGTGGCGCGTGTGATGCCCAGCAATTTAGCTGCAGCCACCTGGTTATCGTGGGTTTCCTTAAGCGCCTGGATGACCAATTCGCGCTCGACAGTCGGAATGATTTTCATTTTCGGCTCGCGTTTGGCCCATTGAAACAATTGTCGCGCCAGTCCGGCTGCGTCATCCGCTGCCACAGTCGCTGCTCCGGCAGCGGGTTGGGGGGCCGTTCCGGTTATTTCCGGGGGCAAATCCGTGAGCAGAATCGCGTCGCTTTTGGCCATGACGTGCGCGCGGCGGATGGCATTCTCCAACTCGCGAACATTGCCGGGCCAGTGATATTTCTCCAACGTCCGGATGACGGTCGCTGCGATGGACTTGGGCGGGCGCCGCCGTTCGCGGCTAAATTTTTCCAGGAAATAATTGACGAGCAGGGGAATATCTTCGGGACGGTCGCGCAGGGGAGGGACCTGGATGCGCACGACGTTCAAGCGGTAAAACAGATCTTCCCGAAATTGCTTCGTTGCCACCGCCTGTTCGAGCGGCTTATTCGTTGCGGCTATCACCCTCACGTCGGCGGAAATGGCCTGATTGCCGCCCACCCGTTCGAACGTCCCGTTCTGCAGGACGCGCAATATTTTTGTCTGCGTCGCCGGCGTCATATCGCCGATTTCATCCAGAAAAATCGTGCCGTGATTGCACTGCTCAAATTTTCCAATGCGCTGGCCGGTTGCGCCGGTGAACGCGCCGCGTTCGTGACCGAACAGCTCGCTCTCGAGCAGTTGCTCGGGAATGGCCGCGCAGTTAACAGCCAAAAAAGGCTGGTCATTGCGATTGCTGTGGTGATAGATGGCGCGGGCAATCAGTTCCTTGCCGGTGCCGCTCTCTCCGGTGATGAGGGCGGTGGCATCGCTCACTGCAACCTGGCCGATGAGCTTAAACACCTGCTGCATTGGCTCGCTGCGCCCGACGATGCCCAGCTCGTAGTCTTCCGATTCCAGTAACGGCTGGTAGGACACGACCTGCTTCATGTCGCGCGCCGCCTTGAGTGCGTTGGCTACAAGTTCCTTGATTTTGACCGCGTCAAACGGCTTGAGCAAATAGTCATACGCGCCAAGCTTCATCGCTTCAATGGCCGTTTGAGTTGTGCCGTAGGCGGTCATCAAAATCACCAGCAGTTTAGGATTGCTGGCCCGGATTTTTCGAAGAGTTTCCAGGCCATTGATGCCGCCCATGCGCACATCCATCAGCACCAGGTCGGGCTTAAACTTTGGAATGATTTTCAGCCCCTCTTCGCCCGACGGCGCCGCGGCCAATTCAATCTCCGGAGAAACAAAAATTCGCTGGAGTGAATACCTTACGTCTTCCTCGTCGTCTATCAGAAGCAATTTGTTCATCTACGGACAAAATAATGAATTTTTGCGCCATGCGAAGTCAATTCTTGCGCACGCGCTCCCATCAATCATGCTTGAAACCTTCCGGCCAAACCCCGAAACTCCGCCCATGCGTTTCATTAGCAATGTCATTGAAAAACTGCAAAGACATCCGAAGCGGGTCGTCTTTCCCGAAGGGGAGGAAGTCCGCATTCTCCAGGCGGCCCGGCAATTTTACGCCCTCCGCCTGGGCGCACCCATTGTCCTGGGCAACGAGGCCAAAATTAAGGAAATTGCCTCTTCCGCAAACATTTCGCTCGATCATATCCGCATCATCAATCCGGCGCATAGCGAAGACCTGGAGAATTTCGCCCGGCGCTTTTACGCATTGCGGCGCGAAAAAGGAATGCGCGCCACTGAAGCGCGCGATGCATTGCTGCAGGCCAATTATTATGGGGCTATGATGCTGGCGATGCACCAGGCCGACGGCCTCATTTCGGGCGCCTCGCATACTACCGGCAGCGTTCTGCGCCCATTGTTCCAAATCATCAAGCTCGCGCCGGACATCCAGACGGCTTCCTCCTGCATGGTAATGGAAGTTGAGGATACTTCCATAGGCGAAGCCGGCGTTTTGTTCATGGCCGATTGCGGTGTGATTCCCGATCCGAATGTCGAACAACTCGCAGACATTGCCGTTTCCACGGCGCGCCTTGCCCGGCACATGCTCGGCGCGCGGCCGCGCGTGGCCTTGCTATCTTTTTCGACCAAGGGCAGCGCGTCGCATCCGAGCGTGGGCAAAGTCCAGGCCGCTACCGCCCAGGCCAAACGCAAAGCGGAACAGTTGCGCATCGAAGCCGATTTTGAAGGCGAATTGCAGGTGGACGCCGCCCTGGTCCCGGAAATTGCCGAACGAAAACTCAAGGACAGTCCCGTGGCCGGACGCGCAAATGTGCTCATTTTCCCCGACCTGAATTCGGGAAATATTGCCAGCAAACTCGTTCGCCTGGTCGGGCGCGCGAATGCGTACGGTCAGGTCCTTCTGGGCCTGAACCGTCCGGCCGCCGATGTTTCGCGCGGTTCCAGCGCGCACGACATCCTCGGCGTCGCCGCCATTGTCGCTGTCCAGGCTACTGATTATCAGAAACTGTACCCTGGTGCGGACGAACAACTGCCAGGGGAATAGATTCTGACGTGAACACTAACACGCCCCGCGTTTTCATTGCCGCGACCCGTCAAAACGACGGCAAGACCACCACATCGCTCGGACTCATTGCCGCATTGCAGGCGTTTTTCCCGCGCGTCGGCTACATCAAACCCGTCGGCCAGCGCTTCGTTGAAATCGAGGACGAAAAGATTGACGAAGATACCGTGCTCATGGATGCGGTGTTTCGAATGAATTGTCCGCTCGTTGACATGAGCCCCATCGCCGTCGAGCCGGATTTTACTCGCAAATACTTGCAGGCGGCTAATAACGAGGCTCTCGTCAAAAAAATCCAAAAAGCCTTCGACCGCGTCGCCTGGGAAAAGGATTTCGTCCTTTGTGAAGGAAGCGGTCATGCCGGTGTTGGCAGCGTTTTCGATTTGTCGAACGCTCGCGTAGCCAAATTGCTCGGCGCGAAAGTCATCATCGTCTCACAAGGGGGCATCGGCAAACCGATTGATGAAATTTCTCTGAACCAGGCGTTATTTGAAAAGGAAGGCGTCGAAATCATAGGCGTTATCCTGAACAAGGTTTTGGGCGACAAAGTGGATTACGTCTCCGATTTCGCGCGCCGCGGCCTGAAACGCAAGGGGCTTGAGTTGCTCGGTGTATTGCCTTACAAGCAAATGCTAAACAACCCATCCATCGAATTGATCCGGGAAGAGCTCGGCGGGGAACTTCTAAACCCAACTGCCGACCTGGGAACATTGGTAGACGACGTGGTGGTGGGCGCCATGAGCGCGCAAAATGCCATCAAATTCTTCGCGCCCGGCACGCTCATCATTACACCAGGTGACAGAGAAGACATCGTGCTGGCCGCGTGCGCCAGTCTGGAAATGCACGAAAGCCCCAGGATGGCCGGCATCATTTTGACCGGCGGCATGCGCCCAAGCGAAAACATCTTGAAAATTGTCCGTTTTATTCAGACGCCCTTTATGCTCGTACGCGAGGACAGCTACCAGGTTGCCTCCAAGGTGAATAATCTCATCGTCAAAACCCGGCCGTCGGATTCTGAAAAAATCTCCCTTATCCGCAACATCGTGGCTCAAAATGTCAACGTAAAGCGAATCATCGAGGCTCTCTCGAATGGCAAATGACTTGTAGCCACTGTTTCTCGCCGCCCTTTAGTTGCCCACGGTTACCTGTAACGGATTATCTCGTCGGTCCGCCATACGCTTCACCTCGTCGGCCCATTGGTCGGCATTGGTAAAATCGCCGCTACGATCCCAGCAGGCGCCAAAATAGTAATCAAAGGGTATGCCAATAGCGGCAGTTGTAATGGCGAGCAGATTGCGAATGGGGGGAGCGCCTTCGTGGGTCGGTTGGGGCACTTCAGCGTGAATCTTCGAATCAGGCAAACCGGGCTTATCGTTCGTAAATTCTGAAATGGCGCCTTTCGGCAGGAGAATGGCCACTCCGATGCGGCCTTTGGGTTTATCTTCGGGCTGCCAGTAACTCATCCATCCTTCGGTCTGATCCTGTGAAATTATTTCCTCGCCATTGGTGCCGCAGGCCCGTTCGGCCAATCCTGCGCCAATGGTTAAAGGAGAATGATCATCGCTGTCGAATGTGCTCCAGGCCTGGCTGAACCAGGAATTTGCATCAATGCTGATATGTTTGGTTTCGGCGACCTTTCTGCCGTTGCCGGCGTCCCACGCGTCATAAATCAGTTCAAATTCAGAGCGGATTGGACCGGTCGTGATCAATTTCCAATTGCGATAGTTACTGGAGACGTAGAGCCGTTTGCCATCCCAAATGCCCACGCCGCCGCAACCGCGGCTGTTGCCCACGCGATAATCGTCCATATACTCGCCGTTATCGTAGTGGTAATGGCCAGTCTTATACATGGGGTCCACTATTAATTGATGACGTTTTTTGATCCAGACATCCGGACCGCTGCTGATTGTCCCCTCGGCCGGAATCAGCGCCAGCCCATAAATGCGGTGGGCAATGCGATCGCTTTCCCAGGCAAAATCGTCATAACGTTCCGGCACATAGCGGGCAAAGGTTTTGACAATGGGCGCGGGCATAGCAGCCAATGATGAAGCGTCCAATATGTAATATGTCCGCGACTCGCCCGGCGCCAGATCAACCTGGAACAGCAGCTTCTCCTTGTTTTCGGCGGGAGAATAAATCTGGGAATCCAAAATTCGCGATGACATCCCATCCAATACAGCAAGCGGCTTTGCGGTAATGGCTTTGGGGACGGGAATTTCCACGGTTTCACAATCACGTCGAAAATTGGCGGGATTGGTAACTTTCACAATCACCGGGTCGACATTCTCCGATATCGCCATTCGATACACTTCGCTGCCCGCGAGCAAAAAAACACCGGCGCCATAAGGCGCAGTTGAATCTTCGGGAAATTGGACGGGCTGGGCCCCGTGAGGTTGCACATGCGTGACTTTGCCTGTCCGATCGACGCAACCCACGAGCCCCGCCCATGCCTTCCAAACGGCGGGCTCGAACGTTCCACGATCCAGCAACCCCAGATTGATTCCCCAGGCCAAACCATAGGTGAAGAGCGCCGAGCCGCTCGCTTCAGGCATTGTATAATTCGTGCTGTCCAGCAAGCTGGCGCGCCACATGCCGTCCGGTTGTTGGCAGGAGAGAATCTTTGCGGCCATGTCCTTAAATAATTGCTCAAACCTCGGCCGGTCAGGGTGATTCTGCGGCAAGTATTGCAGCATACGTACGGTCCCGGCAAAGACCCAGCCATTCCCACGGCCCCAGAAAATTTTTCCCCCGATTGCTTTACGCTTTGGAATGAAAGTGCTGTCGCGAAAAAATAAATGCTCGTCCTTATCGTAGAGAAAGTCCGTCGTGCGCCAGAAATTGGTGACGGCATAGTTCATGTAACGTTCATCGCCGGTTGCGGCGTACAACCGCATCCACGCTGGCGGTGCCATGAATAACGCGTCACACCATGACCATGTTTGCTGGGTTTTGCCGGGCATCGTCTCCAGGCTTTGGTCGGCGGGCGGGTTTGCGAGAATGTAGTCCATCTTCGCGCGCAGGGGCTCGATCATTTCATTTTCACGATAAAGAAAGTAAAGCTCCGTCCATACCTGGCCGATGCACTGGTCGTCCGCGTGATATTTTCGTCCCTGATATTCCGGCAGTTGCCAGTTATTGGCATTTCCTTTGGCGAGCATAGCCTCACGATACTTTGGATCGCCCGAAATTCCGGCCAAAGCCATCATGCCGATATCGCCCACGCCGCAGATCCAGCCGGTGGGACGCTCTTTCACCGGATGCGCAAGTTGGTAATCGGCGACTCGCTGCATCTCAGTTAAAACTGATGGTGGCGTCAATGCCGGGTCTGCAGTTTGCGCCGGCATGCCGGAGGCGAACATGGGAAAGGCGAGAAATGAAATAATTAGTGCCAACAGACGGCCGGGCAGATGTCGAAATGTATTTGTCACAGCAGTCGAAATGCTTCATTCATAGGTTTACGTCGCGGAACCGTCAAGCAGCTAAAGCGGCCTACTCAGTTTTGGCGATAGCGGAGCAGGGCGGGCCAAATAGAATCGTTAGTTGCCGCACGGCTTAAACTTGTTGACGCAAATTTAATGAAGTTGAATCTGTTCGTTTTTGCTTTTTTGACCTGCGCGGCGTGTTTGCCCGCGACAGCGGCGGATAAGGTCGTCATCTCACAAGACGAAAAAAGTTTTACCCTTGATAACGGGATCGTTTCGGCCCGTGTGTCCAAGCGAACTGGAGATTTGACGAGTCTGGTTTATAAACAGTTCCAGGTTTTTGATGTGGGGGGCGGTTCCTCAGGCGGATATTGGTCTTATGATCTCACGCGTGAGCTCCACACGAGCCGGATTACCATTGACCCGGCCACCAATGACGGGCAACGAGGTGAAGTTTCCGTCAAAGGCGTCTTTGGTGGCCACCTCGGCGCCGGCCCCGCGACGGATATTGAATTCCGTTACAGCCTGGCAAGCGGCGATTCCGGCCTTTACGCATACTGCGTGTTTTCACATCCGACGAATTATCCCGCCACGGCCATTGGAGAGGCGCGCTTTTGCGCCAAACTTAACGATGGAATTTTTGACTGGATGACAGTGGATTCGAACCGAAACATGCAAACGATTACCGCTTACGACTGGGACCATGGCACAGTCCTGAATTTTGCGGAGGCCCGCCGGATGAATACCGGCTTGTATCAGGGCCAGGTCGAGCACAAATACGATTATACCGCCGATCAATTTGATACGCCGGCCTGGGGATGGTCCAGCACAACGAATCACATAGGTGTGTGGCTGATTAATCCCTCCACGGAATATTTGAGCGGCGGCCCGACCAAAATGGAACTGGTTGCGCATCGCGACTGCACCTTTACGGATGATCTAAACGCTCCAGCGCCGCCGTGCCTCTTGAATTATTGGCGCAGCAGCCATTACGGTGGTGCTGTCTGCAACATCGGCACAAATGAGAATTGGGTGAAAGTGGTTGGGCCATTTCTGATATACTGTGACGCCGGGTCGACTCATGATGTGATGTGGAAGGATGCATTACAGCGCGCGGGACAGGAGTCTCAGGCGTGGCCCTATGACTGGGTCGAAGGAGTAGATTATCCGCACCGGACCGGGCGCGGGACGGTCGAAGGAAGGCTAATGGTGAAGGATTCGCAGGCGTCCGATCCACGAATCGGTAATTTATTGGTGGGCCTCACGGCGCCGGCTTACACGGCGCCGGTAGCGTTCAGCGGGTTCCGGCGTTTTAGTTGGTTCGACACATTGAACGATGGAGAGAATACAACAACGGCACGCACAAATGAGAGCGGCACTACTGGCTTCGGGCCAAACCGGTTTCGGCGATTTGGTTTTCCACTGACGGTTGATTGGCAAAACGACGCAAAGAATTACGAATTTTGGGTGCGCGGAAATGCCGATGGAAAGTTTTCCATTCCCAATGTCCGACCCGGCGCTTATACGCTTCACGCAATCGCCGACGGCGTCCTTGGGGAATTTGTTTTGTCCAACGTGACGGTTGAGGCGGGTGGGACTTTGAACCTTGGTCAGCTCAATTGGCGGCCGGTCCGTTATGGACGGCAGCTTTGGGACGTGGGGATTCCGAATCGGTCCGCCCGGGAATTTTTTGAGGGGAGCGATTATGATCACTGGGGCTGGTACGTCAAATACCCCCGATTATTTCCTCACGACGTGAGTTACACCATCGGTCAAAGTGATTTTCACAAGGATTGGTTCTTTGAACAGGTCCCTCATGATGAGGATCTCGCGGACACAAATGCGTTTGGGCGCGGGCGAAGCACTGCGTGGTCGATTGTGTTCAACATGCCTGATGCGCCGTCCGGCACGGCTATTTTGCGCCTGGCCATTTGCGGGGTGGGCGCTCGTGAACTGGATGTGACCGTGAACGATCGTCCTGCCGGCGCCGTGACAAATTTGGTATACAATGCCACAATCAATCGTGATGGAATCGCCGGTTTATGGAGTGAGCATGACGTTAGTTTTGACGCTTCTTTGATGCAGGCGGGAACGAATGTTCTAAAATTGACCATTCCCGGCGGCAGCCTCACCAGCGGGATTATGTATGATTATCTCCGATTGGAGCTAAATCCCTCATCCGTGCTTGTTTCAGACAGGCATTCATTTTAAATGAATGAATGCAGCGTAACGCATTCAAAATGAAATTGAAGCCGGGAGTCATTGCGGAATACAAAAAGCGTCATGACGAGATTTGGCCCGATTTACAAAAGGAGTTGCGCGCGGCGGGGATTTCCGATTATACGATTTTTTTTGATGAAGAGACACTGACACTATTCGCGACGCAAAAGCTGTCGGACGATAATTCAGCCGCCGGGCTTCCTCATATGCCGATTGTGAAAAAGTGGTGGGATTACATGGCCCCGTTGATGGAGGTTCATGCGGATAACTCACCGGTTGCAAAACCTCTAAATGAGGTCTTCCACTTGGATTAGGTGCGCGCGCGTAGCGCAGACATTCTTGTCTGCGGGTTCTCGGGACATTCCTGTCCCATTTCTCGAAATATCGACCGGCGACTGGAAAGTCGCCTGCGCTACGACCTTCGGTTTATTGGGCAAAAAGCCCCGTCGCGACCGCGTCTCGCCCACCTCCTTGGCGACTCAAATGTTTGACAACCGCCTCGGTCCTGGAGCGGACCTGGAGCTTTTCGTAGATGTGCCGAATATGCGTGTGGACGGTGGCGTAAGACACGCCCATGTTGTCGGCCACTTCCTTGTAGAGATAGCCTTTCGCCAGCAATTCAATGACTTGCGCTTCACGGGGAGACAGGCTTTGCGGTTCCTCGCGTGGAGACTGTTGTTGAAACGACAGGACGATTTTGCGGGCGATGTGGCTGCTCATGGGCGAGCCGCCCTCGTGCACGTCGCGGACGGCAATCAATAACTGGTCCGGCCTGGTTTGCTTGAGCATGTATCCGGTTGCGCCCGCGGTCAGGGCGTCAAAAATATGTTCGGTATTCTGATAAACCGTCAGCATGATTATTTGTGTGCCAGGCAACAATGGCTTGAGGCGGCGGGTGCATTCGACACCGTTGATGCCGGTTAAATTGATGTCCATCAAAATGACATTCGGACGAACTTTGGGAATTTTCTCAAGGGCATCCTCCGCGCTGGCGTGTTCGCTCACGCACCGGTAGCCGTCGGAGCTGGCAATTAGTCGGGAAAGGCTGTCTCTGACCTGATGGTCGTCTTCTACGATGGACACAGAAATACTCATAACTTACCACTGCAGGGTAAGTTACTTTTCAAGTCCGTTTCCGCCAATCGCCACAATTGGCGATGTTGCGCCGTTAAGGATGACCGTCATCTCGACACGGGTACCTTTGCCAGGCGAACTCTGCATGTCGCAACGTCCGCCAATGGCCTCTAATCGCTTTCTGAGGTTCGGCAGGCCCAGTCCGGAATTCAGGCGGTCGAGCGACGGAGAAGACTTCCCGCCATTGCTCGTTTCAAAACCGTGTCCGTTGTCCTCAACCGTCAACGTAAATACCCCCGGGGTCAGGCCCAAACGCAGCCAGACTTCAGTGGCTTGCGCGTGTTTGACGATATTGTTAAGGGCTTCTTTGAGTGCCAGGAATAGATTGTATCGGAACTCGGCGTCGATTTGTATTGCGGGCACTGCCGCTGGAAAATCCATCCGGCAGCGAATTCCCGCCGCCCTCAGGAAATCTTCGGAATACGCGGAAATATAATCGATCAGGCTGACCAGCGTGTCGCGTTGCGGGTCCACCGCCCAGACGATTTCATCCATGGCCCGTGTCAAATCCCGCGCTGCGTCCGAGATGCGTTCCAGTTGTGCGCCTGATTGGTTCGGCTCGCGCCGTCCGAGTTCGCTCAACAAAGTGATCTGAGTCAGTCCGGCGCCGATATCGTCGTGAATGTCTTTAGCGATGCGGGACCGGTCTTTTTCGATGGCGTGCTGCTGTTCCAGGCGCTGTAATGCCCGCCGATATTTACGGGTGGCGATATTCCGTACCGCCAGGCCCACGCCGCCCAAAATCATCGCGCTCATAAGGGCAATAAACCAGCTGGTTTGATAAAAATAAGGCAGGACGGTAAAATCGACGGTCGCACCTTGTTTGTTCCAAACGCCGTCGCTGTTGCAGGCAATCACCCGAAAACGGTAATCGCCCGGCGCCAAATGTCCGTAATCGGCCACGCGCCGGGTATCGGCGGGAACCCAATCCTTGTCCCACTTGTCAATTCGGTAACGAAACCGGGATTGTTCCGGCGCTTCAAATGATAAAGCAGTAAATCGGAACTCAAATTGTTCGTGTCCCGGTGGCACGACGATTTTTTGATGGCTCACCGGCACCGCCTGGCCGTCGACCAACATATCCTCGATGGCGACCGGTGGTGGCAGTGATGTGGCGGTCAATTGTTCAGGATCCACGGACACCGCTCCTTTGACGGTCGTGAACAGCAACCGACCGTCGTCCGCGCGCCAGCACGCCGGTTGATAACCGTCAGAACAAGCCAGCGTCGGCAGGCCCCCGACGTGCCTAACGACGTCCACCGTGTTGACTTTGCCCTCGGCGCAGGCATCCAGGGCCGCTTTTTGAACGCAACAAATGCCTTGATGTGTGCCAAGCCAAAGACGCCCTTGTCGGTCCTCTAGAATCTGGCTAATGACATCGGGCAATCCTTGTTTTGTGCTGAAGCGAGTAAAGTGCCCGTCTCGAAAGCGCAATAATCCGCCGCGGAAAGTTCCCGCCCAGACCGTGCCGTCCGGATCCACCAGCAAAGACCAAATCGGGCGGGCGCCGAGGGCGTCCATGGGTTGAAATGCGCGAACCCGGGATGTTTCGCATCGATATAAAGTGCCATCGTCTGCGCCGGCCCACATATTGCCGTTGGGCGCTTCGGCCAGCGCACGTACGGGAGAATCGGCCACACCGTCAGCCGTGCCAAAAACGCGTTGTGACCCTCGGGTGTACCATCCGACGTTAATTTTTGTGCCCACCCACAATCGTCCGGCACGATCGGTGAGCAGGGATTTCACGCCATGAATTCCCCAGGGCGAGCGCTCAAGCTGGTCGTTATGAAACCGGAAAAGATCTTCACCATCTCCGGCGCTCAACCAAAGGTCGCCGTTTGATTCGGGGAATATGGAAAAAATAAAATTCGCCGGCGCTGTCCCATTGGCGCCGCTGGTCACGAGCGTGCCGTCTTTGTATTGGTCCAATCCACCGCCTGCCGAGCCAATCCAGACTGTCTGGTCGGAGCCCTGGCATACGGAGAGTGCGGGCCAGACTGGAACACCTTCCTGTTGTCCGATGATTTGGAAGTGTCGCCGCGACAAGCGTACCAGGCCGCCCCGGTCCACCCCTAGCCATATGCCGCCATCACGATCCTGAAACCATGCCCCTACGCGGTCGCCTGGCAATCCGTTTTGGACGGTAAATCGTTCAAAGTGGCCGGATGGAGTGATGTAAAATACGCCATTGCCATAGTGATTAAACCAAATGCCACCATCCCGGTCTTCGTGAGCGCCCATAGCCCGCCCGTACGCGGGTCCCAACAATCCGTATGCAGGGCCCAGCAGGCCTTGCCAATCGGCAGCCTCCGCGGTCCATCCCCGCCCAACTTCTTCCCGCAGGCGATCGTTGGCCAGGACCCAGACAGCGCCACCAGATGCGGGAAATAATGTGATGGGATCGAATTCCTTGGATGTGTCCAGGTTGGTTGGGGTCAAATCTTCAAAAGTATGGCCGTTCCAGCGGGCTATTTCATTTACCGCGCCGGCCCAAACCCGGCCATTCCCATCGGAAGTCAGCGTCAGAACTCGTGCGTTTGCCAGTCCGCAGTCGGATGGCAATTGTGAATACTTGCCGTCCAGCACCCTGAGGATACGGCCCTCTCGCGAGAGGAACCACAGGGTTCCAGCCGCATCCACGCATTGGAATCGGGGCCGGCTGTTTCCCGGTGGCCTTAACACCGTCCAATTGGTGTTGGTGTTATTGAGGGAACCTTTCAATATGTCGCCGAATTGCGTAACGAACGTCACTTGGTTCGACGATGATGAAACCATCGTTGTATGAAGATCAAAATCCCTCTGGTCGGGCCATTCGCGGCGAAAAACGCCATCGCGAAACGAAGTCAGGCCCCCGCGATAGGTATTGATCCAAAGCGTGCCGCGCGCGTCCAGATAAAGACCTTGAATACGGCTATGACTCAATGCCGGGGTGTTTAAGGAATCAAAAGTGACCGAATGCACTCCGTCAAACCGCGTGAGCCCTTCATAAGTCCCGACCCACAGATAGCCGTCCGGAGTCTGGAGGATCGCGGTGACAGTGCTGCCAGAGAGGTTTTCTTCGGTGTCCCAGGTTTTAATCAGATAATCATCGGATACAGCCGGTGTTTCTGAAGCTGCCTTGAACAGGAACGCAAAAAAAAGAACATAAATGCCCAAACCGAAACCGGTCAAAGACCGAATCCGATTCCAAGTCAGCGTGGGCATAACATCATTATCTGTGATGGCTCGGATCAAAGCAAGCTGTCAGGCTGGCTGGTAATGTTCAAATAGGCGGCCGCTTGGTAGGGCGGAAGTGCCCTTCCTCCGATCGCAAGTGGCGCCATTGAGACACTACCCACTACCCGAATACTATTTCAAAACGTTTCAACGGACATCGCCAAAACTGTCGAATTGCCTCCGGAGCCGAAAGACTGCTATTAAGCGGCATGAAATTTACCATGATTCTGGTCTCACTGCTTCTGACGGGCAACGTCTTCGCGCAGACCAACGGCGTAATGCCCGGCCATCACATGCATCCGGTTCCGGCGCAACCGATGAACCCAAAACTCCCAACGCTCTATCTGATTGGCGATTCTACGGTGCGCAATGGACAAGGAACCGGCACGGGCGGGCAATGGGGATGGGGAGACCTTCTGGCGCCGTATTTTGATACGAATAAAATCAACGTGCTCAATCGCGCTTTGGGCGGCACGAGCAGCCGCACATTTTATCGGGACCGATGGCCCGCCATTTGGACGAAACTCAAGCCGGGAGATTTTGTAATCATGCAGTTCGGACATAACGACGGCGGTGCGATCAACGACACCAACCGTGCGCGCGGGACAATCAAAGGGGTAGGGGACGAGAGCCAGGAAATCGATAATCTTATTACGAAGCACCGGGAACTCGTCCACACGTTTGGCTGGTACGAAAAAACCATGATTACCGAGGCCAGGGACAAAGGCGCTACTCCGATGGTCTGTTCTCTCATTCCGCGCAATATCTGGAAAAATGGGCGCGTTGTTCGAAACAAAAACGATTACGCCGGATGGGCGGAAGAAGTCGCCACATCTCAGAACGCTCCTTTTCTCGACATCAACGATATCATCGCCAGTGAATACGACGCTTTGGGACAGGCCAAAGTCCTGCCACTTTTTGTCGTCGGTGCCGGCCCGCACACGAGCCTGGCCGGCGCGGAAACCAACGGCATGTGCGTGATTGTGGCGCTTAAGGGCCTTAAGGCTAATCCGCTGGCTGCGTATTTTTCAGGCAGAGCGGAGGGGGTGGGTCCGGTCGGATCCTGGTAGGACACCGCGCTGCGTCTAGCGGCGCAACGAATGTGGTGGACGTTCAACAACCCGAAGAGCGCCGTCCTTGCCATCAAAAGTTAAACCAATGGCGCCCGGCGGCGGGACAAATGAATAGTGACGGCTTCTGTGCGCGACCGGACGTGCAGTTTTTCGTAAATGTGCCGCACGTGGGTATGCACGGTGGCGTAGCTGATCTTCAGTTCCTCCGCAATTTCGCGGTAAAGGTAGCCCTTGGCCAAATAGTCGAGCACCTGGTGTTCGCGCGTCGAAAGCTTCTCGTATTCATGTACCGGATTGGTGACCTTTTGGAACGAGGCCACGATTTTGCGGGCAATATGGCTGCTCATCGGCGAGCCACCGCCGTTAACGTCCCGGATAGCCTCGATGATTTGCTCCGGGGAACTGCGTTTCAACAAATATCCGGTGGCTCCAGCCGTCAGGGCTTCGAAGATGATGTTGGTGTTTTCGTAAACTGTCAGCATCACGATTTGCGTTTGGGGAAGCAATTGTTTCAGCCGCCGGACACATTCTACGCCGTCCATTCCAGGCAGATTGATGTCCATCAGAACGATCTGCGGTTTGATGACCGGAATCTCCCTTAAGGCGTTTTCGGCATCGGGATGCTGGCTGACACAGGAAAAGTCCTCCGTGGAATCAATCAGCCGGCCAAGGCTCCCACGCACCTTCACATCGTCTTCCACGATCGAAACATGAATTTGCATGGTGCCAAATAGTTTAGTACGTCAGGCCTTTTACGGAACGCGGTGACATTGCACGAGCGGACGTGGAAATGCAATGCTTTTAGCTGACGTGGTTCGTCGTGTTGGGTCAAGTATTTTGGACTGGTCCTCGTATACTTGACGCAACACGGACCACGCACCACGCGCCCGCTCTCGAAATTTCGGCCAGAAAATTGGATTTTAAATGTTTAGACGGACCATAGCCAGAACTGGTTATGTCAGCCCCTTTCGTCACCTTTAGTGGTGATTGAATTTGATACTGTTACTGTTAGGTTTTTTCCATGACCCAATCAATGCAGACCAGACCGCACCCGACCGGCACAGCCGGTGCTGTATTGTTGGTTAACCCGTTTCATGACCAAAACTGATATGAAGATCTATCCAGGCCGATCCCGCGGCTTTACGTTGATCGAATTGCTGGTCGTCATCGCTATTATTGCAATTATCAGTTCCCTGCTCTTGCCAGTCATAGGTCGGGCACGTCGCAAATCGTTGAGAACGGTGGATATCAACAACATGAGACAAATGGCTGCCAGTTCATTTATGTATGCAGGGGATTTTAACGACTGGTTTCCGATATGCACACTTGGCGCAGGCAATTCTGGAGGCAAGGTAAATCATCTTTTGGGAATCCACTACACTCGATATTTCGCCACGGGCCCGGGAGCCAACCAAATAGTTCCCACCAGGTATGGCTCATGGGACCAAAATGTCGGATATCTATATGGTGGCGATTTTATTCAAAATCCGGCGGCCTGTTGGTGCCCGTTGTTGCAAGATCCGCCTCTTGAGATTTCCTATTACCAGACAAATGGCGGCATAGCTTGCGACGGGACAAGCTCCGTTCGCGTCCCCTATATGTACAATCCCCGATGTGTGAATCCAGATGGCACTCCGGTGACTGTGAGTACCAGCGATCCTGTTCGCAAATACAATAAGCAGTCTGGCGTACGCACATTGGACGTATTCATTTTGGATTATATAGATGCTGGCAACGGTGGCAGCGGCGGCCCGGACGGCGCTTCGGGTACGGGCGTGCCGTTTACTGAACAGGACTGGCCGCAATGGCCTTCGCCGGGCATTGAGGCTGGGTTTACCGACGGCTCCGTGCATTATTGCAAGCTGAACATCAAAACTCCTCCCCCGTATTATCCCCAGTTCCCCACTTGGATGAGCGTTATCCAAAACGGATTGCAAAACTCGGAAAGCGGCAGTTCATACAAACAATACGATACCATATTTTCGATTTGCCAAAACCAGTGATTATTGGGAAGTGGAATGCTGATTTCGGTGTGAGAAGTGGTAAAATAGGCAGGCAAATCAAGAAGGAAACTTTGCTTATTGGATTAAAGTGCGGAACGCGGGCACGGCCACCAGTGGAACTTGCCCTTCGACGTTCAATGGATTAATTCTTCGGCCTGAAAAAGCAAATGTTTAGAACTTTATTTGTTCCGGCATTATTAATCTCGTTTTCGTTGTTGGCTTCCAATTTTTACTTGGCTGCCGAGGCCTTCATTCCTCCCAAAACGCCAAATGCCGTTTACGATTTCAATCCAGGCTGGAAGTTCTTAAAGGGAGATGCGCCGGGTGCGGAACAGCCGGATTTTGACGATTCAAAATGGGCGGACGTCAGTGCGCCGCATACGTGGAATGACACCGATACTTTCGACGAAATCATCTCGCATAGCGGCGGAGATCGGCATGAATACACGGGCATCGGCTGGTACAGAAAGCATTTCAGGTTGCCGGCGAGTGCGAAGGACGGAAAAGTTTTTCTTGAATTTGAAGGCCTAAAACAAGCTGGTCATTTTTGGGTGAATGGAAAACTCGTTGGCAAATATGAGAACGGGGTCACTCCTGCGGGACTGGACCTAACGCCGTTTGTTCATTTCGGAAATGCCGACAATGTTATCGCCGTGAAGGTGGACAATAGCGACCATTACAAGGAAGAAGCCACTGGGACCGAATATGAATGGATGGGGCGCGCGTTTAATCCGAATTATGGCGGATTGAACCATGACATCCGGTTAGTCCTGAGCGGCAAGGTCTATCAAACCCTCCCGCTTTATGAAAATCTAAAGACAACCGGTATTTACATTTATCCATCGAATTTTTCCATAGAAAACAAAACCTGCGACGTCAACGTCGAATCCCAGGTGCGGAACGAAAGCGGCGACCAGCAGAGTATCTCGCTTTTGGTCGTTGTCGTGGATGCGACAGGCAAAGTCTGCGCGCGGTTTGCGGGCGATGCTTCGGATTTAGTGGACGGCGAAATGGAAACCATGACTGCCGCGGGTCAATTAATCAACGCCGATTTCTGGAGCGATGACCGTCCAAATTTGTACGACGTTTACTGCATTCTGACCGTCGATGGCAAAGCAGTTGATGTGCAAAAAGTGCGGACAGGTTTTCGTAAAACGGCATTCAAAGGCGGCGTTGGAGTGGGTGGCGTCTATGTGAACGACAAATTCGTTTGGCTCTCTGGTTACGCCCAACGTTCATCGGACGAATGGGCAGGTCTTGGTGAGGCGTATCCGGATTGGATGCACGATTACAATGCGAATTTGCTCAAAAGCACGCACGCAAATTACGTGCGCTGGATGCACATATCTCCGCAGGCCGTGGACGTGCGCGCCTGTGACAAGACGGGCATCTTCGAAGTCTGCCCGGCCGGTGACAAGGAGAAGGACGTGACAGGCGCACAATGGGACCAGCGGTTGGCAGTGATGCGCGATTCAATGATTTATTATCGCAACAGCCCCAGCATTCTGTTTTGGGAAGCGGGAAACAATTCGATTTCGGCTGGGCACCTGAAGCAAATGGTGGATTTGCAGGCGCAATATGACCCGCACGGCGGGCGCGTGGTCGGCTGTCGCACACTGGAGGAGGAAGCAGCGACCTCGATTGCCGGATATTTCGGCGTCATGATCGGGCAGGACCCCCGCACAGACAGGCTAAGCGGTTACACCAACATGTTCCGGGCCTATAGCGCCGAGCGCCGTGACAAGGCGCCGCTCATTGAGTGCGAAGATCTTCGCGATGAAGCCGCGCGTCGTTTTTGGGATGATTATTCGCCGCCGCGTTTTGGATTCAAACCTGGCCCGAATGATACCTGGCACTGGAATTCTGAAACCTTCTGCCTCGCCGCTGCCGCGCGTTATCACGACTACTTTATCAATTGCATCACCAACACCGGCCCGGCCCACTCGAAATGGTCCGCGTATGCGAGCATTTTCTGGTCGGATTCAAATGCCGATGGCCGCCAGGATAGCAGCGAGGTTGCCCGGGTCAGCGGCAAAGTGGATGCCGTTCGGCTTCCCAAGCAAGCGTATTATGTCTATCGCGTCATGCAGAATTCCGCGCCGGATATTCATATTATCGGCCACTGGACTTATCCCGCCGAGACCGTGAAGACGGTATATGTGGCTGCAAATCATTGTGATTCCATCGAACTTCTTTTGAACGGCCAATCGGTCGGCCACACAAACGCACCGTGCGACTTTGTGGATTCATTCAACGGAGAAAAGAAAAATCTGGGCAAGACCGGCTACATTTATGCCTTTCCCAATGTGAAATTCGTTCCGGGTCTCATTGAGGCGCGTGGAAAAGTCCATGCCAGCGTTGTTGCCACCGATCAAATCCAGACTGCCGGCAAACCGGTGCGAATCAAACTGACTTCCCATACCGGTCCGGATGGTTTGCGGGCGGATGGTTCCGACGTCGCATTCGTGGATTTTGAAGTCGTGGATGCCGATGGCCGGCGCTGCCCAACAGATGAAGCGCGCGTGGATTTCAAATTGGATGGGCCCGCGATTTGGCGCGGTGGCTATGACAGCGGCATTACCAATTCCGTGAACAATCTTTACGTGGATACGGAATGCGGCATCAACCGCGTGGCAATTCGGTCTACGCTGCAACCCGGAACGATCACTTTGACAGCCTCGCGTCCCGGGCTCGAACCTGCGACAATTAAGATTGAAGCCCATCCAGTCAAGATAGAGGATGGTTTCGAATTGAACGTATCGTTGTAAGAAAGAATTGAAACCATGAACCGAGCCTCGTCGCCGGCCATAACAAAAAATCGGGCGACGATTCTCCCTCTCCCAGCGGGAGAGGGCAGGGGTGAGGGAGAGTCTTCCAAATGGAGATCCCTCATGAGCACCCCATTTGGAGCTATATTTTTCGTCATCCTGATCCTGCTGGCGACCTTGCCTTCCGCCCGCGCCTACGACTTCGCCTTCGGCGCAGACTTATCCTATTTAAAGCAGGCCGAAGACAACGGAATGATATTTAAAGACGGCACGAACGCATTGCCCGGCCTTCAAATCTTTCGAAATCACGGTTACAACTGGATTCGCCTTCGCCTCTTTGTCGAGCCAGTCGCCTATCATTTGCCAAACAATCTTGCCTATACGCTTGCGGAAGCAAAGGAGACAAAAAAACTCGGCTATAGATTCCTCCTCGATCTTCATTATGCGAATTCGTGGGCAGACCCCGGCCAACAACCCACGCCGGAAGCGTGGAAAAATCTCTCCCATAGGAAACGCGTAAAGATAGTTTTTGCATATTCGAGGGACACGATAGCGGCCTTTCGCGATGGTGACGCCATGCCGGACATGGTCCAGATTGGAAACGAGGTGACTCCGGGAATGTTGTGGCCCGATGGTCGGTTGCCGGAGCATTGGGGCAACTTTGCCGATTATCTCCGCGCTGGAATCAAAGGTGTCCGCGCCGGCGCCGGAAAGTCGCCGCCGCCACGCATCATGATTCACATTGATCAGGGGGGCAACACGGCCAAAACTAAATATTTTTTCGATAACCTGAGCCGTTACGGCATTCAATACGATGTCATTGGATTTTCCTATTATCCATGGTGGCACGGAACGCTGATGGATTTGCGCGAGAACCTCGCGTTTGCCGCTAACCGATACCATAAAGACGTCATTGTCGTGGAAACCGCCTATCACTGGCGGCCGAGCCGCGAGCCGAGGGGACGTCCGGGGCCGGGTCCTTTTCCTGAAACGCCCGAGGGCCAGCGTGATTTTCTCGATGCGGTGGCGAATGTCGTGATGGACACGCCGGGTGGCCTTGGCAAAGGCGTTTTCTGGTGGGAACCCGCGGTAGCGTCCAACCGCGCCCTCATATCCCGCAGTTTTTTTGATGAAAACGGCAATTCCCTTCCGGTGCTGGATACGTTTGATAAATACACGCGACCGGCGCCCGCGCCGAAACGAAAATAGAGTATGAGAAAGGGCATGCGCCCAATGTTATCGGGAATGCTTTGCGCAGTCGGTTTATCGGCAACGATGGCCATTGCCGCGCCGCAAAAGAATCTGATCTCCTTTAATTTCGGCTGCAACGCGCTATCTTCTGCCGTACTCATTTCGCCAACCAATTTCTACTCCGATGCGATTGGCTACGGCTTCGAGCCAGGAAGCGCGGTTGTCGCGACCAACGGCTGCATCACGAGCGCCGCACCATTTTATTTTTCAGTTAAATTGCCCGAAGGAAATTATCGCGTCACAGTCACGATGGGAAACACGACTGCTCCATCCTTAACCACCGTCAAAGCAGAATTGCGACGGCTAGTGCTCTATCATATCGAAACCGTTCCCGGGGAATTTGTGACGCATTCATTCATTATGAATCTTCGCACTCCCGAAATCAGCGGCGCCGGCGCAGTTCACCTGAAGCCCAGGGAGAAAACCGACGAATGGCGGGACTGGGACAATAAGCTGACGCTTGAATTTGACGACACGCGGCCATGTATTAACACGATGATAATTCAAAGGGCGGACGTGCCCACGATTTACATCCTGGGGGATTCCACTGTTTGTGATCAGCCGTTTGAGCCGTGGAATAGTTGGGGACAGATGCTCCCGGTTTTCTTCAAGCCCGTCGTTGCCATCGCCAATCACGCGGAATCCGGCGAAACCATCGCTGATTCGCTCGCAGGCAACCGCTTCAAAAAGGTCTTCAGCATAATGAAGCCCGGAGACTATTTGTTCATTCAATTTGGACATAACGACATGAAAAGCAAAAAGCCTGATGCCCTGGAGCGATATAAAAACGATTTCAGTGAAGTCGTGAAACAAACGCGGGCAAAAGGCGGCATTCCGATATTGGTTACATCGATGGAACGCAAGGCGGGCATTGGGCATCCGACCTTGGAGGGTTATCCCGATGCAGTGCGTGAAATCGCGCACCAGGAAAATTGCGCACTCATTGACCTGAATGCCATGAGCGTCGATTTTTACAAGGCTCTTGGCACAAATCTCGATAAAGCGTTTGTAGATGGGACCCACCATGACAATTACGGCAGTTACGAACTCGCCAAATGCGTCGTCGAAGGCATCGAACAAACCCGCCTGCCTCTTGCAGCGTATATTCACGACGATTTTAAACAATTTGACCCGAACCATCCGGACCCACCCGAGACGTTTTACATGCCGGCAAGTCCGGCACGATCCATGGTTAAGCCACTGGGAAATTGATTCGTACGTCGTACATGCTGCCCGTTGCGCCAGGTTAGCTGGACCTCGTACGCTAATACTTGACGCAACACGCAACACGAGTTCAACGTTTCAACGCTTCAACCACCGTCAAAGTAACCGGCCCCATCAACCCCGAATCCGCCAGCGGCCAATCCGACGCATCAAAGTGATTGTAGTCGGAATCCACGATTCCTATATCTCCGAAGATCTTCCAATGTACGTGTCGGCGGTCTAAATCGCGGATGCGATTGGCGGAAACGTTGGTGACTTCAACTTCGAGTTTGTTGTCATGCGGTTTCAAATTATCAACCGCGACGCGAAAGGGCGGCGTCATTAACGTGCCATAATCCTTGCCGTTTAACCGTACGCGCGCGCTTTGGCAAACGTTGCCCAAATCAAGAATATATGTGGGGTCAGCCGCGGTGGGTGCATCAAAGTTGATCGTGTAAAGAGCTGAGCCGGCGAACCGTTGTGCGTTCGCATCGGCTTGGTCCGTCCACGATGCAAGTTGTGTGGTGGTGAAAGGGGCTGGGAGTTCGGGACCGCCCTGGACGAAATTCACATTCCAGGTACCGGTAATTGCCATAGCGGGGCCGTTGGTTTGCCAGTAGTTCCAGGCCGGCCCGCCGGCAACATTGTCCTTGAACAGACGTAAAATGATCGAGTCACCAGGTTGAAGTTGCAGATAGACTTGGGTTTGTCCGTCAAGATTCCGTATGGCTGCCATACCGATTTCCCCGGTCATTGGATCCATCAGTTCGGCGGACTGACCCGACCGTCCAACCGTTACCCAATCGTCAAGGGCATCTCCCTTCCGGTTGGCGATGAAATAATTCCATCCCCCGTCAAACGAACGGCGCAAAAAGAAAACACCCGCATGGTCACTCATCGGTTCACGCACGACGTCGGAGCGTGCCAGCGCCGCCTCGGCATTTCCGACAAAGATTCTCCCTCGACCAATCG
>DATAST010000122.1:0-30469 GCA_036269115.1 Verrucomicrobiia bacterium | reverse complement strand
TGTCCAGCGCCACTGGCACATTTTGAACCGATGCCGAAGGGACCAAAGAAGTCGGATCATCACTACTCGTAGATGTCATAGTTCTCATAAATACAATATCTATGAGAACTTTTGCTAGAGGTGCTTGGCGTGACGCTTACGTTTCAGCCTACGGCGCTACTGTGAAGGTGGCGATATCGGGTGCGAAAAACAAAGGCGGCCCGTCCACCGAGTCTTCAGGTGGGGACATCTTATTTGTGTTGGAGTAGATGACGACGCCGCGACATCCGAAAAAGGAGCTGCCAGACTCGATTTCTGTAGTTTGAGGATTCGGAACATAAATCGTTACGTATGGTCCTAGTTTTTGAATTTTCGTATCGTTCCTGAATTGAGCCCAACGCGCCTGTTGGTTTTTGTCCTGGTCCATGTCGTCCGGCTCTCTGAGGCTATCGCCAGGCGTTATGTGTGCATGGGCAACGCGGGAGATGGTTCTCCATTCGTCGGTTGTCAAAATAGTTTTCGCGTAATTCTTGAAGCCATGCAGATAAAGGCGCGGATAATTGATGGCGAACGACACGGCAAAAAGCATGAAACTGACCAAGAACGTTGTCGACGCGGCGCTGAAATTGCCTCTGGCGCGGATAGAGCCAACCATACAAAAAAACAGCACAGCAGTGCTCAAAAACAGAACGAAAATCGGAACAACCGCGGCAGGAAATAGCGGGGGAACGATCCAGGTCGCGTTCGCTCGTCCTTCGCAGTAGGGCATGACCATGAACGAAAGGAACGAAAGAACCGAGACTGAAAGAAAAAATAATCGCAGGAGGCGGGTGTAGAGGCCACGCTTGTGCAATCCGTCCTTTCCGTTATAGCTGGAATTTTCTATTTGCACGCATGCCGGTGTTGATTTTTTGATTTTCACGCCGCTTCTAAACAATCTCAAGCATATCTTCTCGGGAAAACTGGCGACTACCCTCCCAAAATGTTGCAACCCTGTTGCGGACTTGTTGCAGATTTGTTGCGGATTAAGTCGTTGATGTCCAACGTTGTAGCGGATGTTGCGGACTTTCAGAGCATATATACAAATACACACATGCTGGCATCATTCTCACTTGCCGCGCCGGCTCGTCGCGCCGAAGCCAGGCGAAGGCGGAAGCTTCCTTGCGAAGGCGGGTCCTCATTCCTCATCCTCGACTTGGCTACTATGGTGCCCTTCTTCACGTTTTAACGTTTCAACATTTCAACGTTTTAACGACTTTGTCCCTCCACCTGTTTTACGAGTGCATTATATTTAAGCACGATGTCATTGCGATTTGTCGCGAGGGAATCGTATTTCTGGACAAGGTCGTCGCGCTCAGAGACGAGGTTGGTGATGGTTTCGTTTTGTTTCTCGAGTCCTGCGTAGGCGTCTTTGAGGTGGGAATCCAATGTGTCCACGGCTGATTTATATTGGGCGATTTCGTTGGTGTCATTGTCGTGCTCAAATTGCAACTGCGTGATTTGCGCTTTTTGGGAAACGACCACTTGCTCATTCGAGGCGAGCGTGACGTTCAGCGCGGTCAGCCGGACGTCCAAGTCGCTCACTTTAGTATTTAGCGTCGAAATGGAATTGGTATAGCCCTGGATGGTAACGTTACGGTCATAGACCAATTTGTTGAGATCCTGGATGGTGTCGCGTTGGACGGTTTGCGCGTACCATTGCCAGGCGCACAGGCCACAAAGGCCGAGAGCGAGCAGGACAAGTAGGTTTTGTTGGAAATTTTTCATGGATTGAGTTGGTCAGAAGACGCTTGAACGGCAATGGCGACGTTGCGGATGCCTGCCCGTTTGACAAAATCCAGGACGAACATCACCGAGCCGTGCGTGGCATCATTTGCGCCGGTGATATAAACGGGAAGGTTTGTATTCACGCTGCAACGGTTTGTGAGCATGGAGAACAGTTCCGGCAACGCCATGGGCTTGTCCTCTACGGACACGCTGCCATCGCGATTTACATCCAGGTTTACGATGTCCGGTTTTTGGGTCGAAGAAGCGAGAGTGGCGGTGGGCAGGTTCGCCTTGAGCGTGCGCACAATCTGCATCTGCAGGCTCACCATCATAAAAGACGCCAGCAGAAAAAACATAATGTCGATGAGCGGAATGATTTCCAGCCGCGACTTTTTTTCGGGAACGGGTGTGCGAATTTTCACGGGGCAGCCTCCTGTTTGCTGTCGGTGATGAAGGCCACGTTCTGAATGCCGGCAGCGCGGACGGCCTGATAGACCTTTACCATGCTGCCGTGGAGCGTGTCGCGGTCGCCACTGATATAAACCGGGAGTTTCGGATCGGCGGCAAAGCGGTTGCTCAGCGATGCGTCAAGTTCAGCCAGCGAGATTTTCTTCTTTTCCAGCCAAACTCCGCCGGACTTATCCACGGCGATGTTGACCATGTTGGGTTTAAAATCCTGTTGTGCTTCGAGGGCCGAAGGCAGATGGACTTTGATATTCTGTGTTTGGCTCATTTGCAAACTCACCATCATGAAAGACGCGAGCAAAAAGAACATGATGTCGATCAACGGAATGATGACAATCCGTGAGCGGCGTTTGGGTATGGGCGAGGGAATTTTCATTTAACCGAAAAGAGCGCAAAGGACGCAGAGAAGCGGCACAATTTTCAGGATTCCGTAGAAGACGACGCCTCCCCCCGCGCCGTAGCTTTGGAGCGAAGGCGGGTGAGGAGTCTCTAACTGAACTCGCGGTTCCGATTTTCGTTGGCGTACTATTTTAGTCAGAGTCTCGTAACCTCGACTCCTACGAAGATGGTTTTCGTACGTTTCCATATTGTCTTTGCGATCTTTGCGTTCTTTGCGGTTGAATCGTTTCTTTAGCGAGGTCAATGAGTCGTTGCCTGCCCCGGTGATTCGGGTTTGCGCAGGTGGACGGTATCGCCGGATTTTCCGCCGCCGCCCACCATGACTTCGACGTTCGTGGCTGCGGTTTCCAAATCAAATTGCAATTGGGCGACTTTGGAACTGAAGTAATTGAATGGGATGAGTGAGAAGATGGCGATGCCCAGGCCGCAAGCGGTGGCAATGAGCGCCTGGCCAATGCCGCCGGTCACACCGGTGACCGATAGCTCGGCGCTGCCGATGTTGAGGAACGCTTTCATCAGGCCGGTGACGGTCCCGAGCAGACCCAGGAGCGGCGCGAGCGTGACGAGCGTATCCATCACCATCAGGAAGCGGCCGGCGTGTTTGAGTTCGATGCCTGCGGAAAGTTGCAGGGCGCCCAGCAGTGATCCATGCGCGTGGCCGACGTGTTCGAGCCCGTGACGAATGACGCGGATGATGGGGTCGTCCGACCCGGTGGCAGTGGTTTTGGCGGCAGCGACGTCGTTATTCTCGAGCGCGGCCAGAATTTGCTCGAGTTTGCGCGAATCGCGCCGCCCGCTTTCGCGCAGCCACCAGAATGCGCGCTCGCCAACGACGGCCACGGCCACGAGGGCACAGATGAGTATCGGCCACATGATCGGGCCGCCTCTGAGGACGAATTCGAGAACAATGTTTGCTATCATATTTGAAGCTTTCGGTTTGATTTACATTTGCAGTTTAAAAGTGATGCTGGTTTGAAAGAGCCGCGTCCCGGCGTCCGTCGGCAAATGCCAATGCGTTTTGACATATTCCACCGAGGCATGGTCCAGGTACGGAAAACCCGTGGATTGCTTGACCTCAATCGAAACGACATTGCCTGAAGCGTCGCTCGTGAGCAACAGGACAATCGTGCCCTGCTCGCCGGTTTGCATTGCCAGTTGCGGATAGGGCGGATTCGGGCGGGCGCCGCCGGCGCCGGTGTTGCCCAGTGCAACGATTTGCGCCGGCGCCTGCAATGGATTGAGTGGCGGCGCGGATGCCAAATTTGCTGAACCGACAAGAGTTCCAATGGTGGGAACGGAGAAACTGATATTCGGCGCGCTGGGCAGCGCCACGAATATTCGCGCCGGCTGATTTTGCCGCGGCTGTTCCTTTTTTTGAGGGACGGTCGCTTGCGACGGCAACGTTCGTGGCATCACGACCACCGGAACGATCTGGCGGATGGGCGGAACATTACGGATGGAGATAATGCCACGCCGGGCCCCAACGATTCCGATGAGGAGAAAGAGGATGCAAATCGAATTGACCCACGCGAGCTTGAGGTTCGTGTCCCGGCGTTCCGACGACAGGCAATAACGCGCCAGTTCGCTCTTCAGTCCGTAAGACGTTTGATTTGCGCTCATTTGTTATTTGCAATTTAAAATTGTTTCATGAAACGCTTCCGCGGCGCAATTTCGTTTTACCCCCGCCGCTCAATTTCGACGGCAAAACTTGCGTTGACCGTTCAATTTGGCAATTGGCGCAAAGGCCGTGAATTTCGCATTCCTGTGAGGCATGGGAAAATCCCCGCGTGGAGGAGAGCCGTTTGATTTCAGCTGACATAGTGTCCGGCAGCGGCAACTCTGTGACGCAACCGCACTGGCGGCAAATCAGAAAATGCGCGATATCGTCCGGAGTATTCAGCACAAAATAACTCGCCTTTTGTGGCGTTGGCACCAATCGCACCAGTCCGGCGTCCTTAAACATTACAAAAGTACGATAGAGGGTCGTCGAATCGCATGTCCCCTTTACCCCATTTGCCTGGGAAACCATTTCCAGGCTGGCCGGCATGCGGTGTTGGGCCAGAAAACGTAAAACCGCCTTTCGAAGAGGTGTAATTCGCATCCCGGCGCTTTGGCACAGCGATTTTGCCCATTGCTCGCGTTCTTTGACTGTTTTCATGGGGTCAAGTGCAAGTCACTTGCAGAAACAATTCTTGCCGCGCCTCTCGAGCGATTGGATGCTTGATTAAGAGAAAATGTCGAGATAAACAAAAAAGACGAAAAAATATATGAACAAAGAATCTTGTACCACCCATCCGAATCACCCTCATGTCCACGCACCAGGATGCGGACACACCGCAGTCCAGCATGAAGGGCACGTGGATTATCTTCATGATGGCCATCTTCACCATCCGCATGGCGATCATGTGGACGAACACACGATTGCGGTCAATCCCACCAATCCCGACAAATGCACGCCGGGATTTGCCGCGGCTGAACATGCGGCGAAGCACGTTCACGGTCCCAATTGCGGCCACCCGGCTATTCCCCATGATGACCATGTTGACTATCTGGTTGAGGGACGCCTTCATCATCCGCACGGCGACCATTGCGACGACCACGGAGCGCTTCAGGTTGTTGAGTAAGTTTGTCGGCATGGAAGCTGTTATTGGGGCGGGGATATAATGGCCAACGGCGCCAGTAATTGGCTGACTGCGGCCAGCAGGAAGCCGGCGAAAAGCAGCCCGCCGCATCGCGAAAGCGAACGCGCCTTCGCGTCGTTCAATTTCGCGTTTTGCTCTCTGCTTCGCAGGAGCATTTGGATGATTGCTTCTTCCGCGGTGTCCTCGGAGACGTTGTCGGGTTTCAGGGTTTCCCAAAGCTTATCTCCGCGCGGATAATTGGCGTAGCCTTCGAACCGTATGGCGCCAAAACCAAAAAACAACGAAAGGGCAAGAACCGCCAGCGCCAAATAACAGGCCCATTCGGCCCAGCGCGAACCCGATCCCATCAGGTTTGCCGCGCTCAATAACTCGAAACCCATTACGACGATCGTTCCAGCTGTCAATTTCTCCGCCCTGCCGGATAGACGCCCGGTGCGTTCGTTTTCGGCGACCATTGCTTTTTCGGCCGTTTCTTTGATGAGGGAAATCTTGCTCACGGATTTTTGCCTCTCAATTCATCAATCATTTTCTGAAGGGGGGCGGTGTCGGGTGATGCCCGTTCGGCCTGCTGGAGGTGCTCAATCGCGGCGTCCCTGTTGCCGAGACTTCCCTCGAGTTGGGCCAGATGCACCTGGAGTTGTTCGAAAACAAAGCGGTCGTCGAAAGTCGAATTGTCGTATTTGAGGCGTTCCGAAAACGGGACGCCCGGTTTTTCCATTGCCCAGCTTCGGAGTCCCGCCTGGTAGATGCTTCGCGCCCGGTCCGGGTCGTGATAGTTCTCAAAGTAAATTCGTCCCAGTTCGAAAAGCAGTTGCGGGTTGCCTGGATTATCTCGCAGACCTCCGCGCAAGACGTGCTCGGCTTCTGAAGGCTGATGCAGGCTGGTCCGCAGCCAAAAGGAGATCACCAGGTAGGTCCTAATGTCCGCCGGGTTCATTTCTGTCGCGAGGTCAAGCCACGGCAAAATCTCACGCACTTCTGAACTGGTGCTCAAATCGTCGGTCGGTCCGCCCTGGTCCAGGTGGGTGTGACGGTTGGGAATGAAGTGGCGGGCAAAGGCATCAATCCAATTCCGCGGCGGTCCCATGAAACCCGTTTCGTCACCCTGATTATGGCTGGGCACCGCGCCCGTGTCCTCGGCCATGTGGGGAGTTTTAAACGCCTGATTGTTGTCGAAAATCGTCGGGTAATAGCCGCTATGATAATAGGCATCCGCCTTGATAAAGGCGGCGTTGGCAAAAATCCGGCTGCTGTCACCGAAGATCAGGATGAAAAAATTGTCCGATTGGCCCCGGGCATTTTCTATTGCCTGAAACCGAGGCTGCAAACCCGCGCCGAGGCCAAAGCACAAAACGAACAGCGCAATGAGCAGCAGCCAGAATGTTCTTGCAGAATTCATACGCTACTTTTAATTGAGGGCTTTCCGCCGGAAGATCAAACAGGCCGCAGTCAGAAAAAAGGCTATGTAAGCCAGCAGATACAGGCCCAGTAGCCAGATGAATTTCCAATCGATAAGCGGCCAATCATGGATGATTAAATTTCGCATATCGAAGGGTATTTCAAAATGGGGAATTGAAAAGTAGAGCGAATAGACGATTGAACGGATTGGTTCGGGCGTGGCAAGAGCCAGCTTGTCGAGGTATCTCCCCAGACACAGAATGGCTGCGACGATGGAAAAGCAGATTGTGGCGTTGGAGGACGGCGCGGCAAAAACCAGGGACCCGAGCAACGCGAGCGCAATCACGACGCCAAGAGCCATCCAGTGCAGGAAGGCCGCCTGCGCATAATTTAAAAGCGGCCAATGATGTTCCCTGCTGGCCGCCAGCACGCCAAAAAACGCATAAAAACAAACCAACGCCAGGCCGCACACAATCCAGCAGCCCAGAAATTTGCCAACTACCAATTCTGTGCGGGAAAGCGGCTTGGCCAATAACGGCAGAAGTGTTCGTTGCTCTCTTTCGGCCGGAATCTGCCGGGCAGTCGTAGTGATGGCGATAATCAGCGAAGAGATCCAGATCAGCAACAAGCAAATTTCCTTGACGTAACGGATGATTTCCCTGTCGTTGAAAACGTTCATAGAGCCCATGATCAGGCAAATGATGATTGTCAGGACAAACAGGACGTAAAAGTCCTTCCGCCGATACAATTCCTTAATGACGACCCCGGCGACCGCAAATATTTTATTCATAATATTGTTAGTTTTGAAAACCGACCACCCGCAGGAAAACCTGTTCCAAATTGCATTGATGCTCTGCCACCAGGTCTTTGACCCGGCCCTCGGCCCGAAGTTCACCTTCATGCAAAATAGCCACCCGGTCGCAGACCGTTTCGACTTCGCCCAATTCATGCGAGGCGAAAAAGACCGTTTTGCCTTCGTCTTTGAGGCGTTGGATGATTTCGCGAACTTTCATTCGGCCCAGCGGATCGAGGCCGCTGGTCGGCTCATCCAGGATGAGCAAATCGGGATTATTGATGAGCGCCTGGGCAATGCCTACACGCTGTTGCATCCCTTTGGAATAGGTCTTGATGAGACGTTTCCGGGCATGCTCCAGTTCAACCAGTTTGAGGGCGGCGTCAATCCGGCGGTCGGTTTCCGGTCGTGGGATTTCAAAGAGACGCGCGTAATATCGCAATAATTCCTCGGCTGTCAGGAATTTGTAGTAATACGTCATCTCCGGCAGATAGCCGATACGCTGGCGGGCGATGGGCTGGCGCACGCTGGTTCCAAACAGGAGAATGTCGCCGCCCGTGGCATTGACGAAGCCGAGCATGACATTCATCGTCGTGGTCTTTCCCGCGCCATTCGGCCCAAGGAATCCAAAGACCTCACCGGCGCTGACCGACAGTGTGAGGTTTTTGACGGCGACCTTGACAGATCGTTTGTGGTCGCGGAGCGGGTATTCAACCCGCAAATTTTGAATGGAAAGAATAGTGGGCATAATAGGATCATTCATGGCATTTTGATTTTGCAGTGGTCGCGGCATTTCTGGCAGCCGCAGCGCTTGCGCAGTCCAAGATTGAGCCAATGGGAAACGGCAATCAGAGAACCGCCAATCGCCATGGCAACGGCTTCATGCCAGTCCGTCCGTGTTTCCTTTACTTCCGGATTTCCGCCGAACTGAATGTAAATCACCACGGCAGCGCCCGCGCCTAACAAGACGAGCAAACCCCATCGCCGATGAATTCGGCAGCCGGACCACAAACAAGCGGCCGCAAGCAGAATCATCGTGAGACACGCGAAATGTTCAAACCGATTACTGGCCAGAAACGATAGTCCGAGAATCGGCAATAAACCGATGAGCACGGGCATGCACATGCAATGCACGGCGCACAACGATGACAACAGTGAGCCAAGCCTGTCCGCTTGATTGAGCAACGAAGTGTAATTTGCTTTCATATTAGTTTTGTTGGAGAGCCGCGCCGGAGGAAAGAACGTGGCCCTCCAACAGGTTGGTTCAGAATGCCAGTGCCAACGAGCCAAAAAAGCCGCGGCGCATGCCGTATTGCGAGGAAAAGACGCCCACGCCATTGCTGCTGCGCAGGACGTAACTGTTGTCGGTGATGTTCACAACATCAACTCGCGCTTTCAAAATCCGATTGTGATGGAGCTTGATGTCCTCCTCAGCGCCCATATTGATGGAATAGTAATTGGGCACGCTCGCCGCGTTTGGAACCTGATCGCCCTCAGTATCTATAACCGGGCCGCCATCCGTGCGCAATCCGCTGCCAAAAATGGAGTCCACGTAGAACAAGGCGCTTTTGGTATTGGATTGGCGCCAAAGATAGGAAGCGCCGCAATTGACCGAGAGGAATTGGTCGTGGTCGAGATGAATCCAGTGATTATTGACGTAATTCACCACATCCTGGTTCGGCCACAAAAATTGGGCCGACTCGGCGCCCTCGCCCTCGGCCTTTGAAAGGGAAACGTTGGCGTAGGTGGAAAACCCGCCTAAATTGTAGTTGCCGGTGAATTCTACGCCTTCCACGCGCCCTTTGGCATAATTGAATGCTGAAAGAATGAGCGTCTGGTTGAATGTTCCGTCATCAATCTGGTCGCGGGCCATCTTGTAGTACCCGTCCACACCCACTTGGAGATGTTGAGTGATTTTTTGCGAAATGCCGGCGTCAAAGTAATTGGCCCGCTCGGCCTTCACTGTGTTGTCCTGCGTCACCGTCGACGCGCCTGATGTGCCATTGAAAGCGGTGATGTTGCCGGACGGGACATTTTCGAGCGGCGGCGGAGTGAAGTAACGGGCATAGCCTGCATGAAGGGTCGTCCAGTCGGTCGGCTTGTAAACGAGGTTAATACGGGGACTTGGCTGGTTCTGTTTGTCATACTTGCCGTAGTATTCGTCAAAGCGCGCGCCGTAATTGATTGTGACTTTGGGCAGGATTCTCCATTCATCCTGCGCATATACGCCCGCGAATATGGCGTTGGCGGTCGTATTCTGCATGATTGGGCGAATATCAACAGGGTTGTTGCTGGCATCGAGGTCGAAGATTGTAGTTGTGTTATCATCCGTCAGATATTCATTCACGAGGAGTCCGCCGAATCGGAGCGTGTGCTTGTCTCCGATTTCGTAACTGGCATCCAGTTCCGCGCCGGCTGAATAGAGGTTGCGGGCCACGTCGCTCGCCTCGCCGTTGAATACAAGGTCACCGGTTTGATCCGGATAGAAATGGACGCCACTGATTTGGCCAAACGCGGACGCTTGATAATTCAAGTCCCCCAGCGACTGTTGAAAAGCTGCCGTGACGAAATAATTCTGTTCCGTCTCGTTTTCATTCAGATCGGCCGAGTTCGTATCCGCATTTGGTATGGCCGAGGCATAAGTAACAGTCCCGGCATCGAGGGGTGCCACATCCGGGGTGTTCGGAATTTGATAGGTGCTATACGAAGCGCCGCTCATGACCGTGATACGGCTGGTATCGCTCAAGAGGCGCGATGCATAACCGAAGGCCTTATATTGTTCGGTATGGTCGTGGATGGCGTCGGCCGTGCCGACCGGATTTTCCAGGCCCAGATTGTTTTGATCGTAACTGCCTTCTACAAATATATCCCACGGCCCGTCCGTCTCACCGAATTCGAAACTCGGGTTAAATGTGTTAAAACTGCCGCCGAACACGTTCAATTCACCGCCATTTGCAAATGCGCCAGTCTTGGTGTGGATGTCAATGATACCCGCCGTGCGGAAACCGTATTCAGCCGGCAATGAGCCATCAATGAGTTGCATGGACTGGACCCAACGCGGGTCCAGCACCAGGCCAAATGTTCCTACCAGCGTTTCCGGCAGGAGGACATCATTAATCCGATATTGCAAATTGGCGTGCTCGCCGCGCACGTGCAATCCGCCGCTCACCGCCGAATCTTCCACGACGCCCGGCGAACGCAGGATCACCTGATTCATCGACGCGTTTGCGCCCTCGGACTGCGCTTGAATATTCGCCGCAGTGTGGGTGTAAGCGGTCGCGCCCACGCTCGTCAATATCTGGCTCCGTGCCTTATTCAACTGGCCAACGACCGTAACGTTCCCCAGGTTTGCCACGTTAGTCGCACTGCCGGATGAAGCGGCGTTGGTACCCTCCGAACTCACGGGAGCGAGGGGCGTCAGACTATTTGTCTGCGCCAATCCCCGTCCGTCGCACGCCAATGCGGCGAAAAGGACAATTGCCCATAGTTTTCCTCTGCACTTTCTTCTGCGCTTCAATCTGTTTTGTTCTGCAAATTTTTTCATAATTTCAAAATTCAATTGGTTAAATTTTTCCACACCACGGCCCTTTATAGGATCGCGTCTGCGAAATGCCTGTATCGCAAAGAGCAACAATTATTCGGATTTCGAAGGCCGCTGTAACGGGTGTGGCCGGCCCGGATTATGGACCGGGTACACACCGCTGTTGCGGTTGCAAAGACTGCTACGGAATTAAGCGAAGGAAGCGGGCGGGGCTCGGTCGTTCGGAAGGATCTTTTCGGAAGGAACAAAAACCGTAATTTCGGGGCGGACCGTAATTTCAATCAGCGTCACCGGCGCCGGCGGATTTACGTCGCAGACCTCAATGTGAATGTGGCCCACTGCCATTGCGGCCACCGGGCAATCGTCGTCATCGGGGATTGTGCCGCCGTGGAGCCAGGCATGGAGGGGGGGACAAATCTCAGCTGTCGCCATGAACAGCCACACAAACAGGGACAAAACCCCCGTCGCGCAGTGCAGATACACGCGCGTACGGCGATTCAGTTGAAATGGCGTCCGCATCAAATTTTAAAGCCAAAACAGCTATTAGAGCATCAATCAGGCCAAATCCCGCCCTTCATTCCTAATTGCAAATCATTTGCAATATAGAAAACAGCGGTTGCCATGACAAGAACTATCTCTTTATCGGATTCTTTGCCAAAGTCTTACAGCGATATAGATGGCAAAAGTGACGCTCGTGATGAAAAAGCTGACCCGTCCCCAGGGCAGATAAAATGCCAGGTACAGGCTGGACCACATGGCCAGGACCGCGATGAGCACGGATATGAGAATACCGCGCGCCGGGCGCCGGGCGATGCGCTGGGCCGTCGCGGCGGGAGTCACCATGAGCGCGAAAATGAGAAGCACTCCCACCGCTTGCACGGCAATGGACGTAGCGACCGCGACCAGGACCATGAAGGCCGCGCCGAGCCACGAAACGGGCAATCCCCGCGCCTCGGCCATTTCTTCATCAAGACTGCTCAGCAATAGCGGGCGATAGATCACAATCACCACGGCCAGCAAAATCCCCGCCGCTGCCAGGGTCATCAGCACGCTTGAATGGCTGATGCCCAGGATTTCGCCAAACAGGATGGAATAGGCTTCCGAGGCGTAACCGGAATATAAGCTAATGAACAAGAGTCCCAGGCCCAGCATGAAGGCGAGCACAGTGCCGATTTGCACGTCCCGGTTAGCCGCCCGAGGGCCAAGAACGGCCATGGCTATGGCGCCGCCGATGGTAAATACCAGGAGGCCGAACAGCGGCGCGAGGCTCAGCAGGACCGCGCCCGCCGCGCCGGCAAATCCAATATGTGAGAGCGCGTGCGCGGCGAATGCAGATTGCCGCAGTACGATGAAATATCCAATAACACCGGCTACGATCGCGATGATGGTGCCCGCTTCAAACGCATGCTGCATGAAGTCAAACTGCCACATGAATTGCAGGTCTTTGAAGAGGTTCAAACTGAAACTAGTGGCCTTCATGATGCCTTTCATGATGATGTTCGGGGTCTTCCGTGCCGATAATCGCAATGCGTCCACGCGAATCTTTCACCACTTCCACCGGGGTATCATACAGGCGGCTGAGAGTTTCAGATGTAAAAACATCCGCCGGCTTGCCCATGGTGACGCGGCCGTTGGCAATGTAAATGACGTTGTCCAGGACCGGCAGCAGGGGATTAACATTGTGGGCGGTCAGCAGAGCGGTAATCCCGCGTGAACGGACGACCCGATTTATCAATTGCACCGCCTCCGTTTCACGGCGAATGTCGAGGTTTGCCAACGGTTCGTCCAGCAGGAGCAGGTCCGGTTTTCCGGCTAAGGCTTCGGCCAGAAAGACACGTTGCAATTCTCCGCCGGACAGCACCCCGAGCGGCCGGTGCGCCAATTCTTCGCCTCCCACCGACTGCAACGCTGCCATGGCCTCGTCCCGGCCCTCATTCATTCGGCCAATGCCCCAGCGATTCCCAATGAGCCCAAATCGCACTAATTCCAATGCTTCAATTCCCATCTCACGGTCTATGTGATGGCGTTGTGGAACGTATCCGATGCCGGGGTTTCCTCGCGAAGGTCGTTTGCCGAAGATGGTCAAGGCTCCGCTCACGGGCCTGGTCAGCCCCAGCAATAGCCGAAAAAGAGTCGTTTTCCCCGCGCCGTTGGGTCCCAGCACGCCGATAAATTCGCCTTGCCCAACAGTCAAATTGGCGTCTGTCCAGACCTCATTTCCGGGATAACCGGCGGCAAGCCCCGTGGCGGTAATGACAACGCTATTTGACATTATTTTCCCGGCGCCCTGGACTGTAACGCTTTTTGAAGCGCGGCGATTTCGGCATCCATCCAGTTCTCAAATGAGGCATCGGGAGGCTGGATCGTTTCAGTAATGCCGACGATCGGAATTCCTTCCTGCGCCGCCATTTTTTTCATTCCTTCAGTCAATGGCGTCACGGTTTGCTCGTTATAGACCAATACGGCCGGCTGCTTGCTTTTGATTTGATTTTGAAATTCAATGACGCTTTGCACCGGCGGATCAATGCCTTCCGCAACCGCCTCCATAAACGCCGGCGGCGAAATCACGTCCAATCCCGCAGCCTTGCCGAGATACACAAAAATGTCCTCGGTTGCGGCCACTTTTTTCCCTTTGAATTGTCGCAGGATGGCCTGGATGCGATTTTGATATTGGACCAGTGAAGCTTGGAGAGTCTGGTATTGGCGCCGGTAATCATCGGCATTTTTGGGATCAATCGAAATCAAATCGTGTTCCATTTGGGCGGCGACCTGGTTCACGTAATCCGGGTTGTACCAAAAATGCGGATTGCCGCCGGCTTTCTGACCGAGCAAATCAGCCACGTTAAGGGCTTTCCGATGAGGATTGGCGTCCGCGCCCAATAATTTTTCACACCATGTATCGTAGCCGGCCCCGTTCAGGACCACATAATCGGCGGTGGCAACTGCGCGGGCCGTGGCCACACTGGTGGAATATTCATGCGGATCGGCATTGGGATCGGTCACGATACTCATGACCTGCGCATGCGGCCCAGCCAGTTGCGAAACCAGGCTGCCCCAGAAGTTTTCCGCCGCAACAATCTGCAGGCCACCGATTGCGGTTGCAGTCCCTTGCGTTTTGCGGCAACCAGACGCGCATACGCCGGCAACGGCGATGATAATCGCCATCGCAACGCCGGTGACACCAGTCTGGTACTTCGCTAATTGCAAATCATTTGCAATATAAGAGACGACAGGAATTCAGGCAAGGGGAATTTATTTGCGATTTTTGATTTGCGAATTGCGATTGGGGAAGGCGCGGCAAAAGACTTCAGAGATCGCGCAGCAATTTTCGATGGGTTTTTGGATCCGAATTCCGGCGTACAGTGTCAGTGAATCAACATCGGAAAAAAGTGACTCGAGAAAATAGACTCCCAAACTTTTCCCTTGATCTTCATAAAACCAATAACCATCGGCCAAATCGTCGCGTGCGGATTGCGAAATGACGATTTTCATTTCAGCTTTTTACGCAGATCCTTTTTTGCAGATTCCCAGTCTATGAATTTCTCCGCGCCTGATTTGATTTTCTTTTCCCGATTGCGCAACACGTCGCCATGCCATTCCGGTGACTCGATTTGTGATTCGTTACGGCTTAAATCGGTCCAGATAGCTTCCATTACCCTCAGCTTTTCGGCGACAGTCATTTTGTCCAATGGCAACGTAGTTTCCATATTGCTCAATTTAATCGGCAGGGGACGTCATTGTCAAATAGCCGACCACTCTTTCCGCAATCGCTGCGGGTTCGCGCCGTGTTCGCGCAGGGAGCGCAGGCTCAAAGATTCGCTGCGTTTGGCAAGTCGCTGACCGTTTTCATCGAGCATGAGCGGGCAATGAAAAAATTCCGGGGCTCTCAGGCCCAGCGCGCGATACAGTAAAAGCTGCCGCGCGGTCGAGAGCAATAAGTCCGAGCCCCGGACAACTTCGGTAATCCGCATCTCCGCGTCGTCCACCACGCACGCCAGTTGATACGCGGGAACGTCATCGTTCCGCCAAATCACAAAATCGCCAAAGTGCTTTCCTGCGATAAACGTTTGCTCGCCCACGTTGTTGTCCACAAACGTCACTGTCTCGCCATCGGGGACGCGAAAGCGCCAGGAGAATTTTGAGCCTTCTACAATGGTTTTACCCCGGCAGGTCCCTGGATAAATTGGTTCCTCATCATCAACCGCGTGCGGGGCATGCGCGGCGGATTGAATGTCGCGGCGCGAGCAGTTGCATGGGTAAATAAACCGCCCGGCGCGCAATGATTCCAGCGCTGCGCGATACGCGCCAAACCGGTCGCTTTGATTATAAGGCGCAAATGGGCCACTTGTGTCGGGGCCTTCCTGCCAATCGAAACCGAACCAGTGCAGGTCTTCGATCATGGCGCGCACAAATTCGGGTTTGCAGCGTGCGCGATCCAGGTCGTCGTTGCGCAGGATGAGCGTGCCGCCCCTGGCGTGGGTCCGTTCCTGCGCCGTCCAAAAGGTGCGCGCATGGCCGAGGTGCAAGTAACCGGTGGGGGTGGGGGCAAGGCGGCCGCGGTAAGATTTTTCGGTTTGGACATGCATCCGAGAATCAGGATTTTCTGAGGTTTACAGGCGATCGCAACCTCAGCCTGCGCACCACGTGCCACGTAATGCAAAACTTTTATATGTCTACGGACGGCCTCCAGTCGACGACGGGGCTTACTTCCCGCAGCAGTTTTTATATTTCTTCCCGCTGCCACAGGGGCAGGGGTCGTTGCGCCCGACTTTGGGGCCGGTGCGTACCGGCTGTTGTCTCTTTTTTGAAACGTCATCCGCCGCCTTGCTGACAATATCGCTGGCATTGGGTTTGCCTTCTGCCGTGGGCGGCTTGCCAAATGCGCTTGAGGGGTCGTGTCTCGTCTCTTTCGGACCATTTCGCATGAGGTTTTGGAAATTTTGGAGCGCGGTCAGTGATGACGCACTGCTAAAGACATTCCGGCAAATCTGCGTCTTAACGTTCACCATCAACTCATCGAACATCTTGAATGCTTCGACCTTGTATTCGATAAGAGGGTCTTTTTGCCCGTAGCCCCGCAAGCCGATGCTGTAACGCAGGCTGTCCATTTCATAAAGATGTTCCTGCCACAACCGGTCAATTGCCATGAGGATGGTGTAGCGTTCGACCGTGGCCAGTTTGGCCGGGTCTTCAAAGGTGATTTTGAGCTTGTACGCCTCCTCGATTTTTTCGGTGATAAAATTGCAGATGGCAAACTGCCCTTCGTTCAAGCCGTCAAAGAGCGAGCCTGACACCGGGCGCTCTTTTCCGGATTCGGCGGCCTTCAGAATTTCGGCCTCGGGCATGCCCAACGGAAAGTTCAGATTGACCCAGTCCGCCAGTTGCCGCACACGCCATTCGGACGGCTCCTCGTCCGCGGAAGTGAATTCTTCGACTTTGGAAACGACCACTTCCTCGATGATGTCCATGAGGCGGTCGCGCACGTCTTCGCTCGAAATGATCTCGTTGCGGAAACCGTAGATGATTTCGCGCTGCTTGTTCATGACGTCGTCGTATTCCAGCGTGCGCTTGCGCTGCTGGAAATTGTGCTGCTCGACACGCCTTTGCGCCTGCTGGATGGACCGGTTTAAAAGACCGTGGGTCAGCTCCTGGCCCTCCTCCAGTCCCATGCGCTCCATCCATTTGGCAATATTTTCCGAGCCGAATAAGCGCATCAAGTCGTCTTCCAATGAAATGAAAAAGTGTGATGAACCGGGGTCACCCTGGCGCGAGCAACGGCCGCGCAACTGCCGGTCAATGCGCCGGGACTCGTGCCGCTCGGTACCCAGCACGTGCAGGCCGCCGACTTCTCCCACGCCCGGACCCAGCTTGATGTCCGTGCCGCGCCCGGCCATGTTTGTGGCGATGGTGATGGCCCCGCGCTGGCCGGCGCGGGTGACAATTTCGGCCTCCTGCTGGTGATATTTCGCATTGAGGACCGAATGCACGAGCCCGTCGCGTTTGAGCATTCGCGACAACATTTCGCTGGCTTCCACGGAAACGGTGCCCACCAGAATGGGCCGGCCCTGCGCATGGTGTTGTTTGATTTCCGCGACAACCGCGTTGAATTTTTCGCGCCGGGTTTTGTAAACCGAATCGTTCGTGTCTTTGCGGATGTTCGGCCGGTTGGTCGGGATGGTCAACACCCCGAGCTTATAAATGTCCAAAAACTCGGCGGCTTCGGTTTCGGCGGTACCGGTCATGCCGGCGAGTTTTTTATAAAGACGAAAATAGTTTTGGATGGTGATCGTCGCCAGCGTTTGGGTCTCGCGCTCGATTTGGACTCCTTCCTTGGCCTCGACCGCCTGGTGCAATCCGTCGCTCCAGCGGCGTCCCGGCATTTTGCGCCCGGTATGCTCGTCCACGATGACGACTTTGCCCTCCTCGACGATGTATTGGACGTCCAATTCATACAGGCTGTACGCCTTTAGCAATTGGGAGATAGCGTGGATTTTTTGCGCTTTGGCCTGGTAATCCGCCTGTATCTTCGATTTTTGTTCGGCCCGCTGGCGGGCATCGCCGGTACCGCTGGCGTCCACGTCGTGCAGCGCCGTGGTGAGGTCCGGCAGCATAAAAGCCTCGGGGTCGTGCGGGCTAACGAAATTGCGGCCTTTTTCAGTCAGGTCGGCGTCGTGACTCTTTTCGTCCATGGCAAAGAGCAGCTCTTCTTTTTCCTTGTAGAGCTCGACTTTCTTTTGGTCCTTATGCAATTCCAGCTCCGCCGTGTTCATGAACCGGGCATTTTCCGGATCTTCCAAAAGCTTGAGCAGGCCCTCGGACTTTGGCTGGCCGGTTTTGACGCGAAACAGCAGCAGGCCCAGCATGTGTTCCAAATCAGACGCGTTTTGGATTTTTGAACCGTCGGTGGGATTTAACTTTTTGATGATGTCCTCGGCCTCGCGCAGGAAGCGGTTGCACAACTGTTGTTGCGCACGCACGAGCGACTCGACAGTAGGCTTCCATTGGGCGTATTGTTCGTCGTAGGTAACCACGGCCGGGCCGGAAATGATGAGCGGGGTGCGGGCTTCATCGATCAGAATCGAGTCCACTTCGTCCACGATGGCGAAATAGTGGCCGCGTTGCACCTGGTCTTCTTTTCGGATGGCCATGCCGTTATCGCGGAGGTAATCAAAACCGAATTCGGCGTTCGTGCCGTAGGTGATATCGCAATAATATTGCTGCCGCCGCAGGGGTGGCGGCTGGTCATGAACGATGCAGCCAACTGTCAGTCCGAGAAATTTATAAATCGCGCTCATCCATTCTGAATCGCGCGTGGCCAGGTAATCGTTCACGGTCACCACGTGAACGCCGCGCCCGGTCAGGGCATTAAGATAAACCGGCAGGGTGGCTACGAGAGTTTTCCCTTCGCCCGTCGCCATTTCAGCGATTTTCCCGTTGTGCAGCCCGATGCCGCCGATGAGTTGCACATCGAACGGAATCATTTCCCACTTGAGCGGATGCTCGCGCACCATGATTTCCTGTCCCACCAGGCGGCGGGAGGCGTTCTTCACCACGGCAAACGCTTCGGGGAGAATTTCATTTAACCGATTGGCCAGTTCCTGGTCGTCCTGGATTTTGGAAAGCTCATCCTTCCACGCCGCCGTTTTGGCGCGCAGTTCGTCATCGGAAAGCTTTTGCAGCCGGGTCTCGATCTCATTGATCTCCTTTACACGCGGCCACAGCCTCTTGACTTCACGGTCGTTTTTCGACCCGAAAATTGTTTTTATCAAACCTGTCATCGCATCATCGCAAAAATGGAATGGATACCTTACGCGATAAACGATACAGCGTCAAAATGAAACGGGCGAAGATTATATAGAGGGGCATTCCCCGGTTTTTTGGGAATGTTCGTTCTGCTCTGGCGGAGTCAATCTACAATTCCAACCCCCACTCGACGGGGCCAACCCTCGTTACCTTAAGCCCCCGCCGCAGGGGCGCTCTTGATGGTTGAGAGGACGACCAGAATTAAAACAACAATAATCAACAGGGCGACACCGACGGCAATCCAGATAATCATATTCTTGCTCTTTGATTTTCTGGAAAAGTCTTTAGCGGTATCGAAACTACGATTGCCTCCGATTTCAAATTGCTCCGGTGTTATGCCGCCGCTGGCCTTGGCGGGCTCCTTCTTTGGCGGGGAGGACGATGACGATGACGGTGCCGACGCGGCGGGCGCGCTTGACGTCGCAGAGGCTGGAGTCGAAGCGGAGGCGGCTGGAGCGCCGGGGGTGTCGAGCTTCAATTCCACGTTGCCCAGGCGCAAGGTTTGGCCGGGTTTGAGCACACCTTCGGAGATTTTTTCCCCGTTAATGAATGTGCCGTTAGTGGAATTTAGGTCTTTTATGACAATATCAGCGCCGCGTAGCAGGATTTCACAATGCCGGCTTGAAACCGAAGGCTCTTCGATTTGAAATGCATTGTCTTCCACGCGGCCAACGGTAGTACGCTCCGTAGCCAAATCGTAGGAGCGTCCAGCCATGCTTTGTGTCAGGACAACAAGTTTGGCCATAACTTCTTAATGCGACGATTATTTAATTCCGTCTGTTTCAAGTCAATTAGAAATATTCGCAAAAATTGCGAAAGCCCAAAGTTTTTGGGACAGCCTGTCCCGCCGCCGCTCACGATTTTTTTTCGATCAAAGACCGAAATTCGGAAAACAACGGCGTGGAGTCATGCGGTCCCGGCGAAGCTTCCGGATGATATTGCACGCAAAAAATCGGTTTCGTCTTGTGGCGCATCCCCTCTACGGTTTGATCGTTCAGGTTGATTCGGTCTATCGAAATCTCCGGCGGCAGGCTTTTTGGGTCCACGGCAAAGCCGTGATTTTGGGATGTGATTTCCACCCGGCCGGATTCCAAATCTTTCACTGGCTGGTTTCCCCCGCGGTGGCCGAACTTCAATTTGAAAGTTTTTCCGCCGAACGCCTGCCCCAAAATCTGATGACCCAGGCAAATGCCAAAGATTGGAATGCCGGAATCCACAAGGGTTTTAACTTCGCGAACGATATAATCCAGAGCGGCGGGGTCGCCCGGGCCGTTCGACAAAAAGATTCCCGCCGGCTTGAATTTCAGCGCATCCTGCGCCGTGGCGGTGGCAGGCAAAACTTGTGTGGAAAATCCTTGCTGACGCAAACGGCGCAGGATGTTGTATTTCATCCCGTAGTCAAATGCCACAATTGGCAAGTCCGCGGGCGGCAATGGTTTATGATTGTTTCGCGCCTCGGCCTTTTCGTTTCCACGCACCAGGTCAAACGCTGCGCTCTTTTCGTCTTTGGTATCCCAATGAAACGTTTCCTTATGGGTGACTTCCTTAACATAATCCACACCCAGGAAGACGAATTCCTTCGCGCGGCGGACGGCTTCAGCGTCAGAAATATGTTCGGTCGAAATAAAGCCATTTAGGGCGCCGCGCACGCGTAATTTTTTCGTGAGCGCCCGTGTGTCGATGCCCTGGATTCCCGGTATGCCGTTTTTCTCCAGGTAAGCTGCCAGCGAAATGTCTGCTCGCCAGTTGCTGACGACGGGCGAAAGTTCGCGGATAACGAATCCAGCTGCGTGCGGGCGCCAGGATTCCACGTCCAGCTCGTTGACCCCGTAATTGCCGATGAGCGGATAGGTCATCGTGACGATTTGGCCTTTGTAGGAGGGATCGGTCAGGATCTCCTGGTAACCGGTCATGGAGGTATTGAAACACACTTCGCCGCATGCCGATGCGCGCGCGCCAAAACCGCCTCCATGAAATACCGAGCCGTCTTCGAGAGCGAGGATTCCGTTCATTGTTCTTGTTTCTTAACTTCCTTTAGCAGATTGATGAAATTTGAAACCTGGAAAAGCGAATCATTGGTGACGCCTTCCATTCTCCAAAATTCTTTTCCGTTTTTGTCCAGCGCGACAAAAGTTGGAAATCCGTCAGCGTTAAATTGTTGTTGCAATAACTCATTGGTCGCCACGGTATCGGGGCGGAGGTCGACTTTCAACGGAAAATCCACCCGGACAAAATTGAGGTTTGTTTTGGCAAACGCCATAAATTCCGGCGTGGAAAAAACCTTCTGCTGCACCAGGACGCATGGCGGGCACGAATCCGAACTGCCAAATTCCAGCAGCAGGAGCTTGTTTTCGCTTTTGGCGTTCGCCACTTCGGCGGTGAGATTTACCGGGGGCGCGTTTGTATCTGTCACGGTCTTGCTCATGTCCACCTGTGAATCACCGCCGCTGCACCCGGCCATGGGAGCCAGCAGGGCGAGGAACAGAGGAAAAAGAACACGTCTCACAGAACGACTATACCACGAGTGCCTCGGGGTTTTCCACCCAAACTTGTTTGCCGGCCATAATTGTTGCCACTGCCCTGCCTTTCAATTTCCAGCCATCGAAAGGATTGTTGATGGATCTGCTCGCGGAGTCGCGGACCTTGAAAATCCAATCCGTCTCAGGGTCAAAAATCGTGATGTCGCCGTCCGCGCCCGGGCTCAGGGTTCCCTTGGATAGATTCAACAGCCGGGCGGGGGCGATCGTAAATTTCGAAATCAAATCGGACAACGAAAGGCGTTTGGTATGAACCAGCTGCATGAGCGAAAGGGCCAGTTCGGTTTCCAGGCCGGTGATTCCAAAGGGCGCGTAATCAAATTCCACTTCCTTTTCATAATCGCAGTGCGGCGCATGGTCGCTGCACAAAATTTCGATCGTGCCGTCGGCCAAGCCCGCAAGAATGGCGTCCCGGTCCGCGGCCGACCGCAGCGGCGGATTCATCTTGAAATTTGTGTGGTAGGCGGGCCACGACGGCAGTTCATCCACCTGGGATTCGGCCAATGATTTGCCGTCGGCGTTCCAAAACTTTTCGCTGCCCGCAATGGCGGCGTCCGTCAAAACGAAATGATGCGGACAGGCCTCGCCGGAGATGGGAATGCCGCGTTTTTTGGCATCGCGAATCAGGGCGACGCTTCCGGCGGTGCTTAAGTGCTGGCAATGGATTTTTGCGCCGGTCAGTTCAGCCAGCAGCACGTTTCGCGCGACAATCATTTCTTCGCCCGCCGCCGGCCAGCCGCGCAGTCCCAGTACCGTGCTCCAATATCCCTCGTGCATCACGCCGTCGGTCACCAGGGAATAATCCTGGCAATGGTCCATGACCGGCAAATCAAACATTTTTGCGTATTCACAGGCGCGGCGCATCAATTCGTTATTCTGCACGCAATGGCCGTCATCGGTAATGGCGACAACACCCGCACTTTTAAGCGAGCCGATGGGCGCAAGCTCTTCGCCGGCGATGTTCTTTGAAATGGCGCCGGCCACAAAGACGTTTACCACGGCGTCGCGCTCCGCGCGTTCGTGGATCAAAGCGACCGTCCCGGAATTATCAATTGCGGGGGACGTGTTAGGCATGCAAACCACGGAGGTGAAGCCCCCGCGTGCGGCCGCTGCCGTGCCGCTGGCGAGAGTTTCCTTGGCCGTCTGGCCCGGCTCGCGCAAATGCACGTGCAAATCAATCAAACCCGGACAAACAACTTTTCCCCGGGCATCATATCGCTCAACATCGCCGGGAGCGGAAAGATTTTTTCCCACGGCGGAAATCTTTCCATTCAGAATGAGAACGTCGGCGGGGGCATCGAAATGATTTGCCGGGTCAATCATACGGCCGCCGGTCACAAGCAGCGAATTCATCGCGGCCAGCATAGTCTTGAAATTAAAAAGGAAAAAGGAAAAAGGAAAAGGCGCAAACTGGCCTGGCGTAGCGAATGTCCGGGCATTTCGAATTTATTAGCGAAATTTTGCCGCGGCCAAAACATTTTTGTGCGACCTCCGTGCATAATTTTGCGTAGGAGACGACGTAAGGGCGTGTTGCTCAAAACACCATTTAAAGGCGCCGGAGAGAACAGCATGGTGAGTTTGGGTCGAAAGGGATGAACGTTCGGGAGCGACGACTAATACGAGCGCAGAGCGGCCATAGGGTTAAAAGGGTTCTCAAGCACGCGATCAGGCTTAAAACTCCGGGTGCCGCCCCTTCACCGGCCCACTTCCAGCCTTTCTTCATTAATCGACGCAAGTTCTGAATGGCTGCGATCAACCAGTCCTAGATTTGTTGACGCCATAGCCCGCGCCAGCGTGCGCGTTTGAAGCCATGGTTGTTTGCCGCATTGGCAAAACTGCCTTCCATGAGGTATTTGCGACGCCGACGATCCTGACGGGCAGCCGGGCTGTTGGCTTGCTGCCGGCCCGCTTCAACCAGTTCGCTGAATACCGGCCGCGTCACACTTCGGCCTCTCTTGGATTGGGTACATTGGGCTCGCAGCTTGCAGTTGGCGCACAAGCTTGCTCGCTCAATCTTATATTCGATTAATTTCTCTTCCTTCTTGAAATTGTGGTAATAGAGATAATGGCCGGCAGGACAACGATAGCGATCTTGCTCTGATTCATAAACAAAGGCGTTAACTGGAAAGCCCTTCACAGGGGCTGGCGCCTGTCCAAGATGCGCCGCAATCTGGTGTTGCTGGCAGTACCGATAGTTTTCTGCAGCGCCATAATGCTTGTCGCCGATGGCTGTGCTGACCCTGCTGCCGGTGTTCTGTTGGTGCTGCTGCACCAACCCCGGCAGTTGTCGGGCATCTCCAGCACAGCCGGTAGTCGTCTGAACCGCGGTGATCACTCCTTGAGCATCGTCGAGGACATGGTGGTGTTTGTAGCTCAATTGGCTCGCCGCGCCGCCGCCGCCCCTGCCCAAGGAGGCCTCCGGGTCAGTGGTTGACACATGGCTGGCATTGACGGCCTGACTCTCTAAGGGCTCTAACTTCTGTTCCTGTTGGGCATACGCCTGGCGTAATGCCCCCACCAACTCCGGCGAGGCCTTGACGATCGAATCCTTGGAAGCGTCCGCACGCACCAGACTGCTGTCGATGTGCAGCTTTTTCCCCTCAACCAGACCCGCAGCGACACATTGCTCAACGGTTCGCACGAATAACTGGCAGAACACTTTAGAGCCCCATCGCGCACGGGCTTTGGATAATACGCTGTGATTGGGCACCTCATCATCCAACCCATAGCCCAAAAACCATAAATAATCCAATCGCTCATGTATGATCCCCATCAGCTCCCGCTCACTGGCAACATCATCCAGAAACATTAATAACATCATCTTGACCAAGATGACCGGATCAACCCCCCCATGCCCGTTATTCCCGTAGAATTGTGCCACCGCCGGACGCACAAACGACAAATCCAATATCGCATTGATTCACCCGCAAGAAATGATCGACACGAACTCGCTTTCCCAAGTTCACTCGGTAATTGAACAATTCATTCCGCGGTTGGTGGGTTCCCATCATATTCCTTTTCAGACGTTACCATTACTAAAAAGTTTCATCCGGCTGATTTGTACAACACGCCTTTACGTCGTCTCCTACGCATGTTTGGCCATTTCTGGTCAATGACAATAATTCTTCGCCATTACAAATCTCATTTTTGCTTCCGCCTTTTAAGCTCTCGAACGGCTTGTGCACAGCTTTTGCCAACAATCAATAAAGCGAAAAAGATCATAACTATAGGAATCAGAATCGGGTCTTTAGGATGACGAGTGACTAACTCCCATACTCCAATGCTGGCGATCACTCCGCCGGCAATGGCAACAAAAATCAGGGAGCGGATAATCTCTCTTCTAGTCATTTCTTTCCACGGCTTGCTATGAGGAATAAATGGCGAGGGCATAAAGTTCGATGCTGCAATATAGCCGCGGCAACCGGGGACGGACTCCCGCCTGGAACCATGACAATGTTATAATCATGGTCCTTCAAACCAGACCGCGTTCCTTAAGAGATTGAAGCCATTCTGAATAATCGCCGCTTGCGGGAGTTTTGATATCCAGTTGGAGTTTTCCGCCCTGAATGTCCTTTCGGTGCTTAAGATCTTTTGGCCGAAACTTTTCAAAACAATTTACCGCAGTCCAGTAGTCACCCTCGCCCAGTTGAAAGCTCTCCCATGAACAGGCTGCGCCATTGGCCCCGGTAAAGTGGCCATGCTTTAGCACTTCGGCGACAACCCGGAAGGGGGGGATATAACCGGAAGAAGGAATGATTCCGGAATCCAACAGTAAATCCGGCAACGTTTTGCCTGCCGCCACTGGTCCCTTTCCGGCGTCAAGTGTGTAGCTAAATTTCTTTTCCCGCTGCGCAATTTCTCGTTGCGCGTGCGAATCTTCCGGGTCTGTGTAGCCGTACTCCGCTGCGAGCCTGGGCAATCGTTTCGCAATCTCCCATTCCTTGGACTGTTTGCCCTTAGGCTCCCTCGGATGCTTTTTCCCGCGCGGCATCTCGCGGCCTGCCTTTTCCTCGTAAACGCTGGAAGCCACATATTGATACCCCTCATTTACCGATTCACCCGTGAGGTGCAGCTCCGCCAGATATTCCGGGTCGGCCACGGCCTGTTCAAATATGTTTTTCCCCATGGATATAAGAGTGCTTCGAAAATCCATGAAGCCATCGTCCGAGCAGCCGCCGCAGATAATGTACGCCGCATCCCAGAGGTTCCATGCATAAGCCTGATGGAAACATTCTGAAAAATGCCCATCAAAAGACCGAACTTCATCGGCAGAAAGCTTGCCCAATTCGGTTTCAAGCAATTCGCCTTTGACATCCATATCGCCATTGGAAGCGAGATGGACACGCTCGACAATCGCCCAAAAATCATCCTTAGTCATAAAAGGAACACTCCATAAAATCACCAATCAAACGCCTTTTATCAAGCATGTTGATGGCGTTTTCAAGGAATTTACGCTTTTCGAGGTCGAGGATGGCCTGGAGTTCGGGGTCGGGAACGGTGACGCCTTCGTCCGCGGGGGCGAGGCGCAACGGTATGCGGCTGGCAAGTCGCCCGGAGACGGGTTTGACGAGGTCACGCGTGCCTTTCGCTGGCTGGGCCGGGGATTCGGACATTTCAAAGAAGCTTTTGGAACTGCATTCGAGGATGGAGGATGGGACGTTTGGGACATATGGGACGGATGTTTGAGACGACGATGGGCCATCGGTTATCCGTGGATTTAATTTGCGAATTAATCAGAGCGCGCTCACGCGACGCTGCTACGGGAGGTGGGGTTTTGAATTGCGGGGAGGCCAATTTCTGGTAAGCTGAATGATGGCTGTCGCGGAAAACCAGCCAAATAAAAACCGCAATGAACGCTGAACTAATTAACTTTGCCGCGCGCGTTGGGCGCGCCATTTCGCTCCGCGATATTGCCTTCAACGGGCTGGCGCTCGATCTCTTTGGCCTGCAATTCCAATACAATCCGGCGTATCGGCGGATTTGCGAAGCGAAAGGGCTTACGCCGGGTAATGTTCTCGACTGGTCGGAAGTGCCTTTTGTGCCTGCGGCAGTTTTCAAGGAGTTGGAGCTGTCCTGTATCCCCAAAGAAGAACGAACAGGGGTATTTTACTCCAGCGGTACGACGGAACAAAAGCCGAGCCGGCACTTTCATTGTCCGGAATCCCTCCAGCTCTATGAATTATCGCTTTGCGAGGCGTTCCGGGAAAATGTAATTGGCCCCGTCGGAAATTACGATTTGCTTGCCCTGGGGCCGCATCCGCGGCAGGCGCCTCATTCGTCGCTGCTCCATATGTTTGATACAGTGGGACGGGAATCGGCTGGTTCGGAAACTGTTTTCGTCGGCGAATTGGACGGCGCGGGCGCATGGACGATTGATTTTGACGCGGCGCTGGCGGCATTGCAGGCGGCCGATAAGCCCCAAATGATATTGGGCACCGCATTTTCTTTGGTTCATTTGCTGGATTTTCTGGCTGAACGCGATTTGCGCCTCCAATTGGCGGATGGATCCCGGGTCATGGAAACCGGCGGTTACAAAAACCGGTCACGCGCGATGCCCAGGGCGGAATTGCATTCGCTTATCACGGAATTTCTTGGGATTTCGCGCGAACGGATCATTTGCGAATACGGCATGAGCGAGCTCAGTTCGCAGGCATACGATTCCCGTGGACGGGGACGGCATTTTCAGTTTCCGCCCTGGGCGCGGGTACAAATTATTTCACCGGAAACCGGCCGTGAGGTAGGTGATGGCGAAACGGGGTTGATTCGCATTTTTGACCTGGCAAACGTATTTTCAGTGACCGCCATTCAAACGGAGGACCTTGCCGTCCGCCGGGGCAACGGGTTCGATTTGATCGGCCGCGCCGTCCTGGCTGAACCGCGGGGATGCTCATTGATGACGGCGTGAGGACAAAATGAACCTGCCCAACTATTTTTTGGCCGATTTGCCGCCGGAAGCCACGCTGTCGCCGTTGATGATTTCCGAGGCGTGCCAGACGCTGAAACGCAATCGCGAACAATATTTGGCAAATCGTTCATTGCAAAGCATGGTGAATTTACTCGCCCGGCTTGCGGATAACTGGTTGCAACCGGAATTTCCATTCCGGAAATTCGCCCTGCAAAGCGCCGCAGCCACTGGGTTTTCAGGGCCCACACTGAGGCGCGGCCTGGATAATCTTTTCAGGCAAATGACGCGTGAAAAGTTTCGGACGCTGATTGCCCGAGAAATCGGAGATGCCGTGGATGCTTCCTCCGGCAAGTTGGAGGCGGGCAGTTCGAGCAAGAGCCATTTATGGCGCGGGCCGGAATTTCAGGTACATATCGGCGCGGGCAATATTCCCAATCCGGCCATTATGAGCCTGGTTCTCGGTTTGTTGACGCGCTCCGCGCAATTCATGAAATGCGCCAGCGGCAGCTCATTTTTGCCCCGGCTGTTTGCGCACTCCCTCTACGAGGCAGACCCGAAGCTCGGCGCCTGCCTGGAAATTGCCGAGTGGCGCGGCGGCAGCGCCGACCTGGAGAAGGCCCTGTTCGCCGACGCCGATTGTGTAACGGCCACCGGCAGCGATGAAACGCTCGACAGCATTCGCGCAAAACTTCCCGGACGGGTCCGCTTTCTGGGCTATGGCCATAAAGTTAGTTTTGCTTTTGTCACGGGAGAGATTTTGTTCGGCTCGGGCACGGGCAAAACGGTTGCCGCCGCGGCCGACGACGTGGTGGCGTGGAACCAGCTTGGCTGTCTGTCGCCGCACGTCATTTATGTTCAGCCGGGTGGCGATGTATCGCCCGAGCATTTTGCGCAATTGCTGGCGGAGGAACTCGCGCACCGCGAAACCACCGAACCGCGCGGTGAAATATCGGCCGAGGAGTCGGCGGCCATCGCGTCGCGACGGGGAATTTACGAAATCCGCGCGGCGCACTCGCCTGAAAGCACCCGTCATTGGCGGAGCGACGGTTCAACAGCCTGGACGGTGGTTTTTGAAGCGGACCCGCGCTTCCAGGTTTCATGCCTGAATCGATTTATCTACGTGAAGCCGGTTTCGGACGTAAAGTCGCTATTGGAAAACGCAGACGCCGTGAGGGGCAGGGTTTCGACCGTTGGCGTGGCAGCGCCAGACGAGGCCACTTCGGAACTGGCGGCGCAACTGGCGCACTGGGGCGTGACGCGGATCTGTCCGCTGGGCCGGATGCAGGATCCGCCGCTGACGTGGCGCCATGACGGGCGTCCGCCGCTCGGCGACCTGGTGACCTGGACTGATTTGGAAGTTGAGTTATGAAGATGGAATTACGAAAAACGTTTCAATTTGAAGCGGCGCACCTGCTGCCGCGGTTGCCGGAATCGCACAAATGCCGGCGCCTGCACGGCCACAGCTTCAAGGTGGAGATCGCCGTCGCCGGCGAGTGCGATGAGAAGAAGGGATGGCTGATGGATTATGCGGACATCTCGGAGGCATTCCAGCCGATTTGGAAAAAGCTGGACCATTATTATTTAAATGAAATTCCCGGCCTGGAAAATCCGACCAGCGAAAACATCGCCGCGTGGATATGGCAAAAGCTAAAGCCGAAATTGCCTTTGCTGGCGGAAGTAGTCGTGGCGGAGACCTGCACGGCGCGGGCGGTCTATCGCGGCGATTGAGGAGATTAGATTGCGATAGGTTCCGCGCGCTTTACGCGCGGTGACGCCGCAGCGGAGACCCTACCCGCACCCGCATGTAATGTTTGGCATTATCTTCTCGACTTTCGATTTTTACATTTTAGAATCGGTTTCAATACAGAAAACCCAACAGGTGTTGGCATGGCCGATCTGAATACAAAAAGTGATTTGGACCCCACAGGCGACTTTCAAAATGCAGGGGACAATTATTTCCGCCCAAGATATGTCAGGAGCCTGGATGGCATTCGGGGTGTAGGAATGGTCGTGGTGTGCCTGGGCCACTTGAGCATCATGAGCTACAATGCCGGCTTCATCGCCGTTGAGGCCTTCTTCGTCCTGAGTGGATTTCTAATAACGTGGCTTTTGCTTAGGGAATGGAACGATTCAGGGGCGATTAACTTTAAAGACTTTTATTATCGGCGCGCTTTGCGCTTATTGCCCACTCTCGTGGTCATGCTTTTGTGTTTTGCGGTTTATACCTGCATGGCAAATCCGCCGAAGAGGATTGGAAGGGATTTTCAGTATATTTCTGAAGCGTTATTTTACTGGACCAACTGGGGACAAATTTGGGGTCTGGGGGAGAGGCTGAATTTTCTGGCTCAAACATGGTCCCTGTCGATTGAAGAGCAGTTTTACATTCTTTGGCCGCCGATTCTTCTGCTGTTGCTCCGCCGGACCGCGTCGAAAAGGTCATTGCTGTGGTGGACGGTGCTGGTGGCCCTTTGCCTGGCATTTACGAGGGTGATCTATGTCGAATTGGGCACGCCGACGTGGAACAACTATTGGCGGCTGGCGCGAGGGCTGGATACGCGGGCGGATTCCCTCCTCGTCGGTTGCGCTATCGCGCTTGCCATATCAGAGCGGATGCTGCCGCGCCGGCGTTGGCTGGAATGGGCGCTATTCGTGGCTGCCGCGTTTTCCATTTATGGATTGGTCTGGCTGGCCCGCCATGAACTCCTGGATCCCTGGATGTATGAGGTGGGCTGGCTCCTGGCCTCGGTCTTTTCGGCAATCCTCATTGTGCATCTGGTTTACTCTCCGGAAGGTATTATCCATTGGATCCTTGGAAGCCGTCCCCTGGTTTACCTGGGAGTGATTTCATATGGGTTCTACGTCTGGCATTTCCCAATTTTTCGGATCATGCAGGTGTATTTTCCCCACAATTGGCGATTGATTGCCGTTCCGGTCGCGGCAGTTGCCACAATGTTTTCATACTACGTAGTGGAACGTCCTTGCCTTCGCTTAAAAAGGAAATTTAACCGGCCTGCAAAGGCGGCCCAGCCGGTCACTGCTCCATTATTGGTTCCTGCTGATCGTTAGAGCGGTTTAAAAAATACTGTAGCCATTCGGGAGGGAAAAGAAGGGGAAGCGGTCTTTTTGGGTTTTGGCGTCGTTTCAGCTTCAGTCACAGGGTTTTCAAACATGCTCCTTCGCTGAAGCCTCGCCAAAACACCAAAAATCCTCGCTCCGAACGGCCACATTATTTTTTAAAAC
>DATAST010000121.1:0-2240 GCA_036269115.1 Verrucomicrobiia bacterium | reverse complement strand
GTCCACATTCCCTTGGGCAAGGCGAGCGTGCCGGTGCCGATGGTTTGTTCCACCTTGAGCGGCGCGACGTGGTTGTCGTGGAAAAGATAATTGAAACGTGCACCATGCGCGGCGTAGAGCGCGGCGCCCTGGTTTTCCGTGTCGTTGTTGTCGAGTTGATAGAGTTCGCCGTTCCCCTGGCCGGCGGTTCCTTGTGGCCCGAACGAAATGCAGGGCCAAATATTATCGGCCACGTTATCCCCGCAAGGTTGTTCGACGAGCAAAATGGTTCCGGAGGGATCGGCCACCACTGCTGATGTGTAGCCCGGGATGTCCCAGTTGATGGTTGGGAAAATGGCGTCGTCCCAATAGATGCCCACGCCATGATCAGGGGGCGGAATGGATTTGCCGGGCTGAATCTGGTATTCGGTCCCGTAGGCGGGGCCAACGGCATTCATCGCATACGTGCGGCGCGCGAAGACGCCGGGATAATTCGCCACCCAGCCACTGTCCGCGCCGCGGTCCGCCGGGCAATGCAAAACTCCGGGCGCCTGGTCGGTATCCAGTGTGCCGCCGTCGAGGTCGGTGTGGGCCAAATTTCCGCCGATATAATTATTGATGAAACCATCCCACGCGACCTGGTTGTTGGCAGTGGAGTAACCGGCGGGCGGAAACATGTCGGTGTGATCGGCGGCGAAGAGCGACACGCCCAGGCCGAGTTGTTTCATTTGCGAAACACATTGGATGCGGCGCGCCTTGCCCTTCGCGGACGCCAGCGCGGGCAAGAGCAACCCGGCGAGAATGGCGATGATGGCGATGACGACCAGCAATTCGATCAGTGTGAACGCGCGCGCGAACGGCTTCACCGGGTTTGCGTGGGGGAAATCTTTTGTTGTCATAATTTTAACTGCGAAAATTTTTCATTTGTCCACGAGCACGACCTTCCACTTTTCACTGATGGCGTATTTTTTTCCTTCCGGCGGCGGTGGCACGGTCAAATGGCGCAGGGCGGCGAACTCGTCGAAATCGCGGTTCAGTTTTTGGCCGACCATCGCGTGGCGCAATTCATGAGTAAGCTGGGCAAGATGCGCGTTGACCTCGGGATCAGAGGAGGTTGATTCGCCCAGAGTCTCCGCATGTTTGCTGCACGCCGCCAAGCTGGCGGCAAGAAATAAGACCGCAAGGAGAGGCCAGCGGCAGCGGGCAGAAGTTTGTGTGAACGGATTCATTTCGCAATTTGTTGACGCTGCAAATTCGTTTGCCGATGGCGCAATAATTTGGATGGACACGGTCAACCTAGCTCAGAACGGCAAAAAGGGGATGTCATCAAAACATAGTACAAAAGTATTAGCCTCGGCCGTCCAAATGGTGTCATCAAAATATGGGACATACGAAAGGGAGAAAAAATTCCAGAGAATTCTACCGGGGAATTGGGCTATTCATAGATTGTCAGGAGCACTTACGAGTTACTGAAAAACGGAGCTAAGTCGTTGTAGAAGCGGACTAAGTTGGTGTTACAAGAGAAAAAAATCTCGCGGAATAATTCTTAAATGACTTGTTTGCGACCGTTGGAGGCAATGGAGAAAACTCCACAAAAGCCTTTATTCATGAGCTATTTCGCTTGTGTCATCAATTTTCACGACATGCCAGCAAAAACGGGACTGCTATGGTGGGCACAGATCACCCCGGCTGTGCCTCTCGGTAGAGAGCAGCGACGTTGCTAATTAATACACGCAACACCGCCGGAAAATGCCGCACCAACCAAATAAGCAAAGCAGACATCAACTCACCGTTATGAAATTCAACCGATACACAAAAGCAGCGTTGCTGGCCACGGTCGGCTTGGCGCTGGCCGCTTCGAACGGCCAAGCCCAGAACTATGTCGTGGATACTTTCGACAATTCCGCGCAGGCAAGCCTCTTCAGTTATGATTACGGCCCAGCCGCGGGAACCACCACTTTCTCCACGGACGATGCCAATGGCAATGCCTCTTCCGGTTCACTCAAGCTGACCATCACTTACACGCCGACACAGGCGCAACATGCCTCGTCGTATAATTTACCCGGATCGGTTGACCTCTCGCACGCTACCGCTTTGGAATTTGACGTGAAGGTGGATCCGGCGTCCGCGCTCGACCAATACGGAACCGCGACCCACTTCCAGTTGGATGCCTTTGTCACGGCCAATTATAATTTTGTGGGCCTCTACGGCGCCGACATCGCGCCCGTCTCCACGAACAACGGCTGGCAACACATCGTCGT
>DATAST010000120.1:0-1804 GCA_036269115.1 Verrucomicrobiia bacterium | reverse complement strand
ATTGTTGGTGCTCCCGGACAGGCTGAAATCAAAATCCCCGGGGCCGAAATTGGTTCCGGGCTCGTTCAGCAATCCAATCATGTTCTTTTCCGCCGTGTACGCCGGTTTGGGCGTGCCATCGTTGCGCAGAATCCCGTAGGTCATCTCGGCATCGGTTTGGTCCACTCCCTCGTCAAACAGTTCGTAAGCATAAACGCGCGGAATATTTCGGGTCCAATAATCGCAAAAAAGCCGCGGCATGTATTTGCCCTGCGCCTTTTCGGAAACAGGGGCCTTGTCCTGGAGAGCGGTATGATATCCCGTTTCTGTCGAAACGATCGGCTTCGGCGGCGTAAAGAGAAGATTGGCGTTCGTAATGTGAAGCGAATCGAGAAACGTCCGGGGGATATTGCCCGCCGGGTAACTGTGCATGTTTTCGTAATCACCCAGGCTGCCGATGAGCCGGGACTGGTTGGTGGGTTGCGCCACCGAGGGGACGATCACGGGCAGATTCGTGGTGGCGGGGTCATTTTTGACCATGTGATACAAATCGTTTTGGAAATTGATCGTCCCGGTGGGGAAACCGAGCCCTTTGTAAGTGAAGCCGGCGGCGGGATTATCCGTTTCATTAGGCCCTTCCACGGAGACCAAAGCGAGCGCGTTGGTCCGCAATCGGTTTGAAAGGCTCGAAAAGGTAAATGTCACCTGCATGTCGGCCTTCAGGCCGTAGGTGTCCTGAAGACTTCTGCAAAATGCCCAGTCATCGTCCACGTCCTTGGCGTTGACGCGATAATAGCGGATGCCGAGTTCGGCAAGTTTCGAACCCACCAGCGCGGTATTGGAATAAACCAGCGCGTAATTTCCATATGAGGGCGACTTGATGTTGATTCCGATGCGATCCGCGAAGTCGTCCGCCCTGCCCGCCTGTTCAGCCGCCGCCGTGCTCGCGGCAAGAGTGAGGCCCACGCAGACGCAGAACGCCTTTAATCCGATATGATAGCCTGAAAACACCTCTCGAAACGATTTGAAATGGGGAAATATGAGCTTGAGCTTTGACAAAGAATTACGCTTTTAATGTGTAAATAACACATGCAATGCAGGGTCGATAGATGCGACTGCGTCTTTTTTCTTCGATCTTGCGGCACCCCTTGAATGCCGCCGCAGATCCGGTCCCGCATTCAAGCTTTTCGCCGTGTCGCAATTTCTTAGAATCAAGTCGCAACCCAAGCTAGGCGAAGGGTGCCCCGGAGCCTACTCTCTCCGTTTGTGCAAATGATTTCGAACGCGCCGGCGCAACCAATTCCGAATTTTGTGACCCGTTTTCAAACCCCAAAGAGATGGCTGAGAAACGTTGCATTGTTTTGTTGCCTGGCACCGGCCTTGCACGCGCACGCCGGCGCGATTTTAACGAATGACACTTATCGGATTGAATTGAAGGCGGACAATTCCGTAAGCCTGTCCACCCCGGGCGGCGGCCAGGAAATCTTCCGGCCTGATTTCAAAGTGCTGTACAGCCCCGACGCCGTCAGCATGACAACCGCCCAGGGTCCGGAGAATTGCCATCTCTGGGTTCCCTACTGGAAAACGCCGGGCGGGAAAAAGACGGCCAACTATTTCGAAATCGTTCCCGCTTCAAACATTTCCGCGATCGCTGCCACGGCAACCAATAACACCATCCGATGGAGGTTTCCCTCGTCCTCTCTTTTCTCCCTGGACGCCGAACTGACGTTGCCCGACAAGGAAGGGCCGCGTGTCACATTTACACTCAAGCCGCTGAAGCCCGGATATTTTTCCGTCGGATACGCGGGCGCACCCATTGTTTCAT
>DATAST010000119.1:0-20675 GCA_036269115.1 Verrucomicrobiia bacterium | reverse complement strand
TGTTTCGGTTCAGTGCGGCTGGAAGCCATTCGCTCCAACTCTTCCCGATCTTCCAGAGGGCAATTGATCTGCGGCGCGGTTCTTGCCATGCCACAGCGTCGCAAATATTATATCGCTTGTCAATGCAATTAAGCACTAGCTACTATCCAGTTGTGCCTCTGGCACGAAGCGGCGCCCTATTAAAACTTTTTGACGAACCCGCTGACCCGCTTTACGTTACAGCCGTCAAGGAGCGTTACTGTGCAAGAAAAACTGGCCAGCTTTTTCCGGTCGGAAAAGAAATGGTTGCGGCGAGCGCCATTGCCGCGAACTTATAGTGACTTCCTGGGCCGCAAAATTTTTACATTTTTGCTCACCGCCCAGGGCATCTGTGCCTTTGCCCTCATCACGCTGGCGGTCATTTTCACAAAAATCAACGTTGCCTCCGCTGTTATCCATCCGATGATCAAGCGCGAAATCGCCCGCGCCGGTACCCGGCAACTGCCGATGTATATGTTTGTAGCCATTGCGCTGGGATTTTTGGCCATCGGACAAACGGTGGCCGTGGCCGCGCGATTTGGAGCATTTGAATTTATCGGGACGGTTATGGTGACGGTCATCGTCAGGGAATTGGGGCCGCTCCTTGCTGCGGTCCTGGCGCTCGCCCGCGTGGGTTCGGCCAACGTCATCGAGTTGGGTGCCGCCCGCGCTCTCGGCAACGTCGAAGCCCTCGAAGCCGCCGGCGTTGACCCTATCCATTATTTGGTCGTTCCCAAAGTGATTGGAATGACCCTCGGAGTTTTTTCGCTCACGGTCTATTTGATACTTGTGGCCCTGGCCAGCGGCTATCTGTTTGTGTTCCTGCAAAACGTCCCGCTTACTCCCGCCAACTATTTCGCCGAGGTCGCCAATTCTCTGCGCTGGCAGGACTTTGTGTTGCTTGCCCTCAAGTCCTGCTCTTTCGGATTTTTTATCGGCATCGTCACCTGTTACCAGGGCCTGGCGCAGCCGCTCCGCCTCGAAGACGTATCGCGCGTGACCATCCGCGCCGCTACCGAGTGCATCTTTGTCTGCGTCCTCATTGACGCCTTCTTTTTCATTCTCTACCTCCACGCATGAACGAATCCGCCAATCCCAAACCGCCACCTGACGTAATGCCAATTGAAATGCGCGGCGTCGCCATGGCCGCGGTCCAGGACCCGGATTTTATTGTGCTCAAAGACGTAAACTGGGTCGTCGCGCCGGGCGAATTCTGGGTCGTGGGCGCGCCTCATTCCTCAGGTAAAAGCGATTTCCTTATGACCGCGGCCGGACTCATTCCACCCGTTGCCGGCTCTTACAAATTTTACGGGACCGCGACGCGCATCTTTGACGAATCGCGCCTTTCCGATCGCTTGCGCACTGGTTTTGTTTTCGAGCAGTCCCAGTTGTTTCATTATCTCACCGTGGCCGAAAACGTCGCGCTCCCGCTGCGTTATCGTCAGAATCTCGGACCGGACGAAGCCTTGGCGGCCATTGACGAACTGCTTACGGTGACTCACCTGAAACCAATCGCGGACGTGCGGCCTACGCATCTCTCTCCGAGTTGGCACAAACGCGCCGGCCTGGCCCGGGCGCTGGCGTTGCGGCCGGAAATTCTCCTGGCCGATAATCCCCTTGGCGCACTGGACGCCCGGCATTCTCTCTGGTGGCGGCGCTTTCTCGACGAGCTATGGATCGGCCACCCCTGGCTAAACAAAAAGCCGCTCACAATCGTGGTTACAACTGACGATTTTCGTCCCTGGCGCGGCGACCGTTTGCAATTTGCGTTATTGAAGGAACAAAGCTTCGTGCCGCTCGGTTCGTGGCAGCAGCTTATCGCCTCCGACGAACCCCTTGTAAAAGAACTGCTCGCCGCACCGTTGGTAACAGCAGAGGAGGCGAAATGAAATCATCGCGCGTCGAAGCCAAGGTTTATTGTTGTCATTCGCCGTATCAATCCATCGGACGACAATTCCCCCTCTCCCAGCGGGAGAGGGCAGGGGTGAGGGAGAATCATTCGAACGACAATGCCGTCCCAGATTCACAGAGACGTGAGAGAGAGTCCTTAGAGCGGCAATATTCACTCGGTTCCCGGAATATACCGCTTCAACGCTTCAACACTTCAACGCTTCAACGCACATGCCCCTCCAGGATCTAACTCCCCAACTTCGCACCCGTCTCAGCCGAATGGAACGGGGCGTGGGCTGGTTCGTCTTTTTGGCGACGCTGCTGCTCCTGTTCGGATTCGGCTATTACCTCTATAACGTGGCCGCCCAGCGCGGTTGGTTCGTCACCAAAGCCAGGTTTCACATCTACGTCGCAACCTCCACCGGCCTGAACGTGGGCGATCCCGTCACTATCATGGGTTTTTCCGTGGGGCATATTACACGTGTTACACCTGAGAAACCCGGATCGCCTCATCATGTCCGGGTTGAATTCGAGATCTTCGAGCCTTTCTTTCGCTACATTTGGTCGGAAGGTTCCTTTGCGCGGGTCAACCCTTCGGGGTTTTTGAACCAGCGCCAAATCGAAGTGACTCGCGGTACAAATGGCTACGAAGTCTGCGTCACCCAGCCCATCACCGTCTTTACCAATTTGGCTGCGTTGAAGGCAAACGTGGATTCGCAACCCGGCCAATGGCAATTGGCGCAGGAAATTCACGACGCCAACTCCAACCTCCTCTTTCGTGCCTACACATGGCTTACCGACAGCAATCTGGCAAAGATTGCCGAACTGCATCTTCCCACCGTCACCGCTTACAATAATCAGGAACACGACAAACATTATATCGCGGCCTGGTGGCACCCGCGCAATCACGCCTACCAGCAGTTTTCGACAAACGACGATACCGCCTGGTTGCCCGTCGATGAAACGCCGGCGGTCGCTGACCGCCTCCAGGCAATGATTGGCCAGGTGCAGGACGCCCTGCCAAACTTTCTCGCCCTCACGAATCAACTGAATCGAATCCTGATCAACACAGCGAACGTGACTTCCAACCTGGATCAAACTGTCGTCCAAACCCATCCGTTGTTGAACAACGCCAATACCTTTATTTCCCGCCTCGACACCAATCTGAATGTCTCCATCGTCGAGACGCATCCCTTGCTGACCAACGCCAATGAATTGGTGGCCAACTTGAATACCAACGTGACCGCAACGCTCGTCAATCTGGCAATGATTACCAGTAATTTAAATGCGCAAGTCCAGGCCAATTCCAACATGCTCGGCAACATTGGCGAAACCATTCATAACTACGATACTTTCGTTCAGGGCCTAAAACGATTCTGGCTCCTCCGCCACCTATTCAAAAACGATACCAATGGCCTGCCGAACGGGCCCAATGGGACTGAACAGGCGCCGGCAGAAGAGCCAAACCAGCCCTTGCGCTCCCCACGCCAGGAATCATCCCCGTGATGCCGATGGCAGGGACGGTCTGTCGTACCATCGGACGACAATTCCCCTCTCCTTGTGGGAGAGGGCAGGGGTGAGGGAGAATCATCCGAACGCTCACGTTCGGCCCAAGGTTACGGAGCGGCTAACTGTGAATCCGTGCTTGGTGCTTGAACATTTCCTCACGCTTTGATTTCGTTTGTTTATACGTGCGAACGCCACCACTCCTGCCCACGAATTACGAACATTGAATCGTAAATGAAACCCGCTTCAACGCTTCAACCCTTCAATGCTTCAAAGTTCCCTCTCGACCGCCCCGCCGTCGACCCTGGCCTCTGGCTCCTCGATCCCAATCTCATTTTCCTCAGCCACGGTGTCTTCGGCGCATGCCCGCGTCATGTACTGGCAGTCCAAAATGAGTGGTGCGAACGCCTCGAACGCCAGCCTCTCCAATTCCTTGCCCGTGAACTGGAAGGGCACCTGGACACCGCCCGCCAGTCGCTCGCGGAATTTATTGGCGCGGACGTCGACGACCTCGTCTTTGTGCCGAATGCAACAGCGGGAGTGAACACAATCCTGCGTTCACTCGTGTTTCAACCCGGCGACGAATTGCTCGTGACCAATTACGCGTACAACGCCTGCCGAAACGCGCTCGAGTTCGCTGCGGAACGATCCGGCGCGAAGGTGGTTGTGGCTCCGATCCCATTTCCATTTCGTAGCGAAGATGACCTCGTTGCGCCCATTTTGGAGCGCGTCACACCGCGCACGCGTCTTGCGATGATTGATCATTTGACCAGCCAGACCGGCGTTGTAATGCCGATTGAACGACTCGTGAGCGAGCTTAAGCGGCGCGCCGTGGATACGCTCGTAGACGGCGCCCACGCGGCAGGGATGGTACCTGTGAACGTGAAACAGATTGGCGCGGCATATTACACCGCCAATTGCCATAAATGGTTATGCGCTCCCAAAGGCGCGGCATTTCTGCACGTGGCGCGCGACAAACAAAACCAAATTCGTCCGCTGATCATCAGTAACGGCGCGAATTCACAACGCACGGATCGTTCGCGTTTTTTGATCGAATTTGCCTGGCCGGGCACATGGGACCCGTCTGCCTGCCTGAGCGTGCCCGGAGCCCTTCGCTTTATCGGTTCGCTGCTGCCGGGAGGCTGGCCCGAAATAATGGCGCGCAACCGCGCGCTGGCATTGGCCGCGCGTAAAATATTGTGTGCTGCTTTGCGCATAGAAGAACCATGCCCGGAAGAATTTATCGGCTCGCTTGCCGCTATCCCATTGCCCGATGCCGCGCCGAATGCGGGTCCGCGATTGCCATTGAATGAATATCCTCTCCAGGACACCTTGCGCGAAAAGTATCAAATCGAAGTCCCCGTCATCTCCTGGCCCGCGCCCCCAAAACGCCTCCTCCGTCTCTCCGCCCAATTATACAACTCCCTCCCTCAATTTGAGAAATTGGCCAATGGGATCGTTGAATCGTTAAAACGTTAAAACGTGGGAAGAGGGGAATCATTCTCATCGTCATCCTCATCCTCGCGCCCGCATCCGTCCCCTTTGTCCCATACGTCGCACTCTGCCTTGTTCGACGTTCGCGCTCCTCCCCCATCTTCTATCTTCTATCTTCTATCTTCGCACCCTCCGCTTCCTCACCCTTCCCACCCAGAAACCGCGCCGCGAAGTAGGACCCTGCAACCAACACCAGCGCAATTCCCTGTGCCACCAAAGTTTGGACAGTCGGAAACACCGAGAACCATAAGCCCGCCCAGCCGGGAATCTTAAGCCAGGGAATTGGCGTAGTGCGAATCCAGCCTGCCAATTGCATTTCCTGCGCCTGTTCCCCCACCATTACCAGCAGGACAACGCCCAGGAGAATACCCGTCAGCACGAGCATTTTCCGGTAAGGCAATCGGCGATGTGCCAGGAAGGTCAATGCCGCAACAATGCCGGTGAAAAACAATCCCAACAATGCGCCGAACAGGACGATCTTCCCGCCCATTTGCAGATAATACGTTTGCAGGAACAGGACCACTTCGAAACCTTCGCGATAAAGCGACGCGAACCCGACCAGGGCCAATCCCCAGGTGAGGCGTTGGCGCGAGATTTCCGCCACGCTGGCGCTGCTCAATAATTTCTTTTTATTGCGATTGTGCATCGCAATCCAGCCGCCCCAATAAATTTTGTGAAAAAACCAGTTCATCACCACCAACAGCACCACCACGGCGAGCAGCCCTGTCGCCGCCTGCAAATTCAGCGCGGACACGCTTCCTTGAAGATTGCTGATGATTCCCACAGCCACAAACCATGTCACCAAAGTGGCGCCAAAGGCTGCGCCTGCGCCGGCGATAACCGGTCTGCGCTGGGCTGCGCGCGGCCCTGTCATGCTGGCTACGATGGCCGCCAGCACCAAAATCGTTTCCAATCCTTCGCGAAATACCAGGACCCCGATATCCAACGTGGCCGCCGCCGGGCTGATCTTCGATGTAGCCGGATTTGGATTGCCATGGGCCGTAAGTCCTTGCCAGACCAAAACCCCTACGACCACCAGCGCCGCTACGCAAACAAGAATTCGCACCGCTGCGCGGAGCGGTTTCGCCTTGGGTTGTGAAACATCGTCCACCAGGCTCTGCAACTGGCGGACGGGCAGGGGAGTTTCCACTAAAATGGCGTCGGCCAGTTCGGCGTTCAAATCAAGGGTGGCATTGCAGACCTGGCAAACGAAATTGGTTTCGCAGTTGCTCAATAGCTTGAGTTCCTGCTTTTCGGATAGGCCCAGCGCCCGCAATCGCTCACGAATTTCGGGCGATGCGGCCAGGGCTTTGATGCAAACCGTCGTCCCAACCGGCACACGGCTCAAAGGGCAAACCTCAGCGCCTGCGCAACGGCCTTTGGCGATTGCAGCGGACTTACGTTCTTCTGTCACAGACCCATAAGCATAAGTCAGTTGAACTCTCGCGGCAAGCGGTTTTGGAGGCGTTTTGGTTGAAGATTCTCCACATAAGATCGGTCCGATCCGGTCGGATCTCTTTAACGCTTTAACTTTTCACTTCCCCCAAAACCATGTAATCTACGTTGGTCATGACAAGTGCCGATTCCAAAGCCCCCACGCGCCCGCGCCTTCCAGAGTGGTTGCGCATTACGCTGCCTACCACCGACACCTTTGCGCGTACCCGGACTCTCCTGGACGAACTCAAGCTGCACACCGTTTGCGAGAGCGCCAAGTGCCCGAACCACTGGGAATGCTGGAGTAAAGGCACAGCTACTTTCATGATCGCCGGCGACCGCTGCACGCGCGCCTGCGGCTTTTGCGCCGTCGCCACCGCCAAACCCTTTGCCCTCGAAGCCGACGAACCCGCCCGCGTGGCCGAAGCCACCCGCCGCATGAAATTGAAACACGTCGTCATCACCGCCGTGGCCCGGGACGACTTGAAAGACGGCGGCGCGGCGCATTTTGCGCAAACCATCGAACGCGTCCGCGAACTCAATCCCGGCATCGTCATCGAAGTCCTCGTGCCCGATTTTAACGACAGCGACGCCGCAATCGAGACGGTCCTTGCCGCCGATCCGCACATTTACAACCACAATCTGGAGACAGTGCGGCGCCTCACGCCCGAAGTCCGGCACCGCGCCACCTACGACCGCAGCCTGACCGTATTGCGCAAAGTCAAAGAAAAGCGCGGCCACACCATCTACACCAAGTCCGGCATCATGCTGGGACTGGGCGAAACCCCCGCCGAATTGTTCGAGTCTATGCGCGACCTGCGTGCCTCCGGTTGCGATATCCTTACGCTCGGCCAATATTTGCAACCGACCCTGCGACATTTGCCCGTGAAGGAATTTGTGACCCCGGCGCAATTCGCCGAATACAAAGTCGCCGCCGAAGAAATGGGATTCGTTCATGTCGCCAGCGGGCCGATGGTGCGCAGTTCGTATCATGCGGATGAATTCCATCTGCCCTTGAAGCGTTGATTCGGGGAAACGGGCCGGGTGTTGGTTGTTTCTGCAGCCGAGGAACGAGGCTCTAAATGAGTACCCTGCCTGTCCGCTCGTAGCTTCTGAGCGAAGGCGGGAAGGGGTACCGGAAATTAGCCAGGGTCGAGCGCGACTCTTGGAGTGCGACTACCGCTGGTAACGCAACGTAATATCTGGCCGGGACTGTGAAACCGCGCGAGATCGCAAGTGACGCTGCCACCGCGAATCTGATCTTCGGCACTTCCGTTGATTTGCAACGTTCGATGGTTCCCGTCTATCCACCCATCCATCAATCCAAAAATCTTCCCTGTTCAACATTCGGCGCGCGCCGTTCAATGAGATTCGGTGTTCGGCGTTTCCGTAATAACAGTATCCGTGTGCTCATACGCCGGCGCGCAACAGCATAGCAGCCGGAGCGTCTCCTTCCCCGTATTCCAAAGTTTATGCTTTTGTCCCGGAAGAATGGCTATGGCATCGCCGGCTTTGACATCGCGAATTTCGCCATCAACGCGAATCCGGGCGATGCCGTGGGTGATATAATAAATCTCCTCCGTCCAAACATGATAATGCTCCTGTGTTGCTCCTGTGTTGCTCCGCCCGCTGGCAACCGCGCCTCCGCCAGGCTTTGATTGCGGATGCCCGAATTGCGGTGCGCCAGCAATTCGCGGATCTCCGATCCATCCTTGGTAGTGAACGGTGGTACTCCACTCAATTTTTTTATGTCCATAACAGTTCGGAATCATTCTCTTCCTCATCGTCATCCTCGATGTTTGGGTAGGCGGCTGGCCAAGTGGTGCTACCACCTCCCGCGCCGCTATCATTCGGCGTTCGATGTTCGAGGTTTGCCTCTATCTTCCATCTCCCATCAGACGTCCCACGTTCCCCCAATCTGCAACAAATGCAGTGTCAACCCTGCCGCCCGGAACTTTTCCTTCGCCGCAGCATGATCAATCTTGATCGGCGGAAACGTGTCGTAATGCACGCCCATGACCTCTTTGCACTGGAGAAAACCCGCCGCGCGGATGGCGTCGTCCACGTCCATGGTGAAATTGCCGCCCACCGGCAGGATGGCAAACTTAAGCTTCGTTGCTTCGCCAAAAAGTTTCATGTCCAGCGTCAGCGCCGTGTCGCCGGAATAATAAAAATTCGCATCCCGCGACTCCACCACGAACCCGCCAGGCACGCCGCCGTAGGAACCGTCGGGAAAAGAACTGGAATGAATCGCATGGACAAATTTCGCCCGCCCGAAATCAAACGGATAACTGCCGCCCGGATTTAAGCCGTATACTTTCTTGACGCCATTTTTGCCCAGCCATTCGGCTACTTCAAAATTCGTTACCACCGTCGCCCCCGTTTGCGCTGCGATTGCGCTCGCATCAGCCAAATGATCATCGTGCGCATGAGTCACGAGAATGTAATCCGCCTTGATCTTTTTGATGTCAATGGACTTGGCCAGAGAATTTTGTGTGATAAACGGATCAAATAGAAGATGTTTGCCGTTGATTTCCGCTCCAAAGCAGGCATGTCCGTAGTAGGTGATTTTCATTTGTATCGTTCCTTTTGAATAACCATTAACCGAATTCGATCAATTTTTCAAGGACGAGTGATTTTAGCTGCAGAGCGGCTTGATACTCATCCGTCCCATGTGTCCCATCCGTCCCATTTCTGCCGTTGCCCATCCCATCTCCCATCTCCCCTCGCCTACGGCAAAACCACCGTCCGATAAAATCTCTGCTTGTCCGGACCAATATTATCAGCCGTGATAATCCTCGAGCTGTTTGCCGTAATCGGACTGCCCAAATTCTGCCACGACCCCGACAGCAGATTGGTTCGGTATTGCACTTGATAGGCCAGCCCCGAGACCGCATTCCACGAAAATTGGAGCGTGCCATTCGTGGCTGATATTACCTGGGACACCGTCGGCGCCAGAGCCGTCACACTGACGTCGTCCAGGCCGACATACCAATTGTCGTCGTACCCATAAAATGAAAGAGTTGTGCTCGAATTTGTCGCGGTAAGGATAAAAACTTGTTGGGTCCAGGACGGTAAAGATGCGTCGGATTGATCCATTACCGTTGTTCCATTCCAATCCACTTCAAGTCGATTTGGAGCGAAATCGCCGTTTTCCCACCAGAAGGAAAGCAGGTAGGCGGATCCCGGCGTCGTCGGCAGCGTTTGGGAAAGCGTGACATAGCCATCCATGGAATATTGACCGAAGATAGCAAAATAAGATCCGGAATGCGGCGCGTAATCGGACTCGTAGCCGTCGTCAACAAAGTCGAAGCCATCCGCATCAGGGCTGAGCGTCCAGCCAGTAAAATCACCCGTTTCAAAGCCGCCGTTCTGGACGAGCTCAGACGAATGCACCGTGAGGGAGAACGAGCGCGTTTGGGTGATATGCGTGGTCTGATTGGAGAACAAAAGATCAGCGGAATAAAACGCGATGGGAAGAGTGTTGGCCGTGGCATTCAAACTGACAGTCACAGTCGTGGTGGCATGGGCCGCCAACGTGCCGCTGCTGGATGATACATTCAGCCACGACGATGTGTTGATCAGGCTCCATTGCAGCGTGGACGCTCCTTCATTGGTCAAGGTCAACGTCTCAGCCGTGACAGTGAATGGCCCGCCGGCCACGCCGCTGGAAGTGAACCCGCTTCCAGGAGTGATGAATAGCGAATCAGACGGGATCACAATAGAAAAACAGCCCCGGCCATGCGTGGCAGCCACCAGCGTATCGCCCATCCAGAACAGTTCGTCCACCGCCACATTCGCCGGACCATCGTTGGACGTGGACCACGTCGTGCCGCCATCGGAGCTGGCAAAGACGCCCACTTCCGTGCCCGCATAAAGCGATCCGCTGTCCGATGCCTTGATGACGAGTGAATTGACCGGTGCGTTGGGCAAACCTGAAGCGATGTTCGCCCAATGCGCCCCATCATCCGTCGTGCGCCAAATATTGCCGCCGCTGAATCCGCCAAAGCACGCGTAAACGGTCGTTGAAGTATGCGGATCAATGGTGAGACGCTCGCAATAGCGCGTCGGCAGATTCGGCGAACCGAGATTCGCCTGGTACCACGTCGGGCTTCCGGAAGTGCCGTTGGTCGTGAAATAAATCGAACCGTCATCGTACCCCACCCAGATAATGTCGGAATTGCCGGGCGCCACCGCGATGGCGCTCACAGGCGTGCCGATGCTCCCTTTGATCGCCGTCCAGGACGGCGTGGAATCCTTCACATTCGTGCTGCGCCAAAGGCTCAGGCCGCCGCCCAGCAGCGTGTTCGGGTTGTTCGGATCCAGGATGAATGGAGCTATAAAATTGGCGCTGTTGTCATTGGTATCGCCTGGATCAAAATCTTCATCCCCGCCGGCATCCGTTATGCCGGAATAAATGGACCCTCCCGAGTTGGCTCCATCGGTGCTGCGAAAGATTGCGAGGTAAGTGTACTCGCCATAAAAATAATTCGGGTCCGTAGGGTCCGCCGCGCAATAGCCGCCGTCACCGCCAAACCACTCGATCCAGCCATTAGTGCCGCTGGCCGGCGTATACCGCTCTGTGCCGTTGTCCTGGGCGCCGGCCACGATCGTGCCGCTGGTGACATTGCCGGCCGCGCCGTAAAACTGCGTGATGCCCAGGTTATTATTGAGCGTCGTCCAACCGCTGCTGGATGAGGCCGTGACAATGTCCGTCGCCTCGAAAATCCCGCCGTCATTTCCGATAAACACCGTCCGGATGCTGCTGCCATTGTAGCTCGGGATGCCAACGATGGCGTGGTTATCCGGATGGATGCTGCCGGAATAACCGCCAATGTCCGTAAATGTATTTCCTCCATCCGTGCTGCGCCAGATATCGGTGCCGCCCACAACCACCGTGTTGGGATTGGTCGGGTCAACCCAGATACAATTGTCGTACCATCCCTGGCCGCTCAGGTAAGTGTTGCCCGTATTGACGAGACTATATGTCTGTCCGCCGTCGGCGGATTTGTAAACTTCACCGTCGTTGTTGTCCACCGAAGCATAAACAATCGAGGGATCGCTCGGGGCGTAAGCCGCTTCGACCCGCCCCTCGACAAAGCCATCCGACGTCGGCAGGCCCGTCGCCGTCGACCACGTCGCGCCCGCGTCCGAGGAATAAAATACGCCTCCATTCCACCCGGAAGCGATGCATTGGCCGTTCGTGGGACTGAATTGTATGTCCAGCATTTCCGTGCCCATCGCCGGTGTGAAACTGGCGCCGCCGTCAGTGCTCCGCATGATGCCGCTTCGGGTGGCCGCTAGAATGATGAGATTATTCGTCGGACAAATCGCCAGCCGATTCACATACCAGAAAATGCCGTTCGCCGTGGACGACAGTTGCGTCCAGGTCGTGCCGCCATCGGTCGTCTTAAAGATGCCCGCGCCCTGGACAGCATCCTGGTTATACTCACCCTCGCCGGTGCCGACATAAATCACATTGGGGTTAGTGGGATCCATCACCATGCACGAGACCGCCAGGTTCGGCATAAAATCATCCAGCGGGAACCATTTGGCGCCGCTGTTGGTCGTCTTCCATACCCCGCCGTCCACGCCGCCCGCCCACATAATGCTATTAGTCGTGGGATGAATCAGAATCGACCGCACCCGTCCACCGATATTCCCCGGCCCCAGCCATGTCCAACCCGACGACGAGATACCCGCGACGTTGGCCCTGAGAGACGACGACACGCCGGAACCGCCGGCGCCCGCCGTTTGAACCGACGGGAACAAATTCTGCACATCCGCCGTCTTGGAATGAGCGACGATCGCCGCCCGCTATTGCGCCGCGGCAACCCAGGCATTCGTCGGGATTTGGCCATGTTCATCGCGCAATTGGAGCAGGCGAAAATGATTGGCCGCAGCATGAAGATCCACCTTCGGATGCGCCACTTGCCAGAGCATGGGCTGCAAAGCCGATTTGGGCAAGCGATTGATCGTATCATTCGAAAGCCCAAACCGCGCGTGAAGTCCCTTAACCTGTTCCGCCGTAAGCCCATTGGTTGTGGTAGGGCGGACCTCCCGGTCCGCCGGGTCCCGGGGAGAATTTCCTGAAGGCCGTTTCGCGCATTGAATCCTTGAACCGCTGCAATCTTCAGGAGTATCAAACGATCGGACGACAATTCTCCCTCTCCCAGCGAGAGAGGGCAGGCCTGTCGCGCTGAAGCCGGGCGAAGGCGGAGGTGAGGGAGAGTCTATCAGACGCGAATATTCACCCCCCGGTTCGTGGAACGGATTTACCGGATCATTCGCCTTGCCATTCACCAACGGCGTGGCAAACCACACCACCACCCCCGCAACAAAAATAATGAACCGCCAAAAAGCGCTACGACCAAACCTAACGTTAGTGCGTGCCTGCATAAATAGGATTCCTCTCTTTGAAAAACAGAAGCCCGGTGTACTGCTAAGTTGATAAAGGCAAAAAACGGCTTCTGTTCAAGTCAATGCATAACGGAAGCGACCTCCGATATCAAGACAATTAGGGCTGCTTTTGACAGAATCTTAGCCGCAAAAGAACGCAAAGATCGCAAAGGTTTTCTATCCGCAGATTTCAGATAAACACGGAATAATTTCGCGCAGAGCGCAAAGAAAACAAAGATCTCATCCGCTAATTCCGCAAATTGCGGCGAACCTATTTTTGGCTACTGATAGAAAGAAACCAAAACCATCGCCTGGTTCTGTCAAACCGTCTCGCTCACCCTTCGTGCCAACGGTCGTTTTGAGCTCCGTTAGGAGCGCTATATTTGTAGAAAACCGACCCAACATAAAATCTCCAGCTCCATAGGAGCGGCCTATTCGGCTGACGCCGCGATGGAGTTACGCTCTAGGATCACTCCTGACACCACAGAAACACGAGCTGCTCTTGCATTTTTTCGCGGCCAAACATCTTTCCGCCTGCGCAAAACCTCAAACACTACCGCCCCAACACCAATCAAACCAAATTCCGACGGTTCCGGAATGATCTGAGGTGAAAACTCAATGTTGTCTAATACACTATACGATGGGCCTTCAATGCCGAATGTTAAAGTTTCCATTAGCCCGTCCATCTCCGCCGGGATATTTGCTCCGTAAACATCATAACCAGAGCCCGCGAAAAGGACGGAATATGAAAGGCTTTGTCCGCCCAAAATGACGTACAAGTTGGGTTGTGCGTTAGCAATCGCCTCAAATTGCAAAGACTCGGCGTTATCTGGAACCAATCCCGTTTGACTAATCGAACCACCCGAATCTAATCTCACGCTAAAATCTCCACTAAGCGTCAGACTACCCCCCTCCAATTCAACTAATGTCGAAACACCGTAAATCATATTGCTCACATAGTTTATATCGGAAAGAGCGTTCTTATCAACGTTCGCAGTCCACCCCGGCAAGGCGTTTGTAACAGAGACAAGCTCGCCATATTTAACAGGGGATCCAGGCAAGCCATAGGCCGACTCAAAATCTAAATTCAGAAAGCCCTGTCCGCGGGCTGAGGCCGCGACTATCACTGCTAAAACCAATACCGCTGCTATGGTTTTCATGCTGTCCTTTCTCAAATCAGTACTGTTTAGAATCTACGGGTACGTCCAATTCTGTCAACCGCATCGCCCGCCCTTCGTGCCAACGGCGTTTTGAGCTCCGTTAGGAGCGCTATATTTGTAGAAAACCGACCCAACATAAAATCTCCAGCTCTGTAGGAGCGGCATATTCGGTTCCCATCACGACGAGCCTCTTTCGTGATCTATGTGTTCTTTCGCGGCCAGGCATCCTTCCGCCTGCGGCAAACGCCAAACAAAACCGCTCCAACACCAATCAAACCCGATTCCCCTGGCTCAGGGATGCTCATCGGTGAAAATTGGATATTATCTAGAACAATATCCGATCCGCCTATAAACTCTAGTTCTTCCACCTGCCCAACCAAGCTGCCCGGGATATTTGCACCATACAACGTATAACCAGGACCTTTCGATAGCGCTGAATAGGAAAGGTTTTGTCCGCCCAAGGTTACTTCCAAATTGAGTGTCGAACTGGCCTCGAATTGCAAAGATTCATCACTGTTTGGAACCAATCCGGTCTGGCTGATCGAACCGCCCCCATATAACCCGACACTGAAGGTTCCATTAAGCGCGACGCTGCCACTTGCCAACTCGACGGCCGTGCCTGCACCGTAAAAAAAATTACTTACGTAATAAATATCTGAATAAGCGTTCGGACCGTCGAAGGCAGCCCAGCCCGGCAAGGCATTCGAAACAGGGACATATGTGCCGTTTGGTGGGGGTGGATTCGAAGGCAAATTGTACGCCGATTCAAAGTTTAGATTGATGAAGCCCTGGCCTCGAACTGAGACAGCAAAGACCATGGCAACAACCAGTACAGTGGCAATCATTTTCATGCTGTCCTTTCTCAAATCAGTACTGTTTAGAATCTACCGGTACGTCCAATTCTGTCAAACCGCATCGCCCGACCCTTCGCGCCAGCGGCAACTCCGTTAGGAGTGACCTATTTGCGGAAAACCACCCAACATAAAATCTCCAGCTCTGCAGGAGTGGCATATTCGGTTCCCGTCACGGCTGGCTTCTTTTGTGATCTATGCGTTCTTTTGCGGCCATGCATCTTTCCGGCTGCGCAAAACCCCAAACAATACCGCCCCAACACCAATCAAACATAATTCCCCGGGCTCCGGAATGCTCATCGGCGAAAACTCAATGTTGTCTAATACAGCAACCCCCCGCGGATCAGAGGAAAAAGTTAACGATTCCAATTGCCCATCCATGCCAGCCGGAATATTTGCACCGTACAAAGTATAACCTGGACCGTCAGAGAGAGGCGAATATAAAAGGTATTGTCCGCCAAGTGTGACTTCCAGGTTGATTACCGAACTAGCCTCAAATTGCAAAGACTCGGCATCGTTTGGTATCAGTCCCGTCTGGCTAATCGAGCCGTCGCCATACAATCCGACGCTAAAATCTCCATTAAGCGCCAGACTGCCCCCCTCCAATTCAACTAATGTCGAAACGCCGTAAAGCTTATTGCTCACATAGTTTATATCGGAAAAAGTCCTCTCATCAACGTATGCAGTCCAGCCTGGCAAGGCGTTTGTAACGGAGACAAGCTCGCCGAAGCTCGGAGGATTTCCAGGCAAGCCGTAGGCCGACTCAAAATTTAGATTCAGAAAGCCCTGTCCGCACGCTGTGGTTGCGAATATCACTGCTAAAGCCGATACCGCTGCTATGGTTTTCATGGTATCCTTTCTTGAATCAGTACTTTTTTAGAATCTACGGTACGCCTGGTTCTGTCAAACCGTATCGATCACCCTTCGTGCCAACGGTCGTTTTGAGCTCCGTTAGGAGCGCTATATTTGTAGAAAACCGATCAAACATAGAATCTCCAGCTCCGTAGGTGCGGCCTCTTCAGCTGACGCCGCGATGGAGTTACCGCTCTACAATCGCCCCAGACGCCATAGAAACACGAGCTTCTTTCGTGATCTATGCGTTCTTTTGCGGCCAAACATCCTTCCGCTTGCGCCAAACTCCAAATAAAACGGCTCCAACGCCAATCAAACATAATTCTCCCGGCTCCGGAATGCTCATCGGCGAAAACTGAATATTATCTAGAACAATATCCGATCCGCCAATAAAACTTAACTCCTCCATCTGCCCATCCAGGATGCCTGGGATATTTGCACCATACACTGTATAACCAAGGCCTTTCGATAGCGCTGAATAGGAAAGGTTTTGCCCGCCCAAGGTTACTTCCAAATTGAGTGCCGAACTTGCCTCAAATTGCAAAGATTCAGCATTTTCTGGAACCGGCCCAGTCTGGGTGATTGAGCCACCCCCATACAACCCGACACTGAATGTTCCGTTAAGTGCAAGGCTGCCGCTTTCCAGCTCGACGGCCGTGCTCGCACCCGGAAAACTATTGCTCACGTAATAAATGTCAGCCAAAGCAGGGCCGCCATAGGCTGTCCAGCCTGGTAAAGCATTTGTCACAGGTATCGGCGTGCCATGGAATCCCGGATCACCTGGCAGGCCGTATGCGGATTCAAAATCTAAATTTAAAAAGCCCTGACTGCGGACTGAAATAGCAAAGGTCACGGCAGACACTAGTACGATGGCAATCATTCTCATGGTATCCTTTCTCGTATGATCTGAATTAATATTCTACGACTTAATTGTGTTGTCAACTTGCGTTTCCAGACTTCCGTTTCTCGGAGTCGAATTACGCAAAACCACTTCTTCATTGCGACGAAATCCCTCCATTAGGATTCGCGCCGTCGGGTTTCCCCGTGAAATTATAAATATCATGGAAATCGGTTCCATTAGTATTGATGCTAAATACCATCCCATTTCCACCATTATTCGTGCCGCCAAACAAGGTTGTTCCGTAAAGCAAATTGGTTTGGATAATCAAATCAGAAGCGGGATTTTGGCCAAAATCGCTATCAGAGGAACCAAAAAGCAGCAGATTTGTATATCCAAGACCATTCACACCAATTCTAAAAAGTGCGCCATTGCCGCGGACGCCGCTGTTGGTTCCTCCGTAATAAATTGCGCCATATAACATACCGTTTGTTACGACTAATCCTGATTGCGGATCGCTGCCGAGGTAGGGGTTAATAAAGTTATAGAAATTGGTATAATACGAACTGCTGACGTTGTAGCTGAAAATCGTGCCATCACCATTAGCGCCGCCGCCGGACGTCGTCCCGTAAAGAATGTTGCCCGAGACAGCTAATCCAGCCAAAGGAAGTTCTCCATCGCCGCTGTAAGCATTAAAACTATAGAGCGTCTGATAATTGGAGCTGCCAAGGCTATAGCTGAATACTGTGCCATAACCGCTGCCGCCATTACGAGCCGTGCCATACAGCGTGTTGCCTACCAATAGAAGAGGAGCTTCGGGGTTATAGCCATCACCGGAAGAGCCAAAATTATGAAGGACATGATAACCTGAACCGTCGGTATTGATCCTGAATATAGTGCCACCGCCATTGGTCCCGCCCACATAGGTTGTGCAGTACAGCGTATTACTGATCAGTAGAAGCCCCGCTTCAGGGTTGGCTCCATCGCCGCTATTTGTCAGTGTGAACGTGTAAAGCGTCTGATAATTTAAGCCGTTTGTACTAACGCTGAATACGGTGCCGTTGTCGTTCGTGCCGCCCTGCCGCGTGACCCCGTACAGCGTGTTGCCAAACAAGACCATGTCGCCAATAGGATTTTTTCCTTCGGGAGCTTCGGTAAAGCTATGCAATATAACGTCCTCATTCGAAAAGACGATCTTGAACACGGAGCCATAACTGTAGCTGCCGCCGTTTTCAGTAGTGCCGTACAAAACATTCGGAAGGGCGGGATAACCTTGAATTGCCATCGCAAAATAGTCTGCCGCGTCGTTGTCGCCTCCGATTATCACCCGGATGTCGTTTTCTCCCTGGTGAAGATAAGGCGCCAAAGACTCATACGGGGACCATGCCACGGCCCCGGCATGATTCGTCCAGCTGACAAAATTTCCATTCACATATAAAATGTCATAGTTATCTATCGCGATGGAATAGATGAAGCTGGCGGCGTTGTCGGATCCGTTAATTGTGGTTTCCAGCGACCAAATTGATGCCAAATTATCGACCACGGGTAACGCCAGGCCCGCGCCGGGGGTCTGGCCATCGCCGCCGCCGCTGAAATTGTAAAGATTTGTGAAACCGCTATCATCGTAATTAAAGCTAAATATCGTGCCGTAATTGTTCGTGCCTCCGCTGGAGGTTGTTCCATATAGGGTCTGAGCGGTCGAGACCAGCTTCCCCTTGGGGCTTGCTCCGTTTGTTTCACCGAAGCTATAAAGTGTCTGAAAGGCGGAGCCGTCCAGGTTCATGGAAAATATCGTTCCCCCGCTATTTGCGCCCCCGCTGGATGTTGTTCCGAACAGGCTCGGGGTAAAGGCTTCCGCGACGTTATTGTTCGGAATCAGAAGTCCGCCCATCGGGTACGCGCCATCGTCGGTCGAATCGAAATCGTGCAAATCGCTAAATCCGCTGCCATCGGTATTAATACTGAAAACCATCCCAAAATTATTAGATCCGCCGAGCGAGGTGGTCCCGAAGAGAACCGTATTGGTCGGCCCATTCGCAAAAAGAGTGCCGATGCCATAAAGCGCCAGGCCGGATACAGGAAACGCGCCATTGCTACCACCTGTAAAAGTCCAGATATTTGTAAAACCGCCACCGTCCGTATTGATTCCAAACAACGTTCCACACGCCCCTCCATTTGTTGTCGTTCCGTACAACGTCTCGCCCGACAACGACAGAATCAGCTGCGACGCATCGGTTATGTTGGTGGTCAAACAAGTAAAATCGCTGCCATCGGTGTTAATTTTAAATATTGAATTGGTCGTCGTTCCATAAAGGGTGTTCCCGTCTATCAGCACCCCGGTTCGCGGGAACTTGCCGTCGCCGCTTCCGGTAAAATCATAAAGATTGGTAAATTCTGTGCCATCCGCATTCAGTCGGAATACCGTTCCATAACCGTTTGACCCGCCGCCCAGGGTTGTGCCGTAGAGTGTATTGGGAATCCCATAGTATGTGCTGCCGGATATCGCAAGCTGCGAACACGGATACGCGCCATCCGGGCCGGTGAAGCTATGAATGTTTGTACTTCCCCCTCCCAACCCAATCTCAAATACAGTTCCCATGTTGCCAGTGCCGCCTAATTCCGTCGTCCCATAAGCGTTGGTAACCGTCACACTCGAATTCGTATGCCACAAAGCGTTGGGCGGCGGAACCTGCCCAAAATTGCCAGAGTCGTAATTAGTATTACTAAAAGGTGTCTGAAGCTCGCCAATGTGAACCGGTTGAGCAGGGTCGCTAATATCCGTCACATTCCAATAGGCGTATGGTGCCAAAACATACTGTGGATACAAATAGTTGGTTCCCGAGGGAATTACCGTTAATTCGGCAATGCTGCTGGTGACCGAACCAAAACTGTTCGTCACCACGACGTAGTAATTGCCCGCCTGATCGGGCTGAACGGCGGTCAAGTTTAACGTCGGGCTCCCCGAACCGGAAATTCCGCCGGCATCTGAAAGCGCCAATCCATCCAAATACCATTGATAGCTTAGAGGAAGAGGGTAGCCTTCTGCCACAACGCTGAAAGTCGCATTATAACCCTGCGTGACAGTCAGGCTGGCGGGGTTGGTGACAATTTCCAGATACGGAGTCGGGCCCTCCGGCAACGGAATGCCATTGGAATCCGTCGCGATATAATGGTAGCCAATCGTGACGCGATTCGTCCCTTCAATGGCCTGGTTTGTGTCTGTGGTAAACCAATACAGGCCAAGGGCATCTGCATGCGTGCTCCCGGCATGAAACGTCAAACTGTTTGTCGGTTGGTATAAATTTCCGAACCAACTTGTCTCCCAGTCAAAATTGGGCACCAACACATCGCTCGCTCCAACCACTTCGTTCGTATCATGCTTCGCCGAACCAGTGAAGTAAGGATAATTCGTCCAACCGAAATTGTTCGTGTTGTAAGCGTTGTAGGCGATGGTTGTATAGCTGGTTCCGTTGTAGGTGTCGCTCCACGCGATGTCGGTTCCATCAAAGACGCAATTCTCGAAAAACCACGTCGCCGGCGTAGTGCGTCCCAGAAAGATGCCGCCATTGTAAAAAGTACAATTATCATAGGTCAGGTTTTGAGAATCTGAGCCGGAAATACCCCAGAAACTTTGATTGAAGCGGAATAAGAGGCAGTTTGTGAACGCCAGAGACGTCATTCCATACGTAGAAATTCCAAAGTCATAGAACTCGCAGTTCTGAAACATGCCGGCCCCGGAGGCTCGGTTGTCCCGGAAAGTATTGCCGCTCCAGTTGTCTGAGGTAAATTTTGTGAAATTGGCCGAGAGTTGGGGAATCGGAGAACCGCCATTAAACACCAGACCTCCCATCCATCCACCGAAGCTCCAGCTACCGCCTGCTCCTTCCTGCACCATGGTGTACCTTGCGAAATAACAGGGTTGGGTTGCGTTGCCGTTAAACGTGTTGGTTGCGCCGTTATTTAGCGAAATGGAATAGGGTTGCGCCGGACAGCAGCCGAGGCCGCCACCCGAGCCATAGTCTTCGTACCATCCAATAGCCGTTCCGCTCGTAAATGTCAAATTTGAGTACAGGTCACAGCCAGCGAAGACATAGTCTAACAGCCCGTTAAAAAAGTCAAAATTATATCTTGACATAGATTTTACATTAGTTATGAATATCGCATGGCGATAGGCAAACGCAAACCCACTCAGGACGAACTGTTCGTTCCCACCCTCAAGCTGGCCACCGGTCC
>DATAST010000118.1:0-12730 GCA_036269115.1 Verrucomicrobiia bacterium | reverse complement strand
ACCATTCCACATGACCGACTCATCAGGCTGGTGGCACGACGCACCAGCGACGGGAGCATCCTGCATTTGCTTGGGCAATGGCTGGAAGCCCCGGTGGTGGAAGAGGAACGGGACGGGACAAAGCGCGTTTTGCCCAACAAGCAAGGCGTGCCGCAAGGAGGAGTCATCTCGCCTCTGCTGGCCAACCTCTACCTCAATGCGCTGGATTGGGCGGTCAATAACCCTGCTGAAAGAGGGCAGCCGGTCATGGTCCGTTACGCGGATGACTTTGTCATCCTGTGCGAACCCGGGCAAGGCGAAGGGTTGCAGCAGCGGCTGCGGAGTTGGTTGACGGCGCGGGGACTCAAACTCAACGAGGAAAAGACCCGCAAGGCGGACAGCCGAAAGGGGTTCAACTTCCTGGGTTTTACCGTGCGCTGGCAGCCTTCGCGCCGCAGTGGGCGATGGTATGCACACATAGAACCCAGTGCCAAAAGCCAACAACGACTGCGAGAGCGCATGCGAGAAGCCCTTAACCACTGGACCATACACCGGAATGCACGAGAAACCATTGAGGAAATCAATCGCACGCTGCGAGGGTGGGGAGGATACTTCCACTACCGCAACAGCAGCCGTGTGTTTGGGAAACTCAATTGGTGGCTCAATGACCGGCTGCGACGGTGGTTGTGGCGCAAACATCGGTGCCGTACAGCACTCTGGAGCGACTATCCTGTCGAGATGCTTTACGGACGATACGGCCTGTGGCCGCTGCCCCGGACTATCTCGCTGCGTGGCAATCGGTGACCCTATCGAGATGACGAACGCCTTGCGATGAACCAACTCGGAAAGCCGGATACGGGAAATCCGTCCGTCCGGTTTGATGAGGGGTCGGAATGTGCCGGTCATTGGCTTATGCCTTTCAACCCGTCCATTCCGGCCTACTCTACGCATGGGGTTTGGGTTTGCGGCTTCGCCGACAGATAAGATCATTCCTTCAGCCTAATTCAAAATCCGGGATTTATCGATCCAACTTTTTCCTTGCCGAAGTTGCCTGCGCCAAACCATCCTGTGTCTCACTGAGGATAAATACTGCGATGAAGAATAATTCCGTTAAAACCGTAGGTGTCATCGGCTGCGGCCCTTCCGGATCCACGTTGGCGTCATTTCTGGCAAAAAGCGGTGTGGATGTGACCATTTTTGACGACGGCCGTCGTCCGGACCTTATCGTCGGCGAATCCCTGATTCCCTGCATCATTCCTGTGCTGCGAAAATTGGACCTGGAACAACGCGTGGCCAATATCTGCCAGCATAAACCCGGCGTCAGCTTCACATTAAGCGCAGACGACCGGATTGATTTCAGCTTTACGTCCCTGACAGGCACAGTCCTCCCGACCTACGCTTACAATTCCCCGCGCCCGGCGTTCGATCAATTGCTGGACAAACGATCTGAGGAATTGGGCGCCAAACGTGCCAAGGTTCGGGCAAAGATTGAGCGCGTGAACGGCAACCAATTGCGCCTGGCTGACGAAACCCTTGCCCAGGCTCCCTGGCTCAATGGCCGCCAGCCTGACCTCCTTGTGGACGCGACGGGGCGAAATAGACTTTTTGCACGCACGCTGGAACTTCCGTCTGAGTTGGGACCTCGCAAAGATGTGGCCTATTTTGCTCATTACGAAGGTTTTGATGCGCCGACCCCTCCCGGCCAGGTGATCATCGGCCGCCTGGAGAACGGCTGGTGCTGGCGTATTCCGTTGCGCGATTCTCTGTCCGTGGGTGTCGTGCTGAACAAAGATGACGCCGCAAAATTTGGCAATACACCCGAGGAGCGTCTTGAAGGCATCATTAACCACGATCCCCTCCTCTCCGCGGCCGGTCCCAATCGCCGCCGCGTCACTGAGATCGCCACGTATGCCAACTATCAACTGGTATCCACACTTGGTTACGGGCCGGGCTGGACCATGGTTGGCGACGCCTTTGGCTTTGTGGACCCGATGCTTTCGCCCGGCATGTGGCTGGCGCTGCGTTCGGCGGAATTGCTCGCCGAAAAACTCGACGACCTGCCCGCTTATGATCTTGAAATGCGGAAGCTGATCAAGTCGTGGATGGCCCTCATTGAATTTTTCTATGACGGACGCATTTTCGCCATGTACAAAACCGGGATGTTTTTCGAAAAGAAATTCCCCGGCAAAATATCCGACGCGATGCACCATTTCTTTAATACTAAGATTGCCTGCATGGCCTCCGGGCTCACAACGACGTCCTTTTTTGGGCACGCCTTGTTGAATTGCTTTGCGGGGCCGGCCTCGTGGAAAACCAATCCGGCGACACTAGCTATTCGCTAAGCGCTCTGACCCGTAACACTTTTCATGTTTATTATCGGAATCGGCACGGCGACGCCGCCGCGGCGTTACAGCCAGATAGATTGCTGGCAAACAGTCCAGCAGTGTCCCAGGTATCAAGAATTGAACGCCCGCTCGAAAGCCATCCTGAAGAAGGTACTCACCGGCGAGAATGGCATTGCGACCCGTCATTTCGCATTGGAGAAACTGGAGGAAGCCTTCCAAATAAACCCGGATGCGCTTCACGGCCGATTTGTTAGGAACGCTCCCAGTCTGGCCACCATGGCCGCCGAAAAGGCTTTGGCCCAATCGAAAACAAATCCGCGCGATATTGACGCCGTCTTGATCAGCACCTGCACCGGTTACTTGTGCCCCGGCTTAACCAGTTACGTCATTGAACAGCTCGGCCTGCGTTCGGACGTGGTCGCACTGGATTTGGTCGGCCAGGGCTGCGGAGCGGCAATTCCAAACCTCGAAACCGCCCGCTCCCTCCTCGCCGCGGGCCAATGCAAACGGGCGCTGTCGATCTGCGTGGAGATTTGCAGTGCCGCGTTTTACCTGGATGATGACGTGGGCGTTCTTATTAGCGCTTGCCTCTTTGGTGACGGCGCCGGCGCAGCAGTCGTATCCCCCGAAGCAAACGGCGGTCGCCGCGTCAAATGGAACTGCGGTGGTTCGTTCGTGAACCCAGCCGACCGCGACGCGCTCCGTTTCGAGCAAAAATCCGGGATGCTCCGCAACATTCTTACGCCGCAGGTGCCGTCGCTCGCCGCCCAGAGCGTCGGATCGCTTTTTGAGAGCACATTGGCCCGCGCGGGTGTTCCTCGCGACCAGGTCAATGGCTGGATTTTTCATCCGGGCGGGCGGGACGTCCTTTTGGCTTTGCGCGAGCGCTTTAGCCTTTCCGGGCACGATGTGCGTTGGAGCCAGGCGGTCCTGCGCGATTACGGAAACATGAGCAGCCCATCCGTTTTATTTGCGCTCCAGGCCGCGCTCAACGACGGCGCACCGGACGGGTTGTGGTGGATGTCTTCATTTGGCGCGGGCTTCAGTTGCTTCGGCGCCCTGCTCGAAGTGGACCGGCCATGAAACCCTCACCAGGGCGCGTGGTAGAACCGGAGTTGCTGGATGAACTATCGTCACGGGACCCGCGCGCACTGCGCTCGCGCCGGGATTTGCGGCTGTTAAACCGGACGATGGGTCATGTCGGCGTCATGGCGTCCGCCCTCCCGGAGAATTTACGCACTTCTGCTTCGCCGCGCATCGTTGAATTGGGTGCGGGTGACGGACATTTTTTCCTTCGCGTTGCCCGGCGTCTGCGGTCGAAATGGCCGTCCGCGGAGGCCACGCTGGTGGACCGTCTGGATTCGGTTGATCCGGCAATTCGAGATAAATTTAAAGCCCTCGGCTGGGGCATTCGCACAGAAACCATGACGGCATCTGAGTGGCTCCAGCAGGCGTCTCCCGGAACTGCTGACGCCATTATCTGCAATCTTTTCCTTCACCAATTCCATACCGAAGAACTTACCGAAATGTTGCGGCTCGCGGCGCGATGCGCCGACTTGTTAATTGCGTTGGAGCCGCGCCGCTCATGGCTGTCCCGGACGGGGGGGCGATTTTTGTGGGCCAGCGGTTGTGGTCCAGTCACTCGTCACGACGCAGATATCAGTATTCGGGCAGGATTCAGCGGCAATGAGCTCACGGCCATTTGGCCTGAAGCAAACAATTGGGCTTTGACCGAACGTCCAGCCGGAGTCTTTAGCCACCTTTTCATCGCGCGTCGCAAGGAGAAGTAAATGTCCAGGCCCGTCACAATTATTGGCGGCGGCCTGGCAGGATTAACCCTCGGTATCGGCCTGCGGCAAGGCGGTGTTCCCGTTACGATTCATGAATCCGGCGATTACCCGCGCCATCGTGTGTGCGGCGAATTTATCAGTGGCCGTGGACAGACCGTATTGGATCGCCTGGGTTTGCTGGCCGATTTCAAAAACGCCGGCGCTGTCTTCGCCCGAACTGCCATGTTCGTATCCAGCTCTGCCGAATCACCGGTTCGTGCGTTGACTGCCCCCGCCCTTTGCCTGTCGCGATATAAAATGGATGCTTTGCTCGCCGCAAAATTCAGGGAACTCGGCGGAGATTTGCGTGTCCGTTCGCGCTGGAACGGGGACGCGGACACGCTAAAGCGTGGAAACCGAACGATCGACAATGAGGGTGTTGTGTCCGCGACCGGACGGCGTTTGCAGCCCACCGAAACCGAAACACGATGGTTTGGTGTCAAAGCCCACGTCGGTGCCAACCCGGTTAATCTGGAAGCCGACCTGGAAATGCACATCTCGCGCGACGGTTACGTGGGCGTCAATCGCATCGATGACGGCCAGGTGAATGTGTGCGGCCTGTTCAGGGCCAGGCCGGATAAACAGCGTCCGGAATCTAAAATGGACTGGCTTCTGGGACAGCCGGACTCGCCGCTTCGGGGCAGGCTCCAGGACGCGCAATTTGAGTCACAATCATTCTGTTCCGTCGCCGGAATCCAATTGAAACCACGCCGTGCTTCCACGCGCGACGAATGCAGTATCGGCGATGCCTTGACGATGACGCCGCCCGTGACTGGAAATGGAATGTCTATGGCCTTTGAGTCAGCTGAAATGGCCGTCGAACCCATCACGGCGTACAGTCGTGGTGAAATCAATTGGGTTGAAGCCAAACGCCAGATTGCCATCCGGTGCGACAGCGCTTTTTCACACCGACTAGCCTGGGCGCGACTGCTCCAATGGATGATGGTTGCACCGAGGCTTCAGGACGGCCTGGGAAATTTCCTTTTGCAGTCTTCCTGGCTCTGGCGATTCATGTTTGAACGGACACGGTGAAATAAGACTTCATCTTTATCCTGAAGTCACTTCTTCTTCCCATCCAAACATCTCCGAATGGTCAGGGCGAGTGTTTGCGGCTGATACGGCTTTTGCAGAAAATTCAGTTCGGGCTCGAGCTTAAAATCTTTGCCCACAATATCGGCACTATATCCGCTCGTGAAAATGACCTTCAGGCCGGGCGACTGCGCCCATAATTTTTCCGCCAGTTCCCGGCCGTTCATATTGTTGGGCATGACAAGGTCCGTGAGCACCAGATTGATATTGTTTTTGTGCTGTTCCCAGACTTGAAGGGCATCCGAGCCGTTATTCGCCTGGAAAATTTGGTATCCATATCGCTCCAGCACGCGGGCAACCAGTTCCCGTACGGGCTTCTCATCTTCCACCAGAAGAACGCCTTCCTCCCCGCCACGCACGGTGATAGCGGTAGTCGGTTTTTCGTTCCCGACTTTGTCGCCGCTGATCCAGGGGATGAAAAGTCGAAAGGTCGTGCCTTTGCCGATGTGACTTTCCAACTCGATCCAGCCCTGGTGCTGTTTAACGATGCCGTAAACCGTCGCGAGGCCCAGGCCGGTGCCTTTGCCGATTGCTTTGGTCGTGAAGAACGGCTCAAAAATGCGCGGCAGAATCTCAGGGGGAATGCCCGTTCCTGTATCGGTCACACTGACGCACACAAAGGTGCCTTTTCGGGCGTCAGTTTTGCGGGCCACGTAGCTGTCGTCCACATCTATCACCGTCAGGCGAATGGACAATTGGCCGCCTTTAGGCATGGCGTCGCGCGCGTTGACCGCAAGGTTCAATAGTACCTGCTCCATCATGCCCGCGTCCGCTTCGACGGTGGGTGAAGCCTGGCAATAGTTGAGTTGCAGGGCGATGTCTTCGCCCAAAAGCCGCCCGAGCATGTTCGTCATGTTACCGACGATCTTGTTCAAATCCAATTTTTTGGGCTGGATCAATTGTCTGCGGCTGAAAGTCAATAGTTGCCGGGTCAGTCCGGCCGCCCGCGCAGCCGCCTGGCCGATCTGAGTGGCTGATTTCTCCTCCAATGGTCCTAGCTTGGCGGCAACCAGCAGCGAGGCATGGCCCTGGATGACGGTTAATATGTTATTAAAATCGTGCGCCACGCCGCCAGCGAGCTGGCCGATGGCTTCCATCTTTTGCGCCTGACGAAATTGCTCTTCCAGGCGGCGTTGCGCGGTGATGTCGCGGAACAGACTCAGCGTCAGTTGCGGCTGGCCGTGTAATTCAATGAACGAATGACTCACTTCCAACACCACTTCGCGTCCATCGTGAAGCGTATAATGGAACTCGCGATTCTCGCTGAATTCATGTGTGGAATAGTTTGTCCGATAGATCTGCAGCATTTCGTCCGTGTTCTCCGACGTCCCATAAATGACCGTGAATAATTTACCTTCCAATTGATCCTGGGGCAGTCCCGCCAATTTGCAAAAGGCTTCGTTCACCGCGACAATAACCCCACTCTCATCCGTCAGGCGCATGCCGTCGGCTGAATTTTCCCAGACGGACCGGAAAAGCGTTTCGGAGCTTTGCAGCGCTGTTTGTGTGGCGCGCCGTTCCGTCACATCGCGCACGTGCAACAACAGCGCAGGCTTGCCCTCATATTCGATCAGGTTGGCCCGGAGTTCCACCGGCGTTACGCGCCCGCCGGAAATCAGGCTTTCCCCTTCAACGCGCGTTTTTTTGCCTGAAACCAATTTCTCAAATTCACGCCGCGCCTCGTCGCGCCGGCTTGCCGGGACCAAATGGTCAATCGAGTTTTTACCGATCAATTGGTCTCGCGGCACCCCGTGCAGGAGGGACGCCGCAAGATTCACGTCCAGAACATTGCCCTTTAAGTCCTCAACAAAAATCGCGTCGGGCGAGTTTTCAAACAAGTCGCGAAACCGGCGCTGGCTCTCGTGCAAGGCGTCTTCCACTCGAACGCGTTCGAGCGCCCCGCCGCATTCATTGGCGAGCATCTCCAGTGTTTCGAGATCCTGCCGCGCGTAAGCGCCCGTCCGCCAGCTTTGGACAAACAGGAGGCCGATAATCTGGGCCCCACGGCGCATCGGGGCTATGATGCCGCTTGAAAATTCACCGGGCTGGCCGCTTCCGGAAATCAATTCCGGCCCGCCTTTGAGGACGCGCCGGGCGAGCGTCTCGAATTCTTTTGACTCTTCCCGCCCGCCTCTGACCCGCCGACCGTCCGCCATAGTAATGTGCAACAACGGAAGAATCTCTGCGCGATCCGTCGAGCATAAATCCAGCGAAAAGCTGTCCCATTCGAAAAGCGCATCGGCGGCCTCGCAGATGAAGTGCGCCGCTTCCGCCGCGGTCGTGGCTGTGCTCAGGCGGTGGCTTAGGTCCAGGAAGACTGAATTCCGGTGCTCGCCGCGGCGGCGTTCGGTCACGTCCGTCGCCATCGCCAGAGCCGAAAGCCGGCCTTGAAACGCCATCGGACTCCAAATCACGTCCACCTCGATGACATCGCCCTGTTTTCGGCGATGCCGCCAGATGTGGCCGTGTGTGTTGTGCGTATGCAATTCCATCTTATTCCCGTTGATTTTCCCACGGCCGCTCTTTTCGGGCGCCCGCAGGTTGGTCATGGTCAGGTTCAGGAATTCATCGCGGCTATAGCCGTAGTGTTGCACTGCCGCTTCGTTCACCTCCAAAATCGCCAGCGTCTCCATGTCGAATACCCACATCGGATTTGGATTTTCCTGGAAAAGCAGACGGTATTGTTTTTCGCTGTAGCGCAATTCCTCCTCGGCTCGCCAGCGATCGGTCACGTCGCGGGTATAGGCAACGATGCCTGCGATATCAGGATCGTCAAATTTGTTTCGGGCGAACAATTCGAGGCGGAGCCATGAGCCGTTTTTATGCTGTTGCCGGCACTCAATCCTCACGGCTTGCTCGGGATGGTCCAGGAGGTTTTGAAATGCCTCTACCACGCGAGGCAAATCGTCCGGATGAACCCGCGCAAGAGAATTTTGACCGACGAGTTCGACTGGCTTGAGGCCCAGAGTATTCTCGACGGAAGGCGTGACGTAGGTGAACACAGCCTCACGGTTGACGATCGAAAGCACATCCAGCGAATTTTCCGTGAGTGTGCGGAAATATTTTTCGCGCCGCGCCAATTCGGCCTCTGTCTCGCGTAACCTGGCCCGCTCGGTCGCTTCCTCAACAGCACGCTTCACGGCAGAGGGCAATCGTTCCGGATTGTGCTTCAGCAAATAATCCGTCGCACCCGCCTTCAGGCTTTCAATCGCCGCGGTTTCTCCGATTGTTCCGGAAATTAAAATGAATGGAGTCTCCGGGCATTTTTTCCTGGCCATGGCCAGCGCCTGGAGACCGGTGAATGAGGGCAAATGGTAGTCCGAAAGGATCAGGTCGAACTTTTCAGATGCAAGAGCCTCTTCATAAGCGGATTTATCGCCGGCCCGCAGTATGGTGGCCTCCAGATCATCCTGCGCAAGCATCGTGCGGACCAACTCGGCAAAATCCGGTTCGTCTTCCAAATGCAATATGCGCAACCTTCGGTTCATGGGCTACTTCCGGGCTCAACGCTTTACGGAATCCATTCCCGCATTGGACCCCCTCTGAAACTGGGCGGAAACCCTTCCGCACAAGGCACTTTCAGAAAGACCATTAAGCCTGTCCGTAAAGGAACGGAAGGAAGCAGCATTTGTGCCTTTTTTGACTTATTTTGAAATAAAAACGCCTAAAACAGGCCGAAAAAGGCCATTTTTCAGTGGTTTTCGACCTGCGGATCTTCGAATTATGAGCCAACCTGCTTAACTGCTTCGACGCACCGCCCGCAAATAGTCGGGTGCGCGGGGTCGCGTCCGACATCCAGTTCCCAACGCCAGCAGCGTTCACACTTTTGGCCGGTGGCCCGTTCAACGGTGCATACTGGCAAGACGCCGCCTCGCTCAAACTTGAGTTGCGAGACGTTTAGGAGTTCCCGAAAATCTTCCGGGAATTTCTCGGCCACTTCCGCGGCGCTCTTCGGACTGACAGAGACAATAACCTTGCTTTCAAGTGATTTGCCGATGGTCTTAGCCTGGCGGCTTCTTTCCAATTCGGGCAGGATGGAATTGCGCAGTTCAAAAAGGCTCTTCCAATCGGATGCTTCGGATTCACGGATTGAAAAATCCTGCAATTTGAACAGGCTCTCATGCACCGAACCGTTCGACTTGCCCGCCACGAACTCCCATGTTTCGTCCGCTGTAAACGACAGGATCGGCGCCAGCATTTGGCATAGTCCGGAGACCAGGCGCAGCAATACCGTCTGCGTGGAACGGCGCCGATGTGAGTTGGCCGGGTCGGTATACAGCCGGTCCTTAATCACATCGTGATAAACCGCCGAAAGCTCCACTGCTACGAACTGGCTGGTCTTTTGATACACGACGTGAAATTCGTATTTGTCAAAGGCCTCAATAACGTCGCGTTGCAACCTGGAGAACTCGCTGAGGATCCAACGATCGAGCCCGGTGAGCTTGTCATCGGGGACGGTGTGCTTCGCCGGATCAAAATCAAAGAGGTTCGAGAGCTGGTAGCGCAGAGCGTTTCGAATGGCACGATAGGTTTCGGCCACTTTATTGATGCGCTCGTCGCTCACTACGATGTCGTTGCGATAGTCCTGTGAGGCAACCCACAATCGCACGACGTCCGCGCCCCATTTTTTGATATAGGCTTCAGCCGTCTGGGGTTTTTCGTAACCACCCTGCCCTTGTTTGCTTTTCGAAATCTTTTCACGGTCCGCATCCACCATGAACCCGTGGGTGAGAACGGTCTTGAAAGGCGCGGCGCCGTTGCCGGCCAGCGACAGCAGCAGCGACGACTGAAACCAGCCGCGATGCTGGTCCGAACCTTCCAGATACATGTCCGCCTGAAAGGCTTTGTCTGCGCCCGAGATTTCGGTGCGCCGGGCTATGACGGCGCGCGATGAACTGCCCGAATCAATCCATACGTCGAGGGTATCATTGCTCCTGGCCGTTGCTTCGGGGCCGCTCCAATTTTTTGGTTTCACGAGCGGCCACAGTTCCGCGGCGCTCTTTTCAAACCACACATTCGAACCGTGTTTTTCAATTAAATCGGCTACATTGCGGATGATTTGCGCGTCCAGGATGGCGTTACTATTCGCGTCGTAAAACGCCGGCAACGGCACGCCCCAGGTCCGCTGGCGCGAAATACACCAGTCCGGGCGCGATTGCACGGCGCCTTTAATGCGATTGACGCCCCAATCCGGGATCCAATTTACCCGTCCGATTTCGGCCAGCGCTTCCTCGCGGAAAATTCCGTTGTTGGTCACGGGGTGGTCGAGATTGATAAACCACTGGTCCATCGCGCGAAAAACAATCGGCGTCTTGCTGCGCCAGCAATGCGGGTAGCTATGATGATAATTTTCCTGGTGCAACAATGCATGGCGCATGCGCAACTCGTGCAGGACTGCTTCGTTTGCGTCGCTCTTGCCGTGCTTTTCAAGCAGGGTTTTGCCAACCAGGGCTTCGGGCATTTGCTTTTCGCGCGGGAGATCGTTCGTGTAGCCGAGTTTTCCGTCATCGTCCACAGGCGAATAGATCGGAAGTCCCATCTTGAGGCCCAGGTTATAGTCATCCAGGCCGTGCCCGGGAGCGATGTGGACAAAGCCCGTTCCGGTATCGCTTGTGACAAAATCCGCGGCGAACAATTTACCGGTGCGACTGCAAAATGGATGCTGATATTCCAACTTCGACAGTTCATCGGTTCCAATGGGCTCTTCCTGGTAATTCGTCCAGCCGCACTTTTCAGCAACAGCCGGGAGCAAGCCGCGGAACACGATGAATGTTTCATCCCCCACCCCTACAGTGACATATTGAAACTCACGGTTGTAGGCCACAGCAAGATTCGCCGGAAGCGTCCATGGCGTGGTGGTCCAGATGACGACGAATGTTTTGTCGCGCCCCAGCACCGGGAATTTCACATACACGCTCTGGCTCACGTGGTCTTTGTATTCGACTTCCGCTTCGGCCAGCGCAGTACGGCAGGGAATGCTCCAATAAACCGGTTTTTTTCCACGATAAACGAATTCTTTTTCCACGATGTCCGCGAACAGGCGCAGTTCATCCGCTTCGTATTCCTTATTAAGCGTCAGATACGGGTTGTCCCAATCTCCAAGTACGCCGAGGCGTTTGAATTGTACGCGCTGGATGTCGATAAATTTGCGCGCATAGGCGTCACACGCCTTGCGAATGACCACCGGATCCACGCTGAGCGCGTCAACCGATTCTTTGCGCATTTCCTGGGATACCTTGAACTCAATTGGCAGGCCGTGGCAATCCCAGCCGGGAATGTACGGGGCGCTGAAACCGCGGAGGGTTTTGTATTTGACGATGATGTCTTTGAGGATCTTGTTCAGCGCTGTGCCAATGTGGACGTCGCCGTTGGCAAACGGCGGGCCGTCGTGCAGGACGAACTTTTTGGCCCCGGCGCGTTGCTTTTGAATTTTGGCGTAGAGCCCTTCTGTCTCCCACTTTTTCAGCCGCTCCGGTTCACGTGTCGCGAGGTCGGCTTTCATAGGAAAGTCCGTTCGCGGCAGATTCAATGTGTCTTTGTATTCCATTACAATCGTTAGAAACTGTTCAGGCTAGCAATGGCGAAAAGCAGTGTCAATAAAGCGCCAATTAGCAGCTTCGTGCCGGGCGCATCTCAGTTTCTTGCAGGGTTGAGAGTCGTGTGAGGAAATAACAGGTGCCAGCGGTTGTTTCGCCAGAACATTTCCAAACAGAGTAAAGCTTCGTCGCCTTCCTTGCTCCAGAACTGGCCCGGTCTTTTGAAGCGACATTGGGTTTGGCGACAAGTAGCTTCGATCGGCCCGCTGCCAATGGGCTCGCCAGCTCTGTGCCCGGCCCGATAATCCATGCGCGTTTGATGTTCATGAAAATAGGCCACTTCTTTGGCCACCACTTGTGCCGCTGTTCCTTCGGATAATCCCGCCAGTGCCTCTTGGAGTTGAGCAATCACTTTAATGGACGATTCGTTCTTCAATTGCTTGATCAACGGTCTAAGCCAGGCGCGATACTTCTCCTTGTCGTCGCCAAAGAGGGCCCGGCCCACCGCTGCCAGATGTTGCACGGCATGATAAAAGTCCAGTCGTTGACGGGCCTCCGGGAAGCGATCATCGGCCAATCGCCAGATCCATACCGCACCATCTCCAATGACCAGAGCGCTGGCCGCCTGGCCCAAGCCGCGTCGCAACGCTTCAGCGTGCAGTTGTTCCCGCAGAGCATCGATCCCTTGAGGGGTCGCCACAAAACCCCGTTCGCTAATCACCGGTCGACCGCCGGCCGTCTTTCCCCGATGATCCAGCCGGAAGACCGTTCCAGTGTAAACCCAGTGCCAACGTTCAGGCTCCTGACCTTGGCGGCGCAAGCGAGCGCTTTGGCCCCAGCCATCCCGTTCCCGAATGTTCCAGGCGTCCATTTGAATAATCATCTGGTAGGGTTCCAACGTCAGTTCCAATTGCCCCTTCTGGGTGGCGGCCTTCTGATCCAGTTGCGTGCG
>DATAST010000117.1:0-45607 GCA_036269115.1 Verrucomicrobiia bacterium | reverse complement strand
GGACCGGTGGCCAGCTTGAGGGTGGGAACGAACAGTTCGTCCTGAGTGGGTTTGCGTTTGCCTATCGCCATGCGATATTCATAACTAATGTAAAATCTATGTCAAGATATAATTTTGACTTTTTTAACGGGCTGTTAGACTGGATATTACGCTAACGGGAACATTGATCACTTCCATTTATCTTATTGTTCGGTGAATTGACCACATTTTTTCGCAAAAGGCTGTTTTTCGTAATTTGATCTGATAGAATATAAGCTGAACTCGGAACAGGTGGCATGACAGGAAAAAGCAAAAACGGACTGCGGATTATTTGCAGCCTCATTATTTTTGGACTTTGCAGCGTTGGCGCGCGTGTTTTCGCGGCAGATTCGTTGAGAACACTGTCCGGCCACGTGCCGGCTGTCGTTTCACATTTGGCGGCGCGTGGCACATTGCCACCGACCAATCGGCTGAATTTGGCCATTGGTTTGCCGTTGCGCAATTCCAGCGAACTTGATCGCTACCTGACACAGCTCTACGACCCGTCCAGCACAAATTACCATCGCTATCTGACGCCTGAACAGTTCACAAAAAAATATGGACCGACGGAGGCCGATTACGCGGCCGTGGTCTGGTTTGCGCGGCAAAATCATTTCAACGTAACGGCAACCTACGGCAACCGGCTTTTGCTCGATGTGAACGGTTCTGTGGCAGACATCCAGCGGGCATTTCACACGACGCTGAGAAGCTATCGGCATCCGGCTCAAAATCGTGATTTTTACGCGGCGGACCTTGAGCCTTCAGTGGATGCGAACCTGCCGATTGCCGATATTAGCGGATTGGATAATTTTATCCTGCCGCATCCCAGAAGTCATATTTCGCTATTAGTGCAACAGGGAGCGAAACCGGAATCCGGTTCCGGCCCGGGCGGCACTTACATGGGAAATGATTTTCGAGCCGCCTATCTGCCGGGCGTCTTTTGGAACGGATCGGGACAAACAGTTGGAATGGTGGAATTCGATGGTTTTTACCCCAGCGATATTTCCAGTTACCAAACGAATGCAGGGCTGCCGGCTATACCTGTTCAAACTGTTCTGTTGGACGGCTATAACGGCGTGCCGACTATCGGTTTCGGCAGTGGAAATCCCGAGGTGTCATTGGATATCGAATTGGCAATGAGCATGGCTCCTGGACTTTCCGGAGTGGTGGTTTTTGAAGCAGGCCCATTCGGACTTCAGAATGATGTTTTAAATGCCCTGGCCGCCAGCAATCAAATCAGCCAGATCAGCTGTTCCTGGGGATGGGGCGGGGGACCCACCAACACGACAGACGACATTTTCAAGCAAATGGCGGCGCAAGGCCAATCGTTTTTTCAGGCGTCGGGTGACAGCGATGCGTTTACCACCGGTTCGAATTCGATAAACGGCGTGGATAACCCGTCGATTGATAACTCCCCTTCGAGTTCCCCGTACATTACCGCAGTCGGCGGAACGACCCTGACCACGAGCGGGCCGGGCGGTTCATGGTCATCGGAAAGCGTCTGGAACTGGGGATTTGACAGTGCAGTTGGCAACTATGTCGGGAGCAGCGGAGGCATCAGCTCTTTCTATTCCATCCCCGACTGGCAGGCGAATGTCAACATGGCGTCCAACGGCGGTTCGCCGACCAATCGCAATATTCCTGACGTGGCCCTTACCGGTGATAATATTGAGGTTGATTATGGCGATGGCACCAGCGGTACTTTTGGAGGCACAAGCTGCGCGGCTCCATTATGGGCGGCAGTGGCTGCCATGATGAACGAACAATCTCTTGCCGCGGGCAGAACGACGGTGGGATTTATTAATCCCGCTGTCTATGCGTTGGGCAACAGCACGAACTACAACGAATGCTTTCACGACATCACTAATGGCAACAACTTTTCAAGCGATAGCCCGGACGAATTTTCTGCTGTCACCGGCTATGATTTGTGCACCGGTTGGGGTACACCCGCCGGGCAGAGCCTGATTGATGCGATCGCGGGTCAGCCGGATTCATTGGAAATTTTTCCGGCCGCTGGCTTCAGTGCCACGGAAGCAGGGGGCGGGCTATTCAGAGCTGCTTCGACAACATTTCAATTGACCAATTCCGGCGCGGCTCCCTTGGATTGGTCGCTCATCAATACCTCGGCGTGGCTCCAGGTTTCAGCGACCAATGGTATTTTGCCCGTTGGTGGAATAACGAATGTGACCGTCAATTTGGCTCCTTTCGCGAACAACCTTGAGGACGGAGCATACACGGCTGATCTTCAATTCACCAATGGAAACACCCAATTGGCGCAGAATTTTCCGTTCACACTTCAGGTAATGCCCTCTCTCGTTCAGAACGGAGGCTTTGAAACCGGCGATTTCACTGACTGGACACTGGTTGGCCAAACTGTGGTCGCGACTTCATTCGGGGAAACCATTTATAATGCCGTGGAAGGGGCGGCCTTCTATCCTCTGGCGGTTCACTCGGGCGATTATGGCGCGTTTCTGGGTGACACTCAGGTGGCGACGCTTTCCCAGACGCTTGCGACCATTCCGGGCGATAATTATCTGATTTCGTTCTGGATGGATAATACCGTCAGTGGTACTACCCAAATATTCCAGGTCAACTGGGATGGCGCCAGTTTGTACAGCGTCACGAATCCGCCATCATTTTCATGGACCAACTTCGAATTCATTGCGACTGCTGCGGGCAACGATACGATTCAGTTCGGCGCGGAAAATGAGCCCAATTTTTGGGGGCTCGATGACGTCAGCGTGACCCATGTACCGTCACCGGCTTTCAAAAGCATCGGTCATACAGCCGCGACTTTTGACCTCGGTTGGAACACGGCCACCGGGTTGGTTTATCAGGTCCAATACAAAACAAATCTGCTCCAGGCAGATTGGTCCAATCTCACCCAGCCCATTACTGCCATCAGCGATTCGTTGGCAGTGACAGACAGTATTGCATCACAAAGATTTTATCGTCTGGTGATTTCGCCGTGATGCCGCTGAAACGTTTATTCAATAAACCATCCCTGACGTTGGCGGCCATGAGCCTGGGATATGGGGTGGTGCAACTCGATGTCACCATCGTAAATGTGGCGATCAACGCCATCGGCGAGTCCTTCCACGGGAATATGGCGGCGCTGCAATGGGTTGTGAGCTCCTACATTATTACCTTTGCCGCATTCATTCTGTCGGCGGGCGCATTGGGTGACCGGATTGGGGCCAGGCGAGTATTCATCTGGGGTTTTGCGCTATTTACTGTGGCCTCGGCGGTGTGCGCAGTTGCGCCGACGCTTGCCATATTAATTTTCGCGCGAGCGGTGCAGGGGACCGGCGCGGCGATTCTGGTGCCAAACTCGCTCGCATTGCTCAATCATGCTTATGACGACTCGCGGGAGCGGGCGCGCGCCGTTGCGTTTTGGGCGTCGGGCGCGAGTTTCACGCTCACACTTGGGCCGCTTGTCGGCGGTGTGCTGATTAAGCTGTTTGGATGGCGCAGTATTTTTCTGGTGAACCTGCCGCTCGGATTACTTGGTCTGTGGCTCACTACCCGTTACGCGCAGGAAACACCAGGGAACGCCGTCAGGCGAATTGATTGGCCTGGACAAATTACCGCTGTCCTGGCGCTGGGCGCGCTTGCCGGTGTTCTGATTCGTGGCGGCCAGGTGGGGTGGATCCATCTACAGGTGCTCGTTGGATTTGTGCTGGCTGTCGTTCTGGCTGTTGCTTTTATTGCAATCGAACGATATTCAGACCATCCCATGCTGCCGCTGACTCTGTTTAAAGACAGGACATTTCGCGCCAGCAACATTACCGGTGTGCTGGTGAACATCGCCTTTTACGGGCTGATCTTCATCTTCAGCCTCTACTTTCAGCGCGTGCACCATCTCTCGCCGTTGTGGACTGGGCTGGCGTTTGTGCCAATGACCGGCGCCTGCTTCGTGGCAAACCTGAATATTGGGCGAATCAGCGGCCGATTCGGCGACCGCAAATGCATTATCACGGGTACAGCGCTTATCTTGCTGGGCTGTGTGGCCATGCTCGGGATTCGCGCAGACACCAGTTACGGCTGGCTGTTGCCGCCGTTTATTCTGATGGGCGGCGGATTGGGTACCATGGTGCCGCCGCTCACTCATGCGCTGCTTTCGAGCGTGGATAAAGCACGCTCAGGAATCGCTTCGGGCGTGCTGACCGCATCGCGCCAGACCGGAAGCGTGTTGGGCGTGTCGTTGTTCGGTTCGCTCATCGCCACTGCGCCGATGATGATCCACGGCACGCGCATAGCGATGGCGATTTCGGCGGGAGTGCTGCTCGTTGCGTGCGTGATTGAACTGATGGGAATGGCGGCTGAGGGGAAGGAATGAAAAACAGATTGCCATCAAAAGGTAACCAATCTGTGATAGTGGAATGAAGGCTCACATGTTAGGATCGTTGCCCGTGAAAACAAAATGGCGGAACGGATTTACATTAATTGAACTGCTCGTCGTGATCGCGATTATCGCCATCCTTGCGAGTATTCTATTGCCGGTTTTAGGACAGGCAAAGAAACGGGCTGACCGGACAGATTGCATGAATAACCTGATGCAATGGGGGCGGGCGATGACCATGTACGCGGACGACAACAATCAGTTTTATCCCGCTTCTCGAGACACCAATTATGTCGCCACACCCGATAATAACCCGGTGTGGACGGAGATGTACGCGGATGCCACGGCGGCGCATCCCATTGGGCTCTCTGACTGGTTTAATGCATTGCCGGCTTATGTCTCCCAGATTCCCCTCTGGAAATTTGGCGCCGATAGTGAGAGCAACAATGTTTTTTTCGCCAGCCATTCCATTTACTTGTGTCCTGTGGCACAGGCCATGGCACGAAACCCCGCCACCGATCCCGATCCTGCGGTTGGACCCACGTTCAACTACGGCATGAACCAGCGAATCAATTATCCGGCCGGGCCGGAAACTCCGTTCAGGATTACCCAGGTCCGGAATCCATCCGCCTTTGTTGTCTTTTCTGAACAACGGGTTCATGCCGCCGAGACTCCCTATTACGGGACCAATCCAACAGATGTCAGCAGCACTTATAACTGCTACAACCGGTTTTCCGGGAGACACAGCGCCGGCGGTAATATCGTCTTCGGCGACGGCCATGCGGCGTGGTTCAAATACAGATACGTCTGCGGCCAAATCGGCCTCCAGATTGTTGACCCAGGTGACCCCGACATCAATTGGACGTTCACCGGTGTGCCGGTGCCTCATTGAGGCGCGGATGCATCAACGACTCACTTGCGCCGCGGCTGAAAATCCGATTATTCTGCTCATGCCCACCGGGTGTGATGAAATGAAAAATAGAGTACCGGATAATACGAAAGAATCGGGCGGCACCGATGCCGCGAAACAATCGCGTCGTTTGTTTCTCAAAATGAGCGCCGGAGCCCTGGGCGGACTGGCGTTGGGACAAGGGTCGCTCGGGAATATTGTTTCCAATGCCGCCTCGGGCGAGCGGAAGCCAAACCTTGTTTTTTTTCTGGGGGAAGGATTGCGCTGGGACGAGTTCAGTTGCATGGGCAATCCCATTCTCAAAACGCCGAACATGGACCGCCTGGCGCACGAGGGAATCATTTTCAAAAACACATTTGTCACCAATGCCCTCTGCCTGCCGTCGCGCGCGAGCATTCTGACGGGGCTTTATTCCCATACGACGGGCGCCATCGATAATCGGGACCGGCCTATTCCGCAAAAATTTCCGCTGGTGTCCGAACTTCTGCGCGAAGCGGGATACGAAGTGGCGTTTTTTGGCAAGTCTCACGTCAAGGGCGGCCTTCAGGACCGTTATTGGGATTACTATTTCGGGTTCAACGGCCAGTGCAAAGATTATTATCATCCCATTCTGACCGAAGGGATCGCGGGCAAATATTCCGAGCCAAAAACGTACGAAGGTTATGTGGACGACATTGTCACGAAACGAGCGCTGGAGTGGATGTCGCAGGACCGGGACAAACCTTTCTGTCTGTTTCTATGGTTTTGGGCGCCGCACGCTCCCTTTTACCGCGACCGGAAAGAGCAGTTGCTATATAACGGCGTAACGATTCCCGTGCCGTCCACGTTCGATGACGACGTCAAAGGATATCCGGGGAAGCCGGCGTTTGCCGACGCGAATGATAAAATCGGTTCCTCCATGGTTGGCACGGACGACGCCCGCTCACTGGAAGAACTGGTCAAGGACCATTACGCGGGAGTGGTCAATAACGATGACCATGTGGGTGACGTCATGAACGCGCTGGAAAAGCGCGGCCAATTGGATGATACGGCGATTTTGCTCAGTTCCGATCATGGATTTTTCCTCGGCGAATGGCATCTGTACGACAAACGTTTCATGCACGAACCGTCCATTCGTGTCCCGGGAATGATTCGCTATCCGCGTATGATCCCGGCCGGGTCGGTTTGTGAGAAGATGGCCTTGAACGTGGATTTCGCGCCCACCATGCTTGAGCTTGCCGGCGTTCCTGTGCCCGAAGGGTGGCATGGAAAAAGCCTGGTTCCGTTATGTAAAGGCCAAACTGATAACTGGCGTAAAGACTGGCTTTACGAATACTTTGAGTATCCGGAGGTTGAACACGTCCGGCCGCATCGCGGAGTGCGCACCGACCGTTACAAATTGATTCATTACCATACGCTTCCGCAATTCCCCGACTTGCCCGAGGAATTCGAGCTCTACGACCTGCAACAGGATCCCCATGAACTCAATGACCTCTACGGCCAGGACGTTTACGAAGCGCTCACCCGGCAGCTCATGGAACGCATCACCGCATTAAGAAAAGAAACGGGCGATCACACGACGGATGCCACAACGTGAGCTTGTGTTGAAAATGCTTTAATTCCCGTAGGTCGGATCGTTAGCGGGCGGATCACCGTAAGGTGAAACGTTATCCGAAACCATGGTTCCATGCTTGGGGACTACCCGGGCAGACTTCACCCGGCCTACTTGGTTTGTCATCCAAATATGGACCGGCACGTCATTCGGTTGCCGCGGGCCGGGCGTCGTTCGACCGTCCGCGACATATTTCTCCAGAAGCTTCACCAGGTTCGTGACCAACTGCCCATTACTGGCTTCGATATTGACTCGTTCCCCGACGTCATCGTGCATGTTATAGAGCTGAATGGGAGGCAACCCTTTCCGAAGCGCGTCCGCATCGCGCGGCCGGCCCCCTCCGCCGGATCCCGGACACAACTCCAATTTCCAATTGCCTTGTCGAATTGCAAACCGTCCATTGCCGCCCGCTTGATTTACAATGGCATTGTCCGCATGCAACGGCTCGCTGACGTTGCCCAGGAATGCCGGCAACAGGCTCACCGAATCCTCGCCTGCGTTTGGAGGCAGCTTGACATGAAGAATCTCCGCGCATGTCGCCATCAAATCCCAAAGTCCGATAATCTGGTCGCTACGTCCGCCAGGTTTAATCTTCGCGGGCCACCGGACCAAAAAGGGAATGCGATGACCGCCATCCCAGATGTCCGTCTTGTAACCCCGAAACTGTGCGCTGGGATAATGACCCACGGCTTCGAACTTGTGGACGCCCACGTTGGGCGCGCAGCCGTTGTCACTGGCCATCATGACCACTGTGTTATCGTGCAGTCCGGCGCTGTCGATCGCATCCACTACCTGGCCCACGGCCCAGTCCGTTTCCATGACATAATCACCGTAAGGCCCAATGCTGCTCCTGCCTTGCCATTGTTTTTCAGGAACCAGTGGCGTGTGGGGTGACGGCAATGCGAGGTAGAGAAAGAATGGTTTTTTATCCGCGCCTCGTTGCCGGATATAATCTATGGCTTTACGCGTAAAATTCGGCAGGACGCTCTCTGCTTCAAAATCCGGTGCCGCTCGTCCCATACGGACCGGTCCCGGACCGGAATTGAGCGTTCCATAGACGAAGGAGGGAAATGCCTTCCGCGCACTGGGAACTTCGGTCCAATGATCGTTTTCAAAATAATCGTAAGGCGGAATGTCCAGGGAGGCGGAAAGGCCAAGGTAATAGTCAAAGCCATGTTGCAACGGGCCGTCGACGATGGGCTGGCTGTAGTCGTTTGTGTTAAATTGCAACCCCAGATGCCATTTGCCAATTCCGGCAGTCATGTATCCATTCTCCTGCAGCAGTCCAGCGACAGTGAGCCGGCCGGGCTCAATCAGGGGCGGGCTCTCGCCACCCAGTACACCGTGTTGCAGCCTCGTCCGCCAGGAATATCGCCCAGTGAGAATGCCGTAACGCGACGGGGTGCAAAGCGAAGAAACAGCGTGACAATCGGTGAAGGCCATGCCCTGGGACCGTAGCCGGTCCATGTTCGGTGTCTCAATTTTACAGCGGTCAGGATTGAAACAATGCACGTCGCCGTAACCGAGGTCGTCGCAAAGAATATATACAACATCCGGCTTCTGGGCGGGAGGCGGTCCGGCGGAGACTAAACTTGCGACTGATGCGGCGGACAATACGGTCAGGAATTTGAGCGAGGATGGGAATTTCACAGTGGCGTCCGATAATGTCTTGGATTTTCATCCATTGTTATCGCAACCGCTCGCGAGGCGAAAGGAAATTTTTTTAACTAATAAAGATACACGGCGCGGTAGAACCGAATGGGGTACCGGCTTGCATTCTTATCAGTGAATAGCAGGGGCGTTAAATTTGTTTCCACGGAAGTCCAATCGATCAAATTCGTCGAAACTTGAATAGCGTAAAGATGCCCGGCCAATCCGGTCACGGGCATTGATACTCCACGAATTGATACGAAAGGCGTTCCCCAAAGCGCCGCTTTGGTCGGGACCGAGTAGTACAATGGGCTCGAACCCCCACTTTCGATCCCGGAATTGTTAACAGCTGTGATTGTAAAGAAGTAGGTGGAACCCTCGGCTAAACCGGGAATGGTCAGATTCGTCAATTTGCCCGTCGAAATCTCATTAGTATTGCTGGTGTTGACCTTGCCGTAGTAAACGTTATACCCAACGACGTCGGGACTTACGCTCGGGCTCCAGGCAAGTTCAATGCTCTGTTCTGCAAAGGCAGGCAGAGTCATTGCCAGAAATAAAATTGCTGTGGAAGTTTTCAGAAACAGCAAACTCCTAGGGTCAATGGAATCGATCAGTCATATTTATAGTGAAGCGCTGCATTAGAAAAACAACGCAAAAAACCGAAAAGTTGTTCACAATCTCGACTCGACCAGCCTTAAGACAGTGAGCAGTACCGTAAAGCGCGCGGAACAGCCTGTGATGCAACATTCTACTGCGATTGTTGTGCTATTAAGCAGGTCTGGGCAATGTGGTTTGCTGTCTCAAAACGGTGTCAGGAGCCACCCGGCCATTTTCTGCACGCCCGGGTTGCGATGGTTGCTCAAATTGGTTAGAATTCGATTTCCAAACAAATATGGGCGCACAATGGAAACAGGCCGGGCGCGAAGCAAGCGCGCACAAGAAGGGTCAGTTGACCGTCAAGCTCGTCCGCGAAATTATGGTCGCGGCCAAGCTCGGCGGCCCTGATCCCGATCTCAACGCGCGTTTGTTCGTGGCCGTGGAGAAGGCAAAAAAGGCTTCCGTCTATAAGGACACCATTGAGCGCGCCATCAAAAAGGGCGCCGGAATTGGCGAGGAAAAAGTCAATTACGAGACAGTCATTTACGAAGGGTTCGCGCCTCATAAGGTCCCGGTCGTGGTTGAATGTTTGACGGACAATCGCAATCGCACCGCGCCGGAAATCCGCAATTTATTTAAAGCCGGTTCCCTCGGACAACCCGGCAGCGTCGCATTTTTCTTTAACCATCTCGGCGTCGTCGAGGCCACGCACGCGGACGCCGCCCGTGACGCGGAAACAGATGCGATTGAAGCCGGCGCGCAGGAAATTGAAGCGTTGGAGCCCGAAGAGATTCCCGCCGGCGAAAAGGGCGCGCGGTTCCTGACGGAGATCAAAGATTTGGACCACGTTTCCAAAGCGTTGAAGGCGGCTGGTTGGAAGGTCACGGCCTCGGAGATTCGATACATCGCCAAAAATTTCACAGATGTTTCAGATGCGCATCGCCAGGAAGTCTTGGATTTTCTCCAGGCATTGGATGATCACGATGATGTGCATCGTGTTTATGCGGCAATAAAGTAGGCAGTTTGCACCGGGGCTGCCTTTGCGCTGCTGATCGAAAAACTCTTGGCCGAATAACCGAGGTGTCGTTCACGGAGCGCGGCTGTGTGTGCGCAGGACACCAGCCGCAGGAGCCCGAATGGAAGAGGAATTTCCGTATCTTCAAGCCTCGGCCATGTAATGGTTGCTGCTGTGGCTGGTCTTTGACACCATCCTTCGCCAAGAGGCTACGGACGGCAGGCAGCCGCGCTCCGGTCAGGCCGCCATCGCCTCGCCGGCGAGCCACCCGGTCGTCCATGCGGATTGAAAATTGAAACCGCCGGTAATCCCGTCAATGTCCAGGATTTCTCCGGCGAAATAAAGTCCGGGGCAAATTTTGCTCTCCATCGTTTTGAAATTCACTTCGCTCAGCCTAACGCCTCCGCATGTCACGAATTCATCTTTATTTAAACTCTTTCCGGTGACGGCGAATTCCGAACGGAACAATTGTTGAATCAATTGGTGCTGGCCGGCCCGTGAGAAACCGGACCAGCGAAGCGTCGGCGACAGGCCGCCGGCAAGGACGAGTTGTTCCCAGAGCCGCGCGGGCAGGGGAGCGATCGGCGAATTGACGACCAGTCTTCCCGGCTGCGATTTTCGACGTGATTGAAATTCCTTCGCGACCGTTTCATTGTCCAAATCGGGCAGCCAATTGATGTGGAGCGGAAACGAATAATTTTTCGTGTGCAACTCTCTCGCGCCCCAGGCGGACAGCCGCAGAATCGCCGGGCCGCTCAGCCCCCAATGTGTAATGAGGAGCGCGCCCCTTTCACGAAGTTTCGTTTCCGGCACGGATGCTTCAACCTGTTCCACGGAAATTCCGGCCAGCGTTCGCAGCCACGATGTGGCGACGTGAAAGGTAAACAACGATGGAACTGGCGGTTCCAATTGATGTCCAAGCGACACTGCCAATTGCCCGAGCGCGGGTGTGCGGCAGCCGCCGGTCGCCAAAAGCAATTTGTCACACGATAAATGGCTGCCGTCGGAAAGAGTGATATCAAATCCGCTACCCGGATTTTTTACGGCAGTTTCGATGCCGCAATTTGTCTTAAGTTTTATTCCCGCCTGGCGGGCGGAATTCATCAGGCAATCAATGATAGTTTGCGACGAATCAGTCGTGGGAAACATCCGGCCGTCGTCTTCAATTTTTAATTTCACGCCCCGGCTTTCAAACCAGGCGACGGTATCGCGCGCCTGAAATTTAGAAAATGCGGAAATCAGCGTGCGTTCGCCGCGCGGGTAACGTTTGGAAAATTCGCGCGGATCGAATTCCGCATGAGTGACGTTGCATCGGCCACCGCCCGAGATTTTGACTTTGGACAGAAATTGCGGCGATTTTTCGAGAATTGAAATCTCCACGCCAGGCGCCGTTTGCGCGCAAGCCAGCGCGGCAAAAAATCCTGCCGCGCCGCCGCCGGCGATGACAATGCGCTTTGAATTCATTCCCGCTAAATTATCAGGAAGAGCTGGGGCTGGCAGGATTTTTGTGCTGTAGCCGGGTGCCAGTCACTGGAAAAAAGCCTGGGAACCTTTTTTCTGGTTGTCACTCTTACACCAGAGTAAACTGACTCGGTTACTATAAGCGACATGTTGTTTTGCTAATGTCGTGCCCAGGGAGGGAGTTGTGTCTGAGCCATAAAAGCGATAAAAAGGGAGGACAGTCAAAATGAAAAGCCACACGAGTAAAATCATCTGCGCGATTATTGGCCTTTGCTTTGCCATATGCGGATATGTCAGCGGTCAAACGATCTGGAACGGTCCAAGTATTACTTTCAATCACATCAATGGCACCGACCCAACTCAACCTACCAACCAGGATCGTCTCGCGCCGGATGTATGGATTACCCGTGGCGCGACCATGGGAATTTATAACGCAGCGCAGGAAACAGGTTTCAACTCCGGTATCAGCCCGGTCGATACGGAATGGGCAGACGGCACGACGGCGAACCTGCCGACGAGCTTTACGAATTGGGACTACTGGGCTCATACCATTCATGGCGGCCCGCCGAACACAGTCGGAATAGACGCGGTCGTTCACCTCATCAGCGACAACATATATCTGAATATTCGTTTCACCTTCTGGGGAATGATGTCGGGTGGTTTTACTTACATCCGCGCTACACCTGGCCTTCCGCCGGCAGTTTCTATTACTTCACCTGCCAACGGTGCATCGTTTACGGCGCCTGCGATTGTCCCGATCACCGCCACCGCTACGGACCCGAACGGCGGCAGCATCACCAACGTGGCTTTCTTCGACGGGACTACGTTCCTTGCCCAAACCAATAATCCATCGTACACCGTGACGGCCACATTTGCCGCCGGCAGCCACCCGCTGACCGCCGTGGCCACTGACGATGCCGGTCTTTCCACCACATCCGCCGTGGTGACGATCTCGGCAGGCGTTGCCAACACGCCGCCGAATGTCACGCTGACCAACCCGCCAAACGGCTCAGTCTTTGGCAATACCGACCCTATTAACATCGGCGCGAACGTCAGCAGTGGGAGTGGTACGGTGACGAATGTGCAGTTTCTTGGTGACAGAACGAATTTGCTGCGGAGCTTTTCCGGGCCCCCGTTCAATTTCACGACCGGTCAGTTTGCTTTCGCGGTGGGTGTGCATGATTTGACGGCGGTGGCCATAGATACTTTGGGTTCGAAAGGCACTTCAGCGCCTGTCCAACTCACCATCGCGCGATATACTCCGGAGGTAACCGATGGAACGCTTTCACTTTTCCTGCTGCCGATTGCGACCAACCTGGCTGCCCCATTATATGGCGTCAGTCCGCCCGGCGACACGCACCGGTTGTTCGTGTTGGAGCAGAACGGTCTGGTATGGATCATTCAAGACGGCATTTTATTGCCTACAGCGGCATTGGATCTTCGGAAAGTTGTCTCGCCGCCACTTGTGACGTCAAATCCAAATGACGAGCGCGGCTTGCTTGGAATGGCGTTCAATCCCGGCTACAACAATCCGTCCAGTCCCGGTTACCGCACGCTCTATACGTACAACAGTGAAATGATACCGTCAGGCACGTTGCCAACCTATCCACTGTCTGGCGGCACGACGAATCTTTACAAGAACTCCCTCAACGAATGGAAGATTTCCAGTACAAACGCCGATATCGTCGATACGAACTCTCTTCGGGAGATTATCTCCTTTGGCAAGAACGCTCTAAACCATAATGGCGGTACTTGCACTTTCGGGCCGGACGGCTACATGTACCTTGCCCTGGGCGACGGCGGCAACGCTAACGACGTGGGGCCGGGCCATATCGTTCCCGGCGGCAACGCGCAAAACTTGAGCGTGCCCTTAGGCAAAATGTTGCGAATAGATCCGCTCAACCCGGCGCTGAATCCCAACAGCCCGGACCCAATCAGTCCCAACGGCCAATACCGTATTCCGACGAACAATCCCTATCAGAGCCCCGGCCAGGTTCCGGAAATTTACGCTTACGGCTTCCGCAACCCTTTTCGTTTCGACTTCGACCCTGTGACCGGCGATTTGATCGAAGCCGACGTCGGCCAGAATAACATTGAGGAGATTAACCGCGTTGTCCGGGGCGGCAACTATGGATGGGCCGTCAAAGAAGGGGATTTCCTTTTCAATATGACGAACGGCCCGGCCGGCCTCGCCGGCAGCATTGGGACGCCGCCGGGATATTTGAGCCCGGGAACGCCCCCGGGATTGACTGACCCGATCAGTGGACCAATGGGTATCCTTGAATACGATCACAATAATGGCATCTCCATCACCGGCGGCTTCGTCTATCGCGGCAAGGGAATGCCAGAGTTGTATGGCAAATATATCTTCGGTGACCTTGCCTTAATTCCCAGTCCCACACGCATTAATGGACGCCTCTTTTATGCGGATCTTCAAACCGGTGCGATGAACGTTTTTATACTGCCCCAGTTCGGCTCCGAAATCCTGCCTGCTGGCGAAACCGTCCACGGCTTCGGCCAGGACGGTAATGGCGAGATCTACGCGATGGCCACGGACACCCCGCCCAACGGCAACGGAGGCGTCGTTTACAAACTCGTATCGTTCCGCTTAAACACCCAGCTTTCAGGCAACCAGGTGACCTTCTCATGGCCCGTGGCTGGTCCGCACCTGCAAGTGCAAACCAACAGCCTGGCTGTGGGCATTTCCACAAACTGGGTCAATGTTGCCGGCTCGACGAGCACCAACCAGATCGTAGTACCGTTTAATCCAGGCGTCGCGTTTTATCGGTTGGCCTCGCCGTAATGCGGCGCGTATTTAGATTGTGAAGGAGCGCGGCTGTGTGTGCGCAGCACACCAGCCGCAGCAGGGATGGATGCAGAAGGAATCCGGAGTTTTCAAGATTCGACCGTGTCACTCGCTGCTGCCCCGAATGCTTTCGGGGCTCCGAGCGGGGCACAGCCGCGCTCCTATGGCTCCCTCCGCTCCGCAACACCCTGCGCCTCCTGCAACGCCCGCTCGACCGGCGGCTTGCCGTACAAACTGTCGTAATTGTAATACAAACAACTCACCCCCACTTTCAGTGGCGAAGATTGATTGCCGGCCCCGAAAGTTGCGCTGACATAGTTAATGATTACGGATGAACTGATTGGCTTGCTGTACAATCCATCCGGCGCATAGTTCAACAGGAAATACTGCGCGCCGAAGGTTGAAACCGGTAAATTCAGTCCGCACGCCGCAACGAGGGCAATGATAAAGCAGGTCGATTTCATCCTGTGGAGGATTATTTTAGTTAAATTTTAGAATTGCGGCGAGCGGACAAATGCAAAAAACTCAATGCTGGCAGAGCCGCCGGTGTGGCGAAATGGCAGACGCACAGGACTTAAAATCCTGGGACCTTAAAAAGTCGTGCGGGTTCAAGTCCCGCCACCGGCACCAATCAGAAGTGCCATAAGTGAACATGAGTGAGAACGAATGGCAGACGCACAGGACTTAAAATCCTGAGACTTTATAGATTCGAATTTTACCATTGGCACCTTCAATCGGACGAAAGAGGTTTTTCCCAACGTTCCACTACTGGTCATGCAGTTTGCATATTCTGGAATTGCATTTATCTCTCTACCAATGGCTTTACGCCCAGGTTGTTTGAATATTTAAAGCGCCTGTAAGCCTTTTTTGCAACTGATACAGTGGCACGGTGCTGGCTACGGTTCAGTTAACGCCCAGGGGAGGTGTGCGAGAGCGATCTATAACGATCCTCAGTGAGTGTTTTTGTTCTTTGACTTTTAAAGGGAATAGCGGACCGCGGAAAAAATAATCCGCCTGAGAAAACAGGGCGCATCTCATTTTTCGCAGGAGAAGCGATTTGCCAGATGGGGAGCACACGCGCCTTCGCATCGAAGCGCGGTGGCGCCCACACGGTTGACCGAAGCATCAACCACGGCACGCGATGGCGCGTGCGCTCCCAATCGAATTCGTTTCTGCGCGAAAATGAGATGCGCCCGGGGATCGCCCATAAAGAGCGCTGTTGCAGAAGTTTGTAAACCGGCTATATTGATTTGAGCGTATGGGAAAATGTGGGTTGGAGATTCGGGACGCTGATGTACGGGACTTTTCGCTACCAGGACGGGAGCACGGGGGGCTATTCATCCTGATTGTATTTCACCAATCAGATTTTAATAGATATTCTGAGTCTTAAATATGGCCAAGGAAATAAATGATTGGTTCGACAAGATTCTTGCCTTGTTGCACCGACACACCGGAGTTGATTTTTCAAACTATAAGCAGGCCACGTTGCGCCGCCGTATCGAACGGCGAATGAGCGCGCTTAAAATCCGTTCCTATGATGAGTACTGCGCGTGTTTGCGAAAGCATCAAAGTGAAGCGAAGGCCCTGTTTAACGACATCCTGATCCCGGTGACCAACTTCTTTCGGGACCCGGCGGTATTCAAGGCATTAAAGTCGGACTATTTCCCACAAATGTTGCGGTCAGATCGATCGGGGCCGTCTATCCGCCTTTGGGTCCCGGCCTGTTCCACCGGCGAAGAGTTGTATTCGCTGGCCATGATTTTAGCGGAGTTGACAGAGGCAAAAAAAGCCTCGAGGGATATCCAAATTTTCGGCACGGACATCAGCGAGCCGTCGCTTGAAAAAGCGCGGGCTGGTGTTTATCCGCGTTCCATTAGCGAGCATGTTTCGGGGGAACGATTGCGGCGCTTTTTTGAGCCGGTGAAAGGCGGGTTCGCCATTCGAAAGCAAATTCGGGAAATGTGCATCTTTGCGCGCCACAATCTTGCCGTGGACCCGCCATTTTCAAACCTCGACTGTATCAGTTGCCGGAACGCCCTCATTTATATGACGTCGGCGTTGCAGGACAGAATAATGGCTGTCTTTCATTTTGCGCTCAGGCCAGAGGGGCTTTTACTGCTGGGACCTTCGGAGGCTACGGACGAATCTTCGGCCCGGTTTGCGATCGGCGATCGGAAAATCAATCTGTTCCGCCGGAATGCTCACGTGCAAAAATTTATTCCCCCGGCATTTCCGTCGCGCTCGTCCGAACTGGACCAGCCGGCGCACGTGGCCGCGCGGCACGCCGCGGTTGAATCGTTGAAAGAATTGGACCCTGCGCAACTGCGGCTGGCGATGGAAAAAATCATCGAAGGTGGCGCCGAGGTGGAAAACGTCGAATCACACGTGGTGCCCATTACGATTCCCGGGACCGGGGACAAAGCGTATCTTGTTTTTGGCGCGCCTGAACAGCCGGAAAGAGGAAAGGCGGGAACAGCAAAACGCCCGGCCGGCGCCGGCAAAGCTATAAATCCGGGTGTTGAAAATGTAAAGCTGCGCAAGGAACTGTTCAGTATCCGCAAAGCGGTCAAAATGATCATTGAACAGCAGGAGGCGACCAATGAGGAATTGCGGGCCTCGAACGAGGAAGTGGTTTCGAGCAATGAAGAATTGCAAAGTACCAACGAAGAATTGGAGACTGCCAAGGAGGAACTGCAGGCGTCAAATGAGGAGTTGGCCACGGTCAATACGGAACTGGAAAGCCGCAATGTCGCCCTGGAACAGGCCAACGCGATCGCCGGCCATTTCAAAGCCATCGTCGAATCATCGGATGACGCCATCATCAGCAAGGACCTCAACGGAATCATTCTCACCTGGAACAAGGGCGCGGAAAAAATCTTCGGTTACACGACCGATGAAGTCGTGGGCAAACCAGTGACCATCTTGATTCCGCCCGACCATATTGATGAAGAACCCGGGATCCTGGCGCGAATACGCGCGGGAGAACAGATTGAACATTATGAAACGGTGCGCGTTCGAAAGGACGGGCACCGGATTGACATTTCACTCAGCGTTTCGCCGATTTTGAATTCGGGCCGGATCATCGGCGCTTCAAAAATTGTGCGGGATATCAGCGGAAAAAAGCGCGTGGAACGGGAACTCCGGCAGGCGCGTGATGAAGCTGAAAGCGCCAGCCGCGCCAAGGATCATTTTCTGGCGGCGCTATCGCACGAACTCAGGACCCCGCTGAATCCGGTGCTGCTGGTCGCCAGCGATGCGGTGGCCGACCCTGATTTGCCCCCGGGTGTCCGGGCGAACTTCGACATCATCCTTAAGAATATAGATTTGGAGGCCAAACTCATTGATGACCTCTTGGACCTGGCGCGGGTCAGGTCGGGCAAACTTAAGGTGGAAAAAAACTGTGTGAACGTCTATTCCGTCCTGACTTCGACGCTGGCCATCGTGCAAAGTGAAATTGACCAGAAACGTATCCGGCTCAAACAGAATTTTCGGAACACACAAAGCGTCATTATGGGCGACGCGGTGCGGTTGCAGCAGGTCTTTTGGAATATCCTGAAGAACGCAGTCAAATTCACCCCCCTTGAGGGCACTATCAGTATTGATGTCCGCGCTACTCGCGAGAAATGCATCGTGAAGATTTCTGATTCGGGAATCGGAATGTCCAGGGACGAACTGTCCCGTATTTTTGATCCATTTAAACAGGGTGATCATTCCAGGGAAACCCATCGCTATGGCGGCCTGGGGCTTGGGCTAACCATCAGCAAAAACCTGGTAGACCTTCATTCCGGGACCGTCGAAGCATCGAGCGAAGGTCCGGGCAGCGGCTCCTCCTTCACCTTGACATTCCCCCTGGCTGAATGGAATGAGAGCCACCAAAAAAAATTGCTTTCACCGGGCCGGGTCAACCACCACAACAAGCCGGGCGGATTGCAGGTTTTGTTGGTGGACGACCATGAAGCCACCCGTTCAGCGCTCGCACGGCTTTTGGCCAATCGAAACCATAAAGTAACGGTCGCGGGTTCGGTCCAGGAGGCCATGGCGGCGAGTGAGAAAACCCGTTTCGACCTGGTGATCTCGGATATCGGATTACCCGATGGATCGGGTTACGATCTATTCAAGGGCATTCTGAAGCATTCGCCAAACGTCAGGGGAGTTGCGTTGTCAGGTTACGGAATGGACAAAGATCTGGCCCGCAGCAAGGCCAGCGGGTTCAGCCTGCACTTAACCAAACCGGTCAAGATAGAGGCCCTGGATGAAGCTTTAGCGAAGTTCCCGAATTCATAGTTTTTTAATAGACTAATTAGTCTCTGCGAAAACCCGGCCTTTCCACTGTTCTACTATCGGTCATGCAGTTTGCATATCCCGGAGTTGCATTTTATGCGCTCAAAATGCCTTCGTGTTCCATTCCTTGATTAATTAAAGCTCCAATGGCGTTTATCAGGCTGGCACGGTATAGGCTACGGTCTGCTAACGGCTAAGGAGTTATGCGTAATGAAACGGAATTAAGACTGCTGCGACGCCAGGTTGCCAGGGCCAAAGCATTGGTCGAGCAGACGGCGAAAAAGGTTGAGGAGCTTGAGGCTTCAGTGGAGGAAATTTACCTTTTCAAAGAGAGACTCGTCATGTTTCCACGTTGCGCGAATGGAAAACGTCCGGTGCGCGTGGACAGGACGGAAGAGGTTGGAGAGTTCCTCTTGACGTGAGCCGGGCGCGAACATGAACCTGGTGCCCGGCTCAATCGGAGCTTTTGGGTGCTTGTCACCATCAAGGTGACAGGGGACTGTTCCCGTCGCCGACTCTTCGCAATCAGGCAGAAAATCTATTTTCACAAGGCGATTCCATTGTTCCCGACGAAGTATTGGCCAAATTGTCCATTTGAAAGGCCGAAATTAATTTGACAGAGTTATTTCGAAATCGAAAAATAAGGCTTGACTCCGGCGGATAAGATATGCAAATATATATACAAACTACCTAGTTTCGTATGCATTATACATCTCGGAATCGTTTGGAATCTAAGCGTTTAAATTTTCTCCTTTTCGTCATTGTCGGACTTCTTATGAGCGCCCATTCAGGGCGCGCTGACATCGTCTCAGGCCTGGTCGGGTATTGGCCTCTTACCGATGGGCCGGGTTCGGCAACTGCCGCCGATGGTTCCGGTTTTGGCAACACCGGTACGCTCACCAACTTTGCCGATGCCACATTCAATAACATGTGGACGGTTTCCACGGACCCGACGAATGCGAATGCCGATGCATTACTGGTCAACTCGGGCGGGGCTGCCGGGAGCATAAGTTTTGGCACAAACACCTGTGTCGTTGTCCCGGATTCTTCGAGCCTGGATCAACCGACTCAAGCCAAAGAGTGGACCTTGTCGGCCTGGGTCAATTGCAGTGTCGCGCCGTCTTCTGAGCCAGCTAACGCAGGCATCATTTGTAAAGGGAATCTTAACTCTGAAGCCTATGCGCTCTATATGAGCGGCGGACATTTCACAACTATATTTCACAATTCTGCGGGCTCAGGTACCGAAACCGTCTCCTCGACCAATGCCATTACAGCCAATACCTGGCATAATGTGACCGCCACGGTCTGGGTGCCTAAGCAGACCGGCGCGCTCGCCGAAGCCCTCGTTTATGTGGACGGCCAGCTGGTAAGCGCCACCAACAGCAATACCTACACGACGGTTTTCGCCAGCAGCCAGCCGGTGACCATCGGCTGTCGGGCCAGCGCCAGCGGCATCATTACGAATTCATTCGTGGGCACGATAGATCAGGTGCGCATTTACAATCGGCCGTTATCCGCCGACGAAGTCTATCAAATTTACACGAACGGGGCCGCCCTCTTGCCGCCGGCAATCACAGTGCAGCCCATTGCTTCAGCCACGGTCGCCCAGGGCGCCATTTTCAACAACAATGTTTCGGTCTATAGCGTCAGCACACCGTCGTATCAGTGGTACACGAATGGGGTGGCCATGGGCGGGGCGACCGGTTCCCAGCTCGTTATTAACCCCGCCGATCCAATCTGGAACACAATAACCTATGATGTAGTGGTGGCAAACGCAAATGGCTCCGTAACCAGCACGCCGGCAGAGCTGACCGTCCTCCCTGTAATTCCCGAAATTGCCGCTCAATATCCAAACACGTACACCAATGTCTCCGGGAACTACAACAACCTGGCCGGGACCAATCTTTTCGTTTTGTATTCCGGCGCAAGCCCGACGTTCTCAGTTTCAACCCTGAGCGCCACGCCGGTCACATATTTTTGGTTTACCAATGGCGTCTCGGTGGGCAATGCCAGCAGCTCGAATTTTACCTGGGCGCAGGTGACCGCGCCGATCAACGTTTACTGCATCGCCAGCAACTCGGCTGCTACGGCGACCAGTGCGCTCTGGTCCGCCTCAATCATCGCGGATCCAACTCCGCCGTATCCGCAGGCGGTCCTCGCGCTGAACCCAATCGGTTACTGGAGATTGAATGAGCCGGACGACAATGGCGGAAATATTCCTGGCGATGGCAATCCCGATGTATTGTGCCATGACTACATGGGAGGAAATGACGGGCTTTATACGAATGTCAACCTCGGTCAACCGGGCTACAACCAAACGACTGATCCGAGCGATACATCCGCGTTATTCGGTGAAAACCAAAACGTCGTCGATAGCAGCTATGTTGGCCCAATCGAAGGAGTAGACTTTTCATCGCCTGCGGGCACCAGCCGATCCTTTACCGTGGAAGCATGGACGGAGGGTTATAGTCCCCAGGCTTTTGACGCCGGCATCGCGTCAAAAGGTTATGGCGGCGGTGGCGAACAATTTGATCTGGATACCGGCGGCGGCAGTCATGCTTTCCGTTTCCTGATCCGTGATGCGTCCGGTACCTCTCATTCGGTGAGTAGTTCGATTACGACATCCTATGCTCCAATCTGGTATCATCTGGTTGGTGTTGTGGATGAAGCGAACGGCAAGATGGCCTTTTATATCAACGGTCTTCAGATCGGCACGGCCAATGTTACGCCGGGAAGTGGTATTCTGCCGTCCGCGTATCCGATGACCATCGGTTCGCGAATGCAAAATGCGAACACCAACTTTAATTTTCAGTACTACGGATATGTCAACGATGTTGCGGTGTTTAATTACGCCCTGAGTTCGAATCAGGTCGCGAGCGAATACGCTATTTCAGGCAATATTATTCCATTTTTCACGCAACCGCCCCCGACCAATGAGACCATTATCGTAGGCAGTCCGCTGACCATACCTGTGACAGCCTATGGCACGCCAGCGAACACCTATACCTGGTACGATCCAAACGGCAGCGTGATCGCGACCGGGACCAGCAGCGGGACATCGGTCAACGCAACGTTTACGACCAATAGCGTTCCCTTGTGGTGGGACGGCGGACAGTTGAAGTTGTCGGTGAACAATAGTTACGGTACGACCAATGTCTATGTCGCGTTCACTGTCCAGTCCGCTCCCGTTCTCACGAACAACCTGCCACCGCAGGTCACGATTGGTCAGGGGCAATCATATACCTATTCCCTCGGCGCTATCGGCGCCGTGCCGTTGCATTATCAATGGTACGTCGGAACTTCCTCGATCCTGAACCAGACCAATGCCTCCTACACGGCCACTGGCGCCACCCCGGGCGCTTTCAACTATTATGTCATCGTAACCAATTCTTTGGGTTCGGCCACGAGCGTGGTTTCGACGTTAACGGTTCTTCCGACTCCAGCCAATGCGTATGCGACCGATGTTTTAGGTTTCAAGCCCGCCGGTTATTGGCCAATGCATGAAGTGGAAGCTCCGGGCCCGGGAGATATTGAAACCAATTACGGGTCTCTGGGCCTTCTCGGCACCGGATACTATATTGATTGGGCATCCCGCCGCGGGATCAACCATAATTTTGTCGGAGCGTTGCCCAATGATTCGGACACATCGGTTTACTTCGCATATAATGGCGCAGCCAATACCGGCGGTATGACCAATTGTCTGGTCATCCCGCAAAATTCACCTTCGGCCACGCTTAATCCGCCGTTCACCGTGGAGTGCTGGTTCTGGCCGACCAACACCGGTTCGGGCGACGTTTGGGGCCAGGATGGCTACGAAGGATTGAATGCCGGAGCCGCCGGCGGTGGTGGTGGAAATGTTTGTGGCATGCGCGTCTATTGGAACGGCGGCAAATTTACGGTTTACGGTTACAATAACAGTTCCACGTTGAACACGCTTGGCGTTTCGTCGGCCGCCACTAAAGGCAATTGGTATCATTTGGTCGTCACCTGCGACTCCAGTACCAACATCATTGAATATCTTAACGGTACCCCTCAGTTCACCAACGCCGCTGTCGGCTTGTACTCGCCTGATTACTGGTCGCCGATCACCCTGGCGACGAGCCGCGGATTTACCCGCAATATTCCCGGCGCCATCGATGAATTTGCCGTCTATCCCACGAACCTCGCCGCGGCTGATATCTCAACCCATTATAACGATGCAAGCGGAGCTTATGTATCGGATGTGACGAATGATCATCCCGTGATTTATCTTCGCATGGATTCACCATCCTACACACCGCCTGCGGCCTCCTCATTGCCTACTGTGGTCAATTTTGGTAGCGCGAACCTTGATGGCGTCTACTCGGCTGGCACAATGCCGGGCCTTTTGCCGGGACCGGCGACCGCCAGCGGCGCGCCTTTGTCCGGCATGAATGTCGCCCAACTCAGCGGAGTCAGCAGCTTTGCAGATGTGGGATATGCGGCTGTGTACAATCCGACTGGCGCAACGCCCATTAGCGTGAGCGCCATGTTCCGTGGCAATCCGGCGGATGGACGCAACCAGACGATCGTCGGTCATTCGGACAATTCATGGCATCTTTGGATGAATACCACCGGTAAAGTGGTGTGGCAGTTGGGCACCAACATGGCCAGCCTGACGTCAGCCAACGTTTACAATGACGGCAATTGGCACCAGGCCGTGGCGGTTTATGCGCCTTCGGCAGATCCCGCCGCCAGCGGCGTCAATACCTTGTATGTTGATGGCGCGCTGCAGGCGACCACCGTGACCGCCAGCACCAATGGAATCGCGCCCGGTTCAACATCCGATGTTCTCATTGGAAGCGATCCGCAATATACGAACAATCCGGTCGGCCCCGGCCAGCAGTTTGCCGGACGGGTGTGCGAAGTCGCCTTGTTTACCAACGCTTTGACCGCCAGCCAGGTGAAAAGCCTGTACGCGCTCGGGGCGGAAGTCCCCGGGCTGAACGTGGCTCTGGGACCGCCCAATCTGACGTTATATGCCGGACAATCGTTCACGTACAATGCTCAGGCGTCGGGTACTCTGCCGTTGTATTATCAATGGTATAACGGCGCTTCGCCCATTCCCAATGCCACGAACGCCAGTTACTCGGCCATCGCGGCGCTCGGCGCGCCAAATACGTACAGTTGCGTGGTCAGCAATGCCTATAACGGCTTGAGTGTGACGAATGCCGGGCCGGTCGCATTGGCGGGAATTGCCGCGCCCACCAATCTCTATCCGGCGACGGTACTGGGCAACAATCCGGTTGCCTATTGGCGTTTGGACGAAGCCAGTGGGACGATCGCCAACGATTATGTGGGCGGACACGATGCCACCTACAACAACGTTGACCAGGGCGTGCCCGGCTATAATCCCGGTTCAGATCCGGACCTGGCGGCATTGTTTGGCACCGTCCTGCCGACCAATAGTTATGCGGGCGAAATTGACAATTCGGGGAACGGCGTGCCAAATGTCGACTTCTCGCAACCGGGAGGCAACAACGCGGAATTATCCGTCGAAGCATGGGTCAACGGAGGCGCAACTCAGGTGAGCGGTGCGGGAATCGTCGCCAAAGGTTACGGAAACGGCGGCGAACAATTTGACCTGGACGTCATTGGAACCGGCCTGCGCTTAATCGTGCGTGACGCCTCGGGCACGGCGCATGGCGCAACCTCCACGTTCCCATTGGATAGCAATTGGCACCATGTCGTCGGAGTTTGCGATGAAGCTGCCGGCACTTTGTCGCTCTACGTGGATGGTACGGTGGTAGTGAACGGACCAATCGCTTCCGGCGCCGGACTTTTGCCCTCGCAGACCAGTAGTGAACCCGGCGCCAACTTGCTCAGCATCGGTTCCCGCACGGTGAATAAATTGGCCACCAGCTATGCTTCTCAATTTGACGGCACCATTGACGAAGTGGCCCTTTATAACTACGCCTTGAGCCCAAGTCAGATCGCCGCCGATTATCAGGCCGCCAACGTTTCGCACGTAAGCCTGCAGCCGACGAACATCGTCGTTTCCGTATCCGGCAATCAGATGACTTTGTCCTGGCCGGCCGATCACACCGGTTGGACGTTGCAGGCGCAAACCAATAGTACATCTGTGGGCCTGAGCACCAATTGGGTGGATGTCAGCGGCTCGACTTCGACGGATCAAATCGTTGTTCCCATAAACGTTGCCAACGGCGTGGTGTTTTATCGGCTCCTCTATCGACAGTAATAACCACTCCGGATTAAATTCATACCATGGCCAAAACTGTAAAAAATTCGAGGACGGGATTTACCCTGATCGAACTGCTGGTGGTCATCGCCATCATCGCCATCTTGGCGGCCATGCTGTTGCCGGTGCTGGCAGCCGCCAAGCGCCGGGCTTATGCGGCGGACTGTTTGAACAATGAGCGGCAACTGGCAGCTGCCTGGTTGATGTACGCCCAGGACAACGAAGATCGTTTGGTCGGAATGAGCACGCTTCACAAATGGGATTGGCGCATGGGACTGAATGCCACATTTGGGATCCCCGTTCCCTATCCTTTGAAAGTACAGATTCCGGCTGCAATCAAGGCGGGACCCACCATTAACATGAATAATTGGTTCATCCGCGAAGGCTGGGTCGAGGGGCCATTGTACCCGTATGCATCCCATCCCGAAGTCATTCACTGTCCTGGCGATAACCGCGCCGACCTGGGCGTCTCGGGTTTTTGCAGTTACTCCGGCGTCATGGGCTTGGGCACAAACGCCACGCCATTCAATTGGGGGGTAACCACGATTTACAAGCTATCTGCCATACGTCATCCCAGCGACAGGATGGTGTTTGTGGAGGAATCGGATACGCGCGGCGATAACCTTCAACAATGGGAGTTTGAATACGACTCAAGCCAAAGTGGTTCGACGGGAGTGCCCAATGATCCGATCGTCCCGAATTTCGGCGATAAAGTCGCAGCGTTTCACGGTCGCAGCAGTACGTTCAATTTTGCCGACGGCCACGCCGAAAACCGCCGCTGGATGGATCCGGATACAGTGGCGTTTGCGAATTCGAGGGCGACGTACGTTACAGCCTGGACTGGCGGTCATAATTGGCCTGACGACGCCGCCTGGATTGCCCGGCATTACCCCTGCGTCGCCAATCCGTGAGGGACGGCGCTCTTCGCAAGTGGCGCTGCCACCGCCGTCACCGCCCGTATAGCGGGCAGAATCTCCTGCGTTCTCACGCCTAGCTATTGGATATTGGACATTGGATCTTCTCTGGTGCTTGGAGGTTGGGGTTTGGTGCTTTTCTCTGGATGTTGGATCTTCCCTAGCCGTAGCGGTCGATCAAAATTTTCCACAAGGCGCGAACAGCGCGTGCCAGTTCACTTTTGCCGATCGTCAACGGCGGCGTGAAGCTAATGACGTTGCCGTGTTCTCCTTCCGGCAGCAGGATATAACCACGTTTCAGCATCAATTTGATGACCTCGAAGGATTCAGTCACAGCCGGCGATCCGTCCTGCAGACGAAGTTCCAATCCTGTCATCAATCCGAGTCCCCGCGTCGAAGTTCGAATCTTTAATGGTTCATTTTTAATTGTGTCGAGTTGTGCCAGGAGAAAATTTCCCAGGTTGGCGCTGTGCGCGCACAGGTCGAGACGTTTAATTTCCGCGATTTGTGCGAGCGCCATGGCGCAGCCGACGGGATGACCCAGGAATGTGCTCGTATGAATCGCTTCTCCACGGGACGGCGGCCACGCGGCATCCATGATATCCGCCCGTCCCACGCACGCCGAAAGCGGAAAGCCGCCGGTCAGCGCCTTGCCCAGGCAGATCAAATCCGGGACCACCGCGCTGTGCTCGCAGGCAAACCATTTGCCCGTGCGCCCAAAACCCGTATACACCTCATCCACGATCAGCAATGCGTCGAATCGGTCGCAGAGGTCGCGCAACATCGGCAAAAATTCCAGCGGAGGAACAACAATGCCGCCCCGCGCCTGTACCGGTTCGACCAGGATGGCGCCGGTCTTGTGCTGCTGCATGATTTGGGTGATTTGCTTCTCAACCTGACCGAGACCGTGCCCTTCGCCAGTGGCGTTGCCACCGGGAAAGGGAACGAATTTGCCGAACTGCCGGAGTTGCGGATGGAACGGCCTGCGAAAAAAATTGCGATGCGTGACATTGAGCGCACCGTAGCCCAATCCATGATAACTGCCGGCGAAGGCGATGACTTCGCGTTTGCCCGTTGCCAGCAGTGCGGTTTTGAGCGCCGCTTCAACGGATTCAAAACCGGAATTACAAAAAATAGTTTTGGCGCGCGCTGCGCCGTGCAGTCTGCGCGACCATCGCTCAAACGTCAGCCGGCTTAATTCGCGGGCCAGCGCCGCTTTGAGCGCGTGCGGATGCACGTCGCCCATGGCATGAAGCAATCGGCCCATTTGCTGGCGTCCGGCTTTGACGACATTTGCATTCGCATGCCCCGCGGCCGCCACGCCAAATGCGCCCGTCAAATCGAGATATTTCTTTCCCTGGGCATCCCAAATGGAAGTCCCTTTTGCGCGCTCCCAGACAATCGGCCAGGAACCGTCCGGTTCGACAAACAGAACGTTTCGCGACTCATAGTCGCGAAGTAATTGGAGGGTTTCGGCAGTTGCCATGGAGTCTATTGTATCGTCCCCATTTGATAATTCAAATTCGCCTGCTGGATAAGGACGTTGTAGCGGGCATTGGCTTCCGTGATTTGCGACTGGGTCAGGTTCAATTGCGCGTCGCTCAATTCCACGATGGAGCTGAGCCCGCTCTTATAACGGGCCTGGGCCAGGGTGAAAGCGTCGGCGGAGTTGGCAGCCAATTGTTCAGTTGTATCAAGTTGTTGCACGGCGTCATTCAGGTCCAGCCATGCAATCCGCACATCCCGAATGACGTTGTTTTCGACGCTGCGTAGCAATTCGGCATCGGCATCGGCTTTCAATTCCGCCTGGCGCTGCCTGGACACGTAAAGTCCGCCCGCAAACAGCGGAACGCTGAATTGAATGCCGCCCGCGAAATAGTCCGACTTCAGATATCGGTCATCGCGGATGGGCGCCGCGCCGGCAACACCGATTGCAGATACGGTTGGCAATCGGGAATCGCGTTGCGACCGTGCGAAACGCAGCGCCGCTTCACGGTCATCCCGCAGGCTCAGGAGTTCGGGCCGCCGGGACAACGCCGTCTGGACCATGCCCGAAACGTCGGTGCCAATGTCGTTGGTGGCCGGTGATTCATCGGCCAGTTTGAACTCGTGAAATTCGCCATACCCGAGGGCTGTGGAAAGCATTGCCATGGCGGCGGCGGCATCGTTCTGTGACTTTTCCACCAGCAATCGCGCCTGTTGCAATTCCACTCGCGCGAAACTCACATCCAATTCCGAACGCAATTTATTCGTGGCCAGTGCGGTAATTTGGTCGAGCAGCTGCTTTCGCGTATCAACGGTTTGTTGGGCCACGCGGAGGACTGCCTGGGCTTCGAGCGCGTCGAAATAACCGGCATCCACCTGCAAAAGGACCTGTTCACGGGTGGCGTTGGCGGTTTGGTCTTGCGCCCGGGCCTGGTATTTGGAACTGGCGGTGAGGTTGGCCGTGCGCCCGAAATCGGTAATCAGCTGGTTCAGTTGCCCGCCAACCGCCCCGCGGTCATACACGCTGGGATTATTCAGGCCTCCGGCGGTAATGCGGGCGCCCTGGGACGTGACGCCCACGGCATCAGCGTACAGATTTACCGTGGGAAAAAATCCCGAGCGCGATTCCTTGACCGCCTCCTGCGCGGCGAGTGCGAGATAATCCGCCTGCTTGATCTGCGGATGATACTGCAGCGCGATTTTTTCAGCGCCGGCCAAAGTCAGGAACGCCGGGGCATTCGCAGTTTGGCCAAATGCAATGGCCGGCCACGCGCAGGAAAAGACAATGAGAGCAAATCGTTTCATAATAAAAACATTCTAATGGCCGGGCGCCTCCGCGCCGCCGGGACTTTTTGGCGCCGTTTCGCTTCGACGGTAGAGGAGGTAATAAGCGCAGGGGACGATAAACACAGTCAACACCACCGAAACCGCCAGGCCGCCGATGATCGCCCGCGCCAGCGGCGCGTAGGCTTCGCTGCCGGTGCCCAGTTTAGTCGCCATCGGAATCAAACCAATCAACGTCGCCAGCGAGGTCATCAATACTGGACGCAAACGCACGCGGCACGCGAGCGAAACCGCCTCGCGCAAGGGCCGGCCCTCTTCGCGCAAACGGTTGGTAAATTCGACAATGAGAATGCTGTTGGACACGACGATTCCCACCATCATGACCACTCCCATCAGCGACATGACGTTCAGGGTCGTCCCCGTCAAAAAGAGAATCAGCAGTACCCCGGTCAATCCGGTAGGGACGGCCAGTAAAATCAGGAATGGATCGACGAACGATTTGAACTGCGCCACCAGAATCAAATAGACCAACACGGTCGAAAGAATCAGCCCGAAGCCAAAACTCTGAAACGATTCCTGCATCGCTTCCGCCGACCCGCGAACGTTCACACGCACATTTTTCGGCAAATTCATCTGGTTGACAACCTTTTGGACTCCGTGGAGCACCTTGCCAATGTCTTCGCCCGAGGGCGACACATAAACGTCCATGGTTCGCAAAAGCTGGTAGTGGTCAACTTCCGTAGGCGATTCGATATGGTCGATTCCGGCGACATTTTCCAGTCGCGTCGGTACTTGCAGAGCTGCGCCCCGCAAGGGGACGGCGCTCAGGTCCTGGAACGTTTTTGGAAGCAGATTTTCCGGGTATTGGACCGTCAGGAAATAATCATTGCCGCTGCGCGGATCCACCCAATAACTGGGCGCGATCATCTGGTCGGAGACCAGCGCCGTGATCACATCACCGACGACTTCTTTTTCGTTCAGGCCCAACTCACTCGCCCGCAGCCGTGAAATGTTCAATTCCAGGGACGGATAATCCACATCTTGAGGCACCAGCACGTCGCTGACGCCGGGAAGCGCCCCGGCTTTTCGGGCAATGTCGGTGGCTATCTCATGCGTTTTATGCATGTCGAAGCCGACGACCTGGATGTCCAGAGGCGCCGGCAAACCCAGATTGAGGATGGCATCCACCAATCCACCGGTTTGGAAATACGCGGTCACTTCCGGCACTTCTTTGCGCAGCCGCGCGCGCACCAGGTCCATGTACTGGAAGCTGCTTAAATGGTGGCCGGCGTTGAGTCCCACCTGCACAAACGCGGTGTGCGGACCCGAATTCGGTGTGTAAATGGCGGAAAATCCCGCCTGGACGCCGATGTTGGACACGACGATTTTCAAGTCCTTTGCCGAGACAACTTCGCGAACGACTTGTTCTACTTTTTGCACTAGTTTGTCTGTGTTTTCGATGCGCGTGCCAGTGGGTGCTTTTAGGTTAATCACAAATTGGCCCGGGTCTGTGCGAGGGAAATAGGCTTCGCCGACAAACGGATAGAGTGCCAGGCTCAGGACAAAGACGCCGGTGATGCCCAGGACCGTTGCCATCGGCCGGAGCAGGGCCAGCTTGAGAGTGCCTTCGTAACGATCGAGCATTCCATGAAACCGGCGGTTGAACCAGTGATTAAAGCGAGCGCCCCATCCTTTTGGCGGCGCGGCCATATCGCTCTCGCCATGGACCTGCCTCAGTTTAACAAATTTCGCGCAAAACAGCGGAACGACCGTCATGGCCACAAGGTAAGAAGCCAGGAGGGACAAAATAACTGCCAGCGCCAGCGCCATGAACAGGAATCGGCTCACGCCGTAAAGAAAAGTGACCGGGAAAAAGACGATGCACGTGGTCAGCGTCGCCGCCAGCACGGCCAGTTGGACCTCTTTGCCACCGCGCTCGGCCGCCACTTCGGGAGATTCGCCCATTTCCATGTGGCGGAAAATGTTCTCGAGCACGACGACGGAATTGTCAATGAGCCGGGAAAATGCCAGGGCCAGCCCGCCCAGGATCATCGCGTTGATAGTGCTGTCACCCAGTTGAAGCGCGATGAATGCCGCCAGCGCCGAGAGTGGAATGGACAGAAAGACGGCAACCGTCGCCCGCATGCTGCCCAGGAAAATCAAAATCATCACGCCGGTCAACAGCAGCCCGATTAAGCCTTCATGTACCAGGTTGTCAATCGCGTTGCGCACGAATACTGACTGGTCGAAGACGACTTTTGTGACGAGTTGTTTCGGCACATCCAGTAGGTGTGAGACGGCCTCTTTGATCCCATTAACCACTGCAATTGTGTTGGCGTCTCCTCCCTGCTTGAGCACAGGCAAATAAACGGATGGCTGCCCGTCCACGCGCACGACGTTATATTGAATCTCCGAGCCGTCCACGGCCTCGCCAACGTCGCCAATGGCCACCGGCGTATTATCCTTGGTCTTTAAGGGCACTTCATTAAGGTCCTTCATGTCGTCTACCTGGCTGTTGACGTAGAGATTGTAATCGAAAGGGCCAATCTTTACGTCACCGGCGGGCAAAATCAGGTTGGCGCTATTGACCGCCTGGACGACGTCCATCACGCTCAACCGATACGCTTCGAGTTTGAGCGGGTCCACGTACACCATGATTTGCCGGTATCGCCCGCCAAAGGGCATCGGGACCGACGCCCCGGGTACATTTGCAATCTGGTTGCGCACCCCAAACTGGCCCAAATCGCGAAGCTTGGCTTCGCTCAATCCCTTGCCCTTGAGAGTGATCAAACACACCGGCAAACTCGACGCGTCAAATTTCAGGACCACCGGCGGAAGCGTTCCAGGCGGCAGGCGCCGCAAATCGGCCATCGCCAGGTTGGCAATTTCCGTGACGGCGGAATCGGCATTGAATCCCGGCTGGAAGTAAATTTTGATCAAACTCACACCCGGCAGCGATCGGGATTCCATATGATCGACGCCGCTGGCCAGCGTGAAGAACCGCTCAAACCGTCCGGTGATGTCCGTTTCAATTTGTTGCGGAGGCATGCCATTAAAGAATGTCGCCACCACCACCACCGGAATTTTGATCGGCGGAAATAAATCGACCGGCATCCGAACCAGGCTGGTCACGCCGACCACGCACGTGATCAGGCAGATGACGATGACAAGATACGGAAAACGCAAAGCAAATCGTGACATAACCAGCTAGGATGAGTTTTGCGGCGAATTCAACGCCGCGGATTTTCGTTTCGAATGCACCGACACATACGCTGCCGGCACCAGGAAAACCGTCAGCATCACGGATACGGCCAATCCGCCGATGATCGCCCGCGCCAGCGGCGCATAGGCCTCGCTGCCTTCTCCAAACTTCATGGCCATCGGCAGCAAACCAACGACGGTGGCCAGGGACGTGACCAGAATCGGCCGGGATTGGCTCCGGCAAGCCAGCGAAACGGCCTCGGGTACCGGACGTCCCTCTTCGCGAAGACGGTTTGCGAACTCAACGATTAATATGCTGTTGGAAACGACGATCCCCAATACCATTACCACGCCCATCAAAGACATGACGTTCAGGGTTGTGCCGGTCAAGAACAGGATGGCCAGCACTCCCGTGATGCCCGTCGGTACGGCGAGCAATATCAATAGCGGATCCACAAAAGATCGGAACTGGGCCACCAATATCAGGTATACCAAAATCGTGGAAAGAATCAGGCCCAGCCCAAAGCTTCGAAACGATACCCGCATTGCCTGCGCCGAACCATGGACCGAGATGCGGACATTCTCCGGCAGACTTGTCCCGGCGATAATTTTTTGCACACCCTTTACGACGCGGCCCAGGTCTTCTTTTAAGGGCGATACATACACATCCACCACCCGGTGCAATTGATAGTGGTCCACTTCTGTTGGGCCTTCGATGTTGCTGATTTGGCTGACATTATCCAATCGGGTCGTTTTAACATGGTTGGTTCCGCGCAACGGGATCGCGTTGAGTTCTTCCAGGCGCCGCACATAGCCTTCAGGATATTGGACGGTGAGGAAATAATCATTGCCGCTCCTGGGATCCACCCAATAACTGGGCGCGATCATCTGGTCCGAGGTCAAAGCTGTGATGACATTGTCCACCACGTCTCTTTCGGTCAATCCCAACTCGCTCGCGCGGAGGCGCGAAATGTTCAATCGCAATGCCGGATAGTCCACGTCCTCCGGCACCAGCACGTCTCCCACGCCCGCCAATGCCCGTGCTGAGCGGGCTATCTGCGTAGCGATGTGATGTAATGCGTCCAGGTCCATGCCGCTGATCTGCACGTCAATGGGCGCCGGCAGCCCCAGGTTCACTATCGCATCCACCAGCCCGCCGGTTTGGAAATACGCTTTAACTTCCGGCACTTCATTCCGCAGGCGGGCCCGCACCAGGTTCATGTATTGGAAACTGCTCAAATGATGATCCGCCTGCAGTCCCACTTGGACGAAGGCCGTGTGCGAACCGGAGTTGGGTGTGTAAATGCACGAAAATCCCGGCGTGACACCGATATTGGAAACGATGATTTTCAAGTCCCCCGGCGGGATCGTTTCACGGACCACGCTCTCGACTCTTTGCACCAATTTGTCCGTGTCTTCAATCCGTGTGCCGATCGGCGCCTTGAGATTAATGACAAACTGCCCCGGGTCCGTGCGTGGAAAATAGGCCTCTCCAATGAACGGATAAAGACCCAGGCTCAGGATAAAAATACCGGTAACGCCCATCACGGTTGCCACGGGGTGGCGCAAGGCCGCTTGGAGAAGCCCGTCATAACGATCCAGCATTTGTTTGAATTTTCCATTAAACCAGTGATTGAATCGCGCCCCCCGGCCGCCTTGATTTTCCCCGGTACCGTTGCCCGCCGGGTGCAGCCTTATGAACTTTGCGCAAAATAATGGGACCACGGTCACCGCAATCACATAGGATGCCGCCAGTGAGAGCACTACGCTCAATGCCAGCGCCGAGAAAAGATATTTACTTACTCCATAAAGGAAAATCACCGGAAAGAAAACCACCGCCGTTGCCAGTGTGGATGCCAGGACCGGCCGGGACGCTTCGTCGCTTCCCTTCTCGGCGGCCGCCACCGGCGATTCGCTCGCCTCCAAATGACGGAAGATGCCTTCCAGCACGACGACTGAATTATAAATCAGGCGTGGAAACGCCAGCGCCAGGCCGCCCAGCAGCATCATATTGATTGAACTGCCGCCCATCTCCAATCCGATGATCGCCGCTAGAACCGAAACCGGAATGGAAATAAACACGGCGAAGGTTGCGCGCATGGTTCCGAAAAACACCAGCAACAACACGCCTGTCAGCAGCAAGCCGATGACGCCAATCAAGATGATGTTGAGAATCGCGCCTTTGACAAATGCGGACTGGTCAAAGACAACTTTTGTCACGAGCTGTTCGGGCACGTCCAGCAAATGCGAAACCGCATGCCTGATTCCGTTGACCACGGCAATCGTATTGGCATCTCCTCCCTGCTTGAGCACAGGCAAATAAACGGATGGCTGCCCGTCCACGTGCACTACGTTGTATTGGATTTGCGATGAATCTTCCGCCTTGCCTACGTCGCCAACCAGCACGGGGACATTGGCAATGGTTTTCAAAGGGACCTCATTCAGGTCCTTCATGTCATTCACCTGGCTGTTGACGTAGAGGTCGTAATCGTAAGGGCCGATCTTCACATCACCGGCGGGCAAAATCAGATTGGCGCTATTGACCGCCTGGACGACGTCCATCACGCTCAACCGATACGCTTCGAGTTTGAGCGGGTCCACGTACACCATGATTTGCCGGTATCGCCCGCCAAAGGGCATCGGGACCGACGCCCCGGGTACGTTGGCAATCTGGTTGCGCACTCCAAACTGGCCCAAATCGCGAAGCTTGGCCTCGCTCAATCCCTTGCCCTTGAGAGTGATCAAACACACCGGCAAACTCGACGCGTCAAATTTCAGGACCACCGGCGGAAGCGTTCCAGGCGGCAGGCGCCGCAAATCGGCCATCGCCAGGTTGGCAATTTCCGTCACCGCCGAATCGGCGTTGAATCCGGGTTGGAAATAAACCCTGATCAGACTCACACCCGGCAGCGAACGCGATTCAATATGGTCCACCCCGCTGGCCAGCGTAAAGAACCGCTCAAACCGGCCCGTGATGTCGTTCTCAATCTGCTCGGGCGGCATTCCGGAATAGAAAGTTGCGATCACGACCACCGGGATTTTAATGGGTGGAAAGAGGTCCACCGGCATGCGCGCCAGTTTGGTCCCCCCAACCACGCAAATGATGAGGCACAGGACGACTATGAGATACGGAAAGCGCAGGGCAAATCGGGACATGGCGATGAAATTGACCTACGGAGTGTCTTTGCCAATGGCGGCCCGAAGCTTATCCAAAGAAAAATCCTTCGAGCGGCAGAGTTCAATCAAGTCTCTTTGCTTCGCCGCAATTTGGGCGGCCACCGCGGGGATTTTTTCAACCAGGTCCGGAGGAATACTCTGGACTCCGTGCCGGTCGCCGTGCAGCAGTTCCCCGGAGCCAATCTTCAATCCGCCAATATTCACCGGCATTCCAAACTCGACGATATGGACATAAGCGTGCGAAACACAAATGCCCCCGGCAAAGACCTGGAATCCGAGTTGTTCGATGGCCGGGACATCGCGCACGGAGCCGTTGGTAAGGGCGCCGACACATCCCAGTGCCTTCAATATGTTGGCATGCACCGCTCCGAGCAATGACCCAAGCCCGGTTTTGGTGGCAACGTCCTCCACCACCACGATCCGCGGCGCGGGCAAGGAAAGAATATAGTCCCACCAGTCCGTCCGATCAGGATAGATGCCGCCCGCCGTGGGCACGGAGGAGCCGCGAATCCTGACCGTTGCCGCGAAACCAACGACCGGCGGAAGTTTCGGATAGAGGCAGGCGACGGAATGGTCCACGAAACCTTCATCCCGAAGCCGTTCGTGGAACGTTTCAATGGCATTGGCCAGCGTGCAGGCATCGATGCGGCGCAGGTTCTCCAATTGTTCAGCAGTCGGCGCGGGTTTCATGGTTTCGAAGACGTCTCAGTGTGCCGCCAGCATGGACAATTCGGTAAGCTTGGCTTGAACTTTTTCCCCGTTCTGCAGTTCCGATCGGTCGCCAACAACCACCATCTCCCCTTCCTTCAATCCGGACAGCACTTCATAATTGTCCGGAGTCTCGATGCCAAGTTGGACCGGTTCCTCCTTGATTTGATTCTCATTATCAACGACGTATACCATCGGCGTGGAACCGGCGACGACCGCTTGAACTGGAATCGTCAACGCCTTGGGCCGCTTTTCTACATTCAACTTCACGGAAGCATACATCCCGGGAACAATCTCCAGGTTCGGATTGGGCACCTCGATTTCCGCGGTCATCGTCCGTGTGTCGTCATTCACATCGCGCGTAAAGCGCGAGATCGTGCCGTCCCACGTTTTATCAAGCGATTCAATCGACACATTTACCGGCTCGCCCGCGGTGATATCGCGCACGTAATTAACGTCCACGGGAAAGTCAAGGCGCAGGAGATAATTGTTCGAAATGCGCACCAGCGGAAGTGATTGGGTGTCCGAGGCGGTGCCGGCTTGAATGAGCGCTCCCGGATCGGCATACCGATGCGTAATGACGCCGTCGAACGGCGCGAAGATTTTAGTGTATGCGGCGAGCGTTTCAAATTTTTGCACGTCGGCCTTGGCGGCGGCTATCGCCGCTGCGGCGCTGCCGTCGCTGGCCCCTGCCGTGTCGAGATCCTGCTCGGCCACCAGGTTCGGGTGGGTTTGGTTGACGGCCAGCAGCCGCGTGTAAATCAAATGCGCGTTCGTGTAATCCACGTTTGCTTTTTCCTCAGCCGCCAATGCATTGGTCAGTTCGTCGCGCAGTTCCGGCACTTCCAATGTTGCCAAAAGTTCTCCCTCCTTCACCTTGTCGCCAAAATCGACATTCATCCGGTCCACGAATCCGGATACTTTGGAGTGCAGCACCACTTCCGCGTACGGCCGAAACTCGGCTGGAATCATCACCGTCTTGTCCAAATCTTCACGCGTGACTTTGGTGACCGCCACGATGGGTGTCGTGCCGACGGCAGCCGTGGCATTCTGGGCGCTTTCGGCGCGGGAGCGAGTGGTGGCCCAATGCAGGCCGGCCAGGGCGGCAACAGCGATTGCGATAGCAAACAGAGTTTTCTTCATATGGATGTCAGGTTGAATAGTTCAATTTTTTGAAAGGGGCAGAGTCACGCGGAAGCGGCTGCCGCGCGAGGGAACACTCGTCGCTTCGATTTCAGCGCCGTGCGCGCTGCAAATGGCCTTGGCGATGGACAGGCCCAGGCCGGCGCCCTCGAAATCCCCGGAACGAATCTGGTCTACGCGATAAAATCGTTCAAAAACGTGCGGCAAAGCTTCGCGCGGTATGCCCACGCCGTTGTCTTCGACTTCCAGGACCGCGTGGCCATTGTCCCGCCGCACGTGAAGCTGCACGGCCCCGCCGGGCTGCGTGTATTTGATGGCGTTATCGAGGAGATTGACCACCACCTGCTTGAGCCGCGACGGGTCGCCTTCCACTTCCACCGGCTGGACGGCATCGCACGCGATGGTAATGTTTTTGTCCTCCGCCAAAAGGTTCATTTGTTCGGCGGTGGTTTTGGCCAGGTTGGCCAAATCAAAACGCGACCATTCCGCCTGCGCTTCGCCGGCATCTAAACGCGATAACGTAAAGAGTTGCTCGACAATCCGCGTGAGCCGAACAGCCTCCTCAAACATGCTGGCGGCGCGCTCGCGGATTTCCGGGTCCAGCCGCTTGTCTTCGATGAGAGATTCCAATTCTCCACGCAAAATCGTCAATGGCGTGCGCAATTCGTGCGAAGCATCGGCGACAAATCGTTTTGAATTTTGGAAGGCGTCGTCCAGGCGCGCGATCATGCGGTTGAGCGAAACCGACAGGCGCTCCAGTTCATCACTGGTAGGTGAAACCGGCAGGCGTTCGCTCAGGTTATGCTGGGTAATCTGTTCGGCGGCCCGCGTGATGCGTTCAACCGGCATCAGCGCCCGCCGCACAAGGAGATAACCTCCGGCCGTGATAATGACGACCCCGAGCGGGAGCCCGATCATGAGTTGCAGCACCAGGTGATTGAGTTCGGCAGGGTCCTGGAGTGTGCCGGATTCGACGATATAGGAATTGCCCTGGGAGGTTTCGCAATTCAACGCTGCGACGAGGAGCACTTTTCCGTTCGAAAGTTTTACTTTGTGAAACGATTCGGCATCGGGCGACGGCTGAAACGGCGGGACTTCCGCCGGATTGAAATTACCGTCCTTGGGCGCGCCTGAGGCATAAATAACCTGCCCGCCAGCCCGGGTGATGCGGATGAACCGGTCGCTGATTTCGGGCTGATACAATGTCTGCGCCTGGCCGGCAACCCAGGATGGGCCGTTTTTTTGGATTTGCGGGAGCAACGTTTTGGCAATGTTATCCGCCCGGCTGATTTGGGATTGCTTGAGGTTATGGTCCAGAAAACGGCCCAGGTCTAGGTACAACAAAGCGCACAGCAAAATAAAAATAGCCGTGAGCAGGCACGTGTACCACGCCACCAGGCGGAAACTGAACGAACGCGTGTTCAATCGGTTACCTCGTCGCTCAGGCTATAGCCCACCCCGCGGACCGTCCGGAGCAGTTTGACCGAAAACGCGTCATCCACTTTGGACCGCAAATGGCGGACATAGACGTCCACGATGTTCGTCAGGCCCTGGAAGCTTTGGTCCCAGACGTGCTCAATAATCATGGTGCGCGAAAACACGCGGCCTGGGTGCGACGCGAGGTATTCCAGCAGGGAATATTCCTTGGCCGTGAGTTCGATTTTTTTCCCGCCGCGCTTCACGCTTTGGGACAGGCGATCGATTTCCAGGTCGCCCACGCGCAGCACGCTGGAACGATCCACCGGCCCGCGCCGAAGCAGGGCCTTGACGCGGACCAGCAATTCGGCGAAAGCAAACGGTTTGGTCAGGTAATCGTCCGCGCCGGCTTCGAAATTTTTGACCTTATCATCCATGCTATCGCGCGCGGTGAGGATGAGAATCGGGATTTGCGGGTTTTTCCGGCGCATTTTCTCGAGAAGTTCCGTTCCGTACAAACCCGGGAGCATCAGGTCCAGGATGGCCAGGTCATAGTCGTAGGCGTTCACCATTTCCCAGCCATTGATGCCGTCATGGGCCACGTCCACCGCATAACGCTCCGCCTTGAGGCCACGCGCCACGATGTCCGCCACTTTTTTTTCGTCTTCAACCACGAGAATACGCATAAATAACAATAATCCCGGCCAAAGAAATAGACCAAAGGATAATTAAAAAGCTGTAAAAGAAGTATTAAATTTCTTTCAGAATCGGGCAAAGGGGATGCTCGCGCGAAGAACGCGAAGGGTGCGACGACCGCGAAGTACAATGACGCCCTGACTCGCCCTGAAGATGGCAGATACCCGAGTTAATGTCTGCCAGCTCAGAATGGTTAAGTGCGAACTCTGGTAACCACTCAATTATATGTCGGGCGAATTCAGATGCTCTCCAATGTTTTTGCTCGTAGCCGACGCAAAGACCCGTAAGACCAGGTTGCACGCTGAGATCGTGCACTCTGATTGTCAAAAACGACGCGGGTTTTCGTAGCTGACTCACAGATTTTCTAACGAATCTATCCAAATGTGCAGCCTTTTGGCAAGTGGTTTGGGGTTGTTGAATTAGGAATAAGTACGCGTTGATGGCCGTTTGGGTATTGAATGCAAAGGCGCTCAAGGGCGCTTGTCTTTGATTTGCGGAGCGGCTGCACGGCGCAATGTTTGTAATTCTGGTTGGCATTCGCATCGATGCTGGACGAAATTTGTGTGCGGTTTTGGCTGGATCGGTCACGCAGGATGACGCCATGAACGTTTTGGGGCGGCTAAGGGTCGTCAATCTTCGGCTTTGCCGACATTCTGGGGGTGTTTCTTTCATTTGTGCGCGACTCGGTAATCTTGAACTACTTTTTTTGGCGCAACCGAAATGGAGCTTCGCTGGATTGGTGGATTGCTGGGTGCTTGGATTCTTGGGGGCGTGGGTGGTTAGCCCCGAATGCTTTCGGGGGCAGCCAGCAAGGCCCACTAGAGACTATGCGGCTCCGTTGCCTTTGCCGTGACGGGCGCGGTATTCTTCGACTACTTTTTCGGCCCAGCCAGGTTCGGTGTAGAGGGGATTCATGGCGTAGTGGCGGCCGTCTTTTATTAGCCAGCCCTCTTTCATGGCTCTGTTGGCGATCTGGGAGACTCGGCCTTGGGAGATGCCGAGGTGTTTGGCGATTTGTGTCCCAGCGGTCATGCCGCCTTCAACGCATTGACGGAATTGTTGCGCTGGCGTCAGATTTTTCCAGGTGACCACTACTTTTGGATTGTTGGGCGCTTTCTGGAAGGTCCATTCGAGGGTGGGACATTCGGCGTCGGTTGCATTCCGGTTTTTGACGAACCGGGCGATGAAGCTTGCGCCGCACTGGTTTTCGACGGGATCTTTGGGTTCGCTCAGGTTGATGATCCAAAAGGCGGCATCTTCGCGCCGTGAGGTGCCGCGCATGAGGCCGTTGCGCCCGGCGTGAGCGATGATGATCACGGCGATCCGGTTGCGACGCAATTGGAGCAGCCAGGGCAGGACTTTGTCCCAGGCGTCGGCGGCATTTTCGTTCAGGCCGTGGAACAGGCATGATTGGTTGTCGAGGATAAGGATATCTATCTTGTCGCGTTTGCATTTGTCGACGATGGCGGTTTGCGTTATCGGGTCGGCGAGGTTGAGGACGTCGCCGGTCAGCTGGAACAGGGCTTCGTGTTGCAGGTAGAAGATGCCCGGGGCCGGGCCGGCGGCCAGGGCGTTGTCGCGGTCGCGGATTTCGTCCAGGGTCATTTCGCCGTCCACGTAAAGGACGCGGCGTTGGGCGGTGACGTTCCATTCGGCGAGAGCGCCGATGCTGCCGGGGCCCTCGGCGCATTTGCGGGCGAGGAACATGCCGAGCCAGGTTTTGCCGGAGCCGCGTGGGCCGTAAATGAAGCCGAGGTCGCCCTGTTTGAACCATTTGCCCATGATTGGTTCGCGCGGCGGCAGGGCTATGCCGGCGAATCCCGCGGGCGGGCGAATTACTTTGTCGAGGTTTTCGGACCATTTTTCTTTTAGTTCGGCGGCGGCTTCGAGCCGGTCTTCTTGGTCGAAGATGGCTCCGAGGACGCGTTTGGCTTCTTTGGCTTGTGAGGAGTTCATATGGTTTTCTTTTGTTTTTGTTTTATGTTAGTCACGGCGCCGCAGCACCCTCCTTCGCTCAGAAGCAGCTTCGGAGGGCAGGGCAGCGCCCTACCGTTCGCAGGCAGTTTGACAGGGAGGGTTGGACAAATGCTGTCCAACCCTCTTTTTATTTTTTGGAAGATGGAAGATGGAGGATGGAGGATGGAAGATGGCGTCGCAGGAGCGACACCCTACCGTAGATTGTCCTTCGCGGCCTTCGTGTCCTTCGCGCGAAACTCCGCATTCCCGTTGACACACCCTAAAACCTCAAATCCCCAATAGCCACGGGCCTTTTCCGCAACAATGCGGTCTCGTTTACAAATTTACTTACATAGACACAAAAAATGTGCGGCGGCGGGCGGTGCGGCTGCGCGGGGTTCGGAGAGGCGTTGAAACGTTAAAATGTTAAAACGCTGAAACGGGCTGAGATATTGGGCGTCGGTGGTGGTCCGCTCGGTTTCCCATCTCCGATCTTGGATTGTCAGGAAATTGGGGCGTCGCAGGAGCAACGCCCTACCGTAGATTGTCCGTGTTTTCTGTGGCTCCTTCCGGAGCTTGGAAGTTTTTTGAGGATGACGATGAGGATGACGCCCCGACCTTCGCTCAGAAGCAGCTACGGTGGGCAGGTGAGAATGATTCCCCCTTGCCCCATGGCAGATTTTTAATTCCCGGTTCATGCGGTTTTAATCTTGGAACTGTCAATGTTGTATAGACCGCTTGCTCACGCGCGCGGCTCTGTTGGGATAACAGTACAGTATGAAAACGATTGAAAATGGAAATTCAAACGGTTCGCCGTATTCGGCGAAGGACTCGCGTAAACCGGTCAATTTTTATTGCGCGGCGCCAAGCGCCGGGCGAGTGGAAATTGTGGGCGACTTCAATCATTGGCGTCCGATGCCGATGCAACGGTTGCTGGATGGCTGGTGGTTCAAGCGATTGGAATTGGGCCACGGGCATCATCTCTATCGTTTTATCGTAGACGGCAAAACGCAACTGGATCCGAAGGCTTCCGGAATCGGGCATGATGAACAGGATGAAAGAGCGTCGCTGGTGGCGGTGAGTTGAGACACGCTAAAGCGTTGAAACGTTGACCCGCCTTCGCTCAGAAGCTACGACGCGGCAAGAACGCTGAAACTGGCCGAGATATTTGGCCGTCGGTGGTACCCATCTCCCATCTCCCATCTCCCATCTTCTATCTCCCATCTTCTATCTCCCATCTTCCATCTTCCATCTTCCATCTTCCATCTTCCATCTTCCATCTTCCATCTTCCATCTTCTCGCAGTTGGCGCTGCTCCGCAGCTACTGGCCGGAAACGGGAAATGTAGGCATGAAGTCGGTGCGCGCAAATCGTTTGTTTGCGACTATGTTTGTATAGGTCTCGATTGAGGTAAATCCATATAAACCGGGCGGGGGCATTATTTGCCCTCCAGTGACTCCGGTCCAGGCGGAGTGCATCGCGCGGGGACCGACATCGATGCGAATTTGACGAATCAGGAAATCCCGTTTGCCGACCCAGAAAACGTTTGTTCCGCCGATTGCCGTATCTCCGGAGACCCGATAACAGTCAATGTTTCCGATTTTGTCGTCAGCCAACCGTGTCAAATCCATTAGCTCCGCCGTCATGCCGATTCCTTGTGCGCCAAAAAACACTTGTGGAACCGTCGCCACTCCTCCGCTGGAAGAACTTGCCACGTTGGCAAAGGCAACGTCGCGATTGTATTGTTTCTGCAATCCTGATGGCGTTTGCAGATAATCGCCCGATTCAAATGACCAGACGCCCTGCATACCGGTGTCCTCCGTTGTGTGAGGCAACCTCTCCTGTTGATCCCACTCAATTCGATAAAAATCCGGCCTGGCCAGCCTCGTGGAAAATTCGGTTTCGACGACTGTGGCGCCTATTGTCGTGATGATGGTGCCTTCATCCTGGTAACTGGCGAGGGAGGCGTAATTGTCCACCATTTTATCGAAAATTTGACGGCCCGAAAGCTCCTGGGATTCGTCGTTTGAACCAATCGCACCCTGGCCGCACAAAAGCACGGCCACCAAACCCATTCCGTAAATCCTCCTCATACTTACAGTAATCTATCACCGGTAGCGTAAAAAAGCGAATGGGGTTGGCGGCTGGAAGATGGGAGATGGGAGATGGAAGATGGCGCATCTTGGAACCGTCCTTAATGTCCGGCGATGGCAGGGACGGCGCTTTTCGCAAGTGGCGTCCTGCCCGCCGTAGCTTCCGAGCGAAGGCTGGGTGCCACCGCTGTCACCGCGCGTAAAGCGCGCGGAACGTCCGCGATACAACGACCGGCTGCGCTCGTTGCGCCGGTGGTTCGGCGTAGTATGAATGGATCGGAAAATGAGACAAAGGCGGAAAAGATTCCGCAGATCAACTTCGCGCTATCGCGCGGATTCTCAGTCAGCGGCCGGTTCATTGGGCTGGTTTACCCAGGGTGGCGCTCGAAGACTCGCTTGCCCTGGGCTACATCTATGTCACCCCGAATTGGGTTTTGAATTTGTGGCTTCGCCAATGACATTTAAAATCTGCGCAATCTGCGGATAAGTCGTCACTTTTTACGAAAGCGAAAAAACTATCTTGACATTATTCAGAGCGGGGTGGGAAAATCTTGAGAAAGCCGATTCCACCCGCCCCATGAAATGGATTTTCACCGCGATATGCCTCGCCTTGTTTGAGTGTGTCGGTGCGTTGGCGCAATCGCCGGTGACTGTGACAGTGGGGACGCAGTTGCCGGGCGCGGCGATTCCTTCGGATTTCCTCGGGTTGAGTTTTGAAACGGGGAACCTGGCGTATAACGGGGCTGGTGTGAGCGGTTATATGTTCGATTCGACCAACGCGCAATTGGTTACGCTGTTCACCAATCTTGGCATTCGGAACCTGCGTATCGGCGGCATTTCCGTGGACAGAAACAACGGTGTTATCCTGCAATATACACCCACGAACCAGGACATCGACGCGCTGTTTCGCTTTGCCCAGGCGGTGAACGTGAGCGTTGTGTTTTCGCTGCGCCTCGAGAATGGAGATCCGGCACAGGACGCCGCCATAGCAGCTTATACCTGGAACAATTATCGCCAGTATTTAACCTCCTTTGCCATCGGCAATGAGCCGGACGGATACGGCGGCGGCGACCCGGCGATTAAGGATTTTCCTTCTTACCTTGCCAAGTGGACCACTTTTGCCAATGCGGTGACCAGTGCGGTGCCGGATGTCAAATTCGGCGGGCCGGATGCGGCCGGCACGGCCTGGGCAGGCGACTTTGCCAATGCGGAGGCGGGGTCCGGAATGGTTACCTGGATTTTTTCGCATTTTTACGTCGGCGGAAATTCCGGCAGCCTGACGACGACACAAATTGTCAACGGCATGCTGTCGTCGAGCTGGGACTCGAACAATTATCCGTCGCACTACAATGCAACGGCAGCCATCGCCTCGGGGAATGGATTTCCCTATCGTTCGACCGAATTCAACAGCTACGTGGCGTCGTATCCGGGAGTCTGGGGTGGAAACAATTCCTTTGCCTCGGCGCTGTTTGCGCTGGATAGCGCGCATTGGTGGGCGGCGCATAACTGCAATGGCGTCAATTTCCATACGTTCCTGGGCAAATACAACGCCACCGTTTACTACGATGCGAACGGTCAGTACCAGATTTACCCGATTGGTTATGGCATCAAGGCCTTCGACGTGGGCGGCCATGGTTCGGTGATGCCGATGACGATCACCAACAGCAAAGGTTTGAATCTTACAGCTTACGCGGTGGGGAGTCCGACCAATCTCTACCTGACCGTTATTAACCGCGAAAATGGCGCCGGCGCTCGCGATGCCAGTGTGACGATTGTTCCAACAGGATTAGTGAACGGCAGTGTGTCGGCGATGTATTTGACTGCCGCTAACGGTGTTTTTGCGACCAATGGCATCACGCTCGGCGGAGCGACCATTACCAATAACGCGTCGTGGACCGGCCAGTGGACGGATGTGGGTCCGCTGACCAATGGCCAATGCATGGTGACGGTACCGGCCTCTTCCGCGGCTATTTTCGCCATCCAGCCGGCGTCCTATTTCATCCCGCCAATTATCGTTCAGGATTTGCCGGCGCAGTTGCGACTGGCGGCGGGCCGGACGTACCCGTTAGCCGTGGGCGTCACGGGCGGCCAACCCTTGAGCTATCAATGGTATCAAAATGGAAACCCGATTGCCGGGGCAACCAATGCCGGCTATCCGGCGGTGGCGGGAACGGCGGGGAGCGTGACCAATTACAGCGTGGTCATCACCAATATCTACGGCGCGGCAACTAGCGGCGTTGCGAGCGTCACGTCCGTCGCGGTTCCGTCCCTGACAGATTATTACGCCCGACAAGTTTTGAGTTATGATCCGGTGGGTTATTGGCCTTTACAGGAGACCCATGCGCCTGCGCCGGGCAATTGGGAGACCAACTACGGTACATTGGGCTCGATAGGAAATGCATATTATGCGACGACCAATGCGGCTGGGGTATTATTCGACCAGGCGGGCGCATTGGCCGGAGACGTGGATCCGTGCGCGGGCTTTTTAGGCGGCGGCAACAGTTATGCCTTTGTTCCGCGCCTGAACCCGGCGCTGACCATCCAGGCGCCGTTTACTTTGGAGGCGTGGGTGAAAATGTCGAACACGACGTACGGGATTGACGTTGGCGAGGGCGGAGGGACCGGCCTGAACGGCAGCACCAATTTC
>DATAST010000116.1:0-36709 GCA_036269115.1 Verrucomicrobiia bacterium | reverse complement strand
TCAGCGCGACCAAGCGCAAGGCCCGCGGCTATCGTTCGACCACCCACCTGATTGCTATGCTTTATCTCATCGCCGGCAAACTCCGACTCCCACAGAGCTGACTTCCAATTCCACCGAAAACAGCGAAGAACCCAACATTTCCGCAACAAATCCGCAACAGGGTTGCAACAACACACGGAAAGGTTTCGCGGGAAAGACGAAGCGGGAACGCAGGATAAAAGAGAACGTGTCCGGAGCACATCCGTCGCCGCCAAAGCAATGGCGCGGTGAGGCTGTACGTGCTTTCGGAGTTAGAGTCTCCTGACGTTGAACGCCGAACATCGAACATCGAATTCGGAGGATGACGATGACGATGATTTCCTGCTGCCCCGATGGCTTCGTTTAATCAAAAGAGGTGTGCGTGGGATTGGCGATTTAACGGGCGTACATGAGAGGCTAAACGTATTTTTTAAGGATCTAAACCGGCGCGGGTTTGTTGGGAAATTCGACGGTTTCATCTAAACGAGGGGGCCGGATCTTTTTGGGTAACAATTGGGTTTAGATTAGCGTTCGTGTAGGGGTTGCTAAACGGGCTCGCCTTCGCCACGGCTACACACTTCTTTTAGAGGTTGATGTGCTTCGGCGCGGCAGGGCGGCAAAGCCACCGACTGGAGTCCACAGTCCATCCGCCGCCGCCGAAGCTATGGCGGACAGGCAGTCCAGGTTCGTGATTGGTTTGTGTGTTGGGATTTGAATCTGACGCATCTGGAGGATCTGACCGATCTTTAAATGAATGCAAGAGATTGGCCGGGGGAATTGTCCCCCCACCCGTGAGGGAATTTTTTTCAGTCCAGTTGTCCTCCTTTTGCGCAACACATTGTTTTTAAAGCTCTTGCGACACGTTGTAACTGTCCCTTGCATTTTGCGCGGAGACAGTTCGATTTGGTGGAAATTTCGGGGAGGGAAAATATAGAAAGTGGCAGCGCCACTTGCCAATGGGCGCGAACGCTTGAAACCGCGGACCGTCGCGAAATACACGAACCCAGAAAGGTTTCGGGGCGGGAGCCTTGCGCGGAGGCAGGTGAGGGAGCGGAACCGGCCGAGTCATTAGACAGGATTTAAAGGATTTACAGGATGAAATTTGCATTTGAACTCATGGCATTCATGCGCACTCATGGCACTGTGCTATGATTTTCTCAGCCGCCCAGGCCATGGTCAAAGGGTTTATTTGCCACCTTTTGACACTTTTTAGAACCCTCCTTCGCTCGGGAGCTTCCGCCGCCGCCGCTGCGGCTTCCACCTTCGCTCAAAGGCAGCTACGGCGGACAGGATGGCGGACGGGACGGAGGGCAGGCCCTTGACGGGCGAGGTGTCACCGAGGAAAAAGCCTTTCAAGCCCGCAAAAGACTATTTACATTTAAACTGATGATTGAAATGACGAAAAACATGTCGGTTGGGTTATACGTTGCGGCGATGATAGCCGTTATCGTGAGCGTGGATTTACTTTTCTTTAAGAATCGATTCTGGGAACGGCTGATGGTGAACATCGGTATTGTCCTGGTGTTTTTAGCCTTCTATTCGAGATTCCTAAGGCACCCGTAAGCGTAAAAAGGTGAGGTCAACCGTAGCGTGGTGGCACCCTGTTCAAACCGTTCTGTAACCGGCCTGTGTAGCCTTGCTTGTTCAAAGTGACTTTGGTCCAAATTTAGAAATATGGCCGTAAATTTTAATCATGGCCTTCCGATTGAAGTACATATATCGGAAGTGAGGCCAAACGTTCATTATCCACGGATAGCCATGCGTAATAAACGCACGGTTTGGGAAGCTCCAGATAGTCCAGAAAAACGATTCCGATCGCGGGTTCGAAACCAGACGGGCCGAATTTCTGAAGGTTATGTTTACAGCTAAAGGACTTGAGCACCGCGCCAGTTTCATCTTCGAATGAAAGGCCTGCGCGAAACTTGTTTTTATCACCTTTTTCAAGTCTCAATTTATGAACTAAAAATCGGTTTTCAATGACGCATTTATTTTGCCAGTTGGTTATCAAATCGCTCGCGCCAATAATAACGAGTTTGCCAGCATAATTTGCGGCGTATTCACAGAACGTAAAAATTTCGACTTTCATTTTTATTCTCCGCAATGTTTCACTACGTCTTCGATCGTCCAGAGAGTGCTTTCGATTCCAGCCGCCATTTCCAGTGTCATTTTCAAAGCACCGTGCGTTTCGGACAGCTTGTAATACGTGAAATTGAGCGCCACCGCAGCTTGAAAGTTTTCAAATTTTTGCTGGAGAGGTCCCGTCTGCCGGTGAGGACCGGCGTCTCGCCGTCAGTCCCGCCCTAAAGCTCCGTAGGTGCGACATATCCTGTCCAAAAATTCAGGTACATGCGAGGGGCAAGTAATCAATGAGGTGACATGAGTTCAGGATCCACGGCCATAAGAGACTTGCGGCGAGACGCCGCCTTAACCGGCAGGCAAGATGCCTGCCCTACGTTCGTTGCGCATTTAGTACCTATATCATTCCGAACGCTTCAACACACGGGCCATCCACATCCAGTGCTTGTTACGGTATACGCGAATGTTGCTGCTGCGGCTGGTCCCGCTCCGAGCGGGACACCATCCTCCGCCAAGGCTACGGACGGCGGGCAGACGCGCTCTGCTACGACGCGGCAAGCATCGAACAGCGAACGAGGCCCCAGGGTTCGCTCAAAGCTTCGCCGGGCACGTGACCATGAGGACGCCTTTGCTAAGAAGCTGCGGCGCGGTAAGTGAGGATGAGGATGATTCCGCCAATCCCCAAAATTACCCAAAAGTGTTGCTGTTCCAGCCCCAGTTCTCGCCTTTGATGTCTATGAAATTGAGATAGATGCGGTTGGCTGGTACGCCCAGGGATTGGTTAAGCAAACGGCAGAGTTTTTGCGATACTTTCTGGTTCACGGTCCCATTCAGACCGCCGATGCTGCGAACCTCCGCGAAGGCGGCGTCGCCCGGTTCCCCGGACATTAGAATGGATACCTGATTCGCCGTGACCATTACGTATTCTTCGGGTTTGCCGATGGATTCAGCGACGATGCGGGAGAGGGCGGGAAGGAGAGATGCGCTTTTTTCATCGGTGAGGGCGACTGTGGTTTCGAGCCTTAGGAGTGGCATAGGGTAACCATGCGCCTGGAACTGCGGGAAAACAAATGAAATCGGTGGCAGCGGTGGCGGATGGGAGATGGGAGATGGGGTCCAATATCAAGTGGTAGGACGGAAGATCGTGGAATTGTATGGGGTCAAGCTGTCCCCACTCCGTGACTGAAACCATTGCCTTAAATAATTTAGCAAAAATAGCGCAACTTTTTGCGGTTTCGCTTGTCTAACCTCTTACGCATTTCATTAACAATAGATTTGGCCGATGCTTGACAGGCACATTTGTCAGGACAAACTCAGCCGAAGCTTGATGCCGCCTGCAATTCCTGACTGATTCAACTATGAGTGGGGAAGATGGAAGTTTGGAGCAGAGGGGGCGTTTGACCCCTGCAAATTCAGAAGTTGTTCTAGAGCCGGTCGCGCCCGAAAAAATCGGGAGCGGCGCGGAGCGTTTGCCTATTTCCCAGGAGGCCATGCGGGCGTTGCCGGTTGATTTCGTCAAACGTCATTCCATCCTGCCGCTGCAGATTGAGGGTGGCACGATCCAAATCGCCACGGCGTCGCGGTGTGATGCACGGTTGGTGGATGATATCCGCCTTTTGACGGGGCTTGAAGTCCAGGAGTTGATAACTCCGGCCGAGCAGATTCAGGCGCAAATCCAGGAGTGTTACCAGGTGACGGTGGAGAAGATGATTGAGAAACTGGGGCCGGAGGGGAGCGGCAATGGCGAGAATAAGAATCTTCACGACATCGAAGTCATGGCCAATGAGCCTACGGTGGTCAACCTGGTGAATCTGATTATCTCGACGGCGCTTCAGGGCGGGGCGAGTGACATTCATTTTGTTCCGTTTGGAGATTCGCTCCAGTTGCGGTATCGGATTGACGGTTTGTTGCAGGAGCAACCGCCGCCGCCCCGGCAATTGCATGCCGCGCTGGTCTCGCGCATCAAGATCATGGCCGATATGAATATCGCCGAGCGGTTTATGCCGCAGGACGGCCATATCCAGATTCAGCATCGCGGGCAGCGGGTGGATATCCGGGTGGGAACGATGCCGACCATTTACGGTGAAAGCCTGGTCATGCGTCTGTTGGAAAAAAACAATCGGGCGCTGACGATCGAGGAACTTGGGCTTGACCGGGACCGCTCGGCTTTGTTGTCCCGGTTGGTGGAAAAGCCGCACGGGTTGTTCCTTGCGACAGGTCCGACCGGCAGCGGCAAAACCACGACGCTGTATTCCATCCTCAGCAGAATTTACACGCCCGAGTTGAAGATTCTTACCATCGAAGACCCGGTCGAATACGAGCTTGCCGGGGTGGCGCAAATTCCGGTAAGACCGACCCGGAATTTTACTTTCGCCAACGGTCTGCGAGCGATCCTGCGGCAGGACCCGGACGTGGTCATGGTGGGAGAAATCCGGGATTCGGAAACGGCGGAAATCGCCATTCGGGCGGCATTGACGGGGCACCAGGTGTTTAGCACGCTGCACACTAATGACGCCGCGGGGGCGGTGACGCGGTTGCTGGACATGGGCGTTGAGGCGTTCCTGATTTCTTCCGCGCTCGAAGGCGTGCTCGCCCAACGGTTGGTCCGCAAAATCTGCGCGAACTGTCGGACCGAGAATCCACCCGACGCGTCGATGCGCGCGCAGATGCAGAATTTAAGTGGCCGGCCTGTGGAAGGCGTATTTTATCATGGCAAGGGCTGTGACGACTGCCGCGGCGCGGGTTACCGCGGCCGAGTTGGAATTTTCGAACTGCTGGCGCTGGGCCCGGAGTTGCAGGAATTGATTTTGCAAAGACGTTCCAGCGCTGAGCTGAAGGCGGCGGCGCGGAAGACGATGCTCACAATGCACCAGGACGCGCTTCAAAAGGCGGCGGCCGGCATAACCACGCTTGAGGAAATCCTGAGGGTTTCGTCCGGTGATTCCCTGGAATGAACGTTTTTCGCTACCAGGCTATTGAGACCAGCGGCGCAACAGTGGCGGGCACGATTGAGGCTGCTGATCGCAAGGCGGCGTTGCGGCTGCTTGGGCAGCGTGGGCTATTTCCATCTACTCTCGAGGCTTGCGTGCCGGGACAAAAGGCAGGGGCGGCGCCACCGTCAGGCGCGGGGCGCAAATCGGATACGCAACTCAGTTTTGGCCAGGGCGTTCGCCGCAAGGAGATTACTGGCTTTACCCGGGAAATCAGCGCGCTGCTGGGAGCGGGTATTCCCATTCCGCAGGCCCTGGAAGGACTCGGCGAGCAGGAAGAAAACGTGGTGTTGCGGGAAACGATCCGTGGCATCTCCGATTCGGTGCGAACTGGGGCGGCGCTATCCACGGCGATGGATGGTCATCCCAAATTGTTCAGCAAACTTTATGTCAGCATGGTGCGCGTGGGCGAGGAGGGCGGGGTGCTGCCCAAAGTGATGGCGGACCTTGCGGACTTGCTGGAACACCAGGATGAAGTGCGCGGCGAGGTGGTGGCGGCGGTTTCCTATCCGGTATTTGTTTTGTGCTTCGGCGCATTGACGGTGACGATCCTGCTCGCGTTTGTGTTGCCGCGGCTCTTTAGCCAAATGGAAGAAATTCTTACCACTCTGCCTTTGCCCACTTTGATACTTCTGAAGGTCAGCGGCTTTCTTCACCATGACTGGTTCTACCTCGTTGCCGCATTGGCAGCGTTGGCTGCTGGCTTTCGATGGTATGTTCGGCGGCCCGATGGCGCCGAGGCGTGGGACGGTGTTAAGCTTCGGATACCGATCATAGGATCGCTTTTGCGCGCGGCGGCTTTGAGTCGATTTGCCCGCACGCTGGGCACGCTGGTCAGGAGCGGCGTCTCGCTGCTTCCGGCGCTGAAGATTGTGGAGAATACCATCGGCAACCGCGTGCTGGCGCGCCAAATCGCGCTCGTGGCCGAGGAGACGCGCGGGGGCGATTCGCTGGCCGGGCCCTTGCGCAAGCTGGGGGTTTTCCCGCGTTCAGTCGTGCAGATGATCGATGTGGGCGAAGAAACAGGAAAGTTGGATGAGATGCTGCTCAAGGTGGCGGCGATCGAAGAACGCCATATGCGAGCGCGAACCAAAACGCTGATTTCCGTGCTCGCGCCGCTGCTGATCATATTGGTGGGCTCGGTCGTGGGTTTTGTTGTGATCGCGATTCTAGTGCCCATCTTCAGGCTGAGTCACTCAATGCACTGACCCATTAACGAAAAAAGGACAATCCAATGCACATAAATATAATGAATAAACGGCGGGCTCTGCGCTTCGATTCAACCATTCGACGATCCGGCGGTTCAACGTCCCGGCACGGATTCACGCTGGTCGAAGTATTAACGGTGTGTGTGATCCTGGCTATTTTAGCGGCGACAATTCTGCCGGAGATTTTCGGAACCTCGAAGGACGCAAAAGTCAGCGCGGCCAAGAGTGATATCAGCGAATTGGATTCGGCAGTGGAACGCTTTTACATCAACATGGACCGTTATCCCAGTTCCGAAGAAGGGCTGGCAGTATTGACCGACCCGCCCGCTGATGCCGGTACTAAATGGCATGGTCCTTATATAAAAAGGCTTCGAATGGATCCGTGGGGCAACCCATTCCAGTATCAGAGCCCGGGAACTCATAACCCCTCCAGTTATGACGTTTGGTCAAAAGGAGCAGGCGGCAACGACGCAGACAAAGGCGGCGGCGAGATTGGCAATTGGTAGCATGAAATTCCGGCTGCCAAATCAGAAGCGGCGAAGCGCCTTCACTCTCATGGAACTCATGGTGGTGTGTGTGCTGATAGCGATTCTGGCGGCCGTCATGATCCCGGAAATGCGCGGATCGTATCAGGACGCACAATTGCGCGCGACGAGCCGAAAGGTGATGGACGCATTGGATTTGGCCTATAGCCGCGCGGTCACTTTGGACCAGGAGGATCGTGTGCGATTGGACACCAGGGCGGGCCGGTATGTGATCGAATGGCACGTGGAGGAACAGGGGCAGGACAGTTTCGAGGCGCTCAAAGATGTGGCCGGCGCGGCAGGCGAACTCGACAAACGCATTTCGATTGAAGTTCGAAATGCGAGCGAAGATTCAACCAACGAAACCTCTGAAGCGATGCCCTCTGTGGCGGCGGGCGCGGATCAAATTGCAGAGAATACAATTTCGTTTTATTCGGATGGAACGGCTGATGATCGCGAAGTGATTTTGCGTGACCCGGAGGGATTCAGGGTGGGCTTGCAGATCAACCCGATCACGGCTCGCGTAAAAGTCATAGAACTGGAGCGCCGATGAACGCGATATCATGCCAGTCGGGATTTTCGCTGATTGAGGTTGTCGTGGCGATTCTCATCCTGGGCATCGCGCTCGTGGGGTTGACGGAGGGCGTCACCGCGGCTTTGGGTTCGAGCAAGGCATCGGAACGGCAAACCATGGCGGCGCAGCTGGCAGCGGGGCAGATTGAAACGTTGCGGGCCGGCGGCAGTTATGATGATGGCCAAACGACGGGAGATTTTGGGGATGAATTTTCGCAATATCGCTGGACGCAAACGATTTCCAGCGAGGACATTCCCGGGCTGTACGACGTGGAAGTGGAAGTGGAAGATTCGCAAACCGGTAGTGCCATTTACGATTTGAAGACTTCGTTGTTTGAATTGCCGCAAGGCAGTAATTCGGTGGCTTCCAGCGCGGGAGGGGAGCGATGAGGGTGTACTCAAAACGTCGAACATCGAACATCGAACGGCCAACATCCAAGGATTCAGGTTTTACGTTGATTGAAGTCATTATTAGCGCGGCGTTGATGGCTATGATTTTGGTTTGTGCTTATGCGTGCCTGAGCGCCTGTCTCTCGAGCCAAAAGATGATCGAGCCGCGAGCGGACGTTTTGCAAAACGCGCGGGTGGCGATGTCGCTTATGTCCGCGGATTTGCGCGATGCGTGTCCGTTGTCTTCGGACTACGCCTTGCTGGGAATGCAGCGCATGCTGGGGGACGTGGAGGCGGACAACCTGGATTTTGCCACGCACAACTATACTCCGCGACAGCCGTGTGAGGGCGACTTTTGCGAGGTGAGTTATTACGTGGATAAGGACAAAAATGGACAAATGTGCCTTTATCGTCGCCGCAATCCCAAGCTGGCGCCGGACCCGCTTTCGGGCGGTAGCCGGGAGGAAATTGCCGAGGGCGTAATGGGTGTGCGATTTGAGTATTTTGACGGGACTGATTGGTATGACAAGTGGGGCAACGCGGATAATCCCAACCAAACGGCTGGTCTGACCGAGGAGGAAACGAATCAGAAAGGTCTGCCGGAAGCGGTACGGATCACCTTACTGCTGAATTCGGATCCGCAAGCGAAGCCGCAGGCGAAATTGGTGTCGAATGGCGAAGAAACGCCGAGCGGCACGCCGTTGATTTTTCAATCGGTCGTTCGGTTGGTGTTGGCGGACAACTCGGGCGGGTCGTCTGGTGGAAATTCCGGTGCTTCTTTTTGATGAACGAAATGAACTTTTTCCGCAAACGATTTGGTCAGGGTCTTGTGCCTCGACTGGAGAACGATCGCCCCCGCCATGAAGCGGGCGAATATCCGCGTCTGGAAGACTCTCCCTCACCTCCGCCTTCGCCCGGCTTCGGCGCGACAGGCCGGCCCTTTCCCGGTGGCAGCGCCACTTGCCAAGGGAGAAGGAGAATTATCGTAAGATGGTCGGACATGCTGAATGACAAGGGACAAGGAATGACCCAGCCGCGAGTTAGTCAGAGCGGACGCATGTCCGCTGCTACGCAAATTAAGTTCACGGGTTCAATGCGCGAAACGGCTTCGGGGAAATCTCACCCCGGCCCTCTCCCGCGGGGAGAGGGAGAATCGTCGTCCGGTTTTTTGCCACGGCGAGCGAGGAGATTCGGTTCATGGTCTCAATGCATTCGCAAGAATCGAAAGGGGGCTCTCCATGAAGCGGGCGAATATCCGCGTCTGGAAGACTCTCCCTCACCCCGGCCCTCTCCCGCTGGGAGAGGGAGACTTATCTACCGATGGTTTGATACGTCTGAACATGGTAGCGGTTCAAGGGTTCAATGCGCGAGGCAGCCTTCTCCGGAGCGCGGCTGGGTCGGAGACGATTTGCAGCTATTGCGAATGACGCGGCTGCGGCTGGTGCCATTCCGAGTGCGACACCATCCTCCGCCAAGGCTACGGACGGCAGGCAGCCGCGCTCCGTTTGCGAATCGGGAGAGCGCTTCGGTTCTAGTGGCGCTGCTGTGGGTGGTGGCGTTATTGTCGGTGGTGGTTATCAGTGTGCTTCACAGCACATGGATGGATTTGATTATGGTCAAGAGTTATGGGGACCGTATCCAGGCACATTACCTGGCGGTGGCGGGAATCGAGAGGGCGGAGGCGTTGTTGTACCAAAACGCATCGAACCGGAGCCGTAGCGCCGTCAATCACGATGGCTCGATGTACAACGATTCCGGAGATTTTCAAAACGTGTCATTCGGCCGGGGTGAATTTACGGTGGTCCGCCGAGGCCGCGAGGATGAAGGCGGCGGGCTGCTTTACGGAGTGGGCGACGAGGAAAGCCGGTTGAATGTCAATGTCGCCCAGACAAATGAATTGCAGCAATTGCCGAATATGACTTCGGACGTGATGGCGTCCATCGTTGATTGGCGTTCTCCGACCAATGTCGCGCTGCCCGGCGGCGCAGAAGCGCCGTATTACGAGTCACTGCAACCGCCGTATGAACCGCGGAATGGTTCGTTTGAAACGGTGCGCGAACTTCTGATGGTTCGCGGTGTCACTCCTGAGCTTTTGTTGGGTGATGACATTCACCAGGATGGTTTTCTTCCGAGGGCGCCGATCGGTGGAAACAATAATGACGACAGCGCAGACCGCTCCAGCGACGTGGATGCCGGGTGGGCGGGACTCATCACGGTGGATTCGTATGTCAACAACGTGAGCGCATCGGGCCAGGATCGGGTGAATATCCGAACCGCAGATGCAAACGCCCTGGCCGGCGTGCCGGGAATTACCTCGGACATTGCCCAGGCGATCGTGGCTTATCGAAGCCAGCATCAATACCAAAGCATAGCCGATCTTTTGGATGTCACGCCGCCGCAGCCGGCCAATCAGGGTGGTTCAAGCGGAGGCTCGAATTCCCGTAACTCCAATTCGTCCGGGAACAGCCAGTCGGGAGATCAATCGTCCGGTCCTTCAGTGATCAGCGTGGACCTTCTGACGGACATTGGCGATGACGTGACGGTTGATTCCGGTCAAAAATTGACCGGCCTCATCAATGTCAACACTGCCGGGGCGGACGTGCTGGCGTGTTTGCCGGGCGTCGACATGGAATTGGCCCGGGCGATTATTTCGTATCGGAGTTCGAGCGGTTTCCTGGCAAACGTGGCGTACCTCATGAAGGTGCCCGGGATGACGGAGGATATCTTCAAGGGAATTGCTCCGCTCGTAACGGCGCGTTCCGAGACATACCGGATTCTGTGCGAAGGCCAGGTCAATTCCACCGGCGCGCGCCAGCGTATCCAGGTGATTGTTCACGTGGGGCTCAAAGATGTAACGCTGCTTTCGTATCGGGAGGACGACTTATGAAATTACCCGGTGAACAGTTTATCAAATCCTCCGCTGACCGATTTATGAAGGCGCCGGCCGGGCGATTCATCAATCTACACGCGGAACGATTTATCAAGTCGCCGGCGGGACAGTTTATCAAGGAACGCAGATACATTGTTCCGGCCCCGGTGTATATCGAGATGGGCGTGGACACGTTCAGGGCGTTGCAGGAAAACGAGGGACTGGAGCTGCCGCTCGAGCGCCTGAACAACGGACGTCTCTCCGACGCCTGCCGCGAGAATCTGGCTGTTGGCCTGAAAGCATTTTTGAAACGGGAGAAATGGCAATTGCCGGCTCGGGCGATCTGTGCCATTGCCGGAACGGGCCTCTCGCTGCGACGTTTGGTTTTGCCGCCTGCGCCTAAAAGTGAATGGCAGCGATTGCTGCTGCTCCAGATTGAAACGGAATTTCCACTTAGCCCGGATGAATTGGCCTGGGGATGCCGGCAATTGTCAGAAGAGCCGGCCCACGGCGCGCCCGTTCGGCAGGAATTTATGGTGGCTGCGGTCCGAAAGGAAGTGCTGGAAGATTACTCGAGCGCGCTGGCCAATTGCGGCGTCAGGCCGGTGTTCACATTGGCAGCGCTGGCGCGGAGCCGGTTTTGTCCCGTCCCGGACGAGCCTTATTCCATCCTGGACCTGGACAGCAAGCATTCCGAATGGATTGCGTTTGAAAATAATATTCCTGCTGTCCTTCGCATTTTCCCGTGGGGCACCGATAATTTCGCGGCCACGGAGCAGACGCCGGACGCGGCCATCGAAGCCATTCGCAGCCAGCCGGGCCGGACGCTTTTTCTCACCGGGGCAGGGGACCGCCATGAGTTGGTGGCGGCTTTGGCCCGAAAATTGGGCGATGGCATCAATTGCCGCCGCGTGGAAGCCGGCGAGGAATCGGGCTGGAGCGCGGGAGTTTTTGGTGTGAGGCAATGGGCGGGGATGAATGGCGGGGTTCCATCGTTGACGTTGCGGACGAAACCCAAACGGATACGAGGCGTACCGGCGAAGCTCCAGCTGTCCGATCCGGTTTTGCGGCAACGCGCGCTCGTCGCCACCGTTTTGTTGATTGGATTTTTGGTTCTGCCTTATGCGCAGGCGCTTCTTCTCAAGCCGTACGTCGCGCACAAGGTGGCTGCGATTCAATCGCAACAGGGCCGGCTGACGACCATCGACCGTGAATTGACGTTCCTTCAGTATTTGAAGGAAAACTCACCGCCATACCTGGACGCATTATATCTTTTTGGCACGGCTGCCCCGCCAGGGACGCGCCTGGACTCTGTGACCATGAATAAGCATGGAGAGGTTTCGCTCAGCGGGTCGTTCGGCAGTTTCCAGCAGGTCGTTGATTTCCGGACAAAGCTGATCCAGTCGGGGTTTTTCTCAACTGTGTCTGTTGATGAACAGGTCCCGGCCCAGCAGAAACTCAACGTGCGGATGACCGCGGTGTGGAAGCCGGTCCAGGCGCGCGAGCGGCTTTCCATCGGACCAAGCGCCGCCGAAATCGCCCAGGCCACCAACGGCCCGGCATCACCAAAATTATCAAACCATTAATCTCATGCGCCCTTTGACTCAACGCGATCAACGCACCATCCGATATGGCGGCATCGCGGTCGGAATTTACCTGGTGTTATTCTGCGTGCTCCACGTCTGGAAATTTTTCGAACACAAGCGTTCAGATTACAACGATCTGGTTCAACAGGCCCACCTGCTGAAAGACCAAATTGAACCTTATCAGACCAAGATCCTGGTCGTGCAAAAGTTGATGAAGGAATATCACCTGGACGCGGCGAAACTATCAGAGGCAACTGTGGTTGCGCAGGCAAGCGCGGCCATCCAGGACGAAGCGAAGGCGGACGGCGTTGCGCTTGGGGCGATCCACGAATCCTCGGCACAATCCACGGGCCTGGAACTGGCCTCAATCCATATCCAGGGCAACGGTCCGGTGAAGGGCACGTTGACGCTGTTGGATCGTCTGCAGCGTTTGGGTTATCCGCTCATCATTGATTCGGTGCAGGTGATTCCCAATAACATGCAGCCGGGCCAGGTTAAATTCGACCTGACGATTGCCGTTTTGGATTTTGAACAATGGAAAAAACCGGAGGCGGCCCATGCGTGAAAGGCCTGAACAAATCGCAAAATCCATCTGCCTGGCGCTCGGGGCACTGCTGTTTCTTCGATTTGTCTGGATCCTATGGACAGCAAATCCGTTGGCGCACGTTGTCGTGCCGGATTTGCCCACATTGCCGGATGACTCGGCAGTTACGAATGCAGTCGTCATGGGTAGCACGAATCGGCCTGAGCAGGTTCAGGGTGCGATGAATACGAATTTGCCTGCGGCGATGACGAATTCCACTCAGCGGGCTGGCGCTGTTATTAAAGAAGCCGGCCCTGGTGGACACGCCATGCCTGCGCCGGGGACCAATGCCGGGATGACTGCCAGGACCAATGTGGAGACCAACTCAGGGACCAACGTTGGCGCGTCCGTCGCCTCATCCGATCCCGGCAAACCTTCGAGCCATTCGTCGCGTCGGCGGCGCGGGCAAATGGGTGGTGCGATGGGATTTCCCGGAATGGCGGGACGAAAAGTGGCGCTGGCTCCAGCTATTCAAGCGAGTGTTGATCGCATTACGGACAGCGAGATTCTTGGTCCAGTGATTCGGCCATTGCCTATGGCCTTGCTCGGGATCGCCGGGAAGGTGGCTTTTCTTCGTACGCCAGACGGAGTGACCGGCCTGGTGAAACAGGGCGACGAACTGGGCGGCATCAAGCTGGTGCGAATTGGCGTCAACCGTGTGCTGGTCGAAGAGAACGGGCAACAGAAAGAATTGACCATCTTCGACGGGATCGGCGGAGAAACCCTTTTAGACAAATCATCGAAATCCTCAAATGAAAAAGACAATCCATAGTGCTAAGAAATTTCTCGCCCTGTTTTTGGCGACGTTTATGGTCGTGGCCTCGGGCCACGCCCAAAGGATGAGGGGCATGCCGATGATGCCCGGCAGCCCGATGCCTCCGCCGGACAGCGGACCATCGCACAGCGATTCCTCAGGGTCGGGCCAAAAGAATGACGGGGCGTGGATTCCATCTGAACCGTTGGGAGGGGGACCGGTGGGCACCAACGGCATCCAGTTAAGTTTGGAAAATGCCAATATTGATATGGTGGTCCAATGGCTGGCGCAGACCACTGGAAAGACAGTGATCAAAAGCCCGACCGTGCAATGCCAGTTGACGATTGCCAGCCCCAAAAAAGTCACTGAACGGCAAGCCATCAACCTGGTTTATAGCGCGCTGGCCTTGCAGGGATTTACTGTGGTTGAAAACAGCCAGTCCATCCTGATTGTGCCCAAGGGTGAGCAGCTAAATATGAGCCCGGAAGTCATCACTGGCCCACAAAGTACAATTCCCGAGGGAAGAGAGAGGCTGATGAAAGTCTTTCCGCTCAAACATGTCCAGGCGGCGACGCTGGTGGACAAGATTCGGCCTGCCCTTACGGATTCGGCAACGGTTCAAGTGGATGACGCCGACAATGAATTGATCATTTCGGATTTCAACGACAATCTTCGCGTTGCAGGAGATTTGATTGCCGCGCTGGACGCCAATCGGCCTGAAGACGTCACCATCCGTGTGATTCCGCTCACACATATGAGCGCCCAGGATCTCGCCAAAGAGCTTTCGCCAATCTACCAGAAAATGGTCGGAAACAATTCCCAGGAGACCATTGATGTGGCAGCGGATGACCGGTCCAATTCGCTGCTGATCCTTTCGAGCGCCTCCACGTTTGCGGCGTTGAAGGACATTGTTTCGATGCTGGACACAGAGGGCGCGCAGGAAAAAGAAATAAAAACATTTGTGCTCAAAAACGCCGACGCGCAAGACGTGGCCACTCAATTGCAGACGCTTACACAGGGACAAAAGAACAATAACGATTATCCTTTTTTCTTCTTTTCTGAAGGTTCTTCGCAGAGCAATCCCAAGGGCGTGAATATAGTCGCGGACCGCCGTCGCAACGCAGTCATCGTTCAAGCTCCGCCCGCGCAATTGAACAGTATCGCAAGTATCATTGATGATTTGGACGCCCCGGTGACAGACTCGAACCTGGCGCCGCTGATCTACCATCTCAAATATGCGAACGCTTCAGATGTCCAGGACGTCCTTAACGCGTTATTCGTAAAGCAGCAGGCGAGCCGCAGCTATTATGATTATTTTTTTGGCAATTCCAGCCAAAACGATAACCAGTCAGCCGGGCGGTTGTACGGCAAGGTGCGCATCGCCAGCGAGCCGTTTTCGAATACGATCATCGTCTCGGCCGATTCCCAGGAAGACCTTCAAGCGCTCGAAAATGTCATTCACCAGTTGGATGAACCTTCTGAAGCGGGCGAAAGCACGCTGCATGTGGGACTGAAATTTGCGCGGTCGGCGAATGTAGCGAATGATTTCAATATTCTTTTCGCTGAACAAGGCTCGCCGCCCTTGCGTCCGGAAACACCTGACAACCAGCAAACCGCCAACAATAATAATAACTCTCAGAATCAGCAACAGGCCGGCGCCTCGACGCTCGAAAATAGTTTCAACCTTGCCGCCGAGAGCGCCGTGCAACCGTATTATCCCTGGCTGGGAGGACAGTCGGACAATCAGTACGGCGGCTTCGGCGGCGGCAACCGGAAGACGGCAGTGACGGTGAGCGATCTGGTTGGCCGTGTCCGGACCGTTGCGGATGAGGGAAACAACGCGGTGATCATCTCCGCCAATCTCCATTTCTTTCCCGAAATCCTGAAATTGCTTACCCAAATGGACGCGCCGACTGAACAGGTTTCGATTGAAGCGCGCATCGTGGAAGTGTCGAGCGATTATCTGAAGCAATTGGGTGTGCAATTTTCGCCCAACGGCAGTGTCTTTACGGCCAATGACTATGATAATTCAGCGCTCATCAGCGTGGGCGGGACATACCAAAAGGGCTTTGGTGGAAATACCCTGGTCAATTCTCCGCCAAATCCATTCACATCCGTCCCGTCGGGCTCAACCGTCCCGAGCCTGACGCAGACGTTGACGGAATTGCGTTCCGGCGTGCTCGACAACAATATCAGCATGGATTTCCTGATTCAGTTCCTCCACAAGACGACCGACGCAACAGTATTGGGAGACCCGCAAATTACCGTGAACAACAACGTGATGGGCCGGCTCTTTGTGGGAAATGAAGTGCCCGTTCCGCAAAGCAGCGTGTTTTCGTCGGTGGGTTCGCAGAACACCAGCATCGTTTACAAAGACGTAGGCATCGTGCTCGAGGTCACTCCTCACATCAACGACGCCGGCGACATTCAATTGGCCGTCCATGCGGAGTCTTCCTCGATTGTTCCGGGGCAGACCGTCCTGGGTGGCGCGGTTTTCAGCACGCGTAATTTTCGCACTGATTTGACTGCCAAAACCGGCCAGACGCTCGTGATGGGCGGCATCATTCAAAGGATGCAGAACAACACCTTGCGCAAAACGCCGATTCTCGGTGACATTCCCATATTGAAATTGCTCGTTAACAAAAAGAATTCCGAAGACCAAAACGATGAGTTGCTGGTCTTTCTGCATCCGCGTGTCCTCAAGACGCCTGCGGATGCCAAAAAATTGTTGCGAGGCATCAATCAGCGGAACCCCGAAATGGAAAAATGGGAGGGCGACCAAATCCCGGCGCAGAATTGAATTGCGCAACGTGACATGATCAATAAAGTATTGGCCGAGTCATGTCTTGTATCAATTCGCCGTTACGGTCCACTGGAATAATCGCTTTTTTACCATTTTTCTTCGCATTTTTCTTTCTTGCGAATGTGCGCGGAGCGGGCGATCCGCCCGCGCCGAAAGTGCAACAGGTCGCGCCGGGAGTCTGGCGGATTCGATTCGGGCATCCGGAAAAGTTCACGCCGACGCATTTTCGCACGGCGCCGATCGATGCGGCGGGTTTGAAAGAGAAGGGGGGGAGCGCATCATTGCCGCTCAATCTGCGTCAAATTGTATTCCAGGCCTCGGACCGTGGATGCTCGGTGCGTTTACCGATGAAACGGCAGGAGAATATTTACGGGTTTGGGTTGCACACGGAGCTCTTTGATATGACGCAGGGTAAAACCGGCCAGAGCGGGCGGCGTGTCGTGATGGCGCCCACGGATATGCCTGAGAATGACCTGGGCGAATCTCATGCGCCTGTTCCGTTTTATGTATCATCGGAAGGGTACGGCGTTTATGTGGACACGGCGCGGTTCGCGGCGTTCTACACGGGGGACGTTACGCCATCAGACGTCGAAGGGGACGCGGGGAAAAATGAAGTGCAGACGAGCACGGCGGATCTTTATAAGGCTCGCGTCCAAAGCGTCAAGACGATGCTGGTGGATGTGCCGGCGGCAAAGGGAGTGGATGTTTATATCTTTGCGGGGCCAACGATGCTCGACGCGGTCGAGCGGTACAATTTATTCTCGGGCGGCGGAGCGATGCCGCCGCTTTGGGGGTTGGGCATCCAGTACCGCGGCTACGCGAAATACGGCGCGGCCGAATCTCTGAAACTGGCGACACGTATTCGTGACGCGCACATCCCTTGCGACGTATGGGGCATTGAGCCCGGATGGCAGTCACATGCTTATTCCTGTTCGTTTGTGTGGGACACCAATAATTTTCCCGATCCTGACGACTTCCTTCAAAAGATGCACGCGATGGGTTATCACATGAACCTTTGGGAGCATGCCTTCACGCATCCTTCGTCTCCCATCCACGACGAACTGAAACCCTGGTCGGGGAACTATCAGGTTTGGGGCGGGTTGGTCCCGGACTTTGCGAGTCCAAAAGCCAGAAAGATTTTTCTCAAGCAGAACAACGCGGCGTTGTTTGATCGGGGCGTCGAAAGTGTGAAATTGGATGAATGCGATTTTCAGCCCGAATCGGCTTCGCCCTGGTCGTTCCCCCTGGTGACGGAGTTTCCGTCCGGGTTGGATGGGGAAGTGATGCATTCGTTGTTTGGGGAGCTTTACCAGCAAACGATGCTGGAGCCTTACAATCAAAAAGGATTGCGCACGTGGGGACTGGTGCGGGATTCGCAGGCGCTGGCCAGTCCGTTGCCGTATGTTTTATATAGCGATACCTACAGCAACCGGTGCTATGTGCGCGGCCTTGTCAACGAGGGTTTCGACGGCCTCCTGTGGACGCCTGAGGTGCGGGTGGCGGATTCGATGGAGGATTTTTATCGGCGGATTGAGACAGTCATGTTTTCGCCCGATGCGGTCATTGATTCCTGGTTTATTAAAAATCCGCCGTGGGACCAAATCAATCGCGGGAAAAATAACCGCGACATACTGATGCCCGACCGGGAAGCCGTGGCCGGGGTGGTGAGAAACCTGTTGCAATTGCGAATGAGCTTTGTGCCATATCTATATAGCGCGTTTAACGAATATCATACCACCGGCAAACCGCCGATCCGCGCCCTGGTATTGGATTGGCCAGAAGACAAAAACGTGCGGCAAATTGATGATGAATTCATGTTTGGAGATTCGGTGCTCGTGGCGCCGATGTTTGAGGGCCAATCGTTGCGCCAGGTCTATTTGCCTGCCGGGGATTGGTTCGATTTTTGGACGCATACGAAAGTTAGCGGGCCGGCCACTTTGGAAGCGACCAATGGAACCGAACAAATTCCGTTATTTGTCAAAGGAGGGACGCTTTTGCCCTTGGCTGAGCCAGTCGAATTCATCAAGCCGGATACCTGCTTCGATATTACCGTCAATGAAGTTGGCGATAGCCCGGCGGATTTTACTCTTTACGACGATGACGGTCTGACGACTAGTTACGAAAATGGCGGGCAAAATAAAATTCTGCTTCATGCAGGGGCGAGCCCGTCTGTTTCGAGCAGTGGAAATTATCATGGGCCGGAGAGGTATAAAATTACCGCGTGGAAGCAGTTTTAGGGCGTTAAAATGTTAAAACGTTGAAACGGCGGAACGGGAGAGCGCCGCGTTAACATATTACGTTCTGGCGGATTCAGGGGTGCTTTGATACCTTCCGCGGATGGACAACAAACGATTGGAACTGAAAGTCGGTCTATTCGTTTTTATCGGGCTGGTGTTGCTGGCTGCTTTACTCATTGCCTTCAGCAAGGGCACGAGCGTATTTCGGGGCACGTATACCGTTCACCTTGTGGCCGCAAATGTTGGGGGGCTCAAACTGCGGGCGTCGGTGCTGCTTGCCGGTGTGCAGGTAGGAGCTGTTTCAGGCATCAAACTGGCGCCGGACGGCAAAAGTGTTAACATCACGCTTCGTGTCTATAATGGCACTACGATTTACAATGACGCGAATTTTGTCATTGAGCAGGCAGGATTTTTGGGTGACCAATTTGTGGCCGTGCTTCCAACGGCCAACCAGGGCACGATAATCACCAACAATGAAGAGGTCCATTGCGAGCCTCCGTTTGATATGCTGGCGGTGGCGCGGTCGGCGAGCGGGTTCATCACTCGGATAGATAACACGGTCGCGAAGGTCGAAGCCTCCGTGAGCGAATTGCAGAAGAGCCTGTTAAATGAAGAAACGTTGACGAATCTTTCCATGGCCGTTGCGAATATTAAGGAGGCATCAGACCACGCCAATGGCGTCGTCGGAGGCCTGGATACTCTGGTGGCTACGAATAGCGGACAGGTCCACCTGGCAGTCAGCAATATTGTATTCTTTTCACAGGAGTTGACGCAATTGGCCGCGAATGCCAACGGCGTACTCGATACCAACGGCGTGGCGATTTCCGGCGCGGTGTCCAACTTGCAGGCGGCCACGACCACGTTGAGGCAGATAGCGGACGACATGCACGCGGGCAAAGGACTTGCGGGAACAATATTGGAAAATCAGGCGCTCGCGACAAATGTCGAGGTAACAGTAAATAATCTTGAGATTACCACGAGCAATTTGAATAAGTTTGGCATTTGGCACATGCTCTGGAGTCATCCGGCCCCGCACACAAATGGGCCGTCCAAGTCACATTAATAACTGAGCTATGACTCAACTTTGGGCCATCCGAATTCTGTTTTTGTGCCTGTGCTGTGTCGCAGGCTACGAAGTCAGCCAGGTGCGTCCAGAGTTTGTGGAAGTCAGCCACAGTGGCCTTTATGGTCTCGCCATTGGTTTTGGATTCGGATGGCTTTTGATAGCGATTGATGAAATGCTCAAAGGCTTTTCGCTGCGGGCATTTTCGGCGGTCACGTTTGGACTTATCCTGGGTTTGTTTGTGGCCGTGCTGATTGATTCTTCCGGTTTGTTTGAACAGGCCGACCAGGCGCAACGATGGTTGATACGCCTGGGACTTTTTCTTGGGTTCGGTTATATCGGTATCATTTTAGCCATGCGGAGCAATAAGGAGGATTTTTCCCTCATTATTCCCTATGTCCGTTTCCGATCGCAAAGCGAGCCGGATCATTTAATTCTGCTGGATACGAGTGTCATCATTGATGGACGTGTCGCGGACCTGATCGAGGCGAATTTTCTGGAAGGGATGATTGTGGTGCCGCGATTTGTGCTCAAGGAAATTCAGCAAATTGCCGATTCGGGCGACGCCATCAAACGGGCGCGAGGCAAACGCGGCCTGGAAATGCTTAATCGCATCCAGCGCAATTCGGGCGCGGAAGTGAAAATTCATGAGGGCGATTTTCCGGACGAACGGGAAGTGGACGCCAAGCTGGTGCGGTTGGCGCGGAATTTAAACGCCAGGCTTTACACCAACGACTATAACCTTTCCAAGGTGGCCGAGTTGCAAAAGGTAAACTGCGTGAATCTCCATGAAGTAGCCAAATGCCTCAAAGTGATTCTGCTGCCGGGCGAAGTCCTGCGCCTGAAAATCGTGCGCGAAGGCAAAGACAAAGGGCAGGGGATTGGCTACATGCCCGATGGAACGATGGTGGTGGTCCACAATGCCCAACCGCACGTGGGCGAACAGATCGAGGCGGAAGTCCAATCTCTCCTGCAAACTGGCGCGGGCATCATCGTCTTCGCAGATATGAAGAATCGGCTGGCGGCGTGAGCCGATTGCGGGATGCGAGCGGCCTTCGCTCAGAAGCTATGACGTGGCAAGTGAGAATGATTTCCCTGTGGTCTTCGCGATCAATTATAATTACTGCTGCGGATAAACCAAAATCCTATCGTGGACAACGACGACGAGGTCGTTTTTGCCATCGCCGGTGACGTCGGTCACGAGGGCCTCGCGAGGTTCCGGGAGTGAATCAGTGGAGTTGCGGAAGGTGTGCTGTTCAAAAACCTGCCAGCGTTCGAGGGGTTGAAGTTTATGGCGGCGTGTGAAATTGACGACGTCGAGATAGTTTTTGGCCGTCTCGAGGAAGATGAGTTGTTTGCGCCCGCTATTATCCAGGTCGCCGGTCGTGACGTCATTCAGATAACCGTCCTTGATGGGCGTATCGTAGCCGTCCTGTGCTACGAATTTCCAATTATCTCCTGAGAGAGGCATCCATGCGGCGGAGTTTTGGCCGAAGAAAGCGATGCCGGGGACGTGTTCATCGCCAAGGGTGATGGAGCGAATGGTGTTGAAGTCCGAGACGGGCAGATCAATGTTCCGCACGTTCTGCCAAACGCCATTGGTGTCGCGTTCGCAGAGGGTCAACCGCTGATATTGCGCGTCATAAAGGAAGATCGATGGGCTGTGGTTGTTACCATTTTGGACGGTGACCGCCCCGACGATTTGTGAATCGCTGGCGGCGCCATTGATTTGATCTTTGACGCGAAAAACCCATGACGGTTTGTTTGTGGAGTTGTCCGTTTTTTTATCCTGTTCGAGCACGACGGCGCGGATGAAATTTTTCTGGGGAAGAAGCAATTCAGGCTTGCCGCTGCCGTCGAGGTCGGCGGAGGTGAGCCAGGGCTGTTCAATGCCGCCACCCGGTGCGTCCACGTCCTCTTCGTCAAACGTACCGTCCCGCTTTTGGAGGAGCACCTTGATTTTTTCGTAGGGAATGAGGATGACCAGGTCGGCGCGGCCTTCCTGGTTTACGTCCTGGATGGACATGGACGCCGGGGTGCCTTTGAAATCGGCAGACAGTTTTTGAGATTTAATTTTGCCTTCGGCAGTTTCGGTGACGAGTGAGCGCTGGCCGTCTTTATCCACAATCACGCAGAGTGTGGGTTTGGCTTTGGACTTGAGGGGTCCTACAGCCATGGCAATGGGTTTGCCGTCGAGAGGGATGGGAGTTGGAAATGGAAGGCGTCCGTGCTTGTCGAATTGGGTGACCCCCACGGTGCTTTCGGTTTGGCTTAAAAGGAAAATTGTTGGACGGCGGTCGCCGTTCCAATCCGCTGTTGCAATTTGGCTGACGCCGGCGAGGCACGGATAACTTTTCGGCGGCGAGAGCGAGCCGTCAGGCTCCTGGTCATAAACGGAAAGCTTTCCGCTTTCCGGTTCAGCCACCAGAAGGGAAGGACGGCCAGTTCCATTGACGTCGGCCCAGAGCATGCCTCGCTGAGCGGTGGCAGTCTTATTCAAAGGCAATACTTGAAACTGTCCCCGTTGAAACGCGCCGGATAATACCTCGCCGGGTTCCTTGACGAATTCGTAAACGCCGGCGCGTCCGGAATTTTCCGCGATGGTTACGATGTAAGTCTTTTTGCCGCCGTCCAGGGTATCGGCGCAATAGGAACGAATGGCCTGCGACTTGAAATAAATTTCCGGCCCGAGCTGCCCGTCGGCCTTTTGCAGACGGAAACGAAATGGCGTGGGGCTGTCCCAATCCACCAGCAGTAAATCCTGCCGGCCATCGCCATCCACATCCGCGATTTGCACGGCTTTGGGGGAACCGGAGCAGGCGATTTTGCCCGGCTCGGCGAGCGTGCCGTCGGCGTTCTGGGTCCACGAATATAGATGGCCGTTGTCGCCGAGCAAAACCAGTCCGGTGCGTCCATTGCCGGTCAGGTCTCCTTGTGTCAGAGCATTGGCATCCATACTGCCGTCGTCAATGTGCCAGCGCTTTGGGTCGCTCCAACCGTTGGTGCCTTCGTTATAAATGACCTCGAGATCTTTGTTGTCGCCGAAAAAGGCGATGTCGGGGCGTCCGTCGCCATTGAGGTCGGCCACGATCATGGAAGCGACGCGCTCGTCCGTGGGGACAGAATCCATGCGAAACCGCGCGTCGGGCGCGAGTTCATTGACCCCGGAATAAGCCGAATCAGAAATTCCGGCGCCTGCATTGTCCGCACGATTGGTTTTCCCGGTTTGATTGTAAAGTATGACGATTTTTGATTTGAGATTGTCAGCCACAATGAGGTCCTTGAGACCGTCACCATTCAGGTCTGCCGAATGCAGAAGTCCGATTTGTTCATCGACGGGAAAAATCTCGGGTCCCGTAAAACCAACAATATTGGTCCCGGTTTGGGCGCGGGCGCACAGAAGAGAGGAGAGAACCAACGCCGCCATTGCGGCAAAAATTCGGTAAACAGACATAAAGTTCATACACTGCCTATTGACATACAGAATGGCGAGACTATTCGAAAAAATTGTGAAAACGTTTAACGGGCTGTTAAGGAGTTGAAATGCATTGAAAACAATTCAAATGCCGGGCACAATTGGGTCATGACAAAGTCTGTATTTGAAGGTCCTGTCTATGTTGTGCGCGACAATATCGACACCGACCAAATCATCCCGGCACAGTTTCTTGCCCTGGTGCCGACAATTTCTGATGAGTATGAAAAGCTGGGCAGCCATGCGATGGCCGGCCTGCCTGAATCTCTTTACCCGAACCGGTTTGTCAAAGACGGCCAATTGGACAGCGCCTATCCGATTGTCGTGGCGGGAAAAAATTTCGGGTGCGGCAGTTCGCGTGAGCATGCGCCCATTGCTTTGGGTTCGGCGGGTTGCAGGATTGTTTTGGCCGAGAGTTTCGCGCGCATTTTTTTCCGCAATTCAGTTGCGACGGGCGAATTGTATCCGTGCGAATTGACCGAGCGGTTGTGCGATGTTTTGAGCGCGGGGGACGTAGTGACTGTGGATTTGGACGCACAGACGGCAGTCGTGAAAAGCAGCGGGCGAGTGATAAAAATCAAACCGCTGGGCGACGTGCGTCCGGTAGTTGACGCGGGCGGTTTGTTTAATTACGCTCGGCGGAGTGGAATGATCGCAAAGTGACGCGACGCTAGAATCGAAGGGCGCGGCATTGTATCCGATTGCATTCCAGTTTAATACGCCTCCAAAAATATTTCTATTTTTGGACGAAATATAATTGACCAGTGAAAAATTTTCCTGTAGGTAGCAGGACTGCCGCCATTGCAATGAAAAAATTGCATCCTGGGGCGGAACGCTAACAGCCATGTTGAATCCAAAATCCTTTCTGGCCATTGATTTCGGCGCCGGCAGCCTCAAGCTTGCTGAGTTCGACATCACTGAGGCCGGCGGGTTGTGCCTGAAATATTTTGATATCCGTCCATTGGGCGCAGAGGGTTCCGCGGAAGCGACGCGCGAGGCGACCCTGCTGAAGGTATTGAAGGAAGCGATCACCGAAGGCGGGTTGAAGGCGCATGACATCAATGTATGCGCGCCGGGTTTCCAGGTCTTTTCCAAGTTCGTGAAACTCCCGCCGGTGGACGCGAACAAGGTTACTCAAATCATCCAGTACGAAGCTCAGCAAAACGTTCCCTTTCCGCTGGCTGAAGTCGTGTGGGACTACCAGATCATGGGATCGAGCGGCAGCGGCGAGCTCGAAGTGCTGCTGGTGGCCATCAAATCGGAAATTGTGGAGGGATTGTTCCGGGTCGCGGAGACGGTGAAGTTGAAATTGCAATTGTGCGACGTCTCACCCGCGGCGCTGTGCAATGCCTTCAAATATAATTATGGCGATTTGGAAGATTGCACGATGCTCCTGGACATCGGGGCCAAGACGAGCAACGTGCTGTTCTTTGAAAAGGGGAAAGTCTTTTCGCGCAGCATTCCGCTGGGCGCGAACGCCATCACCCAGGATTTCGCCAACGAATCGAAGTTGAAATTTGAAATCGCCGAACAAATCAAGATCAAGGAAGGTTTTGTAAGTTTAGGCGGCGCTTATGAAGAGCCTGAGAACCCGAACCAGGCGGCCATTTCAAAAATCGCGCGGCAGTTTATGACGCGCCTGCACATTCAGGTAAACCAGACGCTGCAATTCTACCGCGGCCAGCAGGGCGGTTCGGCGCCGCAGCGGCTGTTCCTGGCTGGCGGGGCGAGCATCATGCCCTACGCGGCGCAGTTTTTTGCCGAAAAGCTCAATGTGCCCGTTGAGTATTTCAATCCATTCCGCAACGTGCAGATTGACCCGGCGGTGAACCTCGAATCGCTGGCGCGTGTGGCGCATTCACTTGCAGAAGTGGTGGGCCTCGGGTTGAGGAACCTCGCCAATTGCCCGGTGGAAATGAATTTGATGCCGGAAAGCACCCTCCGCTGGCGCAATTTCAACGAAAAGAAACCGTACCTGCTGGTGGCGGTATTTGCTTTGGTGCTGGTGGGTTTTTCGGTGGGATTTGTCTTCAAGCAGTTGGCCCAGGTTAAATACGGCGCGCTGAACAGTGTTATGCCCAAAGTGGACGCGGCGGACGACCTGAAAAACCGGATGAGCGCCGCCAAAGACAAACTCGCGACCGCCCAGACGCAGTCCGGGCAAATCGCCACATGGATGCAGAATCGATATTATTGGGGTGATTTGCTTGACCAGGTGCGCGCATCGTTTATTCGCGCGGAGAATGACGTTCAGAAAAAACTGTCAGTGGAAAAGCCGGGCGTGCAAGTTGGAATTTGGATTGAGCAAATGACGACGATGGGAGTCGGGGCGAATAACAATGCTCCGTCCCCGGGTTCATCGCAAGCGGCGCCGGGAGTGGGCTCCGGGCAGGCGGGTGCTACCATGTTGCTGGTTTGCCGCGCGGTGAGCTTGCAGAATGTGGATGCTTCCGCCAACAGTGCAATCGCCTACGCCATTCAAAACGAATTGCAGACCTGCAAATATTTTGACGCCAAGACCACGACGCTGGCGGGCAATATCAGTTCAGACGATCCGAACGGAACGTTTACCTTCGGTGTCAATGTGACCCTCTCACCTCCGCCTCAATTTTAACATGGGTTGGATTAAGCGAAATTTATATTTTACCATCGGCGGCTTGATTGCGCTGGCTTTCCTGGGCTGGGCGATCTATTACAATTTCACAAACTGGCGTGACGACAATAACGCGCTGGCAAAGGTGAACGATGCTTATGCCCGGTTGAAGGATGATTACGGCCAAAAGCCGACGCCGTCCGAAGCCAATATTAATGCGGCGAACCAGCAGGAAAAACAATTGCGGGATTGGATTGGCAAGGCGCGTGAGCATTTTGTTCCCATTCCACCTATACCTGATCCGACGAATGGAGTGGTAACTCCCGACAGTTTTTCGGGAACTTTGAGGAAGACGATTCGTGACCTGCAATTGGCTGCCGAAAACGCCAACGTGGATCTGCCGGAGGACTACGGATTTTCTTTCGCGGCCGAACGGAACCTGGTCACGTTTTCGCCAGGCAGCCTGAACGCGCTCGCATCGCATCTGGGAGATGTCAAGGCCATCTGCGACGTTATGTTTGATGCGAAGGTCAATGGGATAGATAGTATCCAGCGCGAGATTGTTTCAGACAATGATACCGCCGGGCCCCAGTCTGATTACTTGTCTCAGAAGACACAAACGGTGGATATGGCCACCAAAACGCCCTATGCGATAACTTTCCGTTGTTTCTCGCGCGATCTGGGGAATGTCCTGGCGAAGTTTGCATCGTCCAATCACGGTTTTGTGGTGACCGGAATCAATGTCTTGCCGGCGAGTGGATTCGGGGCTGAAGGTGGCGGTGGCAACCAGCAGGAAAATCAACCCGCCAGTCAAAACGGCATGCAAACTGTGCTGGACGAACAGTTGCTGCGCGTGTCCCTGGGCCTTGAAGTTGTGAAGTTGACAAAATAATGAACTTCCTCAAAAAACATTACGAAAAAGTTCTTCTGGGCGGGGTGCTCCTGGGATTGTTTGTTGCTTTGTTATATTTGCCATTTGCCATTGCGCGCAACAGGCAGGAGTTGGAAGAGATCGTAAACAGTGTCATTCAGACCAAGCCCAAGCCGCTGGAACCGCTGGACATGTCACAGCAGGACGCAGCGCTGAGTCGCGTGCAATCTCCTTTCACCCTGGACTTCGAAAGCACGAACCGCCTGTTTAACCCGTTAAAATGGCAAAAAGCCACCGATGGCCATTGGATTGAAAACCGAACCGGAAACGATTTGGGACCGGGGGCGCTGAAGGTGGTTAAAATTTCCCCGCTATATTATATCTTGAGATTAGACAGTGTTGAGCCGGCAAATCAATTCGGCGCGGCCCGGTACGTCATCAGTATCGAGCGGCAGGATGCTCCGATCGCTCCGCAGCGTCGTCCGCGCAAGCATTACCTTTCAGCGGGCGACAAAGACGCCGAATTGTCTCTCATTTCCGCCACTGGTCCGATAGACGATCCAAAGTTGCTGTTGCAGACTTCGTCAGGCGAGCAGGTGACAGTCAAAAAGAATAAATCGTTCCAGGAAGTTACCGGTTATGCAGCCGACCTGAAGTATCCACCGCTAAACAAGCAGTGGTATGACCAGCGCATTAACGCCATTCTAAATCTTAGCGGCGAAGACTACAAAGTTGTTGTCATAGACCAGAACGAAGTGGTAATATCCGCACAGGCAAACCAGAAAAGAACAACAGTGCCGTATTCGCCTTAATAAATCTCGTTTAGAAACATCGCGCCGACTGCGCTCCCAATCCCAATCCCATGACCAAAGCAGTTCTCTTCCCGATAACGTTTCTCATTTTGATGGCTGCGGCCACGGTTCCCGCGCAGACCGGCGGTAACTATGCTGCGGGCGCTGAAAACGAGGCGGTAATGCGCGAGGCCAACACGATCGTTTTGCGGCAAACGCTCAAGGACGCAAATGCCGCTGTGATGGCAAAAGACCTTGTCAAGGCCAGGGACAAATACGAAACCGCTTACAAATTGGTCGAAGAGATCGGTCCGATCAGCATTCCCCACGAAGCGGCCGAGACGGTTTCCGGCCTGGTTGCGGTCCATATGGAATTGGCCCGCGAAGCTCAACGCCAGGGTGATCTGTACCAGGCGGACTTCGATGTGACGCGCGTGCTCAAGGTGGACCCCACCAATACCGAAGCATTGGCGTTTAAAAAGCAAAACGATTTTCTAATTGCCCAGACCCGGGGCCTGGAGCCCGACAGGCAGACGCAGCAGGAGGCGCCAGCTATTGAATCACAGAAAACAGACGCGGCAACGCTCGCGCGGGACGGGCAAATGCTTTACGAGATGGGAAAGCTGGAAGAGGCGGAACTCAAATTGCGACATGCTTTGGAGCTGGATCCCGATAATCGCGGAGCGCATTATTATTTAACACTAATTAAGCAAGCCCGTTATGCGCGCGAAAGCCGCCGCTCGGATCTGGACAATGACGATCGCTATGTGCAGGTGAAGCGCGCATGGGAAAAACCGGTCAATGTAACGACGAATTTTGCCAATCCTTACTTTTTGACAAATGTGGTGCGTACCGGCGCCGGCCGCCAGTCCATCTTCACCAAGCTGAACAATATCCAACTGGACTCAGTAAATTACCAATCGCTTCCGCTCAGTGAAGTGCTTCACCAGTTAAGGGAAGAATCTCTGCGACGCGATCCAGTGAAGCAAGGCATCAATTTCCTGTTTAATCCCAATATCGAAAACATTCAATCGTCGTCGACGGGACTGAATGGTGAAAGAATCGGCGGCGGCGGCCCGCAAACCATCAACCCCCAAAGCGGGTTGCCTGAGCCGACTGCGCCGATCACCACCCAACCGGCCGATCCCACGACAATTAACATCAACCTTTCTTTGAACAACGTGTCCCTGGTGGAAGCGCTGAATGCCATTTGCATGGTGGCGGATCATCCGATCAAATATTCGGTGGAAGATTGGGGAATTGTCTTCTCTGAAAAGGGGCCGGATGCTCCCCAATTTGAAATGCGCACATTTAAGGTGGACCCGAACACTTTCTACGCCGGTTTGCAAAACGTAAATTCGTTCTCTTTCGGTTCAGTAAATCTTCAAAGTAGCGGCGGCGGTGGTGGCGGCGGTGGTGGTGGTGGCGGTCAAGGCCAAAGCCCCAGCGGCGCGGTCGTCCCAGTCGTGGACGTTTCACCGGGAGCGAGTTCGGCGCGTCAGACTTCCGGCGGTGCCGGCGGCGGAGGGGGCGCGGGCAATGCCGGCGGTGGAACCGCGGCAGCGGGACCGGGCTATCTTCAAAACCCTTTGAGCGATCTCCAGGCGCGGGTTGAGGACAGCGGCGGCGGTCTGCTTTTTGTCACTACGCCCAATCTGACACGCGGTATCAGCGCCCTGGCAGCACAATTTTTCTCGAGCCTTGGTGTGGACCTGACACCTCCAAAATCGGTCTATTTCAACGATAAAACGGGTTACCTCTTTGTCTACGCTGCGCCCCAGGACCTGGATATCATTGAAAGGGCCATACAGGTATTGAACCAGTCGCCGCCGATGGTGCACATCAAAACGCGGTTTATTGACGTGGAACAAACAGATGCCAGCGGCCTGGGTTTTGATTGGTATTTAGGTCAATTTAGTTTGGGCGGTGGCGGAACCGCGGTGGCGCAGGGTGGAAACGCCGGTTCACTGGAAGGTCCAAACGGGAGTGTTTTTCCAGGCAACCCGGCCCTGGGCACCACCATCGCCGGCGGGGTGCAGTCCCTGACGCAGGGATTGAGAAACGCGGGACCCGCGATTGCAACCGTCACCGGTATTTTGACAGATCCGCAATTTCAAATGGTGCTGCATGCTATTCAGCAGCGCGCGGGCAGCCAGGAATTGGCTGAACCTGAAGCAACCACGATCAGCGGGCGCCAAACCGAAATGCGGGCCACAGTCGTCCAACCGGTCGTGACGGGTTATAACTTCCAGGCCGCTCCGGCCGCGACATCCACAGGGGGAGGAATTCCCTAGTTTAGCATAAGGCAATTCGAGCGTAAGGACATCTATGAAAAATCACTTTTACATTTTCACGCGCACATTCGCCATTGGGGCTATTGCATTTGCCGCCTTGGGCATGGCCATCACAGTCCAGGCACAGGCTATCGTTGCTAACCCTGGTGTCTCCGCCATCACGCCCTCGGTCCAGCAGATTGAAACGGGCCCGATCCTGGACGTAGTGCCGAATGTATTAGCGGATGGGTACACCATCAATTTGGTGCTGATACCCTCGTTGATCGAATTCAGCGGCTACCAAACTCCTCCCAGTTTGGGTACTTTCTCAAGCGCCGGATTGAATGTCGTGCTGTTGCCGACGGCGCTGCCAGAGTTTTCCGTCCGCGAAGTGACTACCACGGTAAACGTCTGGGATGGCCAGACGGTTGTTTTGGGCGGGTTGATTCAAGACGAGATTACGGAAACCAAAGACCAGGTACCGGTGCTGGGGGATGTTCCGATTATTGGCAAGCTCTTTCAAAGCCAGTCGAAAAATGACATGAAAAAAAATCTAATGATTTTTGTCACGGCTACGATGATTGATCCTGCTGGGAATCGGGTGCATTCGGAAGACGAATTGCCTTTTGCGCAAAGCAACGTCCCTACGCAACCGCCCGCGGTGCCAGGCCAGATGCAGGCGCAAGGGCCCCAACTGACGCAGTAAGGGGGGCGAAAGGCCGGTGCATCGAGGCGTTCGTCGGTTTCTTTGGAATGCACCGATTTTTGTTTGAATTTGATTGTGGAACGGCTGCTGATCATTGACGGACATGCCTACGCTTATCGCGCCTTCCACGCGATTCGCGAGTTGAATTCGCCCGCGGGGGAGCCGACCAATGCGATATACGGCTTTATTAAGATGGTGGCGAAGCTGCGGGGCACGATTGCTCCAACGCATTGGATCGTGGTTTGGGACGGCGGCTTGAGCGCGGAACGGCTGGCCGCCCTGCCCGAATACAAGGCGCAACGTCCGGAAATGCCGGATCTGATGAGGCCGCAGCTGGACGAGATCGGGAAGTATTTGGGCGCTGCGCGCATCGCATCGTTTTTGCGTGACGGAATTGAAGCCGATGATGTCATCGCGTGCCTGGCGCGGCGTGCCGAGAAAATGGAATGGGCGACGGTCATCGCCAGTTCGGACAAAGATTTTATGCAGTTGGTGTCGCGTCGGGTTGGGTTGTTAAACCCGCACGACAAAACGGAAGTTATCTGGGCCGCCGAACAAGTGCGCGCCAAAGCCGGGGTCGAGCCCGGGCAAATTGTGGACTGGCTAAGCCTGATCGGCGATAACGTGGACAATATATCCGGAGTGCCGGGGATCGGGCCGAAGACTGCGGCGGATTTGCTGAAACAATTTGGAACGGTGGAAGAATTGTTCAGGCGAGTGGACGAAGTGAAGTCGGTTCGGGTGCGGGGGGCCTTGCTCTCGGCCAAAGAAGTGGTGCTACGCAACCGCGAATTGGTGCGCCTCCATGAAGTCAGCTGTGACTTTTTGCCGGACGATATGGCGGTCAAAGCGCCGGATGCGGCCCGCCTTGCGCCGTTATATGAGCGGTGGGGATTTAAGTCGCTGCTTGCGGCGCTAAATGATTCGGTATCGCGCGATCGCCAGGGCTCTTTAATTTGAAAGCAGTGAGTTGGGATGGTCGATCGGAAGTGACGCAGGTGTAACCTTGGCGGCGGTTTGCTTTATAGAACGAGACAGTGATGGTTTTGGAACTGTAAGAACATGAAATTGCGAAACTGGATGAAGAATTTGACGCAGCCGTTGTTTTTTCAACGGCCACAGTCAATTTTTCCGACAATAAATTGTGGACAAGACATCCCCGGCAATCTACAATCGCCAGAACCGTATATGCCGTTGTCGTCAGTTCGTCGTGTCTTTGTCTGTTTCTGCCTGGGGTTGTTCCTCGGAAGTGCCGCCCTCTCGCGCGCGCAAACTAATTACTACACATCTTACGGGACGGAATATTCCATTATCGGGGCGTTGCCGGGTGACCAGACGTATCCGTCTGTGGCGTTCAACAAAAACGGGGGCTATGTCGTTTGGCAGGACAATATCACCGATCCATCCGGGCTGGGCATCAGCGCCATGAAATTGACCAGCACGCTGTCTCCTTCAGGAGGCGCATTCGCCGTCAATATGACCACGAGCAATGACCAGGTAAATGCGCGCGTTACGTTGTTGAAAAATGGCGGGGCGGCTTTTGTGTGGCAGGGGGGGCCGAACAATAACCAGCACATTTACTCGCGCTTTTTGAATGCCAGCAACCAATGGCTCAATACAATCGACATGCCCGTCAGCTCCTATGCCAATAGCTTTCAGGAAGAACCCGCGGTGGCCACGCTCACAAATGGGGACGTCATCGTTGTGTGGAGCAGTTTTAATCAGGCCTCCCCCAACAGTCTCGATGACATTTACGGCCAGCTTGTTTCCAGCAACGGTATTAAAATCGGGCCAAATTTTCTCATCAACGTCTATACCAACTATAATCAACAAAGTCCGACCGTCGCAGCGCTGACCAACGGAGGGTTTGTTGTGGCATGGGCTTCCGAGCAGCAGCGTTCCTCATCCCCGGATTGGGGTACCAACACGCAAGTGATCGGTTACGGCGATATTTCATCATTGCCAAGCTCGGATATCTATGAGAGGCAATTCTCGGTTTCCGGTACCACTGTCACCCCATCCACGGGCGAAATTTTGGTGGATCAGTCGCCTAATCCCTGTTCTGCGCCGGCAGTTGCCACTGCTGCTGATGGCAGTTACATGGTCACCTGGTGCGCTATGACCCTAACCAATTCACTCTATGGTTGGGACATTTACGCCCGGTCCTTCACCAATTCCAGCGGCGGACCGGTCCTTCCTGTCAATTCTACTCTTTACGGCGACCAATACAACCCGCAGATCAGCGCCATTGGCGGCGAATATTTGATTGTTTGGACGAGCATGGGCCAGGACGGCTCGCGTGAAGGTGTATTTGCTCAGTTCGTCAACGAAAACTGGGGCCTAATTGGAAAAGAGACTCGTATGAATACCACGACTCTCGGCCAGCAAATGCAACCGACCGTGGCGTCGGATGGCGCGAACGAATTCCTGACGGTTTGGACCGGCTTTACGTTCGGGCCAAACAGCCTTGATCTGTTTGCGCAACGTTACGCCAACGCCGGAGCCGAGCCGCTGCAGCCGATGCCCGCCCCGTATGTTTTGGCGCCGTTTATTTTAAACAGCAATGGGGTCTATCAGCCGGAATTGATTGTGTCATGGGCGCCGGTACAGGGTTTGTCCGTATCGAACTATCAAGTTTATGTCAATGGCAGCGCAACGCCCGCGGCCACGGTGACTGGCGACAGTTGGACGATGACTGCGGCGGACGGTTTGACCGCGAGCAGCACCAATACATTTGCGACGGCCTATGTCACTTCCCAGGGATTTGTCTCGCCAATCTCGCCTGCTACAACCAACGCCACATGGAGCGGGCAGAGCTGGGGTGGTATACCCTACGAATGGATGGCGTCCTATTTTGGCGGCTATTATGGTACTCCTCCAACATATCATACAAATGGCTGGCCGTCGCCTAACGGTGCGCCACCGGGTAGCCCGCTTGACTCGCCAACGTTGATGCAACTATTTTTAATGGGTGGTATTCCATACGATCCAAGTACGTGGCTACACATGACTCTGACCCGGACGCAGTATGGAATGACGCTCAAATGGAACACCGAGCCGGGCATGACCTATCAGATCCAAACGACCAGCGATTTCAAAAATTGGGCCAATTTAGGTCCGCCGCGATTTGAGACCGACACAAGCGATTCCACGAACCTGGTAAACAGCAGCGGCAGCTATTTCCGTGTTGAGCTTTTGCAGCCATGATTGAAGTTATGCGGCGAATTATCATCACAACCTTATTTGCAGCGTTGCTGGCCCTGGGCTTGCAGCGGGCCTCTGGCTTTGCTTTCCTTGGTCCCTTCTTTGGCCCGGACGCCACCTGGCAGACAGTGGCGCTGGGATTCTCCCCAAACACCTATATAGAAAGCATTATTCCGGGTGGATCAGTTTGGCTCGGCGATCTTGGCGGGCCCAAGAATATTGGAGAAGAATATCGGCGTAATTCGGGCGGGATATTTTACGCCTATGACGCCACGTATCAGGGGTACTTTGGATTGCAAGGCGAAACCAATGCGGACAAGGCCTTCGCCATCATGAATAATTTCTTCGGCGCGAATTCAAACGGTGTTGATGGCTATAGCGCCAATCTTGCTGAATTTCCGTTTAGGTCAATGTCTTTTAACGGGACCGCGCAGGGCCTTTATTTGACCGACCTGAAATCGGTAATCCTGCACTTGTTGGTCGAACAAATGGGTTTGGCTGCGCCGGAGCGTTTCACCTGGCTGATACACGACCGGGATACGCGAATCTCGGGTGTGCCTTGTCCGTTTAACCTCGGATATCTTATTGTGCAAAGAAATTTTGGTGATGTGGACCAACCGCTGATTGCACCTCAAACCGGAACCATATATTCGCCCTATGTAAATAACCTCCTTTATTCTTATGGCATTGCGGACGATTGCGGCCAGCATGGGCCGGCCTGGACAGCCGTTACATTGCCTTTTGCAGTGAACACGAGAGTACCGGCCTTTACCGCGGTGGCTGCAAATAATTATGAAGGCCTCAACGGCGTTTCTGATGTTACCGGGCGAGGATTGGGTGGATTGGAGAATGGCGGTTATTACACTGGTTTGACCGAAGACGATGCGGCCGGCATACGTTTTCTAATGAGTTCAAACAATGTCCAATTCGAAATTCCCACCACTGGAAGCGAATTGGAGCTGACCAATTACACTCTGCAGCCCCTGACGACGCTGCCTTTGGGCCCGCTCTTGCAGTTCGCGCAAACCAATCCGCCTAGCGCTTTGCTGACTCAGTTTCCAGACGTGGTCATCGACAATGTTGTGACCAATTATACATTCGGGAGCAACGCCATCGTCTCCGCCTATTTTACCAATTTTCCCGGAGAACAGTTTCCTTCCCTGCCAACCTTCGTTATATTTACGAACGGATGGACTTTCGGGTTTCAAACCAATTACGTGTACACTTTCGGCAACGTAGTCATTTTCAATTATAGCTCGAATACGCCCGCACAGTTGCAGACGACTTCGCTCGCCTATCAGAACGGCGCTCAGTATCCCACCCCACCGGGGACCAATACCACCACCGTAAACATCATTCTTACCAATCAGCCGTCAGGCCAGTATTACCTGATTCCAACGAATTCCTGCGGGTTCCAATTCGTAGTCACGAACGGCCTGAACCTTCCCGATGGCGTTTACACCAACCAGATGATTACGGCGACCAATCAAATATCCACTTTCCCGGGCCAGGCCGGTTTCGTGGGGTCCCAGTCCATCATAGAACACCTGACCAACAGCTTTTTGCAGTATTACTCCTGTACGTTTACCACCAGCGGGCCCGCCTATTATCAAGGAGTTCAGGCGACTAAGTTTATTCGTGTCTCAGACGACAATCTGGATCCTCTGACCGATTTATTCCGCCAACCCGTTACAAATACGTATTCGATGATGATGGTGTCCAATGGCATGCGATTCAGGCAGACATTCCGGCGTATCGCGGCTCAACCGGATATTGTGCTCTCGGCGTTCGATGACGCCCAGCCAAATACGTTTAACGGCACGGTGACTCGGGACATCAACTTCGAGGAAGGGCAGGTGCAGCCGGGCCTTTCGGGTCCCGGAGTTATTGATGGCCCGGTGCAGTTTGATTTTAACAAGGTCGGTACCGCCTGGTGGAATGGGCCTTTCCCGGATACAAATTCGTTCGTGACAGGTTATAGTAGCGCGGTAAACCAAACGACAGGTATTCCAAGCTTGCTATGGGCGTCATACGATGAGTCAACCAATCCGCCAATTGTTTATCCGACCGGCGCCAGCATCCAGGAACTGGTGAACCAGATGGTAATTACGATTTCGCCCGCGACCTTGCCGGACGCCACAGAGGGCGTTTTCTATAACGTCCCATTTAGCGCCACTGGCGGCATTCCAGGTTCTTCCGGCAGTTACACTTGGTCTGGAACTAATTTCCCGGCTGGACTCCAATTCATCGGCGGCGTCCTGTACGGTTATCCCCAAACCAATGGCACGTTTGACTTGACGATCCAGGTGACAGATTCCTCCAACCCGCCAAAGACAGTGACAATGCCTTATCCTCTTACCATTCATTAGCCGTATGACGTACAAGCTGCCTTCATCTTCATGTTTCGGCGCCCGGTTGGTGTGCGGGGTATTGGCCGCATTTTGCCTATGCGCTTTGCTCGCCCAGCCGGCGAGCGCGCAAACTTATGTAAACGACCATCAGGAGTATTATAAAATACCAGACGGTCCCTTTGTCCCGAATATCGACGCAACGGCTTTTGTTAACAAGAGCATCTTCAGCGTTTCGTATAATACATTTAATAATAACCAGATCCAGATGGTTGAGCCGTGGATAGGAACGTATTTCTTTACCAATACCGGCACAATGATGGTCAACGCCCCTTTGCCCACCAACAGCTTATTCCTCGACGGTTTTACGAGTGGCGTGGGCTACCAATTTGATACGGAACAAGGTAATTCAAATGTAATGGCGGGGACCTTTTTTAATCCTGGCACCGTTCGCTGTAATTCGATCATCGATGGAAACAACCCCTTTGGTAACTTTTTTGCGTTTGATGGAATCCAATTTATCGAGATAGACAGCATTGGTTCTTGTTTCGTCTCAGCCACAAATATTATTAACCCGGGAAATATCGTTGTCGGTTCGGGCGGAGAAATGAACCTGAACGGCCAAAACGTGAACCTGGCTCGCAGCGTTCTGACGCTCGAACAGGGCGTGGTCAGCTCCAACAACGTGGATGTGGCGATAAACACGGAAGGGGAGGGGGTTAATACGAACGGCTATGTTCCGTTTTTTAGCCTCACCGCCACGAATGCACAGTCATC
>DATAST010000115.1:0-9552 GCA_036269115.1 Verrucomicrobiia bacterium | reverse complement strand
GTTTTAAAAAATAATGTGGCCGTTCGGAGCGAGGATTTTTGGTGTTTTGGCGAGGCTTCAGCGAAGGAGCATGTTTGAAAACCCTGTGACTGAAGCTGAAACGACGCCAAAACCCAAAAAGACCGCTTCCCCTTCTTTTCCTTCCCGAATGGCTACCCATAGCTCAAAAAGAATCGTATTGGCCTTCAATCATTTCCCCACTGAGCGATATGAAAGAAGAGAATGACGCGCTCATCGAAAAATTAAATTTAGGGCGCGATGTTCCAATAGACATGAACCCAAGGAATTGGAAGAAGCCCGAATTTCTTGTAGCGCGATGGCTTTATTTTATGTTGGAGCTTTTTCGAAAAGCTCCAATGCCGCCAGAAATAAAACCGGAGCAATTCGATGAAATGCCGCTAGAAATGAAGCTGGACCAATTCTATGAAAGAGCGCGTTCGCATAACGAATCACGTAAACGTGCGCAAAAGTTAAGGCCTTTCAGTCGCAAAAATTATAGGGAATGGTTTGAGGCATCTTGGCCGATGTTCGAGTCACAGTTCACAAAAGAATTTCAAGACCAAAAATGCTTTGAAAAATTCAGGCCGATTGCGGAAAAAATAGCTGCCAAGGAACAAAAGAAGATTCGGGGCGTCCTGCGACGATATATCAAGAATCGAATTCTCTTTGCGTTTAAGGCACTTGCTCCAAAAGTGGACTTGCCGGATTAGCTGTTAAGTCCACCAGGAATTCTGGCTGGCCAGGTTTCCACAATGTAAAATCGCCATCGGGTTGAAAGCTTGTCTGCGAGTTTAAATAATTTGTCGTGACCGCTGCGCAAGCAGCACCTTTCGCAAAAGGATTTCAGGTCACGGCAATTTTTTACAGGGGACTGTCGGACAAAGGCTCTAAAGTGGCACTATCCGCAAGTCGTTGACGGATGAGGGTGTGAAACCTTGAACGCTTTTGTTAGCCAGATATGTTCGATACTCAGAAAGGACAGGTTGCTCGACGAAAACGTAAACCTGTTTCCCAAGATCGATTGCCGTCTTCAGCTCCCTATGGGTGATCGAGTGCTGTTGATCGTGCGACTGCGTTCCGAATTTTCCGCCCACGACCGCAATTAGGACGTCGCAGCCTGAGATTTCTCGATAACACGAATCTTCGAGAGCCTCGTCTTTAGCGTAGGAAACATGGCCGCGCTCAAATAGAACGGGCTCGTATGCGAGCTCCTTTATAAAACGCTCAAGGTCAGCCCTCACTACTCTTAAGTCGAAAAAAGTAGAACTGATAAAAATCCGGGGACGCGCCATAAGTTATGATAAGTGATAACAGCACGATACAAAAAAGCAAGGCTAAAAGGCGATTCCACTACGATGCCTGGCGTTCGAAAGATTTTCTGTGCCCAAGGCCAATGCCGCAGAAACAGCGCGGATGATATGTCTGTTTTGCGTTAGATTTTTCTTTAGACCTTCAAGAGGGGCACTTTACCGCTTTTGATTTAAATTTAAGATAATTTCGTGCCACTGCTGGAGCTATTCAGGTTGCCAAGTTATTAATGATGTCCGCCAATCTTTCCGGTGTTTCCGCTGCTGTTACCCATCGTCTGATTGCCACATCGAAATATGTCAAAGCAACCTCGGCGGCATATGGGTATCCATCGCGGTTTAGTTCGCTTTTGGTGGCAATGAAAATATCTCGGTCAACAAGTGCAAACACGGTGCTAGTTCCGACGCAGGGGTCGCCAAGTTGCCAGCCCCGGCCTGCCCAAGAGCCCTCACGATGACGAATCAACTTGCCACTGTTCTTTTTTGCAAGGTCAATGGCTAGCCGCATTGCCGGTGATAGTTTTCCATTTATTATAAGGGCGTTCCGATTCATCGATTCCCAAATAATAATTCGATTGTGCCATCGTCGCAACAATGGATGGGTCAGTCCTAGAATTGTGACGCTTCATGATTGTTCCTGCAATTGGCCGATGAAATCTGCCCGCCTCTGTTTCATCTGTTTTTGCTTTCGATTCGGCTGGTGTGATACCCGGCTGATCGCCTGCGTCACGCAAGTATAATGGTGGATTGCGCCGCGTTTCGTCGATAGCGTTCCAACTTGCTATTGTCTGCCTCTGTGCCACCTTGCTCGCATGCCAGATCGTCCGCAAAAACTGAAAAAGTCCGAACCCAAACCGGGAGAGCTGAAAAAACATCCTTTCCCGGCCGATCAACACTCAGATCTGCGCCGCCGGGAAATGACCACCCGCTCCACCTTGTCCCGGTTGCGCAACCGCAAATCGGCTTTGAAGTGAGTTCGTCAGTGATGGAAACGACGACCAAGCCCTTGTTGGACTGGCTGCTGCAGACGCATCCCGACACGCCAAAAACTCGTGCCAAGCAATGGATCCTGGCGGGGCGCGTCCGTGTCAACGGCGTGGTCATTCGAAAACCGCAGCAAAGGATTGCCGACCCGGCTGACGCATTGGAATTGGGTGAACGCCACGCCACGACGCTGGACTGCGGTTCCGGTTGGCAAATTCATCCTCGCGTATCTTTGCTTTACCTGGATTCATCTCTCGCCATCGTCAACAAAGGTCCCGGTCTCATCTCGGTGCCGGCGGCGAACTGTGACCTTTCCGCCTTGAGCATTCTCGCCGATTTTCTGGCAGGCAAATTGAAAGCTTACCTTCGTGGCGCCGCCGGTAAATCACTGCCGCCCGCCTATCGCCGGCTGCAACCCCTGCCGGTTCATCGCCTGGATCAATACACCAGCGGCGTCTTTTCCATGGCCACAAACCCGGCCGCGCGCCACCATCTGATCGAGCAGCTTAAAGCGCACACCATGAAGCGGGAGTATATCGCCTTTGTGGAAGGACGGTCCGGCACGCGCAAAGGCACCTGGCGGCAATGGCTTCAGTTGAGCCGGGATGAACTCCATCAGGAAGTCCTTTCGGCAGCGCGCGCCCAGGTTCCCGGGCTCGAAGCCCGCGAAGCCATCACGCACTACGAAGTCATGGCCGAATATCCGCTCGCCGACGGCAAACGATTTGTCAGCAAGTTGCGGTTCCGGCTTGAAACCGGACGAAAACATCAAATTCGTGCGCAGGCCGCTAACGCCGGACTCCCCTTGCTTGGCGACCGGACCTACCATCCGGGATTCCGCACGCCTGACCTTGCGAAAACGCGCATCGATTTCCCGCGCCAGGCTTTGCACGCCGAAATTCTCAGCCTCGAACATCCAGACCAGCCGGGGACGCGCATGACCTGGAAGGCAGAATTGCCCAAAGACCTTCGCCAGCTTGAAACCGCTCTGCGCTCCGGCCGGCTCTGAAATCCGGAACCAATGCATGAACGACTCCAAACGCACCTCCCCGGATGGCGGACAGGGGTTTGGCCAGAAGCCTTTCGAGGCCTTGTCGAGTGAAGGGCTCCCGCCGGCCGCCGATCCGCCTTCGTCCCTCGGTGCGGGACTACCGCGCGACAAGGAGGAACGCCAGCCAGCGCGGAAAAATCGTGGCCGGGTGGACATCATCCGCCAGACTGCTGGACGTGGCGGGAAGGTGGTGACAGTGATTAAGGGTTTTACAGGGATCGGTCTGCCCGAAAAAGAGCGACTGGCCAAGGCGATGCAAAAGGCATGCGGCACAGGCGGCACGGTGAAGGATGGCCGGATCGAAATTCAGGGGGACAAACGCACGGAGGTTGCCCGTATTCTGGCTGAGGCAAACTTCCAGCCCGTATTCGCGGGCGGTTAGAGCGGTTTAAAAAATACTGTAGCCATTCGGGTGGAAAAAGAAGGGGAAGCGGGCTTTTTGGGTTTTGGCGTCGTTTCGGCTTCCGCCTTCGCTCCGAAGCTACGGCGGGACAGGCAGTCACAGGGGTTTCAAACATGCTCCTTCGCTGAGGCCTCGCCAAAACACCAAAAATCCTCGCTCCGAACGGCCACATTATTTTTTAAAACGCTCTAACGATCCAAAGAAGCCCCAGCCGCCGGCAACTCCAGCGGCAATTCGATGACTATGGCCGAGCCGTGGTCGCGACCATCGCTCATCGCACGAATACTGCCGGAATGTAATTCGACCAGCCTTTTGGAAATCGCCAGCCCTAAACCCAAGCCGCCCCCAAAACGATGGGGCTCGTGCTTCGCATGGTCTCCTTGCGAGAAGGCTAAAAAGGCGCGCTCCAATTCTTCGGTTGTCATGCCTAAACCAGTGTCGGTTATTTTCACCGTCAACGGGCCTCCACGTTCCGGCGAGGATGTTTCGACGGTAATGATTCCGCCGTCAGGAGTAAATTTTATCGCATTCCTCAGCACGTTCCAAAAAACCTGTTGCAAACGAACTGTGTCCGCACAAACCGTGTGTTGCTTCGCCTTCAGCCCGAAAACCACTTTAAGCCGCTTTTCGTCAATTTGCGGACGCGCTTTCTCGATGACATCCAGCAAAACCATGTGCGCATCCACCCTTCGCAAATCAAGGGATAACTTTCCGCGGGTAATGCGCGTGATGTCGAGCAAATCGTCAATGAGCCGTGCTTCCATCTCAATGTTTTTGGCGATGGCTTCAAAATCTGCGCGCACGTCAGACGGCAATTCAAAGTTAGAGGCCCGGTCGCTGGCAACCATGAGTACCGGGTGCAGCGGCGTGCGTAGTTCATGCGAGAGTGCGGCCAGAAAATCATCTTTAGCACGGCCGGCGGCTTCGGCGGATTCCCGCGCCGCCTTTTCCCGCGCCAGACTTTCTGCCAACTCTCTTTCGGCGCGTTTACGTTGCGTGATGTCGCGGGAGGCATTTGAGGCGCCAATGATTTTGCCTTGCGCATCCCTGACGGGAGAAATCGTCACGAGAACGTCAACGCGGGTCCCGTCCTTTCGCCGGCGGACCGTTTCGTAATGTTCGATTTTCTCGCCGCGGCGGATACGCCCAAGCACTTTCATTTCGTCGTCAAGAGACTCCGGCAGAAGTAAAATGGTCATCGGTTTTCCAATCAATTCCTCCGGAGCATAGCCGTAAAGCTGCGATGCGCCCAGGTTGCAACTGACGATCCTGCCGTCAAGGTCTCTGCTGATGATGGCGTCGTTGGACGATTCCACGATGGCGGCCAGCCATTGGTTGGACGTTTCCATTTGTTTAAACTCCGTGACGTCCTCGATGGACAAAAGAATCATCATTGGTCCGCCGCGCTTTTGTTCCAATCGCTGCGCGTTGAGCAACATGACACGCCGCCCGATTTTCTGAAAATCGTGGGCCACTTCGTAATTTCTTAAGGTGGATTTGCCGGACAATATTTGAGAAAATGCCGTGTGCAATTCGGGAATGTCCCATTGTCTGTCGCCCAATTCAAAGACCAGCCGGTTCTCGGTTTCATCGGTGGAAACTTGAAACATCCTGCAAAAAGCATCGTTCGCTTTATGAACCCGGAAGTCGGGATACAAAACCAGAAACGGCGCCCGCACGGTGTCCGCAATCGCACTGACATAATCCAAAAGCTTCTCATGCGCCGCTTTGAGTTCGCTGTTGAGCTGGTTCAATTCCGCATTGCGCGTCTGTAATTCCTCGTTGAGCGTGACAAGTTCTTCGTTGGTGGACTGAAGTTCCTCTTTGGCCGTGCCCAGCTGTTCATTGGTGGATTGCAATTCCTCATTGCTCGAAAGCACTTCCTCGTTCGCGCATTTGAGTTCCTCATTCGCCGCGTCATGCTGCTCGGTAATGGCCTGGAGATATTCACGCGCCGCCACCAGGTCGCGCCGCAATTGTTCCAATTCGACGTCCTTTTGCGCAGCCGGGTTGTTGGTGTCACCGGTCTCTTCTTTCTTTTGCTCCTGAAGAACTTTTTGAGTTGCCGGAATTTCTTTTTCCGTCGCTTCGAATAAAACCAGAACGCAATTTTCGCCCGATCCCGGGAGTTTCACAGGAACGAGTTCCAGGACGATTTGGCGTGTCTCATTACCGTCATGAAAACGCATCGGGCGCTCGATGGGTTTGTTTTGCCGAAGCGCTTCCTTTATTGCGGTGCCCAGTTCAAGCGGCAAATTGCCGCGGGCCATTTTCAGCAGGTTGAAACTGGCCGGCCCGGCCGGCGGCTCAAGGTATGGACTGGTGCGCCCTCGAAATTGCAGGATTTCCAAATTGCTGTTGACCAGGACTGCCGCCGGCGCGTAACGGCCCAATAAGATGCGGTCGGCTTCCTTTTGAAAATCCGACGGTCCGGGCGAATACGCTGCCTTCCCGGGCATCACAAGCGTCCCCGGCTTCAAATCCTCCGCCGTGAAATGCGAGAACGGACGGATCGTTGTCCCTTTTTTGGAATAAATTTTAAACTTCCGGTCCAATACCGCGAACATGTCTGAATTTTCTCCGACTGTTTCAGAGCTGCCCAGCACCAGGAAACCCGTGAGATTGAGAGCGTAATGGAACATCGAAACGACGCGCCGCTGCAATTCCGGCGTAAAATAAATCAGAAGATTACGGCAGCTAACCAAATCCATCCGCGAAAACGGCGGGTCTGACGTAATGTTCTGTCTCGCAAAAATACAGAGGTCGCGAATCGTCTGATTAATCCGGTAGCCGCCGTCTCCTTTGGTAAAATGACGGCGCAATCGTTCCGGTGAAATCTCGCTTTCGATGCTTTCAGAAAACAAACCGCGTCGCGCCTTTTCGATGGAAACCGCTTCGTTGACATCGGTGGCAAAAATTTGGATGCCGGGGGGATTGGGTTTGCTTTCCAAAAATTCCAGCAGCGCAATCGCCATGGAATACGCTTCCTGCCCCGTCGAACACGCAGGCACCCAGATTCGGATGGTAGAGGGCGCGGATTTGAGAATCTGGGGAAAAACTTCTGTTTTGAGCGCTTCGAACATTTCCGGCTCGCGAAAAAAACTCGTCACGTTGATCAGCACGTCCTCGAAAAGCAGTTTGGCTTCACCGCTGTTTTTTTCAAGAAACTGGATGTAATCAGCAAGCGTGTGCCGTGCATGAACGACCATTCGCCGTTGAATACGCCGCTTGATAGTTGTGTCGCGGTACTGGCTGAAATCCACGCCCGTGTGCGAACGCAAGAGGGCGAGGACGCGCCGAAAATCCCTGGCGTCCGCCTGTTTTTCTTCGCTTTCCGCTTTGGCAGGCAAAACCAAATACGGATCGCGTCCGATGCGCCCAAGTTCCTGCGCAATTTTGTCCGGCGGCAAAATGAAATCCACATGGGCATTCGCCGCTTCCGATGGCATTCCCGAAAATCTTGCGGATTTTTCGTCCTGCGCGAAAGTGATTCCACCGACGCCTTTGATTTCCGCCAAACCCGCCGCGCCGTCCGAGCCCGTGCCGCTCAAAATCACACCGATGGCCCAGCTTTGCTGCTCATGGGCAAGCGAACGAAAGAGAAAATCGACCGGCAAATGAGGAACCCCTTTTTCATCGCGCGGCGTCAATTTCAATTTTCCCCCGGCGATCCCCATATTCGCGTTCGGCGGAATTACGAAGATATGATCCGGCTCAATCGTCATTCCGTCCGTGACCTGCCGAACCGGTATTGTCGTGGCCCGTGCCAGCAAACCCGTAAGATGACTTTGATGGCTGGGATCGAGGTGCTGGACGAGGACGAACGCCATGCCGGTTTTTTCCGGCAAATGCTTCAGAAGTTCGGTGAATGCCTCCAGTCCCCCCGCCGACGCACCAATGCCCACGATGGGAAAAGAATTCTGCGCGGAGGTTGTTTCACTGGCAGCAGCTTCAGGACGATTTGTATCCTCGGAATTTTTGCGGGCAGATCTCATACAAAACCCTCAAGCTCAACATTAAACAAAAAATGATTGCGGGCAAGGTTCTTTTAAGAGTCAAAACGGGGGAGTATACGGGATGCTGTAATGAATCCACAAGGGCCCGGCCATCTTGAAGAATGCATTTTCGCCAACCGGCCGGCAGCACGGACGCCTGGAAATGCTCACACAACAGGAGAAATTCGTTATTGCCGCCTTCGGCGCCGACTACGAGCCTGGGGCGAACTGGAAGTGGAATTCACGGGTGACAGCGCCGAAGTTTTTGACGGCGTGGCATTCGTAAACAGTCAATAAGCCTCAGGACGGACCCGTGAACACTGTAACCCTGCAAGGGGTGGGGACAGCTTGTCCCCACAGTCGAAATAATTTACGTTCGCCTCGCCTATTTGGCCGCCACGAAACGACTCCGGAATTAAAAGGGTTTTAATAATATAACAAACATATTGCTCGATAATACAAAAACTGTTACAATGCAGCATATTGTTAACATGAGTGATGTATTAACGGAGTTCAAGGCCTATTGCGCCGAATTGGGCGTTGCGGCGCAGGTGCACCCAGACGAGGATGCCGGGCGCCGTTTACCTCTATTTCTCAGGCAGCTCTACGACCCGTTCCACGCAACATTGTTTGGCCGCGTGTTGAAGATTTTCGTCACAAAACCAGGCTCGCACTCAACGCCGACGGAAATAGCAGCACATTTGCGAACGCTCGTCAGAAACTTTGGACCTGATGTTGCCTTTGTATTTGATGCGATGCCCGCATTTGAAAGGAATCGCCTTCTGAAGAAGGGCATCCCGTTCGTGGTTCCTCACCGCCAAATGTTTCTTCCGGGAAAAATGATTGAACTGAAGGAAGTTCACGCCAGCGCTCCGGCCAGGTCCCGCAACGCGCTTTCGATGCCGACGCAGGCTTTCTTGTTGTTCCACTTGCTAGGCAAGGGGCCTGACAAGCCAGCGTCACTATCCGAGTGGGCTCTTTTGCTGCGATACTCCAGGATGACCATGACGCGGGCGCATAAGGAACTTGTCACCCTGGGGTTGGTCGAGCCGGCTAAACATACCAGGGTTGTACCGGTTATCTTTTTCGATACCAGGCACGATCTGTGGAATAGAACCGTTCCACTGTTGCGCAACCCGATTAAGAAACGCGGATATTTCAAAGTCGATCCGACGCGGCAGGCTACACTGCTTGAAGCTGGATTGACTGCTTTGTCCCGCGTAACCGACCTGGCAGACAGCCTGCCCGCAACTTACGCGCGCTACAGGCTTGACCCTATCGTCGGCCCGGAATTTATATCAGTCCCATTCCATGACGAAGATAGTGTTGCAATAGAACAATGGTGGTATCCCCCGGAACTATTGGCCGATAAATCCTCCACCGTCGACCGCTTATCCTTGTATTTATCGCTGCGAGACAATCAAGATGAGCGCGTTCAGGGGGCACTGGACCAAATGATGAAAGGAACGAAATGGTAGGTGGCTTAAACGTTTTTCGCGATTGGTTTGCAGGCTTTACTGACTGCTATACCTTGATCGGCGGCGCTGCCTGCGATCTTTGGATGGAAGATTTCGGTCTGGAATTTCGGCGGACGACAGACCTCGATATTGTTTTGGTGTTTGATGGCCTCCGTCCTGATTTCGTGGAACGGCTATGGCAGTTTATCAAAAATGGAGCTTATGACGGATATCGTAGCGGTGAGAAGCCCGATAACTACTATCGATTTTCCAACCCAACAACCAATGGCTACCCTCGAAAACTTGAAATTTCCACCAAACATCCTTTGACGGTCCCGGGAGACGTAAAGAAGAT
>DATAST010000114.1:0-1956 GCA_036269115.1 Verrucomicrobiia bacterium | reverse complement strand
TTGGTTGCCGACAACGCTGCTTCAATTAAGAAGGATTGGTTTGTCGATTGGCTGTGGGAAAAACTGCAAACCGATTTCGGGTTTCATCCGCCTGCCAATTAATGCGCCGTTCAATATCCTCGAATTGCCAGTCAATCAATTTTGATGCGTCGCCACGGGTTTTTTATCGGACTATTCGTCGTCGTTGCGGCGGCGCGTTTCGTGGTTCTGTTGGCATCGCAAACCCATGTTCATAGTGATGAGGCCATCATTGGCCTCATGGGTAAACATATTCTGGAAGGGCGCCACTTCCCTTTCTACATGTATGGTCAGCCGTACAATGCCGGCGCGGCATGGGAAGCTTATCTGGCCTCGGTTGCGTTCGCGTTGTTCGGCGTCGGCGTCGTTCCGTTAAAAGGCTGCATTGTAGTCTTATCGCTGCTGTGTCTGTTTCTGTTTTATCGAATGGGCTGCGCTCTGTATGATCGGCGCACGGCCATTTTCGCAACTGTCGCCTTTTCTCTAACGCCATCTCTTCTCAAATGGCACTTCCAAGTGAGAGGTTATTCTTGGTATTTCCTTTCGATCCCTGTCCTAACGCTCCTCTTTGCATCCATTGGATCGACCTCGGTTCCCAAGCGAAGGACATTGCTACTCTTTGGTCTTGTGTCTGGCCTGAGCATATGGTGCTTGGAGTTGACCGTCCCGTTGGTCGCCGCGTTGTGGCTGCTGTTGATCTTGCGCCGCAGGATTTCGCTCAGTAGTGCACCAGTCGGTTTGATTGGATTCCTGCTGGGCTATGCGCCGGTGATTGTGTTTAACCTCACCCATCGGTTCAGCAACTGGCGATACGTTGCCATTGAAAGACCGGGAGGTGGATTTTCGACTCTTTTTCAGCTTTCCAATTGGCAGCGAATTTTTGTAGATGAAATGCCGAAGTTCTTCGGGCCGGACACGGTTCTCTGGTATTATGCCGAGAAACCGGCAGCCGGCTACGTTTTCTACGCAATCGCCTTATTCGCGCTCGCCGTGGGAATATGGCCTTTCGTGACATCACCTGGTAAAATTCTGCGCGCGATACGCGGCGATTTAGCAGAGGCTCGGCAAAAATCGGATTTTGACATGGTAGTGCTGGCGGCAGCTTCCTTCGTCCCCTATTTGAGTCAGGATCCTGGTGTGCCCAGCTATTTTTTCGGGGGATGTTTTTTCCTGTCGATGTTGGCGGGACGAATGTTGGAACGTGGTTTTTCTTCCTCGATGCCATTGCCGCGCGTCGGTGCGGCTGCCGCGCTCGCCGCGACCTTGGTAACGGGGATTTTTGTTCTCATTCGCGTCGGACAAACCAATCAGATTGAAACACTCTCTCTGTGCGAGGACAGGCGAACGTACTGCATGACACGAATTGCCTCAGCGGACATCGACGGGGTTCATCGCGATTTGAAGCAACGCAATGTGACTTCAGTCTGGACCACGATTTCTTTTGTTTATCCACTGCTGTTCGAGAGCGGCGAAACGCTGGCGGTCTCTAACGAGATCTTCGAAATGCCATATCGTGTGTATCCGGAAGATACGCTGTGGCGCGAGCCCAAACGAGATCAGGAGGCGGCATTCGTCCTTGAAACCAATGGCCCTATTCGATCTGTCGTGGAAATGCGTTACGAGCGAGTCTTCGGCTCGCCGCCATTGGTCCGCGAATACGGCAAACTTACTGTAATCGCTAATCGCTGACTCTGATCCGTCGATTGCAAGCTGGAAGGACGGCTAAAAAAATTCGAAAAAAAGCTTGTCAGGGCTTTGGGCCTTCCGCTAGAGAGGAATGTCGGGCGACAAATGCCGTCATTTCGTCGTTCAAAAAAAAATCAAAAAAGTGAAAAAAAAGCTTGTCAGAGCCTTAGAAATTTAATAAGCGTGCTGAAACCTAACCAAACCAACGGAGAAACTAATGACACAAAACGCACTAAAAACGTTTAGATTCGG
>DATAST010000113.1:0-6856 GCA_036269115.1 Verrucomicrobiia bacterium | reverse complement strand
GGGAGATATCGTATTCATCAATGCCGGAACCTATTTTCCAACCAACCAATACCCGGCCGAGTCCGGCGTCTATGTGCCCGTCAATCTTATTACCAAAAGCGGCATTACGTATGAAGCAGTGCCCGGGACGCGCCCGGTCTTCAATTTCTCACGGGTAAATCCACCTGGCTTGCGAACGGCCGCCTTTTGGGTCAACGCCAACCACGTCACGTTCCAGGGATTTGACGTCGTCGCAGTTCAGGAAAATATTACCAATGCCAACAATCAATCCGTCGGCTTTGCCAACTATGGATGCAACTTCTGCGCCTGGAACCAGGTAAATGTGCATGATGGTGATTGCGTTGGCATTTACTTTGAAAAGTTGGACGCCAGCAATCTTGTGTATCGCTGTGATTGCTACAATCTGGCCGGCATCAACAATTATTCCGATGGCAACGCGGATGGTTTCGGTTGCCACGTGTCCGCCGGCGGCAAAGGTAATGTGTTCCGCGAATGCCGCGCGTGGAATGACAGTGACGATGGCTACGATTGCATCAATTGTTCTGAAAGCGTTACCTTTGACCATTGCTGGTCTTATTTGAACGGAAACAATGGCGGGAACGGCAACGGATTCAAAGTTGGCGGCTGGGCTTCAACACCGCAAAACCAGATTGCCGACCCGGTTCCCGCCCATTGCATCATCGGTTGTCTCGCCGCCGGCAACCACGGCAACGGAGGGTTTTACGCAAACCATCAATGCGCCGGACCGGGCTCGCCAACCAGTTGGACGAACAATACCGCGTACGATAACGTCGCGGGTTTTAATATGCTTCAGCGCGCACCGCCCGATTATGGCACAAATGCCGCCCAAACCGACTCGGATGACATTTCCGGCACAAATGAATTGATGTACTTCAATATCGCCTTTGGCAACACCCATGAGGATGTCGAGAATCTCAGCGAAAGCGGAAACATGGTGGAAAGCAATTCATGGACGGAATCCGGGCTGGCCGTAAGTGCCACGGATTTTGCCGGTACGGACATGCATCAAATCACAAATTCGCGCGCGCCTGACGGCAGCCTGCCGGTTATTGCGCTTTTGCATCCGGCTCCCGGAGACAAATTGATGGGCCTCGGTTGCTTTGTGGTCCCGCCCGCGCCCGCAAATTTGGCGGCTTCCGCCGTTAACGGCCGGGTCTCATTGATGTGGACGGCCTCATCTGGCGCCGCGAGTTACAATATCTACCGTTCCAGTACAAATGGCGGACCCTACACTGTGATCGCCCGGGGTGTGACGGCTACGAATTATGTGGACACAAATTTTTCAAGCGAAGAGCCTACCTATTACTATGTGGTGACAGCGCTGAATCCCGGTGATGAAAGCTCTGACTCTCCGCAAGTAGCCGCCGCTCCTTTCACCGGTCCTATTATCAATTCCGTGTTCGTTTCCAGCGGAACCTTCGTGATACAGGGTACTGGCGGCACGACTGGTTCGCAAGTTTGCCTCCTGGCCGCAACGAACCTTGCGTTCCCAAACTGGGTGCCAATTGAAACCAACCAATTTGACAACAATGGCAAACTTACCATGACCAATACCCTAAATGCTGCGGCGCCCCAATCTTTCTACCGATTGCAGTTGCAGTGATTTATTTCGCAGCTAATTCCAATATGGTTATGGAATAAGGCGGGAGGACCTTTGTGAATTTTTTGCCGAGGCCGTGCATGGTTGTGGCAATAGGAATGATTTTCACTGGTTGATCGATGGAATTTGTATCGTCAGGGCTGGCGGCTTTCATAACAGTCGCATGGCCCGTGCGACCGACCTTTTTGATGCCGCTCAATTCTACGGTGACCGGTTGCCCGGTTCCCAGGGTGTTCACCATCTTTAGATAGATCGTGCCGTTTTGACTGTCACGCGTGGCGTCAAAAAAGATTTTACGAATCTGTTGCGCCGGAAGTCGTGGGAGTTCGACACCATTGCGGTGTTTGACCGGCGGTTGCCAAAGCTGCGTTGGAATATTTTGCGAATCGGTTGCAAGGATCGTGTCCCCATGATGTGTGCTGAACATGACCTGCGCGTAATAAGACGGCGAACCGTAACTGTTCAGGGCGTCGTAGCCGATGAGATCGCTTCTCCACTGCATCGAACCGCCCTTTTCCTCAATATCGCTGACGTTGACGAACAAAGGCGCGTAGCTGGAAATGAGAACGATATCCGAGTTTCGTTCCATGCCGGTCATCCAAGCGGCGTCGCCGAGGGCGCCCGCCATGTTTGGGGTAGGGGTGCCGACGCGCGTCGCCCATTCGCCACAGAAAATTTTCGTGCGGCTTGTGCGGGAATAGCTGTCGTAGTCCAGTGCGTGCGCCTCCATTTCCTCCTCAGAGCGATAACAGTGTTCGTCGAGCAGGTCAGGCACGCGGCTTTTTACTTTGGTCGTGGCGATGAACTGCAGTTGCGGGTACGCGCTCTTGATGGCGTCGTAAAATTGCGCGAACCGTTGATCGTAGCTGCCGGACCGGTCAAACCAATCTTCATTGCCCACTTCAATGTAATTTAGTGGGAACGTCGCCGAGTGCCCGTCTTTAGCGCGTTGAGCGCCCCATTGAGTGCTCGAGTCGCCGATAACATATTGAATTTCATCCAGGGCATCCGCAACATACGGTTTCAAGTCGTCGCCGGGATTGACTCGCTCATGGTCCAATGAATAACCGGCGTAAACGGCAAGCACGGGCTGAATGTTCAGGTCTTCGCACCATTCCAAATATTCCAGCAAACCCAGGCCATCTGTGGACTTTCATGGCCGGGACGTTGTTCAATCGGTCCAACGGTCTTCTTCCAGTCGAATCGTTCGGCAATCGTTCTGCCTTCTAGATAATTTCCACCAGGCAGCCGGAGAAATGCCGGATGCATTTCATCGAGCAGATTCATAAGATCAGGCCGGTTTCCTTTAGGCCGGTTTTTGAACGTCGGGGGAAATAATGAAACTTGTTGGAGCCAAATGATGCCGGGCGTAGTCGTGGTGATTTTGAAAATATTATTTTTTGAGGACTTTACGTTTTTTGTCGTCAGCGTCGCATCAAATTTCTGCCAGTCAGCCGCCAGTCCATCCACTCTTGCCATCGCATAAAGGGTTTTTCCATCCGCGCTTTCGAGGCTTACCGTCAGCGGACCGGAAAAGCCATTCGTCGATCTGGCGTAAAAAGAGGCGTGGTACGTTGTGTTTCGCCGGACGGGAATGCCCCAGTAACCGCTGTTTGCAATTCCGGTCGGTGAACCGTTACCCGCGTTTGAAGCGTCGAGCTTCATACTCGCGGTGAGAGCGTTATTCAATGGCATGCCGGTATCAAGGGAATACGTTGCGCTACCGACGGCGCTCCAGAACCTCATCTCATTCGATGCGGAATTGAATGTGCGGTTGGCGATCAGTTCACTATAGAGACCGCCTTCGTATGAATAATTGATTTCCTCGGTCATCAAGCCGTAGAGAGTCGGGCTCACTTTGCCGATAGGTTGGTCGGCTTTGATTTGCAGGACAGGCGTTGGAATTGATTCCGCCTGCGCAAACGCCGCCTGCGAACAAATGAGAAATGAAAAAATAAGAAGCGCCACCAACACAAAAATTAAGATTCTAACGTTATTCATTGTGAGGAATTCGAGTGGTTTTAATCTGAAAGGCTTTTTCGTGTATTGAACTCTTGAACTGCTCCGACGCCAGGCATATCAAACTTTCGGACGATCATTCTCCCTCTCCTTGGGGAGAGGGCAGGGGTGATGGAGAGCCTTCCTGGCCCGCCCTTGATCGGTCGAACGCGTGCGATTCATTCGAATCTCCGCAGGTTATCACCTGTGCCGGTGGCTGTCATACCCATTTCTGGCGATGCAAAGAATTAAGGTTATTGTACTATCCAATGCCTACGCAACTGAGCAACGTGGCGTGCATCTATGAAATTCCGAATGTGGTATGTATTTCTGGGTCTCTTTGTCTTTTGTATTTTTAATGCGCCAGGCGCGCCGATCGATCGCCTGGCCCTGGTTACCCGGCACAACGTGACCCTGACAAACTTCGACGCAACAAACCCGCTCTCCGTCGGCAACGGTGGATTTTGTTTCACCGTAGATGCGACCGGCCTGCAAACATTTTCCGAAGCATTCGAGAAGACAACCCCGCTGGGAACATTATCAGATTGGGGCTGGCATACCGCCCCGAATCCAAATCACTGGAGCATGGACACGTTTCAATTCAAGGAGTTTCCCGATTTGACGGGAAGGCTCGTGCCGTACGCCGATGTGCCACACAATGAAACGACCCCGGAAATCAAGTGGCTGCGTGAGAACCCACACCGCCTGGACCTTGGCCAAATCGGATTTGTCCTGCGCCATGCTGACGGATCGGGCGCCACGCCAAGTGATCTGGTCGATGTGCGCCAAACGTTGGATTTGTGGAATGGCCGAATTCTGAGCCATTTTAAATTCGATGGCGAGCCAGTGGACGTGGAAACGGTGTGCCACCCAGCAATGGATGCTATTGCGGTGAGAGTAAATTCACCGCTGATAGAGCAGGGGAGACTGGCGATTCAAATTCATTTTCCTTACGGAACGGGCGATGAAAAGACGGCGGATTGGGGCCATCCCGATGCGCATTCAACCAGGTTGCTAAACTCAGATTCAAAATCTGCCGAATTTTTCCGCAAACTGGACAACGATACCTATTACGCCGCCACGAGCTGGAGCAAAGGCGCGACACTAAAACGACTCTCAGAACACCAATTCGAAGTCGCTCGATTCCCTGAATCTGGTAGGGCGGACCTCCCGGTCTGCCATGACGTGCAAACGCAGAACGACGGCCGAAGACGTGGCGATCTGGAGTTCATCTGCGCCTTTTCAGCAACACGACTCGACGCAAAGAAATTGCCAACATTCGCCCAGGCAGAATCAGCGACCCAAAAACATTGGAATCAGTTTTGGCGGACCGGCGGGGCGATCGATTTGTCGGGCAGTAAAGATCCGCGCTGGTTTGAATTGGAACGACGAATTGTTTTGTCAGAATACCTGACCGCCATCCAGGATGCCGGCAAATATCCGCCACCGGAAACCGGTCTGACCTACAATTCGTGGGAGGGAAAATTCCACATGGAAATGTATTTTTGGCATGAAGCGCATTTCGCCTTGTGGGACCGGCTGCCGTTGCTTGAAAAATCGATGAGTTGGTATCAGCAAATCCTGCCGCGTGCCGAAGGCACTGCGACGAAACAAGGCTATGCGGGCGCCCGATGGCCAAAGATGACCTCTCCGAGCGGCGTCGAATCGCCGTCTCCAGTAGGGCCGTTCCTCATTTGGCAGCAACCGCACCCCATTTTTCTCGCCGAACTCTGCTATCGTTCCCATCCGGCGCGCTCAACTTTGGAGCGATACAAAACCGTTGTCTTCAAAACCGCCGATTTCATGGCGAGCTATTCAACGTGGGATTTGAACAAACAGCGTTACGTTCTCGGACCAGTCCTGCAATGCGCCCAGGAAGTCTTTCCAAAGAATCGAACACTCGATCCCACGTTTGAGTTGTCCTATTGGCGATGGGGCTTGGAGACAGCCCAGCAGTGGCGCACGCGTTTGGGCCTCGAACGAAATCCCAAATGGGATAAAGTTCTCGAAAAGTTGGCTCCCTTACCTGTGGCGGATGGAAAATATTTGTTCACCGAAACCACGCCGGATTCCTACACCAACCCGAAGTGGAACACAGACCATCCAGCTGTTTTGGATGCGCTCAGCTTTGTTCCCGGCCTGCCCGCCATGGCCTTGGTGAAGGCGGGACCTGGCGTGAACCCGCTCATTATGTCCAATACGTTTGACTGGGTTTGGAAAAACTGGCACTGGCCTAACACTTGGGGTTGGGACTATCCCGCCATCGCCATGACCGCCGCCCGATTGGGCGAACCAGACCGGGCCATTGACGCGCTCCTCCTGGATACTCCCAAAAACCATTACGGCCTGAATGGCCAGGTCTATCAGCGTCCCAACCTGACTCTTTATTTGCCCGCGAACGGCGGCCTGCTTTATGCGGTCGCCCTCATGGCCGCCGGATGGGATGGCGCGCCAAATCACCACGCCCCCGGCTTCCCGGACAACGGACAATGGAACGTTAAATGGGAGGATCTGAATCCGGCCCCGTAAAATTTCCTCCAAATACTGTTTCGCGCATTGCACCCCTGAACCGCCCTCACCTTTAGCCGTATCAAATAATCGGACGATTATTCTCCCTCTCCCCAGCCCGTCCTCCATAGCACCGCGTATTACGTCACCATCAAGAATCATAAGTTACCCATACTGCGGAGAACCGCGTAAGTGTGATACTGCGGAGGGTGGACGGGAGAGGGCCGGGTGAGGGAGAATCTTCCGGACGCGAATATTCATCCCCCTTCATGGATTCTGCAATACGGTAGGGCGGAAGTGCCGAGACTGTCTCAAAACTCGAAAACAAGTTGAAAGAATTTCGAAAAACGCCATCAAAACACCTTCAACAAAAAATAAAATGCTCCATATCGCAAATGCGAAGGTCGATTTTTCACCTATATAATCTCTCAGCTTGTTTTGAGACAGTCTCTGCCCTTCCGCCAATCGGAGGTGGCGCTGCCACCACGCATCGTAAGATGCGCGCCACTGAAGAGAACTGCCCACCTCCCTATAACGTTAATGTAACGCCTTTAACCTATTGATAATTAGACATTTACAGAAATGTAACGGGTTCTTCGCTGTTTTGAGTGGAATGAGTGTGTAGTCTTGGGGCATGACGCCTGAGAAACTATTTCATGAACTATTGGGACTGGGACTGAACTGGGAAGTGACCGAGAGCCGGTTTGAGCCGGCCAGTGGGACTGTCTT
>DATAST010000112.1:0-1894 GCA_036269115.1 Verrucomicrobiia bacterium | reverse complement strand
CGACACAGCCTGCGCATCGTCGAAGAACTCGAACAAAAATATCCTCTGTTTCCCGGCCTCAATCTCAGTTGGGAAGTCCGCGAAGGCCTGGTCAAGCATTACACCGCCTACGACCACCCCAGCAAACGTGCCGATTTCGCCGCCAAATCCTCCGCGCTCGAAGCTCAGGTCGCCAACCTCGCCGACGAAATTACCTACTACAGCCACGATTTGGACGACGGCCTCGATTCCGGCCTGCTCTCGGAAAAAGTTCTCAGCAAAAACGTCCGCATCTGGCGTCAGGCCTCGCGCGCCGTCGTCAAGCAATACGGCAACCTCTCCGACGAATGCCGCCGCTACATCATCATCCGCACCATCATTGACATGCAGGTCAAGGACGTCGTCGAAACCACCGAGCAGAATATTTTGAAAGCCGGTGTGCAAAGCGCCGATGATGTCCGCCTCCAATCCAAATCCCTCGTCGCCTACAGCCCCACCCGCCACGATCTAAATTTGGAACTGCGCGAATACCTCTACAAAAATCTTTACTACAATCCCGTCGTCCACGGCCCGAACCTCCGCGCCGTCCGCATGCTCGACGACCTCTTCCATTTCTATCAGGAAAACCTGGACCAGATCGGTGAACACGCCCGCAAACGCGCCAAAAAAATTGGCAAACCCCGCGCCATCTGCGATTACCTTGCCGGCATGACCGACCGCTACGCCATGCAAGAACACGCCCGCATCTTCGGCCCCTCCGCGTAAATGCGCCGCGGCCGCGCAAGCATAAAAATATTCTCCAACATGGCAGGCGGGTCTGCCGCTCCGCCGTCCGAAGTCCCGCAGGGACGGCAGATCTTAGCCCAGCCATTTTCCCCAGCAATCAAACCTGCAAAGACTTCTCATTAACCCCCAACTTCAGTTGGGGGAATCCTCACCGAAACAACTCACCTCTATATCGAGCGAAGCGAGGCGAGCCCAGGCGAGCATCATTGAGAAGGGCCGTTTTATTCCAAATGTTTAAAAATTCTCTATCAACCAACACTCCTCATTAACCTCTTACACCGCCGCCCATTCCAAAAAAATATTCCCCTCAAAAAAAATATTTTCTCTTGCGTTGCCCTTCGTCGCGTCATACGGTCACCCCAGTTCTTTGAACGGCGGCTCATCCGCCATCAAATCACCATCACATTTGAATGTCTGGGAACCCGGTGAGAATCCGGGACGGTCGCGCCACTGTAAAAGGCTACGGACTCCCAATGCCACTGACACACGTCGGGAAGGCGGGAGCGAGGTTTGAAGCCCCAAGTCAGGATACCGGTTCATCTGTGCTCGTCAGCCCCGCCTGTGCGGGACACTTCTCCGCAAAGAGAAGGATGAGGCCAGCCCGGCGAACTGTCTTCGCCGGGGTTCGTTGAATGCCTTCATTCCCCGTTTTGCCGGAGTCTGGAGGTTTTTTTATCTCTAGCTTCGCGCTGGTCTCTCAACCAAAACCGTTCGCGCAAAATATTTTTTTCGCGCGCATTGAAAGACCAGTTCATGAAAAAGTTCTGTCTGCCGCTGGCTATTGCCGGCTTGTTCCTCGTCCTCAAATCCTACGCCATTTCCCTGGATGACATCCAGCTTTGGACCGGCTCCGGCTCCAACCGCGCCGCCCTCGTCATCGAGTGGAGCACGCCCGAATTGATCACCAATTCCACCGTGCCCGCGCCGCTCACCGACAAAACCCTCGTCTGGGGTTATCGCTTCAACGGCACAGCCAGCGGTTTGGACATGCTCAACGCCATCCAGCTTGCCGACCATCGCTTATATTCCATCCAGGAGTTCGGCGGTGGTTTTATTGTCGGCTTCGGATACAATCTAAATGGCGATGGCAATATCGGCGTCACCGACGGCGCCTCCACCAATTATTTCA
>DATAST010000111.1:0-10338 GCA_036269115.1 Verrucomicrobiia bacterium | reverse complement strand
AAAGACAGTCCCACTGGCCGGCTCAAACCGGCTCTCGGTCACTTCCCAGTTCAGTCCCAGTCCCAATAGTTCATGAAATAGTTTCTCAGGCGTCATGCCCCAAGACTACACACTCATTCCACTCAAAACAGCGAAGAACCTGTTGCCAGTTTTCCAACGCTCATATCAAACAGACTCTAACTGGCACAAAAATTCTAAACTCCGACGCGTTCGCGCTTAGGCGCTCACGAGCCCTTCGGGATCGAGTTTTAATTTTAGGGTGGTCGTACCCGGGGCGGCGCTCAAAGATTCGCTTGCCCCGGGCTATTATCGTCCGCCCTTCCAGGGCTTTCAGTTTGCTGCTTTGCAGACCGTCAGAGAATGAATCTGTGAATATCTCAGTCATCTCCGGATAAAATACTTCGCCTTCTTCGCGGCCTTCGCGCGAAATAGTCCGGGTTACATATTTTGTAATTCACGAGGATGACGACGATTCAGACTTCGCTCCCATACCGTTACGCAGCGGAACCCCAACGTTCGTGCTAATCGGGCTGTGGCTTACCACCGCACGCCACGACGCTAGCGCGTATACGACGATTTATGGGTACGATGCATCATTCGCATCTGTTCCTCCATTCCTGCTTTCCTCATTGTTTAATCTGCGAAAATCTGCGGAATCTGCGGATAAAACCCCGTTCTCTTCGAACGCGCGCTCAGGGGACTCTGACAATTTTACTGACATTTCCCGGCGCTGTGCTAATATTTTTGGCCATCATTTGTCCGGTGGTGTAATGGTAGCACAAGGCCCTTTGGAGGCCTTTGTCATGGTTCGAATCCATGCCGGACAGCCATTTCAATTAAAAATTTAAAAGGAAAAAGGAAAAAGTTCATCCGTCGACTTCGCCGATCTTGGATTTGCGATTGGACCCGTGCTTCCCGCCCAGACGAACTTGACGTTCAAGACCTATGCAATTTTCACCCAAGATTCGATTTTTGATTTTGTTGCTGGTTTTGGTTTGCGCGGCGGGTTGCGACCAATCTTCCAAGCATATCGCCCGATCGGAACTTAAACATTCGGGTCCCGTTGTCTTGCCGGGCGGGTTTGGAGAGTTGCGGCTTGCTGAAAATCCCGGCGCGTTTTTGAGTTTGGGGGATTCACTTTCGAAACCATTTCGGCTGGCGTTATTCACGGTCGTTGCCGGCGTAGGCATGGCCGGACTGTTCGCGTACCTGGTCATGGTCGGCGCTCGCCTTGGCCTCTGCAACTTCATCGGCCTGGCACTCATTTGGGTGGGTGGAACGAGCAACCTCGTCGACCGGATTACCAGGCACGGGCTGGTCACCGACTTCCTCGTCCTCCGCGCCGGGCCATTCCACACGGGAATATTCAACGCCGCGGACGTCATGATCATGACTGGCGTCGCGCTGGTGATTTATCATTATTGGAGACGAAGTCTTTGCAGACGGCCACCAGGAAAAAGACACGAACCGGCTTCATCAACAGATTAGGAATTTTCGCGGATGGTTTGGTGTCCAGCCTTTAGGCTGCTCCCGGGCACGCTAAAGCGTGTACACCCAACAGGTAAGAACGGTGCTCTTCCGACGCCAACCCCCGTCTATAAATCTGCGAGAACCAGCGCAATCTGCCGATAAAACGTTCGTCCCTGTAACGTCCCTAAAGCATTTATAATTAAATACTTACAAAAATGTAACGGGCCTTCATCGTTTTGTAACGGGGTGTGTAACGTCTTAACTCATTACCGCTCAACATTGTAACGTCCGTAACGGGGTTTGACCGTTATACCACCGTCATCATTATCGTCTTCGCCATTTCTCGAACACACTTTCCCAAATATCTTGCGTTTATTCCTGGTAACAAATACAACTCATCCGCAACTCGCCATGAACGATATCAAATTCAACTGCCCTCATTGCGGCCAACCTCTGGCGGTGGATGCGGCCAGCGCAGGCACCACCGTTGCGTGTCCACAATGCAGCCAAACCATTTTGGTCCCGCCACTCGCGCGGCTGGCGGAGGAGGCGGCCCCGCCCGCGCAGGCCCCGGCCCGATCCGGAGGATGGTTCTGGGCTTTGCTGTTGGTCACAGCCCTTTCATTGGTCACGGCCAGCCTGCTGGTATGGCAGAGGCATGGACCTGGAACCCCAGCCACAGTAGTCATCACCTCGACGGCGAACTCTGATTCTCATTTAGTGCTCCACGCCATATCATCAGGGCCAACCGCCGTAAAAGCCACCAACGGAAACGCTACAGTTGATTCTAATAGCATCGGCAGGATGTTTCCCAAGATGCCGACGGCGACGAAAGTCTATGTCGTCAATTGCATCAATGACAGTGACAAAGCCAGGAGAACCGAGTTTGCCCTGCAAGGTTTGATCAATCAATCCTCCGCCGAGGTTTATCTCATCTCCAGCGGAGAACATCCAGGGCAGCTCGATTTTTGCAAGAAACTCTTCGAACCACTTAGCCAATTGCAAGGCACCGATGCCGGATTGAGAAATCTCTTCAAAAAATATCAAGGGCGGGTGAAACAAATGTTTCTCTACGACCCGGAAAAGGACTGGACCCGGTATCTGGCTCAAATGGCGGGCGCACAGCACGACGGAATTCCTGTCACTGAATCACTTGAACGCGATCTGGCATCGGAATTTGGCTGGAAAGGAAGAGTTGAAGATTTTAGAAACCGATGGCCAAACCAGATCGCGGCCTACGATTGGGCGCTGGCTAATCTGATGCCGAATTGCAGCAAGCAAATCGTCTTTGATCTTCAAATGAACATGCGATTGGGTGATTACGTCGTCGCCAGCAAAGGATTTGATTTTTGGCTGGACCAGGATGATTCAATCCAACGCGCAGAAATGCAAAAAATCTTTGGCACAAAAGGTTACGGTCTGGGCACTTCATTAATGGGCTACCGAGGCGATCAGGTCAACGACATCGCTAATCCCTACGGCATCGGCTACGTGGTGAGCGACCTTTATGCAAACGGAAGTTTTTGGTCCAGTTTTCCCGACAAAACCTATACGCAAACGCCGGGCCATGCGGCCAAGGCCGAGCCGGGAAAAATATATGCTTCGATTACTTGGAGCGACGGCGACAACATTCAGTTTGACCAAAACTCGCTCTATGATCTTTGTCATGCCAAAGATCACGGCACCATTCCGGTGGCCACTTATTTGAGTCCGGCTTTGCAGGAACTAAATCCGCCACTCCTAGATTGGTATTATGCCAACATGACAACCAACGATGAACTGCTGTGTGGACCGGCAGGTATACAATACATCCACATTAAATATTTTAACGATCGTCTTTTTCCGGCGTGGTGCAAGCTCACTCGCGAGCGGTGCCACGCTGCCGGATTTCATATTGTCGGAATCTCGGATTGCCCAAACCCAAGCGCAAAATTTGAGACTTATATGAAAACATGCGGGTTCAGCGGGGTTTTTGGCGAAGGCGACTACATTCACCGAGGTTACTCTCCAAAACTCGATCAGTTTGGCGCCTGGGATGGGGACGAAATGTTTAAGCAAATGGCAAGCGTGAAGCCCAGTCCTCATGCACCTGTTTTCGCCAGCTTTTCAGCTACCGTTGAGGGCTTTTGTGAAGAAGGAGTACAAGAGAAAATAGGCGGGATATGGGCCGGGTATGCGCTAATCAAACGTCAAATTGATCGCGTTGAAGCGGCTTATCCAGGACGTTATGTTTTCCTTCTGCCAAAAGATGAATTTGCAACTCTTAGAGCTTACTATAAGACCGATTACGCAGCTTCAACGAATTGACCCAGTATGAACGATATCAAATTCAACTGCCCTCATTGCGGCCAACCTCTGGCGGTGGATGCGGCCAGCGCAGGCACTACCGTTGCCTGTCCGCAATGCAGCCAAACCATTTTGGTCCCGCCACTCGCACGGTTGGCGGAGGAGGCGGCCCCGCCCACGCAGGCACCGGCCCGATCCGGCGGATGGTTGTGGACTTTGCTGTTGGTCATAGCCCTTTCATTGGTCGTGATTGGCCTGCTCGTATGGCAGAGGAAAGGACCCGGTAACCCGGCCACGGTAGTCGTCAACGCAACGGCGACGAATTCTGATTCTCATTTGGTTCTCCACTTTAATTTCGATTCCGAACCTTCAGCGGGAACCGTCACTGATTTGAGCGGGCATGGCAACGATGGCCAGGCGGTCAATGTCCAGTGGATTGCCGACGGCCATCGCGGGGGTTGCATCCAATTCGGAATGACCAATAGCTACATCCGCGTGCCCGATAACGACAGCCTTAATCCGGGGAAAATGACTTTGGTTGCCTGGATCAAAACTTCGTTCACCGACCGTTTTTGGCGGCGCATTTTCGACAAAGCGACGCGCAAGGAATTCGACCTGACGATGGCCGGCGATAATGCCGTGGGCGGGGCTGATGATGGACGGTCCTGGCGCGGGCAGGTGGCCCTGGAAGTGGCGCATCAGTGGGTGCCTTCCGGCGTCACAGTTGCCGATGGCCAATGGCATCAGGTCGTGGGAACTTTTGACGGGTCTGCGCTGCGGCTTTACGTAGATGGCCGGCCCGAAGGTCCAAAACGCGGCGCAAAAGGCAAGCCGCAACATGCCGCTTACGATCTGACCATCGGCGCAAACCGTTCCACGGGCGTTCCCGAAGAGATGGGCGTGTCTTTCAACGGCATGATGGATGACATCATGATGTTCAACCGCGCTCTTTCGCCTGACGAAGTTTCGGCGCTGTACGATTCCCAGAAAACCGCGTCCGATGTGGCCATCGAGCCGACTGCCACACCGGCTAACTCATCCGGAACACCCGCCGTGAATGTCACCATCACCAATTTGGCCCCGCCGGTTCACACTGCCGGAGTTGTGTGGCCCGCGGATCGGTTTCTGCCGACGTTTCCGCCGCCGGCTTCGGTCATCGATTGCATCGATGTCGCTCCGGTCTCATCCGCCCAGAAGATCCTGTTAGCTTCTTTGGAAGGCCTCGTCAACCGGCAACAGCCGCGATTGGCCTGTGTGGACGGTGGGTTCGCCGAGGGAAAGTTCTCCTGGCTGAAACTTCACCATTTGAATTACCAAATGATTCATTGTTACGACGCCATCTACAAATACCAGGCGAGTGTGGCCGGACTGGTGGTCACCGACCCAGGCAGGCGTGATACTATCAACCTGGCAACGACACTTGCAGGTTTGAACGATGAATTGATCTGCGATCCGCACTTGCTGTCGACCCTGACGAACGCTCCTTTCAACCTGCGCGTAATGGACGACCTGCGCGGAAGGTTTTCGAACAGAAATGAGGTTTACCATTATCTCTACACCAACTGCTGGCCGCGATGCACTCATCGCATCATCGCCGGCCTGGCGCCAAACAGCCACTTCGGACTGCGGGATTACATCGTTGCGGTCAAGGGCGCAGCCGTTTGTTGGCTGAATCCCAGTGTTCCCGGCGACGCCGCAGTGCTTCAGCCGTTTATGGCCGACATGAAGCCGGCGGGCGGACTCTATCTCGGGTGGTGGGCGAATGAGGGCGCCGGCCTGAGCTGGATCGCGCAGTTTGGCATTCCAGTTGTCGCCAGCGACTTTTACGCGAACGCCTCGCTCTTCAGCGGAGTCGCCTCACCGATTTCCATTCCTCCCATTCCTCCACCGCCGCCGCTTCAAAACAAGGTCTACGTCGCCATCGTCCTGAGCGACGGCGACAACATGCAATACATGCAGCATCGCATGAAATGGGGTTGGGACAAACCCGAGCGCGGTAACGTGCCCCTGGGCTGGACCGTGCAGCCGATTGCCGCCGATATGGATCCTGCGATGCTGAATTATTACTGGAGCACCGCGACGAGCAACGATTGCCTTGTCGCCGGTCCTTCCGGCGCGGGTTACATCGCGATTGAACATTGGAACTCCGCCAATGTTGACGCCTACACCAGGGCGTCCCACTCCTATTTGCAGCGGAGCGGCATGCGGGTCGCCAACCCGGTTTGGAGCGTGTCCCCGGCAAATGTCGAATCGTTTGCCCGTAATTGCCCGTCCTTGTTGGGATTGGTCACGAGCGGCGGCGCCTACACGAAAGTTTATTCCGGCCTGCCAGTGATCGGTTTTGCGGGTGGATTGGATTCCATCACCAGGGCCGCTGTCGGATGGAATGGCTCGGCCCCAAAATTCATCGCTGTGGAAGCTGACGCCTGGAGCACGACTCCAGCCAAAGTGCAGGAAGCCGTCAACGCTTTGGATAAAAACGAGTACGTCGTCGTACGACCGGATCAGTTGTTATCGCTATATCGGGAAGCGGCGAGGCTTCCTGCGCATTTGGCAGCGCGGTAGGGCGGGGGGGGAAATCCCCAATCTTCAATCACCAAGCACCAGGGAAGCACTAAGCTCCAAGGCTCAAGCACAAACCCCAGAGAATCTTCAAGGACGAACGCCGCGGAGCCTCGTGCTTGGATGTTGGAGTTTGGATCTTCCCTGGTGCTTGGAGATTGGTGCTTGGAGCTTTTCCCTTTTCGCCCTAATTCCCCACCGCTTCTCCGCCTTGATCCACATTGTCCTTGGTAAACAACCGCGTCCCCAGAGTGATTTCTTTGGGCACCTGCTCGCCGTGAAGAACTTTTAGCGCGGTGTCAATCGCTTGCGCGCCGCCGGTCGGATATTGGAAAGTGGCGCTGAGGATTCCCTGGCGGACGTAAGCAACGCCTTCCTGCGGCAACGCGTCAATACCCACGAACTTCATCTGTTTATCGCGCCCGGCGGCCTGTGCAGCCAGGTAAGCGCCGTGGGCGCCGTCGTCGTTATGCGCATAGACCAAATCGATATGATCAAAACGCGACAGCGCCGATTCCATTTCCTGGCGCGCATTGGGTTCCAGCCATTGCATGTCCGCGCTGAAAATTACCTTGATGTCCGTGCCGGCGATGGCCTCCGCGAAACCACTGTGCCGGTCCTGGCCAGGCGTGGAGGTTTGCAGGCCCATCAACTCCACCACGTTGCCTTTGCCGCCCAGCGTCTTGACAATCCATTCGCCTGCGGCTTTGCCAATCTTTTTGTTGTCCGCCCCGATGAAGCACGTGTAGTTGGTGCCCAACAACTTTCGGTCCAGCACGATCACCGGGATGCCCGCCTGGATTGCCTCGGCGACCGGCTCAGTCAATGGCTGCGCTTCCTTGGGACTGATGATGATGAGATTTACTTTGGCGCTGACAAATTCTTCGACCTGCGCCCGCTGTTGAAGCGTGTCGTTCGCCGCGTTTTTGAAAATCACTTTCAACTCCGGATGCTTATCGGCGGCGGCCTTAATATCCGCGTTCATCTGCACGCGCCAGGGTTCGCCCAAATTGCACTGGGACATTCCGATAACGAATTGCTGGCCCGGCGACGGTGCTGGCGCCGCCGCGGACTGAGGCGAACCGGCGGCAGGAGCCTGCGCGGTGTTGTTTGATTTATTGCAACCGGTGAGAAAGAGGATGGCGGGGGCGAGAGCGATGAGGATAAGAATTTGTTGTAGCGCAGGTTTCCAAACCTGCGAGTCGGCGGTCGTCGTGCGACTAGCCGATTTGGAAATCGGCGAGACGGCAGGTTTGGAAACCTGCGGTACGGTGCTGCGGCCATTCGAACGATTCAGGGAGAAGTTTCCAAACATATGATTTTGCATAAATAATAAACAATCCTAAGTACGTTTCCTGCGTTGGGTCAATACGGCAACCACGATGATCACGCCCGTTAGCATGAGGCGTCCGGCTTCAGGCACGGCGTTGATACTCAAAATTTTGTCCAGGTAACCGATGGTCAGGACGCCCAGCAGCGTCAGTCCAATCCCGCCGCGCCCGCCCATGAGACTCGTTCCGCCGATTACGACCATGGCGATGGCCATGAGTTCGTAGCCGACGCCGGCTTCAGGATCGCCCTGTTGTTCCTGCGCCGCCTCGCAAATCCCGGCGACCGCCGCATACATGCCGCAAAAAACGTAAGCCAGCGTTTTTACCAGTACGACCGGCACACCGGAAAACCGCGTCGCTTCTTCATTGCCGCCGATGGCGTACAGGTAACGGCCCCAGCAATGTTTTCCCATCAACAGCCACGCCAGCGCGACACATACGGCGAAAATGACGGTCACTACCGAGAGATTTCCGCCCAAAATCCGATGATCCACCATCCGGAACAGCGGCGGCACGTCCACGTAACGATACGTGCCATCCGGATTCGCAATCGCCGTGGAAACTTTCATGCCGCCCGACGCATATTTGGCCAGGCCGCGCGCCAGGACCATCATGGACAGCGTGGCGATAAACGGCTGCACAACCAATCGAGCGGTGACGAGACCGGAGGCCAGGCCGCAAGCCGCGCCCACCAGCAGAGATAACGGCGCCACGAGCCATCCGCTCCAGTTCCAATGGATGGCCATCATAGCCGAGCACACGGCGGTGAGCGCCAGCACACTGCCCACGGACAAATCAATTCCCCCGGAGATGATGATCGGCGTCATCCCACACGCCAGGATTCCGTACACCGACGCTTCGCGCAAGGTGTCGCGATGCGTGCCGAATTTAAAAAAAGCGCCGTCACCGTTGAAGATTGCGCCCAGGATGAGAACAAATACCAACGCCAAAAATGCGCGTCCGCCGGGGCTGCCCACGGCACGAGACAGAGCATTACCGGAATTGGCGGCAGAACGTTGCGTTTCTGCATTTGGCGAAGCGGTCATGCGCCAATTCACACAATCGAAACCAAATTGTCAATGCGCCGAGAGGATGACAGTGGGGTAACCCGCTAAGGCGCGAGCGCGGGAACGCCGCACGTCGAACGCCGAAAAGGTCCAAGACTCAAGCACCGGGGGGGGGAAAGCACCAAGCACCAAACTCCAATCACCAGGGAAGATTCAAGCACCAAACCCCAGAGAATCTTTCAAGGACCGATGCCGCAAATTGGGCGAGCCTGGTGCTTGGATGTTGGAGATTGGGGTTTCACACATGGTACCTGGCGCTTGGTGCTTTTCAACAGAAACTCAGGAAATCAACGCGTCTAGTGCTGCCCTTGTTGCGATTTCCCGAGAGTTAGCTTGTCCCGCCAACGTGACATCGGTAGCCATTGCTTCGAATATCCGATCCTTGAAGCAAAGCATATAATGTCTGATTTTACGCCATTTCTGTGAGTCAAAATTTGAATGCTTCCTGTCCACATGTTCTAGCTCTTTAATCCAAGGAGAGTTTTCGATTACGAAGGCACCATATGCGCCCAGTCCCCGACCCGAAAGCGCATGTGCTGCTAAAGTTTTGAAATTGCCGGATTTGAGTTTTGCCTCGTAAACCACGAAGCATTTTAACTGGTCGCCAAGCACGGTACAATCCAGCGTCATACCCTCCCATATTTCCGGTAGATGCCAAAGCGCGGCGTATGGTTCGCCGCGCTTTTGTGCAACTAACCGTTCTAGCCTAAGCACTTCTTTGTTAACAGCCAAGTATTCAGGCACCACAGATTTATGCCTCATTTCCGCGATGAGACCTTCGAGGACACCTCGCTTTTCGTTGAGTTGCTCTTCAATGGTTTTTTCGGACATAAATCTGAACCCGTAAGCGCCGTTCCTTTCTGACCCCTTTTCCCCTTTATGTTTTCAGTGCTTTCTAAGGGTATTAATCAACGAAACAGCGATTGCTGAGAATAGTATAAGCCACCATAAAAACTTGAGCCAAAGTGGCAGTTTGGAAAGGAACGCATAATTCACACGGTAGTCTCCTTTTTTCAGGAGAGGTTCCTTATTATTGATATAGCGAAACACAAACACCAAAATGGCGATCATCCCTGCGAAAATGAGAGCCATCCACAGTGCAAATAAAAGGTATATGTATTTTTCGCCCATTATTTTCCAATTTTTATGCCTTCAATTCAACCGCCATTCGCCCCGCCTAATTGCCATTTAATTCCGCGCGCGTCTAAAATCCCAGTCAATTCTTTTGTTCATAAAACCACCGTTACACAGGACACGCTAAAGCGTGGACACCGAACGTTGGTCACTGGCTTAAGGCTCTTCGATGTTGAGTTACTGTGCTCACCGATGTCGCCGCCACCTTTCACCGGCCCGCTTAAAATCCAGCAAATATTTTTAGAATGCCGTAGCCGATCGCCAGGCAGCCAACCGGCCAAACCAACCGCATCCTGGATTTTCCCTTCGCCTCATCCAACTTACCCGATGCGATTTGACGTCGGATTTGGCGCGGGACAGCAACCAGGACAGCGATACCACAGGCGAGCATGATCACGCCGTCAAGGCAGCGTCCGATATGGTCAAAACTTGTATAAATTGCCGATTGCATAAAAGATTAGACTTTTAGAAAACTGCGAAAGATATTG
>DATAST010000110.1:0-1729 GCA_036269115.1 Verrucomicrobiia bacterium | reverse complement strand
CGCCATGAGGAGTTTCACCGAACGCCCCAGCGGCACGTGCAACTCGTCTATCTCCCGTTTGCCTTCCGGGTGTTGGATTTTCCACATCCATTGCTTTCCGACGACGTCTATTTCCATCGCGTCGGATGGGGAGCGTTCGATATTCCAGAAAACATTTGTGCCCCAGGCAAACAGGCCCGTGAAAATGATCATCGGAATAATCGTCCAGGCGATTTCAATTTTCATTTCCGGCAGGTGCACTGGACTGCGGTCGGCCTTTTTGCCGCGGCGATATTTGAAAAGGAAAATAATAATCGGCCCAAACACGACGCTCATCGTCGCCACGCTGATGCCGATCAACGCCCAATACAGATAATCGGTCTGTCGCGCGGCCGCCGAGGCTTCGTCTGGAAACAGCGGGAAATTCATGTGTCAGTGCCGGATGTTTCGAGTGTAAGGGATGGCCGGGTTTTTTCGCGCCGGATGAAAAAGACGATAAGCCATGTCACGGCGATCACTGTCGTGGCGCCGAGAAGGCGGACCGTGAGCATTATCGCCGCCCCGTATTTTCCGGTGATGGGGTTGTAATGAAAACAAAGCAGAATGAGCTGTTGAATCGGTGATCCGATTTTTTCTCCGGAAGCATCGCGCAAGGACGCAAACAAATCGCTGGCATGGTAAGTGACCCCGAAAAGATAACGTGAGATTTTTCCGTCCGGCGTGAGAATCACGACACCGCTGGGATGCGCGTATTGTTTCGACGCGGGATCGAATACATATTTGAAGCCGGCTTCGGTCGTGAGTTCGTGAATGGCAGGTTCGCCGCCCGTCAAAAAATGCCAGCCGGCATCCGCGCCGGCGCGCCCGTATTTTTTGAGGTAATTGTTCTTCTTAGCCTGCGCGAGCGCCGGCGTTTCGCGCGGATCGATGCTGACATTGATAATTTCGAAATCCCTGCCGACGGTCCATTTCATGTCCTCCATGGCCTGCACTAGGCCGTTAAGCGTGAGCGTGCAAAGCATCGGACATTGGTAATAACCCAGCACCAAAACAACCGGTTTTTTGCCGAAATAATCTCCGAGCCGAACATCGTGGCCGTTCTCGTCGCGAAACTGCAGGTCGCGATTGATTTGCGAATTCAAGTTTTGTTCGAACGTAACGGAAAGGAGTTGGTCGTCCGAAAGTGATTGTGCGCCGGCGCGTCGGCACGCCAGCGAACAAATCGCAAAGGCGAGAAGTAATAATGTCCAACGAGTCGTAAGGATTCTTTTCATGGTTGAACCTCTTTTCCTGCGCCGCCCGTCCGTTGTTGCTGCAATTCATAAACGGATGGTCCTGGAGTGCCTTCATTTGTTCCGGTTCGTGTTGGCAGGCCGCGTTGAAGCACGAGTTCCATGGCGCGATCAATGGGCACGCGCGCGATTCCGGTGCTTCTGTTCGCCCAGCCATAAGTGGTCAATTCACGATCTTCGTTTGCCCGAAATTCTTTCAAATCGGCCGCAGGCGAAACCTGTAAATGGGGCAGGGAAGGCCGTTCCAAAACCGGGGAGGTATTATCGCTACTCCAGCGGTCGGTTTGAGTCGGAGTTTTTTTCAGGTGCTCCAACAGGCCGGCCAGAATGAAATGTGTGGCCATAAGAGCAAGCGCCAGAAATACAACGACCCCAAAAAGCCATTTGGCGTTCGCGTCACGCTTTTCGTAACCGACGGTCCCGGGTTGCGGGTGGCCCTGGGGTTTGGCGTCAGGATT
>DATAST010000109.1:0-19314 GCA_036269115.1 Verrucomicrobiia bacterium | reverse complement strand
ATCAATGCCTAAAACTTTTGCCATATAAATTCTTTCGTTTGATGTTCCTCTTTAGAACTGTTTGGAATCTCTTTTAGCAATGACAATGCCGCTGTGCCAAAATCGGCAAAACTTGAGAATATAAGGGAAATAATCAGATTTAGTTGGCACAGAGCCCTTCCAAGCTGTGTCAAACGCGCCGAATTGACACAGCAGAAAGAGCGATGGCACACTCAAATGGCACACGTGCGGTGCCCACGTTTTAGCGTGTCCTTAACTGTTCGGCGGAGCCGCTGACCGATCTGAGCAAAGGTGAATGCGCGATTTGCCCGCCGCCTCTGCGGTGACAAGCTACCAACTTGATTTTCCTTGTAGCCACGAAGTGACTTTATTATTGGGTGATTCGATTAATAAATGAACTCAGTCGCCATCCTCGGAAGCGCCCGACAGAACAGCAATACAGAAGCGATTTTGAACCGCTTAATTGCCGGCTACACATGTGACGTTGTCAACCTTGACACTTGCCCGATATCACCCTTCAACTACAAATACCATTACCCATCCGACGACCAGTTTCTAGCGGTCATTCAGCGTGTCGTTTGCGCCCCGATGACAATCATTGCAACTCCCGTCTATTGGTATTCCTATTCGACCCCGATGAAGATCTTCATAGACCGCTTCTCAGATTTGCTCGGTCCTGAAAAAGAGTTGGGCCGCCAATTGCGCGGCCGACGCTTTGCCCTGGTCACTTCGAGCGCAGACTCATTGCCGGACAAAACGCTGGTGGAAGCATTTTCCCGGTTTTGCGATTACCTCGGGATCGCATATCTGGGCTGCGCTCATGCAGAAGGAGTTGGAGAATCGTGGATTCTCATGCGGTCGCAAAAATTCAAAGCTGTATGCAGATGGCCTGAACTCAAGCCTGTAGGATGAGAATAACCTGTTCCATCAAGGCGAAGGCGTCAGACACCGCGTTACGTACGGCAATTTTTCCCTTTTGCATTTTTCCTTTTTCCTTTTTCCTTCTCAATCGTGCGCCTTTCCCATATTAACATCACCATGCCTAAAGGCGGCGAGGAGATTGCCCGGTCATTCTACGCCGGGTTGCTCGGTCTCAAAGAAATTCCAAAACCGGAAAGTATTCGCAACCCCGGCGGCGTTTGGTTCGAATCTGGCGGCCTGGACGTGCATGTCTCAGTGGAAGAAAACCGAAACGGACCCGATGCCTTAAGGCACTTCGGACTGGAATGCGATAAACATGGACGGGCTGCGCGCAAAGCTGACCGCAGCCAACGTCGCCACAGAGGACGGTCGCCCAACGCCCTGGCGGCGTTTTTTTACCCACGACCCTTTCGGAAATCGACTGGAAATTCACGAAAAAGGCGCTTTTAGAACTTAATCCCCCGCTAATAAGCCGCAGATAACGATAACGCAAAACAAATACCCTCGCAGGTTGCTTTGCATCCACTCATGATGGGCCGACGTTCTCGCAAGTGGCGCTGTCACGTCGTGACGACACGCGGCTCGGCGCGTGCAAAACTATATGCCCGTTCATTTCCATTAGAGATTTGTAAAACCTTTAAATTCCTTAACAAAAACGCACATTTCACCTAACCTCCCTTCGTTTCCTGTTTCCCCGCCTATATCCAGAAAATGTGTACCACCTCCTCGGCATAGCTCCTAATTCCAGATTGCGATTTGCATTAAAAAATCGCATTTCCCAAAAATTGCGTTATTGTAACCGCCTATGTCTGATAAAGTGCCTTATTTGGATTTACCCGCCCAAATTCGCGGGTTGAGGAAGGAACTGGAAGCCGCGCTCTCACGCACGCTGGATAACTGCTCGTTTTGCCTCGGGCCGGATGTTGCCCAATTCGAAAAAGATTTCGCGCAGTTTTGCGGCGCAAAACATTCCCTGGGCTTCAATAGCGGGACATCGGCTCTCCATGTGGCGCTGAAGCTCCTCAACATCGGCGAAGGCGACGAAGTCGTTACCACGCCATTCACTTTCGTCGCAACGAGTTGGGCGATCTCTTATGTTGGCGCAAAACCCGTCTTTGTCGACATCGATGACGCGACCTTTAATATGGACCCGGCGCTCGTTGAAAAGGCGATCACGCCCCGGACGAAAGCGATTATGCCGGTCCATTTGTACGGCCAGCCGTTTGACGTGGATCGGATTTTGGAGACTTGCCGCAAGCACAAATTGCCGCTAGTCGAAGACGCATGCCAGGCGGTCGGCGCTAAATACAAGGGCCGCATCGTGGGCACACTCGGCGCGATGTCGTGCTTCAGCTTTTATCCCGGCAAAAACCTCGGCGCCTGCGGTGAAGGCGGCGCGCTCGTGACCGACAACGGCGACTTTGCCGCGCGCGGCCGGGCCTTGCGCGAGCACGGTTCAACCGTCCGCTATTACCATGACGAAATTGGTTTTAACTACCGCATGGAAGGTTTTCAGGGTGCGACCCTGGGGGTCAAACTGCCGCATTTGAACAAATGGACGCGCGAACGGCAGCGCGTGGCAAAACGCTACAACGAATTGCTCGCGGGAACTCCATTGAAATTACCTCGCGAAGCCGATTTCGCCGAGAGCGTGTGGCACGTTTACGCCGTGCGCCATCCGAAGCGCGATGAGCTAAAGAAATATCTGGAAGAAAATGGTATTGGCTGCGCAGTTCATTACCCGATTCCGCTGCACCTGCAAAAGGCATACGCGCACCTGGGACACAAAGCCGGCGACTTTCCAATCTCGGAAAAGGCCGCGCTCCAATGCCTGAGCCTGCCGATCTATCCCGAACTGACCGAAGCACAAATCACCCGGGTGGTGGAAGTGATTAAAAAATTCCAGTTTTAACCCGCTGGCAGGAGACGCCGCGCTGCGGCGTCACCGCCGGTAAACCGGGCGGAACTTACGCCGTGGAACGTCCCATCCACGCGCATTGTGCCGCTGGCAGGGCCAATTCCGACCACTCATTCGCCAATTTTGATCTCCGTGCCTGTGCTTGCAACTGTTTGCACGGGCACTTTAGGGGACGGTTTGATTTTGTCTATCGCCGGCAGGAGAACGATGAGAAATGGAATCAACGTTTCATAAGAAAGCAAGGGCCCTAATTGACTTTATGCAAGTGCGCATTTTTCATGCCGGATTGCAAGAGATTCAACGCTCACCTTAATGACAGCGCGAATAATAATAGGTAGACTCTCGTCAATTCCGACGAATGACCTATGAAAACGGCTATTGTCCCTCTCGCCCTGATTTTGCAATGTGTTTATCTGGCTTCCGCCGGCTCCGGTCAGACGACCGTGTTTAGCGACGATTTAGCGTCCGATGGCAGCCTTTCCCAGCCACCTTGGTACAATCTGAATAACACCAGCGCTGCCGGCTACACCTTTACGGCAGGCCAGGGACTGGCACTGACCGTCACTTCCGGGACCGGCAAGGTGAATGAGATGTTTGCCGAATTCTCTCCGGTCTCCCTGACCACAGGCGCGTCCGTTACTCTAACGATCCTCTTTAATTCCTCAAGCGGCATGGCCACAGACACTGGAGGCCTTCTGGCGGGCCTGTATAACAATACGACCGTCAATTCAGCAAATGAGCAGGGCAGCACCGGTGGCAGCACGGTTACGGGCGGCGAAACGGCGGCCAACCAGGGCTATTTCGGCATCATGGGATACAACACGAGCGCCGGCACTTCCACCAAGTTCTTTAGCCGGCAGGGAGGCGCCACCGATGCCAACGAATTAGGCTATTACTCATCGATGACAGCCGGGAGCTATACGCAATTGAGCAGCAGTGTTGCCGCAAACAACGCCAACCTGCTCCTGAATCAAAACTACACCTTGACCTATACCATTACCGATGAAGGTGCGGCCGGCAACCAAATCGTAGCGATGATAAGCCAGGGAAGCACGCAACTGGATAGCTGGACCACGACCGATGCCGGCGGCCTTTACGACACGTTCAATGAACTCGACTTTGGAAGCTACGGCAAAGCCGGTCCCGTAGACATTAACATCCTTTCCGGGTCCATTGTCTCCACAGCGCCTGTACCGGAACCGTCATTCGTCATGTTCACCGGCGTGGCGTTCGGATTGCTTGGCCTGATTCGTTTTCGCCGCAAGTAAATGGCATCCGCGGTGTCATTGGCAATTGTCTACCGACGTCTTGCGTGTTACGTATTACGTCAACGATCACTCCATCCATCCTTCACGCAACACGATTCCCATATGCCAAAGATCCAAAATCCAGTCCGGGCGATCGTTCTTATAGCGATTTTCATCTGCGCGCCGCCTATCGGGGCCGCGCCCGTTGACAACGTGGCCAATGCATGGGCGCAAGTGCCCGCCATCCTGGCGCGAATCAAACCGCCGAAATTTCCGCACCGCGAATTTCCCGTCGTCCAATACGGCGCCGTGGGCGATGGCGTCACCGATTGCACGGAAGCATTCCAAAGGGCCATTGACGTTTGTAACAGCGCAGGCGGAGGAGTTGTCATAGTTTTCCGCGGCACCTGGTTAACCGGTCCGATTCACCTCAAAAGCAACGTGAATCTATGCGTCAAAAAAGGCGCAACGATCCGGTTTAGCTCAGATCCCAATCATTATTTGCCGGTGGTTCTTGCGCGGTACGAAGGAACGGAGGTAATGAATTATTCCCCGCTGCTGTACGCATTTGGGCAGACCAATATCGCTATCACAGGTGATGGAACATTGGACGGCCAGGGTGCAACCTGGCACGCGTGGAAATTAAGCGATGATCCAAAGCGATCGGTCCAAATGGCCAGCCAGGGCGTGCCGGTCGAACAACGGATTTTCGGCCAGGGCCACCATTTGCGCCCGAATTTCGTCGTGCCCTTCCGGTGCAGCAGTGTTCTTATCGAAGGCGTGCACATTATCAACTCGCCGATGTGGGTCATGAATCCTGTCTATTGCACCAACGTCACCATTCAAAACGTAACCGTGGACACTCAAGGCCCGAACACTGACGGCTGCGACCCGGACTCCTGCGCGGATGTGCTGATCCGTAATTGCAATTTTAGCGACGGAGATGATTGCATCTCCATCAAATCCGGGCGCGACAAGGACGGACAAAAAATCAACATTCCAGCCCGGGATATCGTCATTCAAAATTCCCACTTCAAAGCAGGCCACGGCGGAATCGCGCTTGGCAGCGAAACCGCTGGCGGCATCCGGGAGGTATTCGCGGAACACTGCGACTTTGACAGCACTAATCTGGCAATGGCAATTCGCCTCAAGACCAACCCTGCGCGCGGCGGCTACATCCAGGATGTTTACGTCCGCAATTGCGTCGTCAAGCAGGCGCAAATCGGGATTGGCATGACTTTAAGATACGGCAGCAGCGGAGCGATTGACGGCGAAACTGCCCCCATTATCCGCAACATCGACATCCGGGATACGACGTTTCAACATTTGAGCGCACAACCGATATTTATCGAAGGATGGTCCGAATCCGCCAGGATTTCAGACGTCTCAATTATTGATTGCCGCTTCCTCCACGCCGCGAAAAAGAATTACATCACTAACGCGACGAACATTGTGACAGATGGCTCCCGGTTTTATTGAGGCCCGTTCGCGCATTGAACTCGTGAATCGCCTGCAATGCTCAGGCGTATCAAACTATCTGACGACAATTCTCCCTCTCCTTGTGGGAGAGGGCAGGGGTGAGGGAGAGTTTTCGAACGCGGATATTCGCCCGGTTCACGGGGAAATTCGTTGAATCAACAGGCTGCTAATCAATCCAATCCGACAGCCATTCAGCAATAGGTTTGGCTTTGATAAAAATGACAATGCCCGCGATGACGGGAAGTGAATCTAAAATAATGCGTGGAATATCGAGTGGCCCGAGATGCTGGTTTGGATCGCGATGCTGAAACCCGGCCAATGGCATCAGGTATTGCGTGAAATAGATGCCGCTATCCAGCAGTCCAAGCAGGATGATGCAGCCAGCCACGAGCCGGACGAGACCTAAAGCCCCGCGTTTTTCAGATTCCATGTCAGAGATTTTCAGGCGATGGCGCTTTGAGCGCCGGATCCTGCGGATGCGCGCCCACGTCGCCCATGTATTGGGTATTGCGACTGAATTTCAAATCGGCCGACCGCGTGTCGCTGCCATCTGCGGACACGGCCACAGCTGGCAAATCATAATTACCGTCCGGCAACGCAAACCGGAAGCTGAACGAACCGTCGGACCGCAACTTGATTGGGTGTCCGCCGATGGTGACTTTGGCATCCGGCTCCGTGGCTCCGTAGATGATCAATTCGGCGTTCACGTTGAACCAAAAGCCCTTGGCCGGCATGCCGCCAAATGGGCTGGAGAAACTGGAGATGCCCATGGACGACACACCGAGGGACGAGGCCAGGCCGAACGACGAAAGTTCCTGCGCCAGCCGGCGGCGGACCAACTCGGTGATTTCCAGGGAACCCATCCAAACGCGCCGGGAATCGTCGATTGCAATAATTTTCGCCAGGGCGGCTTCCTGCTCATGCGTCCAGGCTGAAATCGGTTCGCCGTTGATCCGCGGCAGGGCCGGGTGCCCCGCACGGCGCAGTTCTTCGACCGCCTGGGCAAGCGGCCGGTTTTCGCGGACGGCTGCCTTGACGATATCGAGCAGTTTTGAAAACGGAAATTCAAACGGAATGGTCGCAAACTCTGCATTGCCGTTCTCGGAAACAGAATCGGGCGGCGTGACCGTTGTGCCCGAGGCCGCCACACGCATCCATCGCCCCACCGGGGAATAATAACCCAACTCGGCGGTGTATGGGTTTCCGGCCTTTTCCACGTGCGCAAACCAATGGCGCGACTCGGGATGCACGTGGATTTCGTAGAGGGGATGGCCCTCAATTTTATTGGCGTAAATGCGAAGAATCAGATGGCCTTCCGCCGAACGCGCATTCAACTTTGATTGCTGGTCGTGTGTCAGGTCCCAATTGGCGTACAGCCAATGCGGGTCCCGGGCCGTCACAAAAAGCTTTTTCGTGCCGTATGCCTCGGGCAATTCCGCTTCCGGCTCGGCTTTTTGCGAGGCCGGCCACGCTCCCAAAATGTATTTCTGACCAGGTCCGCTCGCTGGCGGCGGCGCCGGATGATCGCCTTCCATCAAAATCGGAGGCGCTTCGATCTTCTTTTTTGAAACCTTGACCCGGGTGATTCGCTTTTTGATGGGTGAAACAGCGTCACTAATGACGGCGGCAACGGCTTTGCGGATTTTCTTTGCGGGAGAGGGACTTTTGGACCGGGAAGCAACGGCCTTTTCTTCCGATGCTGATGCGGCGGAGGCTCGCGCACGGCTCGCTCGAGCGGGTTTTTCTTTTTCCGTCGGCGGCGTTGGCTTGGTTCTCATAGTAGCAATCCTCGTCGGCTGGTTCCTCACACCTAGAAAAGACTACGCCGTTCAAGCGATGTTGGCAACCTAAAAATTGGCCAAAAGTGAAGCTAATGGAAGCCAAAATCATTTAAAAGTAAATGTTTTTTGGACAAAACGATTTACTAGTCAAACAATTAAGCTTGAGCTTAGTCGCTTACATAATAATACCTTATTTTTATATGACATAATATTTGAAAATTAGATTATCAGAAACGGAGGCCTTTTACCTTTTCCGGCAATGTTCATGGCAAGTTTCGGCACGCCGGAAAAACTTCCAATCGTCGCTTTCCCAATCTGCAATCTCTCATCCGCAGTTCCAGGATTCCGCAATCTCTTGCGGCTTGGGGCGAAAACTGTATCTTTCTAAGAGCGGTCCGTTGGGCCGCTGACCCAAGGTCGATTTATGGACCCGCAGGCACTGAAAATCTTGTTCATTGGCAATGAAGACGGATTCGCGCACGACGCGAACGAGGCATTGCGGACAATTGGCGGGACAATGGACCGCGCCGACTTTGACCGCGCCGCTTCCGCTCTCAAGAACAACAGCTTCAGCGCCATCCTCTTCGAACCCGGCTCGCCCAACACAGCCAGCTTGTTTCAGGTAACGGCGCTGACCATCCAGGCCCCCCATTTGCCGGTTATCGTTGTCGGGTCGGCGAACGACGAATCGTTTGCCGTGGAAACCATCAACGCCGGAGCGCAGGGGTATCTGGCCCGCGAAGAATTTCAGCCGGACCTGATGCGGCGCACCATTCGCTGCGCGATCGAACGCCAAATTGAACGCTCAGCCCTGGTGGCCGAAAAGGAAAATTACTACGGGATCTTTGACCATCTGATTGAAGGCATCTTCCGCACGACGCCCGACGGCCATTATATGATGGCCAATGTCGCCCTGGCCCGCATCTACGGTTACAATTCGCCCGCCGACGTGATTGCCAACATCACCGACATCGCGCACAGCCTTTACGTGGAGACCGGCCGCCGCGAGGAGTTCGTAGAACTCATGCAGGGCAACGACGTCATCACGGGTTTTGAATCGAAGATTTACCGCAAAGACCAGACGGTCATTTGGATCTCGGAAAATTGCCGCGCCGTGCGTGACGCCGAGGGCAAAGTCCTCTATTACGAAGGCACGGTGGAAGACATCACGGAACGCAAACACGCGGAGGAACAAATCCGGCGAACCACCGCCGAACTCTCGCGCAGCCGCGAAGACCTTCGCGGCAAAAACCAGGCCATGGAGGAAAACCTGCGCATGGCCCGCGAAATCCAGCTCACGATGCTGCCTCAGCAGTATCCCACCTTTCCCAGGGACATGCCCGCCGACCAAAGCGCCTTTCAATTTACACACCGGTACCATTCCGCCGAGGCGGTTAGCGGCGACTTTTTCGCGGTATCGGCGCTTTCCGATGAGGAGGTGGGAGTTTTGATATGTGACGTGACCGGCCACGGAATCCGCGCGGCGCTGGTCACGGCCATGATCCGGGCGCTGGCCGAAGAACTCAAACCCTGCGCGCATGATCCCGGGTTTTTCCTGCGCAAATTAAACTCGGACCTGTACAACATCCTCAAGACCACCGGTTCGCCGATGCTGACGACCGCATTCTATTTCGTGGCAAACTGGCAGACAGGCGTCATGCGTTTCGCCAATGCAGGCCATCCCAAACCACTGCTTGTCCGCCGCCCGGCAAATTCTGTGACAGCGCTCTCCAATTCCATCGGCCGCAGCCAGCCCGCGCTCGGGCTTTTTGATAATCCGCCTTACGAAACTTCGGAAACACAAATCGCGCCGGGAGATTTGATCATGCTCTTCACCGACGGTCTCTACGAAGTCCAGGGCTCCAACGAGGAGCTCTATTCCCAGGAACGGCTGATCATGGATTTAAGACCGCTCATCGCCAAACCCACCAACCAGCTTTTTGACGAATTGCAGGCGGTCGTCCGCAACTTTGCCGTCAGCCATGAATTTGAAGACGATGTTTGCCTCGTGGGGTTGGATTTTGTCCAGAAACCGCAGGGCCAGAAATCGTAGAAAAATCAGGCGCCTTTTCCGCTGGTTTCCAGATGAAACTTATGTAGGGCGCGGTGAAACACTGGCGCGAGCAAAATAGTAATCACCGTGACGAATACGAGCCCGCAGAACAAAGCGTAAAATCCCGCAAAAATTTTTCCGGACTGCGTGTTCATGCTTCCCAAAGGGCCCATGCCGGCAAGAATCATCGAAGCGTTGGCAAAAGAATCCACCCATGGCATGCCTTCAAAAAAATGATAACCACACATTCCTACGATCAAGGTGGCAACGGAGATGCCGCCGCCTAATAAAGCACTCCGCCCCATCCGGCGAATAAAGGCCTGACGCGACAATAGAGGCTTGTTCTTGTGCTCGAACATAGAAGCACTGTAATGGTTCTTGCGAAGGTGCAAAAGTAGTTTTGCCTGCTATCATCCATCCATGCGCAAACTGCCGCGTGAATTTTACGACCGCAAAACCATCACGGTCGCACGCGATCTGCTCGGGAAATGGCTGGTCCACGTCTCCGACGGCGTGGAACGCATCGGCAAAATAGTGGAAACCGAAGCCTACCTGGGACCGCACGACCTGGCAGCGCATTCGTCGCGAGGATTAACTCCACGCACCAAAATCATGTTCGGGCCGCCCGGCTTCGCGTACGTCTATTTCATTTACGGGATGTATTTTTGCATGAACGTCGTCACGGAACGTGAAGGCCATGCCTCGGCCGTCTTGTTGCGCGCCATTGAACCGGTGAAGAACATTCAGCAGCGTGGGTGCGGCCCGGGTCTCCTTTGCCGGGCAATGAAGATAGACAAGAAGCTCAATGGTCATGACCTGCTAAGCGACGATTTCTTCATCGCCGCGCCCGCCAGCACGGAATTATTCAAGACGGTTAAAGGGCCGCGCATTGGCGTGGATTACGCAAAGCATTGGGCACGAAGGCACTTGCGATTTTACATCAAGGGCAACCCCTGCGTCTCGCGCATCAGGTCGAAATGAAAAAACAGGACTTGCCAGAGGCAAGTCCTGCCGGATTTTTTCGGATATTAGTGGATAACTGGACTGCTGGATGGAGGCTAGTGCTGCCGCGATCCACTAATCCGTTAAACTATAACCCAAAAATTTAATGGCGATTACGGCCACCGCTAAACTCGCGACGTCCGCCACCACCACCGCCGAATTCACGGCGTCCACCGCCACCACCGCCGCCCGAACGCTCTTCGCGGGGACGTGCAATGTTGACAGTGATGGCGCGACCGCCCAATTGCGCGCCGTTCATGGCGGAAATGGCTTTCTGCGCTTCTTCTTCGGTGCTCATGGTGACGAAGCCAAAGCCACGGGGGCGTTGGGTGGTCCGATCCATCATGAGGTTGGTTTCAGTGACTGTACCGTGCGCGGCAAACGCGTCGTTTAAGTCATTCTCGGTGGTGTTGAAGGAAAGATTTCCTACAAACAATTTATTATTCATGTGATGTTCAAAACTCCTTGATGCCGCTCCCAAAACTGTTTCCGATTATCGGATTTCAAATCATCACTGAACTCTAGGTTCACCTGAAGATTCACCATGTGTTGGCAGCTACTAGCTATCCAGCAGGCGCATCAGCATCGCTTTTTTCACAAAAAATTGCAAGTAGATTTTTGAAGGTTTTTGATGTGTCATTTTGGCGCTACGCGTGGGAAAATCGCGCGTGCGAATACGCACGCCGTGCGCCTTCATCCATTAATCCAGGAATCCATCCTATCCATTGTCCATCAACCTCCTGCGATTGCGCCAATAATGAGGAAGGGCTCAGACCCGTCCGTCACGGCCGGTGGCAAGGGCGTTTCCGGCGACTCCAGCGATAAATCCTCTTTGCACGCAAAGAACCGGATAAACGGCCGGCGTTTCAGGGTTCCGTGGTCGCGAATCGTTCCGCGCAGGGCCGGAAACCGTTCCTCGAGCGCATTCAGGACGGCATTGATCGTCACAGGTTCCGCGACCTCCAATTGCACTTCGCCGGAAACCCGCGCGAGATTTCGCAAATGAAATGGAAGCTCAACCCGAATCATGACAACGTTTGCGTCTCCACGGACAACACCGCCGGCAAATCGCGCACAATGGCGTTCCAGCTATTCCCGCCGTTGGCCGAGGCATAAACCTGGCCGCCGGTCGTGCCGAAATAAACTCCGCACGGATCAAACGAATCCACTGCCATGGCATCGCGCAGGACATTAACGTAACAGTCCTTTTGCGGCAGGCCGCGAGTGAGCGGCTCCCAATTGTTGCCGCCGGTTTTGCTGCGATACACACGCAATTTGCCATCCGGCGGGTAATGCTCAGAGTCGCTCTTGATCGGCACCACAAAAATGGTTTCCGGCTCCTGGGCATGGACATCAATCGGAAAGCCGAAATCGGACGGCAAATCGCCGCTGACTTCGATCCATTTGCCGCCCGCGTTGTCGGAGCGCATGACGTCCCAATGCTTTTGCATGAACAAAACATCGGGGCGCGATGGGTGCATGGCGATCCGATGAACACAATGGCCCACTTCCGCATCAGGATCAGGAAGCTCGAATTGCGATTTGAGGCCGCGATTGATGGGTTTCCAGGTCGCGCCGCTGTCGTCCGAACGAAACGCGCCGGCGGCGGAAATGGCCACGTAAATACGCTTGGGGTTTTTCTGATCCAGAAGAATCGTGTGAACCGCCATGCCGCCCGCGCCGGGTTGCCATAGCTGGCCCTTGGCCTTGCGCAGGCCGGCCAATTCCTTCCATGTCTTGCCGCCATCGATGGTTTTAAAAATGGCCGCATCCTCGGCCCCGGCATAGGCAGTGTCCGGGTCCGTAAGCGATGGTTCGACATGCCAAATGCGTTTGAATTCCCAGGGATGTTGCGTGCCGTCGTACCATTTGTGCGTGCCGGCGTCGCCCTCGTAAACGAATTTATTGCTTTCGCCCTTGGGAAAGCCACCCGGACCTTTTAAATCCTCGGGACTGCTGCCGGGAGTGTTCCATGTGTTTCCGCCATCGTCTGAGCGCTGGATTATTTGGCCGAACCAGCCGCTGCTTTGGGATGCGTAAATGCGATCCGGGTCCGCGGCTGAGCCCTTAAGATGATAAATTTCCCAACCCGCAAAATGCGGACCGCTCACCTTCCAGTTCTTGCGCTTGCCATCTGATGTCAGGATGAATGCGCCCTTCTTCGTTCCGACCAACACGCGAATTTTGCTCATTGGCTTGTCCTTTGGTTGATTTTTGACTTCGTTCAATGGTATGACGAACGAGCCGGAACGGTCAGGACAATTTTGTTACGTTTTTTGGGGAAGCGCCTCCGGGGTCGCGGCGGCTCCGCCACGTTCATGAAATATCCGAAATCCTAGTGCGCGCGCCGCAAACGCCGTGCCGCAGGCTTCTTCACCGGCTCATCAAATCCCGGACGGACGAATGCACGCGCTTGCGGAAATAAATTCTCCGTCTCGCGCCGAATTTTCGCCAACTGCGCCAATAAATCCAGGATGCTGTCCCCGTCTTCTTCCCCAAAAGCCTCACGCAAGCCCGACCAGGCGGCAATCGAACGGTCCATCGCGATGAGCGCGATTTTCGCCGAACCGTCGCAATCGTCCAAAATCGCTCTCACCTCCTCATTCATTTCCAGGTCTCTTCTGGCGCGCCCTGAGATCGCGCGTCGCAATTTGACGTAAATGAAGCGCTGATACCATCGGATAACATCAGTGAGATCGGAAAGTTTTTCGACTTCGCTTTGTGGGTCGCCGATTTCCAGTTGCACTTGCGTATTCAATTCGGCGACCTTTGCTTCCAACAACGGCTTTGCCTCATCAAACCATTTATCCGTTGCCCCCATGTAGGCCCTCGCCACCTCCGCCAGGGGGAGATTTTGGGCCGCAAGCCGCTTTGCGGCGCGCTCCTTTTTTTCAGTGGCGGCGATCAACTTTGGGTCGTCCAAATCAATGCCACGCTTCTTCGCGCCTGCCCGAATCATCTTATTCATTTCGACAAAGCCCTTCAGCAACTTGTCCCAAAACTTCTGATTATCCAGGTCGCGGGCTTCCGGATCTCCATCGTCCTCCGCCTGCTCCATCGCAAACACCGAACACCGATTGGAAAAGGAACAGCGCTCACACCAGCGGTCGCAATAATTGTGAATGCCCGAAATAAATTTCGGTTTTTTCACCGACTTGCCGGGCGATTTGTGCGATTTGCGTTTCATTTCGCGCGGCTATTGAGATTTTTGGATGCCAATTTCATGCCTTTGCGGGTACTCCTGACCACGATTCCAGCTTTAATCCGGCCACACGCTGAAATTCCTTGCGGTTGTTTGTCACGAGCGTCAGACCGCTCGCGAGGCACTGTCCAGCAATGAGCAAATCATAAGGACCAATGAGCTGGCCTTGACGCTCCAGATTTGCGCGAATTCGCCCGGCGGCTTCTGCTGCCGCCCGATCTAATGGCAATTCGATAATCGCCGAAATGAATCGTTGAACCTTCTGCCGTTCTCCAGCCGAGTCGCCCGCCTTCTCAACGCCGCAGAACAATTCGTAAACAGTCACCATAGAAATGGCGCAATCTGAAGGGGCCATCAGACTCAACCGCTGGACCATTCCAGGCCGTTGCCGCAACACGCCAATACACGTATCTGTATCAAGCAAATGCGTCATGACCGCCTATAAGTCTTTGACAAGCGGAAGTTGCCCCTGGTCGGGCCGGGCAAATGCAGGATTCGTGATATGGATTGATTCAAAAAAGCCTTTTGGCCAGGTCTTTGGCTTTGCAGGCTCCAACACAACCGATTCCCCTTCCTGCCTTACGAAGACCTCTTCTGGCAGATGAATGCTCTTTGGCAGCCGAACGGTCTGGCGATCTCCCTCAACAATGACGGTTGCAGTTTCCATAAGCTTAATATTACCACATTTTAAGCCTTTGTGTAAACTTCGCTACCCTTTTCCACAAACTCTTTTGCCTTTTCTTCCATGCCGCGCTTGAGGGCTTCGTCCTCGGTGACGCCTTGTTCAGCAGCGAATTTACGAACGTCCTCAGTGATTTTCATCGAGCAGAAATGAGGGCCGCACATCGAGCAGAAATGCGCGGACTTCGCGCCTTCCTGCGGGAGAGTCTGGTCGTGAAATTCGCGGGCGGTTTCAGGGTCGAGTGACAGATTGAACTGGTCTTCCCATCGGAATTCAAACCGCGCCTTGGACAGCGCATTGTCACGGTATTGCGCGCCGGGATGGCCCTTGGCCAGGTCCGCGGCATGAGCGGCGATTCTATAGGCAATGACGCCGTCTTTGACGTCCTTTTTGTTCGGCAGGCCAAGATGTTCCTTGGGCGTCACATAGCACAACATTGCGCAGCCGTACCAACCAATCATGGCCGCGCCGATGCCGCTGGTGATATGGTCGTAGCCGGGCGCAATGTCGGTGGTGAGAGGACCAAGCGTATAAAAGGGCGCTTCGTGGCACCACTCAAGTTGTTTGGCCATGTTTTCTTCGATGAGATGCATGGGAACGTGGCCGGGACCTTCGTTCATGACCTGCACGCCCCGCGCCCACGCGCGTTCGGTCAACTCGCCTTGCGTTTTGAGTTCGCCAAATTGGGCTTCGTCATTGGCATCGGCGATCGAGCCGGGACGCAGGCCGTCGCCGATGGAAAAGGAAACGTCGTAGGCGGCCATGATGTCGCAGATGTCGTCCCAGTGTGTGTAGAGGAAATTCTCTTTGTGATGCGCCAGGCACCATTTGGCCATGATGCTGCCGCCGCGGGAAACAATGCCCGTCATGCGCCGCGCCGTAAGCGGGACATATCGCAACAGTACGCCCGCATGAATCGTGAAATAATCCACGCCCTGTTCCGCCTGCTCGATCAGCGTGTCGCGGAAAATCTCCCAGGTCAGTTCCTCGGCTTTGCCACCGACTTTTTCCAGCGCCTGGTAAATCGGCACGGTACCGATGGGCACGGGCGAGTTGCGCAAAATCCATTCGCGCGTGGCGTGAATGTTTTTGCCGGTGGACAAATCCATCACGGTATCCGCGCCCCATTTGGTGGCCCAACGCATTTTTTCCACTTCCTCCTCGATGCTCGACGCCACGGCGCTGTTGCCGATGTTCGCGTTGATTTTGACGAGGAAATTGCGGCCGATAATCATCGGCTCCAATTCGGGATGATTGATATTGGAGGGAATGATGGCGCGGCCCGCCGCGATTTCGGACCGAACAAATTCAGGTGTAATCTCGCGCGGAATCCGCTGTGGGAAACGTGAAAACACCGACGGAGTGAATCCATTGCCGGCTGAATTCTGCGCAGATCCGGCGTGTTGTTTATTGAGATCGTTTCGGGCGATGTCCTTTGACAAATCAGCGATTTGGGAAACGCGCATATTTTCGCGAATGGCGATAAATTCCATTTCAGGCGTAATGACACCCGCGCGCGCGTAGGCCAGCTGGGTGACAGCCTTTCCGTTTTTGGAGCGTAACGGTTTGCGTTTCTCCCCCGTAAACTCAACCGGCAACGCCGGTGAATCCACCGGCACCGGGCGGCGAACCGCGCGGGCCTGGCCGTTGTCCTGCGGTTTTACCGCGCGGCCTTCGTATTCCTCGACGTCGCCGCGGCCCAGAATCCAGTTCTGTCGCAACGCCGGCAAGCCCTGTGTCACACTGCCAGTGAAACTCGGATCGCCCCACGGACCGCTCGTATCGTACACGCGAACAGGTTCATTAACCTCGGTTTGGCCGTTGAACGTCTTTGTGGGCGCGAGCGTAATTTCGCGCATGGGCACGCGGACGTCCGGATGAATGGCCCCGGCCACGTACATCTTTTTTGAATTGGGCAGTTCGTCGCTACTGTGCGGCTCAAACGAGTCTTTGGATGCAATCATATTTTTATGGCACGGCGAGCCCGGGAGAGGTGTTCCTTGCGCCGGCATTATCCGGTTCAAGTTAACGGGTCATCAGCGCTTTCGCCCTGAACTCTCAGCGCCCAGCCTTTTCTCAACTTTCATATACCGGCCAAAATATAAAGAAAAGACTGGGTTTGGCTCCCCGATGCAGGAAAGTTAGGCCCCGGAAGGCAAACCGTCAAGCGCGGGCGTTCCGAATTGTCACAAGAAATTGACAAGCTTGACGTAACCTTTTTGCTTAGGATATGTCTATCGTATTTTTATGCGCTTAAAAAATTCTTTCATTCGCGTGCAAACGGCAACGGCCATCCTCTTGATGGGCCTTTCGACCTGGCAGGCAAGACCCGAGAATCCCCTTCGCCCGGCGGATGCCGATGTCAAGGACCCTGCTCTGCGGCAAACTCCGAACCTGACGCCTAACAAAAACCTGCTCTTTAATGGCTGGGGTGTGACGCCTGCCGGTGATCCCGTCAATATCAGCGATATGCCGCTGAAAATGGTGATTGCGCCTGATAAAGAGGTTCTGGCGGTAGTCAGCGCCGGCTTTAACGACACCGGTTTAAGTTTGTTGGATCTCCGCACGAAGACCGTGAAACAATTCCTCGCCTTGCCAGAAGTTTGGAATGGATTGGCTTTCAGCCGCGACGGGCACCGCATATTTGTTTCCGGCGGTGACTCGGGCAAAATCTATGTTTTCAAGTATGAAAACGAAACGGCCACGCCATTGGAAACAATCAGCCCATTAAAGTCGTCCTCGAGTGGTCCGGACGTTTTCCTGGCAGGAATGGCCGTCAGTCCAAAAACCGGCAAACTATTCGTTTGCAACGAGGGCGGCGACGAAATTTGGGTCCTCAACGACCGGACGCTCGCCCTCGAAACAACCGTGCCGGTTGGAGAACATCCGCATTCATGCGTTCTTGGCGCTGACCATCGCCATTTGTACGTCAGCAATTGGGGCGCTCGCAGCGTGAGCGTGGTGGACACGAAAACCAATCGTCGCGACCGTGACATTCAGGTGGGACTTCGGCCCAACGATATGGCCCTGGCGCCGGATGGCCGCCTGTTTGTAGCCTGCAGCGGGGACAATACAGTCCACGTGCTCCAAACCCAGGGGTTGGAAGCCGAAGGCGAGGGCGCGAGCCCGTCACGGCGACCGTCCGAAGCGAGCCGCGAAATTATTTCCACCTCGCTGTACGACGAGTCACCTGAAGGGAGCACGCCGGACGCAGTGGCCGTCTCGCCAGACGGCAAAACATTGTTTATCGCCAACGCGGACAACAACGATGTCATGGTCTTGGACATTTCTGACGCCCTGTCCGATGACGCGCGGCGCAATGGCGAATCGGTGTCCGTGGTTAACGGGTTCATTCCGGTTGGGTGGTATCCCACGGCGGTTCTCGTGAGCCCGGATAATCAGACCCTGCTGGTGGGCAACGGCAAAGGACTGGCGTCCCGTCCAAATTATCCACCTTCAACCCATTCGCCCGTGAAACTGATCCGGCCGCCCGCTTTTGATTACATCCCGCGGCTGTTTCAAGGTTCGGTTTCCTTTATCAGCCGGCCGAATCCCGAGCAAATGGCGGCGTACACCAAACAAGTCCGTCTCAATTCCCCGTACACACCTGAGGAACTGCGGCAGGCCCCAATCGCCAGTCATGGCGTGATTCCGGACCAGGTCGGCCAGTCTTGTCCCATCAAGCATGTCCTTTATATCATCAAGGAAAACCGGACTTACGATGAAGTTTTTGGCGACATGAAAGACGCCCAGGGCCATCCCATAGGCAATGGGGACCCAAACCTCGCAATCTATGGCGAGGCGGTTTCGCCAAACCACCACCAATTGGCGCGCGATTACGTTTTGTTCGACAACTTATACTGCAATAGCGAGGTGAGCGTTGACGGCCATAGCTGGTGCGACGCCGCCATTGCCACCGATTTCAATCAGCGTTCCTGGATCATTTCTTATTCCGGTCACGGACATTTGCCGGGCAATGAGGAAATGGAAACGCCTTCGGCGGGATATCTTTGGGACCTTTGCCGCCGTCACGGCGTCAGTTACAAGACGTACGGGGAAGGCTCCAGAATGGTCCCATCCGCCGACCGTGGCAGTTGGGAGGGTGCTCGCGATATGAACAAAGTCAAATGGTGGATTGATGATCTTCACAAGGCCGAAAAGACCGGCGACCTGCCGCAATTCATGATCATGTCACTGGGCGAAGACCATACCAAGGGCACGACTCCAGGCGCTTTTACGCCGGACGCGAGCGTCGCCAGCAACGACCTGGGCCTGGGCCGATTGGTTGAGGCAGCTTCAAAAAGTCGCTTTTGGAACGAGATGGCCATTTTTGTAATCGAAGACGATGCCCAGAATGGGCCTGATCACGTGGACGCGCATCGGACCGCCGGCCTGGTCATCAGCCCTTACTGCAAGCAGGGCACTGTGGACAGCACCCTATACACGACCGCAAGCATGGTCCGCACTATCGAGTTGATACTGGGTCTGCCGCCCCTGACTCAGTATGACGCGGGCGCAACTCCAATGTTTAACTGTTTCGGCACAACGCCCCAGTTGGTTGAATACAACCCAATCACGCCTAAACTTGACCTTTACGCCCGAAATACGAAACACTCTCCCGGTGCGCAAGCATCCGCAAAAATGGACTTCCGTGAATACGATCACGCTCCCGAAGAAGCATTGAACCGCATTTTGTGGGAAGACGCCAAGGGCCCGAATGTTCCATATCCAACGCCGATTCATCGCGCGGTTTTCACGAGCCCGGTTGCCGTCAATACGCCGTAATTTAAAGGGTCTTGATCCAGAAGGCGCAGCGGCGAAGGCTCCGAAGAACGGCCTGTCCGATGCCCCTGAATCAGCGTGAACCTGCGTTGAAACCTTTTGCAAGCCCGTTAGTAGAGTAGGCCGGAATGGACGGGTTGAAAGGCATAAGCCAATGACCGGCACATTCCGACCCCTCATCAAACCGGACGGACGGATTTCCCGTATCCGGCTTTCCGAGTTGGTTCATCGCAAGGCGTTCGTCATC
>DATAST010000108.1:0-53830 GCA_036269115.1 Verrucomicrobiia bacterium | reverse complement strand
TTCCAGTTGCTCTCCACGGTCAGCTTTCGCCGCCGCAGTTTCTTTCCGCTACAGGCCCGGTTGACTTGAGCCTGACGGGGACTTTCACCCCGCTATGCGGTTGCCCATCACAGTCGCACTATGCCACCCCTAATGGGGTTTGCGATCCGACTCGCAAAAATATGAACGAAGTGCCTAAAACAAATCGAGGCTGGCGTATCGCGCGCCGTATTCTGATTGCCCTGGCCGTTTTGGCTACGCTGGTTGCCATTTTTTACACAGAGGAAGACTGGCGCGGCAAGCGCGCGTGGGAAAGCTACAAGCGCGAAATGGCGACAAAGGGCGCGCAATTCGATTGGCAGGCTTTTATTCCGCCGGCAATGCCGGATGATAGCAATTTCTTTAAAGCGCCGATCTTTAAGAGATTCACTGACGGCTACTGGAATACAAACACAGCGGAATGGGAGCCAAACACGAATATAGCCGACCGTTCGTATATGAGCATTTACAGGAATGATGATTCCGTACCCTGGCCAAGCGGTGGTGGTTACTGGTGGAAAGGAAAAGCGATCAATCTCGCAGACTGGCAACGATATTACCGTGCCGCTGGCACAAATAAGGATGAATTTCCTGCCGCGCCGCAAGCGCAAACACCGGCGGCAGACGTATTGCTGGCTTTAAGTAAATACGATTCCGCCATCGGAGAACTGCGCAAAGCCGGCCAGCGTCCTGATTCATGGATTCCGATTGATTACGATCGCGGAATGGAAGCGACAGTCAGCGAGCTACTGCCGTATTTGCCAATGTTAAAACGCTCCGTACAAGTGCTGCAATTACGTTCAATCGCTGAATTACAAAATGGCGAAAGTGAAAAGGCTAAGGACGATATTGAACTGATGTTCCGGCTTAATGATTCTATTCGCAACCAGCCATTTTTGATTACGCACCTTGTGCGCATTGCAATTTTTAACATTGCGATGCAGCCCATATGGGAAGGCGTGGCGCAACACCGTTGGTCGGACAAACAACTCGCCACGCTGGACGACGCATTGGCAAAACTGGATTTCCTGCAAGACTATGAATTTGCGATGCGCGGCGAAGCCGCATTCGCGATTGAAACTATCGAAAACCAACGGATCACCCGCCAGTTCATGACTATTGACGCTGAAGGCAATGCAGTAACCCGGCACTATAACCCAATCATACCCAACGCTTACTTTTACCAAAGCGAATTGGCCCATGCGCAAATACCACAGCAATGGGCCATCACGTTAGTGGACACCAACCGCCGTATCGTTTCCCCAGAAAGCCTGCAGCGGGCGCAAGATGAAATTCAGGCACAGATAAAACACCATTCACTCTACAGATTTGAGGCTCTGGCGACCGCCCAGGCCCTCATACCAAGTGCACGGAGATTTGCGATTGCCCAAACCGGTGTCGACCTGGGGCGAGTTGCTTGCGCACTGGAACGGTACCGCCTCGCTCACGGCCAATATCCCGAGACACTCGGAGCGCTTGCGCCACAATTTATCGAATCCCTGCCGCACGATATCATCAATGGCGAGCCATTGCATTATAGACCTACAACAAGGGGAAAATTCCTGCTCTATTCTATCGGCTGGAATGAAACCGATGACGGTGGACGCGTCGTTCTATCCAAAAACGGAAACGTTGATTACTTCAAAGGTGATTGGGTTTGGTCGAGTGCAGCACAATGATAGGCCCTCGCTAACGGCCAACGAGTCCACACCCGTCTCAAGGGCTTATCAAATGGCACTGCCACCGTTTTAACGTTTTAACATTTCAACGTTTTAACAGCCAATTCACACCGCCTGCTGCCCTGCCCCGTCCGCCCCACCGCCATCCAAATCAATCAAAATGTCCCGAGGTTCAGCGCCTTTGCCGGGTCCTACTATGCCGCGGTTCTCGAGTTCGTCCATGATGCGCGCCGCGCGTGTATAGCCCAGGCGCAGTCGCCGCTGCAATAAAGAAACACTCGCCTTTTGTTCGCTACGGATGACCTCAATGCAGTCCTGAATCAGGTCCTCGTCTTCATCAATCCCGCTGGGAATGTCTGAGGCGGCAGGTTTGGAGAGTTGCTGATGAATCTCCAGGTCATAGTTCGGTTTGCCCTGCCGGGCGATGAAATCGACGATGTTCTGGATTTCCTGGTCCGTAATAAGCGCGCCCTGCGCCCGGATCAATTTCGCCGAACCTGGGGGCAGATAAAGCATGTCGCCTTTGCCCAACAATTTGTCCGCGCCCATGGCATCCAAAATCGTCCGCGAATCCACCTTGGCAGCCACCTGAAACGCGATACGGGCCGGAATGTTCGCCTTGATGACACCGGTGATGACGTCCACGCTCGGCCGTTGCGTGGCGACAATACAATGAATTCCGGCCGCCCGCGCCATCTGCGTGATTCGCGCAATCGCCATTTCCACGTCCGCCGGCGCCACAAGCATCAGGTCCGCCAGCTCGTCAATAATCACGACGATGTAACTCAATTTTTCGGGGATGACGATGTCCTCCTCGCGCGGCACCACAATTTCCTCGTCCACTTCCACCGCAAAACCTTCCGCTCCCGGCTCAACCTTTTCCTTCTTCGACATGAGCGGCAATTCCGGTTCCTGTGGCACGAGTTTTTTATTCGGACGGGAATTGAATGTTGCGATGTTGCGCACGCCGACCTTTGCAAAAATCTGGTAGCGCTTTTCCATTTCGTTGACGACCCAGCGCAATGCCAGAATCACTTTTTTTGGGTCTGTCACCACGGGCACAACCAAATGGGGCAATGCGTTATAGTGCTGAAGCTCGACGACCTTCGGATCAATCATCACGAACCGCAATTGGTCTGGAGAAAAACGATACAGCAACGAGGCAATGACGGCATTGATGCACACTGATTTGCCAGATCCGGTGCTGCCTGCGATGAGCAAATGCGGCATTTCCGTAAGGTCGGCGACAATTGGATGCCCATAAACGTCCTTGCCCAGCGCCAGCGGGATTTTGGCCTTGGTTGAGCGCCATTCATCCGATTCCAGCAGGTCGCGCATGATGACCTTGGTCTTGACCGCATTCGGCACCTCCACTCCCACGGAACTCTTTCCGGGAACCGGCGCAAGAATATTAATACGCTCAGCCTTGAGCGCGGCGGCGATGTTGTTCGAGAGCGCCGTGATTTTTTCCAGTTTCACTCCGGGCGCGGGATGCAATTCGTAACGTGTAATTGTCGGACCCTTGGTGATATCGCCGAGCGATACTTCTATGTCGAACTGCGCGAGCGTCTGCTGCATCAGCCGTGCGTTGGCCATGAGTTCCTCACGGGACTCGGTCGGCTTCAGGGTCATGTCCGGCAATTGCAGGAAATCGATCGTCGGCAACTGGTAATTTCCAATAATCGGCGTTTGGGCCACCGTAATCGGCTTGATTTTGGGCTTTGGCCGGACTGGCGTGATACCCGTGATTTTGACTTCCGGTTCGGGTTTTTCCGCGGCAGGTTTTTCCTGCTTTGCCGGTTCTTCCTTTGCAGCGACGACTTCGCTCTTTGTTTCCGCCACTTTCGGCTCTTCAGATTTCCCTGCCACTTTCTCCGCCGTCTTTTTGCCGAGAATTTCGTCGGTACTGACAGCGGCCACTTCCTTGGCGGGAATCACCGGACCATCATCAGCCGGTTCGGGTTCCATGGTTTTTGCGATTTCCGGCATGGTCGTCTTCCGGATCCGCGGACCTTTCGCCTGAGGCACGGACAAATCACGAACGGTGGGTTCAGGGACCGGCTTCAAATCCGGGCCAAGGCCGGACCGCGCGACCTGTTCCTGCAATTGCTTCGCCTGCTTTTCGAGATCACGCGCCCGTCGCTCCAGGGCGGCTTCCTGTTGCGGCAACGCAGCAGCCGGCGCAGATGCTTTCTGGCTTTGGCGCCGGCCTTCTAACTGGCGCTCGACGAGAAAACGGACCCATTCGCCCAAACGAAAATTCGTCAGAAAAATCAGGCTAATCAGGCTCAAAGCCGAATAGGCAATGGTTGCGCCAATGGGACCCAACAAGGAAAAGCCAAAGTTGTAATCGCGCGTTTGTCCATAGGTGGCGTAGCCGAGAAAACCGCCGGCGCTTTGTGATCCGATGACAATGTGAAGATTTCCGAACCAATGGGCGTTATCGAAAATATGGAACATTCCCGTGAGTGAAATCACCAGGACCGATGCCCAGGTCAAAGACCACCACAGGCGCTCGCGCAAATAACTTAAAAATTGAAGCAAAAATCCGACGCCAAAAAATGCCAGCAGCCAGGGCAAAACGTAGGCAATAACACCCAGAACCTGAAATGAAGACCACGCGACGTATGCGCCCCCTATGCCAATCCAATTGTGGGCCGGTTTGTTAGGGGGATCCACGAGAAGGGAAATATCATGCCGATCGAACGAAATCTGCGAAACGAACAACAACAGCGCCGCGCACAACAGTGCAACGCCGATTACATCATTCCAGCCGTGATGCGGCCCTGACGTCTTGCGTGACATGGATGTATCGTAGCAATTCCACCGTTGCGCTTAAAGATTAAGTTTTCAGTTTTCGGACTTCCGCTATCACCGACAAGCCATCACCCGCTCACTCTTTCACCAATTTTTTATTGCGATGAAGCCATGGTCGGAGATAAAACACAACTGTGAGAAGATTTTCCCAAATTAATCACAATTTGAGCCCGGCAATCGAAGCGCTATCTGTCATACGTTTTGACCATGAATCTACCGTAAGACGGGGCGCGGCTGTGCTGAAAGCCAGCCGCAGCAGCTTCGCAAACCCAAAGAGTCACGCCCAATCACCAATTCTCATGCACACAACATGGCTGCGGCTGGTCTCCGACACAGCCGCGCTTCGAAGGCGGGTTTCAGCGGCTATTTTGGGAATCGCCGGGCTCGTCATTCTTCAATGCAACATAATTGCATGGGATGGAGCCGGCCATATGGCGATTGCCGCCGAAGCGTTTCGCGAATTGTCACCGGAACTTCAAGCCCAAGCCGTTGAAGTTTTAAAGGCGCACCCGGATTACCAACAATGGACGAACGCGTATCATCCGAATCCCGTTGTCAGTCTGGGCGCTTATGTGTTCATGCGCAGCAGCACGTGGCCGGACGAAATCCGCCGCAGCGGCAGCCCCTATGATCATCCGGAATGGCACTTCATCGATTATCCGCTTAGGCCTCCTTCGTTTACCTTCGAGCCCGATCCGCGGCCAACAAACAACGTGCTTTTTGCAGTCGCTCAATGCGAAAAAACTTTGAGCGATGCCACTGCTGATCCGGTCTGGCGCGCGGTTTATTTATCGTGGCTGGTCCATGTGATCGGAGACATGCACCAACCGTTGCATTGCGAGTCGTATTTCGACGCGGATTATCCAAACGGCGATCGCGGAGGAAATGATTTTTTTGTTAGGCCGGAACAACGAGGAGTGCGATTGCACGGCATTTGGGACGGCCTCCTGGGCACTGTTGAAAACCCGGTGGCCCAATGGAGAAATGCTGTGAAAATTCAGGCGGATTATCCAAAAGCGTCCTTGCCGGAATTGAAGAAAAACACCACGCCTGAATCCTGGAGCCTGGAAAGCCGAAAGCTGGCGATCAAATACGGATATTTAAATGGTCGCTTGCGCGGAAGCACCAACATGGAGACCGCCCATCCCTTGCCTGAAGATTATCTCAGTAACGCGCAGGGCGTAGCCGAACGCCGTGGAGCCCTGGCCGGATATCGTCTGGCCGATGAAATTCAACAATATTTGAAACTCGGAAGAACCGTGCCTCTGCTGCCGGCCAATACGAACCAAATCCTCACCGCCCTTCCCAAAAAGATCGGAACCGCACAGGCCGCCAATTATTATGACGAAGAAATGGTCGTGACCGGAAAAGTCGTCGAAGTCAGCATGCGCTCCTCAATCGCCATTTTGGATCTGGATGGGCGTTATCCTGAAACGCCGATGACAGCGGTTATCTTTGACGAAAACTTTGGACGTTTCGGGGACTTCCAGAAATACAGCGGCCACAATGTGGCCATCAGCGGCACCATTACGGAATACCACAATAAACCGGAAATAGTCCTGGAATCGCCGAGACAAATTAAAATTACCGATCCGAATCAATAATCGGGGCGGGGCTCGTCCCCGGATGATGCAAACGAACCGTATCCGCATCGACGCTATTTTTTAAAACTTTTCCGACAGCAGCCTTGAAATATAGCGCTGAACTTCGGAAATTAAATCGATGAGGTTGACTGTCGTTCTCTGCATCTCGTTTGTCTTAATTGTCGAATTCCGATTTTCCGTCTCGGGCCAAACTGTCATTCATGACCGGTTCCCGGGCATCATCTGTTCGTCCGAAGTAGAGACGAACCAACCCCAGCGGCTGTTCATCGCGAGGATTGATTTAACCAACCCGCGCCTGCGTTTGCGCGTCTCCCGAGGAGGACCCGCGCCCGAGCGCTCCGGCGAGTGGGAAACCACGCTGATGAAGCCTACCGTGATCGCAGACCGCGAACATTTTTCACTCGTTGTAAACGGCGATTTTTTCCTCGCAAAAAATGTCCAGGACGCTGAAGGCGCAAAGTCGGGCTATCGGACCGGTCAATGGGGCCGCCCCGAAGGTCCAGCGATGACTGACGGTCAAGCATGGTCCGGCAGCTCAAAGCCACGTCCCTGTCTGGTCGTTCATAAAGATCGAACGATCAGCATTGAATCGTTGACCAAACCGGCTGCTGATGATTGGGAAGTCGTTGGCGGCGGCCCAATATTGCTCCGCAATGGCTCTCTCGCTGCTCGTCCAGCCAATCCAACCACACATGATAACTATCAGCCCCGCCATCCGCGAACGGCAGCAGGGCTCGACGCCACCGGCAAGACGCTGATTTTGCTCGTTGTAGACGGACGAAAGCCCGGCATCGCCAACGGCATGACGTTCAACGAGCTTGCCACCGAAATGTTGCGGCTTGGATGCAGGAATGCTATTAACCTGGATGGCGGAGGCAGTTCCGTGATGGCAGTGCGCGACACCGGGACCGGCGCGATGAAAATTCTCAACGAGCCGACTGACGGACACGAACGCGCCGTCGCTGACGTGTTGGGAATCGTCGTGGACAAATAAACTGAGAAAATTTGGCGGCCAAATGGAAATTTTTTTGAACCAGTACTTGAACAATAGCGCTAAACAGCGGACAGTATTTCAATGAGGTTGGTTGTCGTTTCTAATCGGTTGCCGTTCACAGTTTCTTTCAAGGATGGTGCGCCGGAATTTAAAACCAGCACGGGAGGATTGTCCACCGGGCTGGCGAGTTATTTGCGGCAGGCAAACGCCGGCGCCCGGGATCATCTCGATTATTTTTGGCTCGGCTGGCCCGGTACGAGCATCGCCCCCGAGTTCGAAAGCACCGTCCGTAAACATGGCGAGGAACAATTCAAATGCGCGCCCGTTTTTCTGCCCGAAGAAAGCATGGAACGCTTTTACCACGGTTTTTGCAATAAAACCATCTGGCCCCTCTTCCATTATTTTCCATCTTTGGCCCAATTTGACGAGGGATATTGGCAGGAATATCGCAACGTAAACCGCATTTTCGGCGAAGCCGTCGCCAATTCGTTGCGGCCCGACGACGTCGTTTGGATTCACGATTATCACCTTATGCTGCTGCCACGGCTGATTCGCGAAAAATTTCCAGAGATTCCTATCGGCTTTTTCCTTCATATCCCCTTCCCCTCGTTCGAAATCTTTCGCCTTATGCCCCGAGCGTGGCGTGAGGAAATCGTCGAAGGTTTGCTCGGTTCGAGCCTGGTCGGCTTCCACACGCACGATTACACGCGCGATTTTCTGACGGCTGTCGTTCGCACGAGCGGTTTTGAACATCAATTAGGCAACCTCACCTTGCGCGACCGCGCCGTAAAAGTAGACACATTCCCAATGGGCGTGGATTTCGAGCGGTTCGCCAAAGCCGCCGAATCTCGTGAAACACAGAGCCGCGTCGACGAATTACGCCAGACGTGCATCAACTATAAAGTCATTTTTTCGGTGGACCGTCTCGATTACACCAAGGGCCTGGTCAATCGGTTAAAGGGCTACGATTTGTTTCTCAAAAACAATCCGCAATGGCACGGCAAGGTCGTGTTCATCATGTCCGTGGCGCCTTCCCGCATCGGCGTGGAAAGCTACCAGGCCATGCAACTCGAACTCGAACAAACTATCGGCCACATCACCGGCGCTTACGGGACTGTCAATTGGAACCCTCTCATCTACCAGTTCCGGAATATTTCATTCGAAGAAATTGTCGCACTTTACAGGCTCTGTGACGTCGCCCTCATCACTCCGGTCCGCGACGGAATGAACCTCGTCGCCAAGGAATTTGTCGCCTCGCGCCCCGACGGCAAAGGCGTCCTGATCTTAAGCGAGATCGCCGGCGCCGCGAAGGAAATGGGCGAAGCCGTCATTGTCAATCCCGTTCATACCGAAGACTTTGCGCGCACATTGGAACAGGCCTTGACCATGCCCGAAGAGGAACAAATCCGGCGCAACGAAATCCTCCAGGACCGCCTGCGCCGTTACGATGTCAACCGATGGGCAAACGACTTCGTCCAGGCCACACTCTCCATGCAAAATACAGAGGTCGCGCGACGCGCCCGCCTTTTGACAGGAAAAGCGTTCAACGCCCTGCTTCAACAGTACCGCTCCGCCACCCAACGGGGACTGCTGCTGGATTACGACGGCACGCTCGTGCCCTTCGCGTCCGATCCTAAATACGCGCAACCGGACGCTGACGTCGTGGACTTGCTGTCTGCCCTGGCAAATGATCCCGCCAACCGCGTCGTCATCATCAGCGGCCGGCCCAGGTTTGATTTGGAACAATGGTTCGGTCATTTGCCGGTCTCACTCATCGCCGAACATGGCGTTTGGATGCGCCGCAATGGGGACCAATGGAAAATGCTCAAAGCCCTGAACTCCGAATGGAAAGAGCGTGTGCGCCCTATTCTGCAACTCTTCGTCGACCGCCTCCCCGGAGCCATGCTCGAAGAAAAAGAATATTCCCTCGCCTGGCATTATCGCCGCGCCGATCCCGACCAGGCTTCCCAGCGCGCCAAGGAATTGCTCGACGATTTATCCAGCTATACCCGCAACATTGACATCCAGGTCCTCGAAGGCAACAAAGTTATCGAGGTTCGCAACACCGGGGTCAACAAGGGAACTGCCGCAGTGGAATGGCTCAACGGTTGGAAAACCGATTTTCTATTGGGCATCGGCGACGACTGGACTGATGAAGACATGTTCCGCGCACTGCCCGAATCGGCATTTTCCGTCCGCGTTGGCCTCTCTGCCACCGCGGCACGATACTATCTGGGCAGCCACGCGGCAGTCAGACGAATTTTGCGGGAAATGATGAATTCGGGAAAAGGGGAATCATTCTCATCGTCATCGTCAAAGTAATTTCAATTTTGCCCCTAAATGAGAGCCAATACGTAGGGCAGGCATCCTGCCTGCCGGTTATCCGGGCATCCTTGCCCGGAATTTCAAGCGTCCCCATTTACACCCCGCCAATGGCTCAAAATTATCAATTACCCCAATGAAAATGGGCTTTCTCGTCTTTTTTGCCTCGCCGTTTACCCGTTTACTTTCCTACACAAAAAATATGTGCGGCGGCCTTCTCCGTGCCGAAAGAGGAGTCGGTGGTCAATGATAGAGCAAATATTTTTGGCGCGACTTCGCAAACGCATCCAGTCCGGGTTGATACGCGGCAATGATTTGGTCCACAGCCTTTCCTGATTCCAGGCCTTCGCGCACGGTGGAATTGCCGAGGACTTTGTCAAAGTAACTGGCGTGGAATTCCAGCTTATCACCGTAAAGCTGTTTCACGGTGGCCAAAATGTTTAGTGTCGTGGCAATGGCCCGATATTTGTCACGGTCAGTCACGTGGATTTGGCAGCCGCCGCAGAGCTGGCCTTGGAATTTTGAAAACGTGGGCGTAAACCAGATTTCGCGGAATGTCACGCCGGGCAAATGGAGCGCATTCAATTTTTGCGCCAACACATAGCCATCTATCCATGAGGCGCCAAAAATTTCAAACGGGCGCGTCGTGCCCCTGCCCTCGGACAAATCGGTGCCTTCGAGCATGACCTGACCCGGATAAACGATAGCCGAATCGAGCGTCGGAATATTCGGCGACGGCATGACCCACGGCAGGCCGGTTTGATCGAACCATTGGTCGCGCTTCCAGTTTTCCATCGGAATTACGGTAAGGTTCGCCTTTTTCTTGAGGAAGTTGTCGTTGTAGAACAATGCGAGTTCGCCCATGGTAAATCCGTGCCGAAGCGGGGTTGCGGTCAGCCCAATGAACGAGCTGTATTTCGGATAGTCGAGAACCGGGCCTTCCAGTGTCACGCCGCCGATGGGATTGGGCCGATCCAGAACGATAACCGGAATGCCGGATTCGGCGCATGCCCGCATCGCATAGGCTAGCGTGGCTTCAAACGTATAAACGCGCGTGCCCACGTCTGGCAAGTCATAGACCATGACGTCAATTCCGTTCAACGCCCCGTGCTCGGGCAATTTGCCGGTCTGCTGCGTGTCATAGGAACGCATGTAGTGGTCGATGTTCGTGAGCATATCCGCCGGGGGCTTGTAGGTCTGGCCATACAGGCTGAAGACAGGCAGATGGAAATGATTGTCATAATAAAAGGCAACCGGCTTGCCGGCCTGGGCATCACCACGAACGCCGTGTTCGGGCCCGTAAAGGGCAACCAAATGAACATCCGGCTGCGCGCGAAACAGTTCGACAATGCTATCCAGTTGCGAATCCACTCCGCCCGGGTTGGTGATCAAGCCGATGCGCTTGCCTCTGATCAAATCGAGGTGCTTTTCAAACAAAACTTCGACGCCGAGTTTGACCCGCGCCGACGGCGCGGACCGGATGGACGTCATCGCAGTCGCGGGCGCAGAGCACGGTTGCACTTGCGGACCGGAAGGGCAACCCGTTATGAGCACGGCAATGAGAGGAAAAAGAAAAACAGTATATTGAGTGATTTTCATTGATATTGATTTATTCCGAAGGCAGGAACGATGGTATTGAGGGCAGTAGTAACGGACAATGCTGAAATTTGCAATTCATGCGTAGCAGCGGACAACGATTTATTTACGTCTCAACGTTTCAACGGCCCGCCCCGCCTCGCACTGATAACGCGAAGGACCGCATAGTCTTCTTCATCGTTCGGATTTTGCGCGACGAATCCAATAATCCCGCCGCAAGCCACCAGCGACGGATTCGGGCTGGTGATGAGCAGCGTCACGTACAGGGCCGGTTTTCGGTTGAGCGTGACTGACAACGGCAAAGCATAGACAGGGCCGTGGCCGGGCAAATTCCAACCAGGCGGCAGCGACACAGGCCGAATATGGCGCACATCAAAATTGAGCGCCGGGGTTACCCCGGCATTTTTGACGATAGACCAGAGAGAGGGCAGGCTTATGACCTTCCACATGATTTCGTCCAAATCGGGTGTTTCGCCGACGGCGGCGAAATAGGAATTCATCGTCGGTCCCGCGGTGGCAAGCGCGCTTTCCTCCTGTGAAGTAATATGCAACACGGCGGCGAGTTTTTGATTTTTTTGGACTGTTTCGGCAACGGGCGGTTTTTCGGACACATTGAGGTTAAAGTTCGTAGCCCCTGATTTGTGAATCAACGGCTCCAGGCGATAAAGAGCCGCCATGCACTTGTCCATGCCAAGGGCAAGAAAGGTTCCGTTTACGGAGGCGCGCGCATCATCGTCTTTGGGCACCGGCGCTCCCCAAATGGAAGCAGATTCCACGTAAGGTCCGATGGAGCGAATGCGAAACACGACGGGCGTGTTCGAGAATTCAAATTTGTCGCCGATGGAATTGTAAAGAACTATGGGTTTTTGCGATTTTGCCGGGTGCGACGGCGGCCGGTTGGAAACGGCAACCACATCGAAACAGACGAGCCATTGGGTGAGACGATCGCGCTTTTGATGCAGAGTGATAAGGGCCGTGAGCGAATCGCCGGGCATAACGTTCATGGAGGTCGCCGGCCCAATTCCATCCAGCGAAATGTTGTTTGTCTTTGCAACCAGCCGCACTTCCGGCAATGGCGGCACAGCCTCAAGATGCGATAGCAAATTGGTGTCCTGGCCGATAGCGCTAAATAGCGGGATGAACGCGAAAAGCAGGATGAAGACGCTTTTCACGGTTTAATTTTTCATTTATCGCCAAGACAACTCGTTTCGAGAAATTTCTGGAACGCCTGCCGTTTGGAAACGACGTCGTTGTGCGCCATGTCGGAGTGCAAAATCACGTATTTGTTGGTTCGAAGTTCTTCAGGGGTTACGGCGGAATCTTCGCCGGTCCAATAAGGGACACCATTCTTTTTCAAAGAGGAAATCAGGTCGGCAACTTCATACTCAGTGCCGCCGTGGTCGGTGTAAATGTCCAGAAGCCGGCCATTTTCCGCTTTCTGCCAGGCGACAAAATTTTCCCTGCCGGCGTAAAGCGCATCGAATAGCCAGACTTCCTTGATTTTATCCGAAAGCCCACCGTGATCCACAATCGAAGCCATAACTTTGTAGCCGCCGCTGTGGCCGGACAAAATGATGTTTCCAATTTCAAGATTTGCCGCCGGGTCCACGGCGCCGCTGTTTTTCACTGCGATGACGACATCATTCATGAACCTGGCAAAGCCGTTGGTATCTTCAAGTTTTCCTCCGGAGGAATCAGGAACGTTAAATGGGCCCTGTGGAACGACGAGAATGACGTTTTTGCCGCTGGCCGCCAATTGATCAATCAAATGATATTCGCCAAGCGTTCCGGCCACGGTATGCCGCCAGCCGTGGAAATGAACCAGAAAATCCGCTTTGTCTGTAGCATGAAAATTTTTCGGTATGAAAATGGCCACGGAATTGTCGGAGTAATGATCCCGGGCGGAATAGAATTGGTTGCCATACCAGTGCCCTTTCGCGCGGGAAGGATGCGGAAAGGGCGCATTTGGCAACTGGACGAGCATGACATTGCCGTAAGGGGCGTAAAGCTCTTTGAGCTCGGCGGCGTTGGGAATGGAACGTCCGGAGAACTCAGCCAGCATGAGGGCCACAGCGTCCAGTTCGTCACGTTTATCGTATCCTGGCGGCGGAGAATATCGATTGAGCAAAAGGCTAAAAGCCAGGTGCTCGCCGGCAGCCGAAGTCATGTAACCGGACAGCGAATTGACCCAGCGCAGCGTGCCGGTCTTTGCGCGGATGTTTCCGGCGGCAGGAGTGTTATGAAAGCGGCGGCGCAAGGTGCCGTCCTGGGCGGCGATTGGTAATGAATCGATGAAATCTTTGGAAGCTGGATGCTGCCACATGAATTGAAGCAGGGCGGCGAACGCGTTGGCCGTGGCCATGTTGTTGTCGGAAAGGCCGGAGCCTTCATCGAATTTCACTTCATCAGCGGGCAAATCGTTGGTCTCGAGAAATTGATGGATCGCCGCCAGCCCAAGTTGCTCCGAAGTGCGCCATGGCGGCGTGTTGCTGTCACGCGTCGCCTCACCAAGGTCCGCCAGCACGGTGTCGTTTTCCAGATTCTGCGACGGTTTCATATAATAGCGAATGACTTCGCGCAACGGTGGGGACAAGACTTCGCCAATCTTCACATCGTGCGAGCTCAAAACAGAAGTTTGCGGCCACGTTACCCCACGAACTGTGCCGGATATTTTAATTCCGTGGCGCGCGAGGGCGTCTTTGAGCGCGGCGGCAAACCATTTGGCCGGATCCAGGACGGGGATGTCCAGGCTTTCACCGCTGTCACCGACGGGCAGTTGCCCGAACACATAAATGATGCGCTGGCCATAGGGCATATAGTAATCAATGGAATGCCGACCGCCCTTTGCAACAGTGGTCGTGCAATTGCTAAACACAAAACTGATGTCCGGCTGCTGAATAGTTAAGCTGCAAGGCGCGCCGACCGCCGTGGGTGACACCTGGACTTGAGCCAACCCGTCATTGAGCGTGATCGCGGAAATGTAGGGACACTCGCCATACTCAAAATCATCAATCATGAGGCTGGAACCTGTCGGTTCTCCGTGAAAATAAGTAGCATCGGCAATCAAATCGCCGGTGACGTGACGGATACCGGCTTTTGACAAGGCCGAAACAAACGGTTCAAAGATGTCCCGGAAATTATTGGTTCCAAACCGCCGCCAGTTCCAGGTCGTATCGCCGTGACCAACGACGATGAGATCCCCATGGATCGTGCCGCGACGATTTGGCGCGGCCGAAGCATAAATGGGCGTCGTAATCTGATAGTCGCCGCCAAACCGGTCCAGGGCCGCTGCCCCGGTCAACATCTTACAATTGGACGCGGGACTCATGAGACGGGCGGCGTTGGTTTCAAAGAGCGTCTTCCCGGTGTCCAGGGAGACGACTTTGATTCCCCAAATCGCCCCGTCGAAACGTGGCTGTGATACAAAGGCGGAGATCTTCTGCTGAAGTTCGGCGAGCGTGGTGATGTCTTTAGCGCGGGCGGCGAACGGACCCAAAAGACAACAAATCGCCAGGACCGCAAAAAAAGTTTCGATTCGAAAAATGCCTGCGAGGGAACGTCCCCGTTTCATCGGATGAGATAAGCATGACAGATGCAATTAAACAAGAGATTTCAGTAGTGCCATCCGATAGGGCGAATGGTCGCAAGTGGCGCTGCCACCCTTTCCGCCAGGCACGCATCGTTAGATGCGCGCCATTGAGTATTCAAATTAACGGTCGGATATAAACTTCGGCCTAACCAGGTTTGTAATTACGAAATGTCCAGCTCGAATCCAGTTCGACTCGGTTAATTTCGCCCCATTGAACGTAAAATTATCAAATACGAATCCATCGAATTTATTGGTCCCATCCTCGCATTCGATGTAATTCGGATAGTCGCGGCTCATCTCCATGACGATGTTCCAATTCTTAAAAGTCATGCCGTGGATACGGTCAGGACTTGCGGGATTTGGCCGAATATTAAAAACAAAGGGCACCGGTGTTTCCGTGCGGACGTTTTTGATCACGAAGGAGTCCTGCGAGCCGACCATGCCGCCTTTGGCGAATTTGTCGCCGATGCAACTTACAATGCCTCGGTTGGCCGCATTGTTGTTCCATTCCGCGCGCAGGATGTCCACATTGCTGATCGTGACGTTTGCGGCCCTGGCGTTTCCCCATCCAAGTTGAATAACGGCTCCATTGTTCAATTGCCATATGACGCAATCCGAGATTGTCAGATCGTCCCGATAAGGTTTGAGGCTGTCATCATTGGCCCAAATGAAGCAGTGCGCGATGCGGGATCCGGCAAACGCCGCGATGCCATCGGTATTATAAGTCCATCCGCCGACGATCTTGACCCATTTTACGACGTTATTCGTCCCCAGAAGCCGGACGGCAAAGAATTTGGTATCGGCAATCACGATGCCCTCAAGGTCAATGCGGTCGCTTCGGACGGCCTCGACCATGTGCGACTGGCGATAATTTAACCTGGCGCCAGACAACACACCGCGCCCAAAAATCTTTACGCCGGAATTCCCATCCATGACCAACGCGCCATAAACCCACGAGCTCGGCTCGAAATAGATATTTTTGATGTGGCTCGGAATATGGTAAACCCCGATGTCATGAACGCCGCTGTGGAAATAAATACCGGAATACGACGCGGGAACGGCGCCGACTGCCGAAGGGGTCGCATTGGTTAATTGAAAATAATTTCCTGACGCGGGGTCCGGTTGGGCGTTCTCCAGCGGATTAGCAAATATCAAGAGGCCGTTCTTATAGCCATCTTCCCCAATTTCAACAGAGTATTGCCCGGGGCGGGTCAGCGTGAAGCTGATCACATTTCCATTAACCACTGGTGTCACACCACAGTCGGACGGAAACACCTTTACCGGCCCATCCATTTGGATTTTGCCATCCAACACATGAATCTCAATCGTTACCCGGCCGGAAAATGAAAAATTGACCCAGTTGATGCTTCTGCCGTGGAACAGTTTCAGCGGATGCTGATCCACCGGCATCATGTTCATATAACCCGGTTGATAATTGGGACACGAACTCTCAAAAACCGGCAGTCGCCGATCTGAGCCATCTCCCGTAATGGTAACCGCGTAGAAAGCAGACTGTGGGACCTCCGGATAATCCGAGATTTGGGAGGTTTCGGCGATTACAACCGGCGCAGATACCATCAACAAAAAAATCCAAACGGCGAAAACACCTATCCAGGAGTTGCGATACTTCAATTTCATCTGCTTTCGTCGATTAACCGGTTGAAAATCTTTTACACAAAATTAAGAACAGGAAAGTTAAGAAACAAGATGTAATGGTTGGCAATCCGAATGCCGTTGCCATAATCCTGTTGCGAAATTTCCTGGTTACGGGAGAATTTTCAAAATGACCGTGCCTTCTGAATCCGGCGGCAGCCCCCCTGCCCGTCCGCATTGGCTTCAAGTGGTTGCCGTGGGACGCGACCCGCGAAAGACGGCAATCCGCATTCTGGTGCTCGTCATTTTCTGTTTCGTGTTCTTTCGTTATGTCGTGCTGCCGGCACAGGTGGATGGCATCAGCATGGCGCCGACCTACAAGAATCACGCAATCAATTTGATCAACCAACTGGCCTATGTGTCGCATGGACCGCGGCGCGGGGACGTTGTGGCCGTTCGCGCCTGGGCCGGCAAGCACGTAATGTTGATGAAACGCATTATTGGGTTGCCGGGCGAGACGGTGTCATTCAATCATGGGCGCGTGTTCATAAACGGAACGCTGCTGGATGAGCCCTACGAAAAATGGCCGTGTGATTGGACGCTGCCGCCGATCAGGCTTGGGCTGCGCGAGTACTTCATCGTGGGTGACAACCGGACGATGCGCTGGCAGGACCATTATTTTGGAAAAGTGGACCGCAGCAGGATTGTTGGAAAAATGCTTTTATGAGAATTGTTTTGCGACTGATTGTAGTGGCTGCGCTGGCTGCCCTCGGTATCTGGCTGTGGACGATTTTCTTTCCCAGCCCGGAACATATTATTCGCAAACAGCTGACCAAACTCGCGCAGGACGTTTCGTTTTCGCAGGACGAAAATAATCTGATCAAAATGGCCGAAGCCCAAAATGTGGCCACCTTTTTTTCCAGCAACGTCGTCGTGAACATTTCCATTCCGGGCCACGAGCAAGCGACGCTGACGGGACGGGACCAGATCCAGGTGGCGGCGATGGCGTCACGGCAGGAAGCAACCGCCCTGGACGTGAAATTTCCTGATGTAATCATAACCGTGGCGCCGGACAAAAACTCGGCGACTGCGGACGTCACCTTGAATGCCACAGTCTCCGGCGACCGCGACGCCGTCATTCAGGAACTCAATATTACGTTCCAAAACACGGGAGGCCAATGGCTGATCAGTAAGTTGGAGACGGTGCAAGGCGTGACCAGGCCGAATTTTTGACCTAATTTTAAAATTTCGTTCGTTGAGAAATTTTGCTAATAATTCGGCCAATGAACGTCCTTGTCACAGGCGGAGCCGGTTATATCGGCTCCATTTGCACTGAAGAATTGTTGAATGCCGGGCATTCGGTCATCGTTTACGATAATCTGACAGAAGGCCATCGCTCGGCGGTGGATCCCCGGGCCAAATTCATTCTTGCGAAGCCCGAAGTCGAAGGAGACATCCTGAACGCCGTCAAATCGTCAAAGCCTGACGCCATCATGCACTTCGCCGCGAGCGCGCTCGTGGGCGAGTCCATGACCAATCCCAAAAAGTATTTTCATAACAACGTTTTCAACGCCGTGAAACTGGCCGATGCCGCTGTTGAATGTGGCGTCAAAAAGTTTGTCTTCAGTTCGACCTGCGCGACCTACGCGCCCCCGGAAAAAATGCCGATGACCGAGGACCTGCCGCAACGCCCGATAAATCCCTACGGCGAATCAAAGTTGATGTTTGAAAAGGTCCTGGAGTGGTATTACAGGATTTACGGCCTTGAGTTCATCGCGTTCCGCTACTTCAACGCCGCGGGCGCCAGCGAACAATTTGGAGAACATCATCGCATCGAGACCCATCTCATTCCCAATGTCCTGAAAGTTCCCCTGGGGCAGGCAAAGCAATGCGATATTTTCGGCACAGATTATTCGACGCCAGACGGCACGTGCATCCGCGATTACATTCACATTATTGATTTGGCCCAGGCGCACATGCTGGGCCTGGCGCCCGGCAAAACCGGATTTTACAACCTGGGCAACGGCGACGGCTATTCGGTGCGCCAGGTGATTTCCATGTGCGAACGCATCACCGGCACAAAGATTCCGACAGTTGAAAAGCCCCGGCGTCCGGGAGATTCGCCCAAGCTGGTGGCGTCAGCCGAAAAGGCGATTCGCGACCTTGGGTGGAAACCAAAATATCCAAAACTGGAAGACATCGTCGCCACCGCATGGTCGTGGCACAAGAGAAACCCGACGGGTTATCCAGACTGAGGGAATTGGATAGTTGGATAATTGGCTTTGTGGATTAATGGGTGAAACCGTTCGCGCGATTCTAAACAGTTTGACTGATTTTCAAGCTTGCCGTTCTCACCACCCTTGCGCACTGTTGAGAAGTCAGACATTGCCAGCACCATGAAAACCAGAGCGATCAGATGGCTGATTGTTATTTTCGTTCTTTTGCCATTTGGTGCTCTGGTACTTCCCACGGGGCCCGGCGGGCCCAGTTATCGACAGAAGGAGCGAATTGAAACAATCGAGGCATACAAACTGAATCCGTCTGTATCCACAAAAGCAGCTATGAACGATGAATTCTACCGCTTACATCATCATTACGCGATGTCGGGCCTTGTTCTACTACTTTCGTTTTTGCTCGTAGATGTGGTGGTGATTTACTTGTTCTGGAATTACGGGGCTCGGAAGATGGAGCGTGCCCGATAATCCAATAATCCACTCTTCAAACGTGCCTGCAATTTCCCGCCTGATTCTCAGCATCTCGACCTTGTAAATATAGCCGCGCTTTTTCGTAGCTCTTCTTGTGCAGGTAGTGCAGCAGGGCCGGGTCGGTATTGCGCGGCAGGCTCTTCGTTAGTTCATCAATCCGGTCGAATAGCGGCATCAGGTTCGGTTTCGGATTGGCCGTAGGCATGGCCTTCACCACGGCGTCCAAATCCGTAAGCGCGTTGAGCAAATTTTTTTCCAATTGATGGTCCACAAAGAAATTTTATACCCGATTAGGAGGCTGACAAAGGAAAGTTTTCAGCGGAAATAAGCTTTTAAGCAAGACTATTGGATGGTTAACTGGGCCCATGAACGTGAACCTGGGCATTTGGAGCAAGCTGACCAACGTGATCGTGGCACTCGTTGTCATCGCTGTCCTCCTGCTCATTGGAGAATGTTATCTTCCGGTCATCCAGGAAAACGCGCGTATGCGGAGTCAAATCCTGAAGCTTGAGGCGCAACTCAAAGTCGAGCAACAGAAATCGCAACAATTACAAGGCCAGATTGAAGCGCTGCAAAATGATCCCAGGACGGTCGAACGCCTGACACGCGAGAAATTGGGCTACGCACGTCCAAATGAAACCGTCATTTACTTCGAAGGAACCAACCAGGCGCAATAACGGTTCACCGCTGCTTGCAATTTTGAAGGTTCTTTAAGTCCTCCGCCAGGAACTGCGTTACATCCTTGAAGCGCGGCACATTGTCCGGGTTTACTGCCATTAGCGCCTGGTGTGCTTCCAGGCTTGTGCGGGTAATTTCCTCGTGCGAAGGGTTGACCGGGGCAGGCACGCATTCTTCGCCGGACAATTGCAGGGAGCCGCTGATGATTTTAAATAATTGAAGGACGCCGAGGTTTTCGAGCAATTCCGTAACACGCGCGTTCGGATTGGACAATTCGATGCGGCCATCCGGCGACGCAGCGCCCTGGTTCAATTTGATGCCAAAACCGGCCAGGACGCCCAGAAAGGTGCTGTCCATCAGGACGCATTCGGACAAATCGATAATGAAATGGCCGTAACCTTTTTGAATTAGCTCGGCCAGAAGTGTTTTAAAATCAGGGCTGAACGTGAAGTTCGCCCGGCCTGCGATTTTCACGCAGGCGAAATCTTTGCCGACTAATACGGACAATCTAGCCGATGGTAGTGCCATGTTGGGTAAAAAATCATTACGCCGTTAATGCCTGAGGCGCCGCTATTTCCACTATTATTTGCTGCAACATGAACGCTTTGTCAAGTCCGCTGGACACCAGGCGCCGGTTGCAGCGCAGCAAAAGGTCCATCGCCCGGACCAGTTCTTCCCGGCTGTAGCGTTTGGCCTGCGGCAGCGCCCTGAACAGGACGTAGGGATTCAGGGCCAGGGGATTAAATCGTTTGTCCGCCGGCAAGCGCTCGGCCGGGACACGCGCGAGTTGGGCTTTGAAACGGTTGTAATCGGTTTCCGGCTTAACCCAGCCTTCACGGAGCATTTCCTTGAGCATCAACATCGCTCGCACCTTGGAAATAAGGCCGTAAAGCAGGCCGATGGGCGATTTTTGGGAGTCAAACTTCATTTCCCAAAGTTCTTCGTCCAGGCGTTTCAACAGCCGCGGCAAATCCCGGTCTCCCAGCGCATCGCCCAGGGCAAAGGCGCGGGCTGTCTTATTACGGGAACAAATTGAGGCAACGTCGCCAAATTCGATCTTTTGCCGGGCCCCGAGGAACAAAGCCAGCTTTTCTGCTTCATTTTCGAGCTGTTGCGTGTTGGGACCGACACGAGCAACCAATTCGGCCAGCGCCTCCTCACTGATTTCCTTTCCGCGCCGGCGAATGGCCCCGCGGGCGACGCCTTCGGCCCGTTCGGCCCAATCCCGGTCGTCCGCCGAAAGCGCTTCAAAATTTTCAACCGACCCAATCTTTTCGAGCGTTTTGAAAAAACCCTTTCGACGGTCCACTTTGCCGGCGCTAATCAGGAGGCGGACTTTGTCCCATTTGAAGCTCTTCAACTCAGCTGCCAACTCGGCAAGGGTATCCACGACCGCCTGGGCCGAGGCGGCCCGTTCTTCGCCCAGAAAGCTGCAATCGCGCAGCCATACGATCTTGGATGAACCGAAAAAAGGCAGCGTTTGGATGGCTTCGCGCAATTTGGCGATAGCGTTGAGCGCGTCGCCGCTGTTGGAAACGGCGGCATCGATGATTTCCTGGTCCATGTCCCCGGATTCGCCGGCCCAGTCCTGGAATATCTCTTTCGCCCGCTTTTTTACAGCGAATTCATCAGTGCCGCAAATGAATGCGAGGGGGGAAGCGGATTTCGCGGCGGGCATTTTTATTCGGCGGACTCGCCGGCGCCGCTTTCATTGATGCGATTGAGCACTTCGCTCATGTCTTCGACCTGCTCAAAAAGTTCCGACGAGACAAAGATGGGTTTCTTTTGGGCCGAAGCGATGGCGAGACAATCGCTGGGGCGCGCGTCGACTTCCACAATTTTCCTCGCCGTTTGCAATTCGTTTTGCTGCTGCAAAATCAGACGCGCGAAGTAAGTGGAATTCTTCAGGTCGGTGATGATGACACGCTCGACGGTGATGCCAAAGCCCTGGAAAATGCGATTGATGAGGTCATGAGTCAGGGGCCGTTCCTTGGGCTGCTGGCGCAAAAACATGCCGATGATGACGCCCATTTGCGGCTCGACGTTAATGACAAATACCTTTTCGTCATTTCCCACAAAGAGCGCGCAGCCGTTATTTGCGGGAAGGATCCCGCGAATTTGAATAGGCACGACGTCGTGTTTCATGTTCCAAGTCTATCGGAAAAATCGGAAAAGACAAGTCAGTGCCGCCGTTTCGACCGTGGCGAAAGGACCGCGGCCGTTTTGTCGGCTTCGACTTCCGCCACCGGCGCGCCAGTTTGCTTTTCTTCAAAAAACCATAGGGCGGCTGTGCCCAGGAACCATGCGGTGAAGAACGGATAATAATATCGTCCGACGATCGAACAGGCGAAGTCAATGCCTGATGGCAAGTCATCCTTCTTCAGGCACGATACGACCACGGACAGAACCGTAAATGTCACCAGGACAACGACCGAAAGAACACCAATCACGGCACGTCCGCGCGGCTTATAAACAACGGAAAGAACGAGCAATGCCAGCAGGAGCCAGGGTAAAACCGCAAGCTGGTCGTTAACCAGGCTGCCCAGGCCCGTCCAATGACCGATCCATTGCAATTGGTCATTGTTTGCCTGCCAGTGGAAGAACGTCGGGTTGAAAAAGCGGGCGAAAACGTTTAAAAACCAGATTTGCGGAAACCGATGCACAACCGCGCCGGGCGTCTCCATGCCGGTATGAAGCCATGCCGATTCCGAGTTGGGAACGGGCTTCGAGAGCCGATAAATTAAATACGGCACGATACAGACAAATGCGGCAGCAGCGCTTTTCCACAATGCAGCGTTTTTCAGCCATCCCTGCCGCAGGGTAAACGGCAATAGAGCGCAGGCCGTAAAGGCGGTGAACAGCACGCCTTCAAATTTTGTCGAAAAACAGCCGGCCAGGACCAAAACCAGCGCCGCGGGCGCAAGTTCAATTCGAGCATATAGCGCGCTCACCATGAACAATGCTGCGGTGCACGTGTAAAAAACCATCGGAATCGTTCCGCCTTCATTCCGGATGAATTCCAGCGTCGCAGGCAGAAACGCGATGAGTGTGACAACCGCAATGGGCAAGGGCCGCGGATTTTTCCAAAGACGCGCGGTGGAAACGATGCCCGCGCAGAGCGCGACCATCATCCAAAACGGCCAAACCTTGTTCACGAACTCATCAACGCGGCCCACTAGACCGTAATTGAGCGTATAAAGAGACGGCACCAGCATGGGATAGTCCATGTGGGCGTACCCGAGGTTGACGTCCCGCAATACGCGGATGAGGTTCTCCCCCTGCTCCAGATACAGAATTTTCGCCTTAAAGACCCAAAAGGCATTGGCATCGTATTCCAGAGTTCCTTCCAGAGTTGAGAGCCGCCCGAATACCCACCAGGAATAGACCAGCGGAAGCAATAGCAGGAGCCACAAATGCGCTGGGGTAAACCGGATACCTTTCGACGCCGCAGGAAGCTTCGTCGCGACCAAAGCCAATTCCACTATTCCCCAAATCATGGCGAGCCAAGCCAGGATTGATGAGGCGTTGACTCCTGCAAGGGCGGACAACAAGACCGCCTGGGAAAAAACCAGCATCCCAACCGCAAGCCCGAGGGTAAATCGAAGTCCAAACCCAAATTGCTCGCGAAATTTTTCCCCGAGTACGAGCGCGGACAGGCGCATCCCCGCCAAGGCGGTCGCAGGCGGCAAAAGAAATGCAGCAAGCTCGATCATTGGGAACGCAGCACGCCTTTGGGCGTTAGAGGAAGCAAGCTGGGCCCATTATCCGTAAATTCAATTACTAAGTCGAACCCGTTGCTTCGAAGAAGTTCCGGTGAATCGCACGGGACACCAGTAAAACCGTCCTTGCCACTGTGTGATTTGCTGTCCAGGGAAATTTCAACGTCCCTGGGGAAAAGATAGTTCTTCAGGAAAAAATAGTAGCCAGTTTTAGAAGCGTTTGTGGGACCAAGCATCCCACCGATAAAAACGCGCGCATCCGGCGCGATTGCAGCGTCCAATTGTCGGCCCATCGCCGACAGTCCAACGCAATAACGATCACGTTGGATCCAGTTAGTAATAGATTCAAGAACCGGCACGCGTCGGTCCAAATTCGAGAGCGATAATTGGCTTGATTGGTCCTCCGCCCACGAAAACTGCGCCACCACCAGGCCAAACGCCACGACGCCAACCAGCAGGATTACAGCAATCCCCGGCCATCGAATCGCTTTGGCAGGCGGTGCAGCCTCTGGTTTCTCAACTTTTTGCTTCAACGAGCCACAGCTTGCGGCAACTCAGTTGGCTTTGAAACAAAAAAGTTCTTGATAAAGGTATCGTAATAAGCGTCCTTGCGCGGCGCGGCCATTAAGCCATCAAACCGAAATCCCGGCACGTTGTTGAAGACCAACGCCGGAGATTTTCGGAATTTGACGTAGAGTTGCTTGCCCTTGAGAAGGTACCCGACGGCTTCAAATGTTTCCGCGTCTACAGGAATCATTTTTACGACCATTTCATTTTGCGGCATCATAACGTTCCTTTCTCTGAAGCTACATATTTACTGATTTGCCGGCGGACTGTCCAGCAAATTATTATGGCGTTTTACGAACTGGCATTGGCGGAATTTTTGAGTAATATCGCGGCGCGAAATGAGCAAACCGTTTTACATCACCACGGCCATTGATTATGTCAACGGCCAACCGCACCTCGGCCACGCCTACGAAAAAATTATTGCCGACGTCATCGCCCGTTCGCGGCGCAGCCTCGGCCAGGACGTTTTTTTTCTGACCGGCCTGGACGAACACGGCCAGAAGGTGCAACAAACGGCGCTTGCCCGAAAAACCAGTCCCCAGGTTTATTGCGACGAATTGGCGGCCGATTGGAAAGCCTTTGCGAAAAAACTCGGCCTGACCAACAACGATTTCGTGCGCACCACTGAATCACGCCATAAAGAAACCGTGCAAGCCTCCCTGGAACGCGCGCGCGCCGCGGGGCACTTTTATAAAAAGACTTATTCCGGCTTCTATTCCCTCAGGGAAGAAACGTTTCTGACTGCCAAAGACCGGCTGCCCGATGGCACCTTTGACCCATCCTGGGGCGAAGTCATCGAGTTGAAGGAGGAAGACTATTTTTTCAAGCTGAGCGAGCATCAGCAATGGCTGATGGATTATATCGCCCAAAATCCGAATTTTGTCGTCCCGGAATATCGTCGAAACGAGATGATCGGCTTCCTGAAAAGCAGCACGCTCGAAGACCTGTGCATCAGCCGCCCGGTGTCGCGTCTGAGCTGGGGCATCCCAATCCCGTTCGACCCCGAATACGTGACTTGGGTTTGGTTTGATGCCCTCGTGAACTACATTTCCATCCCGGCTGCCCGCGGTGACCAGATTGTCAGGGCCGCCATCGGCGCAACCGGGACAGCTCCGGAACCCGGCCTTTCGCTGTGGCCCGCCGACGTTCATGTTATCGGCAAGGACATCCTGAAATTTCACGCCGTATACTGGCCGATCATGCTCAAAGCGCTTGGATTGCCATTGCCTAAGCAGATTGTCGTCCACGGCTGGTGGCAAAAGGACGGACAACGCATGAGCAAGACCACCGGCAACGTGGTTGACCCGATTGCCGTGATTGATGAATGGGGCCTGGACGCCTTCCGTTATTACGTCTTGCGCGAGTTGGACATTGGGCCGGATGGAAATTGGACCGACGGCGGATTCCGCGCGCGTTATTCGGCCGAATTGGCCAACGGACTTGGCAACCTGGTAAACCGGTCTCTCTCCATGCTTAAACGTTATCGTAACGGAGTGGTGCCAGCGAGGTCGGACGAACTCTCCGCGGACGCAGGCAAAGCCATGGAACAGACCCGCGCCCAACTGGAACAATTCGAACTTCAGGGCGCGCTTCAAAGTATTCATGCCCTGGTGACACGCGCCAACCAGTACGTAGACCAGACCGCGCCATTTAAGCTCGCCAAAGACCCTGCCCAGGCAAAGCGCCTGGACGAAGTGCTCTACAATCTGGCCGAAACCTGCCGTGTGCTGGCTGTTTTATATCAGCCGTTTTTGCCAGATACTTCCGCCAAAATCTATGCGCAATTGGGCTTGGGCGGAGCATCTGACAAGTTTTCCGACGCCGCCTGGGGCAAACTTCAGCCAGGCCACACGATTGGCGAAATCGCGCCATTGTTTCCGCGAAAAGACGAGAAGTGAGGTAACGACAGAGCCCGGACAGAGCCCTGCCATGAAAAGCTCCAAACTTCAACATTCAAGCATCAGAGAAACTTCAAAGATCTACAAGTGCGCAAAATTGGATATTCGAGCCTTGGTGCTTCTCCGGAGCTTGGGTGTTTGGAATTTGGGGTTTAGAATCCGTCACCTGTACTACCCCCACCCTCGTTGCGCATCTTGCTTTTCCGCGGCGTTCATGAGATTTTTACGTCGTGAGTAAGCCGCACTCTCATTCTCATTCGCACAAGAGACAGGATTTGTCCGCCCTTAAAAAGCGTTTACGCGGTCAATCCCGCAAAATCACGGGTCCGCGCGCGGCGATTCTGGAGATCCTTCGGAAACATCCGCATCCGCTCACCAACCGCGAAATCCTGATTCAGATGCGGAAAGGCAACGGCAATTGCAACCTCGCCACCGTCTATCGTTCCATGCACCTCCTGGAAAAAATGGGGATGGTCAAGCGGTTCGATTTCGGCGACGGCGCCGGACGATTCGAACTCGTAGGCGAAAATGACGACGGCCACCATCACCATTTGGTCTGCACCCGCTGCTCAGAAGTCGTTGAGATTGAAGAATGTTTTCCTCGGAAAATAGAGAAGCAAATTGCCGCCAGGAACCGTTACAAAGGCGTCACCCACAAACTGGAATTTTTCGGCGTTTGTCCGGAATGTCAGTGACAATTCTCCTTTGATCCGGTTGCCGGATTCACGGCAACTGGCGTTTTTTAAACAATCTGGCAACTATTGGCCTTAGGCCATTTCCTCGGCCAGCCAATCGGCCATATGGAGGAATTCTTTTATCTTTCTGCGCTCGTATCGATTTTTTCGAGCTTTTTTGGGCTGATGCTCTGTTTTACGAAACGGATGTTTCGGATTGCGAACTGCTTCGCTGATGACTTCGAGTGTTTTCATCATAGCTTGAACCCTTTCACTGCGTGATTAAGCGTAATCCATGCCAACGCATCTCAAACTCGCCGCTGCCATTCTGCCAGCGGCCTCACAGAATCAGACGGACATCCCGCGCTGCCGTTCAAAAATATTTATCGAAAACAAAATGAACCTGACTGCCATTCTTTCTCACTCTTTGTCGAAACCATTTTTAGTCCCATTTTTTCGTACGTTCGGCGCACTTCTGAAAACTCGCGCTTCAAAATCCCAGCCAATACCAGGATACCGGCCCGATCCAATTGCGCCGTGATTCTTTCCCGTTCTTGTACTAATAAACTCGAAATCAAGTTCGCGCAAATGAAATGGTAGCGGATTTTCGGGTTCAACGGCAACTGCGCCGCATCTCCGCGGACAATCCGGAAGGTCACTCCATTCCGTACGGCATTCGCGCGTGCGGCGCGGACGGCGTCGGCGTCAAAGTCCAGGGCTCGAACCGGTCCGTACCCCAGTTTGGCGGCGGAAATGGCTAAAATTCCCGAACCGGTCCCAATATCGAGAAACCCCTGCCCATTTTTTCGCGAAATCCTGCGAGGCGAGTTTCTGGCGATTTCACTTAAACAAAAGGCGGTGGTGGGATGCTGGCCCGTCCCGAAACTCAATCCAGGATCCAGTATGACAACAGCCTGGTTCTTTCGCGGCTTCTTCTTGCTCCAACCGGGTTTGACCAACAGCAAATCTTCAAATTCAATCGGCTTGAAATGCCGTTTCCATGACTCGGCCCAGTCCTCTTTTCGGACTCGCGCGATCGAAATCCTGGCTGGGCCAATTTCAATCCTGCAATCCCTGATCCGACCCAGGCCCTCTTTGATTTTTAGGCGGGCTTTCGGATCCACCGTGCCTTGACCATAAACGCAGACGCGGCTCGTACCGGACTCAAAATCAAAATACGAAGACGCCGGGCTGCCAAACAATTCGCCAAGCATCTCACCAATGGCGTCCTCAGCCTCAAGGGTCGTCTCCACTGTAACCGCCCACAGTGGCCGGCGAGTGCTCATTTGAAATCCGGCGCATCACGCCAGGGGGTAAAATTAAGAAATTCAATCTCCGCGTGGGCCGGGCGCAGTGCGATTTGTGTCACGCCCGCGTACTCGATCTCAAACATGTTGGTGCGCGGCAGCGGAAGATCCAGCAGGATGGACAATATCATCCGGATGACCCCGCCGTGGCAAAAGATGCCCACGGTTTGGCCCGGATGCTTTTTCATGATCTCGCGTAGCGCGGGCTCTACGCGCGCGCGAAATTGCGGGCCGTTCTCGCCGTTAGGCGCCGCACCGCGTTCGATATGTTCCAGCCATTCGTGTGTCAGCAACTGGAACTTTTGGCAGACCTGTTCCCAGTTCATTCCCGTCCAGTCCCCAAAATCCACTTCGCGCAGGTCGGTCACGATGGTTTGCGCGGGCGCGCCGTTCGTCAGAAAAGGCGCGATGGTTTGTTGCACGCGTTTCATCGGGCTCGCGTAGATAGCGTCCAGTTTCCTCGTATGGAGGAATTTCGCCAATACTCCCGCCTGCTCGTGGCCACGGGGCGAGAGATTCATATCAATCCTGCCGCCGAATATTTTGTGGTAGCGAACTTCCACCTCGGCGTGGCGCACCAGCAGGAGGCGCGTTGGAGTAGGCGTCATTGCCTTGGTCAGCCTTTCAATGCCAGTTGTTGAGCGGCAAGGAGGTCTTTAATGCCGGCTTTTCCGAGCGCCAGCATTTCGGCGAGCTGTGCCTCACTAAAGGTGGCCTCTTCCCCGCTGCCCTGGATTTCGATGAATTCGCCCGCTGAATTCATGACTAAATTCATATCTACACTCGCAGCAACATCTTCCGTGTAACACAAGTCCAGCAGCGAACGCCCCTGCACGATACCGACGCTCACGGCGGCAACGGGACTCAGGATGGGACTTTGCCCAAGCTTTCCTCTTGCCATCAAATTCGCCACCGCAAGCGACAGCGCGACAAATGCCCCGGTAATGGCGGCCGTCCGCGTGCCGCCATCGGCCTGCAACACGTCGCAATCAATCCAAACCGTTCGTTCACCGATTTTTTCCAGGTCCACGCATGCCCGCATCGAGCGCCCGATCAGACGCTGGATTTCCGAGGCACGGCCGTCCAATTTCCCCTTCGCCACGTCGCGCGGTTTGCGATCGAGCGTGGAGTAAGGAAGCATCGAGTATTCAGCCGTCAGCCAGCCGCCGCTGACCTTTTGCTCCTTCATCCAGCGCGGTATCACGTCTTCCACCGTCACCGCGCAAATCACCCGCGTGTTTCCCCATTCAATCAGCGTGGACCCCGTGGAATTGGGCGCAATGTGGTTCTGAAAACGAATCGGCCGCAGTTGGCCCGCCACCCGGCCATCTGCGCGAACAAAAGAATCTGCCATAATTAAAATTTCAATGGAATTTCCGAACGATGTTAAGTGAGGAGTGTAGGCAAACTTTGACGCCGAGGCGAGCTATTTTCGACCTCTTAACAGCCCGTAAAAACTATGGATACGTGCTTTGTGAAAATTGACGCCGCTGACGCCGTGCGCCGCCAGCCAATGCATGTAATCCAGCGTCCAAAGCGCGAAAGCGGAAGCGTCACTGGCGTTGGTCACACCGCGAAGGTAATCGTTGGTCACGGTCATACGGTCGGGCAAGCTAAATTGCCCGGCCCAATTCCAGCCGGCACCGTCTGGCGCTTGAATTTCGCGCTCGGCACGGTGTTAGTGATTTTTGCGCTCCATTTTTATCAAAAAGTCCATGAGGATTGCCAGTTTCTCCATTGCGGAAATGAGTAATGATCGCCAGCTTGGTTTTGGAATTATCATGCATCGGGTAACTACTATGAAGACAGTAAAAAACTCCCTCTTGCCTGCTTTATTGATTTTTGCGCTTGGGTTGACCGTTTGTTCCGCTGATCGGGATTCCGGAAACGGAAGCATTCATCCAGATGCAGAACGGAAAGAAGTCACCTTGAGCGACGGGCAGGGACAACTTGTGCTCCGATTGAATTACGACAAGTGCTGTGTTCTGGATCAAGTCATCGTTCGTGGACGCGAAGTGGCCGGCGAATCCGGCATTTTCACCGGCGTTAGTGAAGATGGCCAATGGTTCACCACCAAAAACATCGCCACGCCCCGGATCTTCGCAGGCAAGGATGCACTGACCGTAACTGGAATTCAATTTGGTCCGCCGGGGGCCGAAATCCGTGAAAGTTGGAGGTTCATGGCTCAGTCAAATCAAATAGTCTGGCGAATTACTCGAAAGTATCCGGCGAACGCAGTCCTGGAAGATGCGGCATTTCCTGAATGGGATTTTAGCGGCATGTCCACTTGGACTGGCGGATTATTGGACAATGGCGGCATCATCTGGAACAAGTATCTGGACAAAACCAACGCAACTTATGGAGCGCACTTTGGCACAGTGACATTTTGGAATTCTCAATCGAACGATTGCTTGAGGATAATTCCGGATTTGCCTGATCACCAATTCGGAGCCGGCCGTTTTTCCCGCCAGGGCAACGGGGTGTTCTCCTTTAACTACACGGTCAGCAGCGAGGAGCTTCGTCCCAAATACAAGTTCAGACGATTCCTGGATGATCAGCAGGATCTCTGGTTGCCGTTCCGCGTCAAACGGTCAGAGGTGAACGCGCAATTTACCTTAAAGGCGCTTGATTACTCCCGCGCTGACAACCGGGGCAACTTTCACGGTTTGGACGGCAACCTGGTTCGCGAATTGTTGAACACCGTGCCCAGATATGGCGTTATTGATAAACGTTTGACAGGCGGCAACGGTTGGAGGACCGGATGGATCTGTCTGCACGAACCCTTCTTCGCGGAAATGGGCCTGGCTTTGGATGAAACGGATTACATTGCCAATCTTTCGCAATGCCTGGACTTCGAACGCGACCATGCCATCAAAGCAGATGGCAGGGTTAGCGCCCGTTGGCGGGATAGAAATATTAACGGAAACGGCTCGCATACCATTTGGCCAGACAGGAAAATTGCCGGAAACGGCTCAGACGCCATTTGCTATTATGAGCCAGGACGCTTTTTGCTGCTGGATTCCCAGCCGGATTATGTAATCAATGTGGCTGAACAGTTCAACCTCACCGGCGACCGGAAATGGATTGCGGGACAAAAATCCGCCTGCGAAAAAGCGTTGAATTTCCTGATGCGCCGGGAAGTTCCCAATACCGGTCTGGTAGCCATGATGAGCGATTCCACCAGGCAACAAAAGTGTAGTGATTGGATTGATGTCATCTATGCTTCCTACGAAAATGCCTTCGTTAACGCGGCGCTTTATGAAGCGCTGAAACTTTGGGCGAACGCCGAGGACACGCTCAAAGATCCCTCTCACGCGACGACTTATCGCGCTTTTGCGGCCCGATTGAAGACTACTTTTAATCTGCCAATTGCCGGCGGCGGTTTTTGGGATCCAACAAATCAATGGTATGTTTATTGGCGCGATAAGGACAATTCCATTCACGGCGATAATCTGGTTACGCCCGTCAATTTCGCCGCCATTGCCTACGGCCTTTGCGACGATGAGTCGCGGCGGAAGGCGATTCTCGACCGCATGGAAAATGAGATGCGGAAAGAGAAACTTTTTTCCTGGCCGCTGAACTTTTTCCCGTATCAGCCTGAAGAAGGCGGCAAAATCAATTTCCCGTTTCCCCGTTATGAAAACGGCGATTTGTTCTTGTCCTGGGATGAACTCGGGGTCCGAGCCTACGCCGCTTATGATCCGGCCATAGCCGTAAAATATATCAGGAACATTTTGACGCGTTACGGTGAAGATGGTTTGTCGTTTCAACGCTACTTAAGAAAATCGCAAAATGGCGCGGGAAATGACATTCTGGCGGGAAACTGCATGGCTATTGTGGGTTTGTATCGCGATATTTACGGCATCCAGCCAAAACCCAACCGGCTTTACCTTGAGCCACACCTGACCGACGACCTCAATGGCACCAGGCTTCGTTATGAATTGCGCGGGCAACTTTATCTCATTGATTTGAATACCAAAGGCAGTGCCATAACCGCGGGCAACTGCGCGCTTCGTGACTCGCATCCGTTTGGCATCAATGCCATCCCCCATGGGCTGGAATATTTTTCGGGCACAAACGCCGATTGGGCGATGTCTGTCTCTCGAGCAAATGACCAGCCGTTAACCATCCAGATTAACTCCTGGCTGGAGAGTCCGGACGCACCGCGCCAGTGGACTGAAACGGTGCCGCAGGCTGGGGGCAAAACGTATTATCGAATGGTCCATTTGCGTCCCGGCGCTATTTACGAACTAAAAATCAATGGTCAAACGAGCGATTCGTTGCGAGCGGACAAAACGGGTTGTCTTAATTTCACTCGAGCGTGTCTCGCTATCCAGCCACAGCATTTTGAGCTGGTTCCGACACTCTTGAAAAATTAAAACGATATGGAATGTTTCATGGCTAATCTCTTGCCATATCCTGGCTGCTCCCTTAATTTTTGCGCGGATTGAAAAAATTGGAACGGCCAGTCATCCCCCGCAAAACGATATATCGTCTCTCGATTTATCTGCGGTGTCTGGCGCGCCTGCGCGAAAACGGCATCAGCACCGTTTCCAGCGAGGCGCTTGCCAAAGCCGCAGGCGTCAAGCCCACCCAATTGCGCAAGGACCTGGCTTACTTCGGCACGTTCGGAACGCGCGGTCTGGGTTACGACGTCGGGGCGCTCTCCAAGAGAATATCCGATAAACTCGGAACGTCCCGACTGCAACCGGTCATTCTGGTGGGCGTCGGAAATCTTGGGCTCGCGCTTTTATCCTATCGCGGGTTCGAAAAAGAAGGTTTCGAAATCGTCGCCGCCTTCGACGCCGACCCGCGGCGCAAGCGTGACAAGCCAATCAAGCAGCCGATTTATGGCATGGATGAACTGCCCGGATTCGTGAAAGAACAAAACATTAAGATGGCTATCCTCACCGTGCCCGCCGCCGTGGCGCAGGAAGTCGCAAACCATGTAACGGATGCGGGCGTCGTAGGTATTCTGAATTTTTCTCCGATCGTTCTGACGGTATCCGAGGAAGTGATGGTCAACAACGTCAACCTGGCCATCGAATTGGAAAACCTCAGTTATTTTACGCAGGAATGATCTGTTTAATATCCCGGCCGCTAGTGCCGGGAAATCAGATAGTCCCTGAACTTCTCGTAATCGGCGCCCATCCGATCATAATCCTCGGGCAATTTCAAAGCCGCCTGCATCGCGGCCGGAACGTCCGGTGACCAGCCAAATAATTTTTCAATTTCTTCGGGAAATTTCGCCGGGTTGGCAGTTTCCAGGACCACTGCCGGGACGTTCCCTGCCCCATCTGCTTTTTCAGTTCCAAGCCAGTCCTCAAATCCCCGCCAGGCGACGGCGCCATGCGGTTCCAGCAATAATCGATACTTGTCGTAAACTTCCTTGATCGTTGCGCGCGTCCGTTCATCTGAGATGGAACTCGAAAACAAATCGCGGCGCATCGCGTCCAAGTCGGGTTGCCGGTGAATTTTGCCGGTCTCGTCCATGCGCCCGCCGTAGATCGCTACAAGTCGCGCGAGATTGCTTGGATGCCCCACATTCATCGCGTTGGAAAGCGAATTGCGCGACGGCGAAATTTTTTCATATTGTCCGCTGGCCAGAAAACGCGGGAATGCGTCGTTTTCATTCACCGGCACGATGATCTTTTTCACCGCCAAACCCATTTCACGCGCCACCACGGCGCCCATCATGTCGCCGAAATTTCCACTGGGTACGGAGAAGACAACTGGTTCGCCCGCTTTGGCCACGCGGGAAGCCGCGTAAAAGTAATAGACGCTCTGGGGCAGCAACCGGCCAATGTTGATCGAATTGGCGGACGACAATGGAATATGTTTCAGCGCCGGATCGGCAAATGCGCGTTTGACCATGGCCTGGCAATCGTCGAATTTGCCATCAATGGCCACCGTCCGGATGTTGTCAGCCAGCGTCGTCATCAATTTGCGCTGGCTCACGCCCACCTCATCGAATGGGAACAGCACGATCACCCGCACACCCGGCACATTGTGAAACGCGTGCGCGACCGCCGAACCCGTATCCCCGCTCGTTGCCGTAAGAATCGTGACTGGCTGCCCATCATTCCGCAAAAAATAGCCGAAGATTCGCGCCATCATCTGTGCCGCAAAATCCTTGAACGACGCCGTCGGCCCCTGGTCCAGCCGCATGACGAACACTCGGTCGTGAACTTTTTCGAGGGGAACGGCAAAATGGTAAGCTGCCCGGCACATAGCCGCCAATTCATCCGGCGCCACGATGCCATCAGTAAACTTCGAAAGAACGCGGAATGCGATTTCGTGGTACGGCAGTTTGGCAAACTCCGCGATTTCGCCCGGGGTGAGTACCGGAAATTTCTCTGGCAAATAAAGTCCGCGGTCCGGCGCAAGGCCGGCCTGAAACGCGCCCCGCAAATCGACGACAGGCGCCTGGCCATTTGTGCTGTGAAAGAGTAAAGGCATAAAATCAGATTTCGCGCGAAGGCCGCGAGGGGTTTCTAAAATCAAATTGTGACATGTCCGGCGCCCCAAAAACACTCTTTCCTTCAAGGCCGTTGGTAATGCGGGTTATCCCATCTTTAAGATGAGCCTCATTAAAATTCAAGAGGAATCCGAGTCGCACCGGGATTAACCTCACATAATTCGTGGATATTTTTTTGAAGAGCTTTGTAACAGTTTCCACCGATTTCAACTCAACCAATACAAGTCCATTCACAATCAAATCAGCACGAAATGCGACATCCAAAATATGATCTTCATATTTTATTGAAATTGGTTTTTGTCTTTCCACAACCAGACCACGTTTGGATAGTTCAATGGCCAACGCAGCTTCATAGACGGATTCCAGAAGACCGGGACCGAGAACAGAGTGAACCTTGAAGGCGGAATCAAGGATGATCTTTCCGATTTCTTCTTCGTTTAATTTTTTTTGCAGCTGGTTCAACGCCTTTGCCTCTTACGTAGTTTTCGCCTGATCAATCAAGAGCTTGTGTCGCGCGAAGGCCGCGAGGGACGCGAAGGTCTTTAAATGCCCATGATCCAATGCTGCGAGCAGCCGGCCGGCTGTGATTATTGTCCAAAATTAAAGGCATTTTCTGAATTCCTTCGCTTCCTTAGCGGTCTTCGCGCGAAACTATTTTTCAAAATTTTCCACCCGAATCATGACCGGCCGGCCCTTTACCGCCGGCAGCTTTCCGATCTTTTTCAACGCGCGGAGGGCCGCGCCGTTTGGCGCGTGATGGAGCATGAAGATAAGCGGCACGCTCCGGCCTTCGTGGCCCTCGGGCTGGATGACCGACGAAATGCCAATATTCGATTCGCCAAAAATTGTCGCGATTCGTGCCAGCACGCCCGGGCGATCCACGACGTGGAGCCGCACAAAATATTCCGAAATACATTCCGCTATCGGCAGCGCCGCGCCCGCGCATTCGTGGGGAACAAATGGAGGGATGCGATGCTTGTTGCCAAATTTCAAATCCAGCGCCGCGTCCGCCAGGTCGCTTAACACAGCGCTAGCCGTGGCGTCCCTGCCCGCGCCACGCCCGTAAAATAGCGAATCCCCAACAATGTCCCCGTGCACAAACACCGCATTGAATGCGTAATTTACACTGGCCAGGACGTGCCCATTGGGAATGAGCGTGGGATAAACGGATACCTGCACACCGCAATCGCGCCGGCTCGCCGGTCCAGTCGTTTCGACTTTCTTTACAATACCCAGCAACTTGATTGTGTAACCCAATTTGTTGGCAAACCGAATATCCAGCGCGCTGATGTGCCGGATTCCTTCTGTGTAAATTTGTTTTGGATTCACCCAAAACCCGTGGGCGAGCGATGCCAGGATGCCGATTTTGTGCGCGGCGTCATGGCCGTCGATATCGAGGTCAGGCGGCGTTTCCGCGTAACCGAGACGCTGCGCATCTTCCAGCACATCCGCAAAATCCGCTCCTTCGAGCTTCATGCGCGTCAAAATGTAATTGCACGTGCCATTCACGATGCCGTACAGCGCGGCAATGCGATTGCCGACAAAACCCTCGCGCAGCGATTTGATGATGGGTATCCCGCCGCAAACGCTCGCCTCGTAATACAGATTCGTCCCGAACTGTTTGGCAGCGGCAAACAATTCCTCGCCATGAGCCGAAAGCAGCGCCTTGTTTGCCGTCACCACGGGCTTACCCAGTTCCAGCGCCCGCAAAATAGCTTCTCGCGCCACCGTGGTGCCGCCCATGAGTTCGGCGACGATGTGTATGTCAGGGCTTTCGACAATTTCCCGCCAATTATTAGTAAGAAGCGCGCGTGGAATGGATTGGTTACGACGCTTTTCGGGAGATCTGACGGCGACTTTGCGGACAGTGACGCCCACGCCGATGCGCGAGGCCATCAGGCCGCCATTGCGCGCCAGGGCGTGGTAAACACCGCCGCCAACAGTGCCGCCGCCAATCATGCCTAGATTTACCTGCTGCATTTAAAGCGCTAAGTGTGCCGTCAAAAGCGGCGCCGGACAAGTTTCTAATGTCCCCGGTCATGACCAGGCGGCGGAGAACTCGAAGGCGCGTGCGCCGGTGCCGATGGCGCGGATGGCGGGGAAGGATCAGTATGCGTAGGCGTTCCTCTTGGGCCTTGCGAAAAAACCTGCACATTGACATTCCTCGTGTCTGTCACAGGCGCATGGTTTTCCTCATGTTGGTTTTCCTCATGCTGGACCGGCTGGACCGACTGATGAGTCGTCTCAGTGGGCGGATTAAAATCGCGGTGATCGTCGGGCTGCCGAACCTTGTGCCGCGAGTGTTCGTGCGATTGTGATCGCGGAGACATATAAACTGAAGCCGTATCAACCGGCGCCGGAGCCTCTACAGATGCCGCCCAGTAACTCGGCTCAGGGGCGCTGGCGGCAGGCGGGCCTGAGGCATAGTCCTGCGGACCCGCAGTTGTGACAGTGGGCACCGGCGGACCGTTTTGAGCGGCTGAATTCACGTAAATGACACTGTCTTCTGGACTGCTTGCCGGCGGATAACTCAACGGATTTTCGTTCACAATGAAGGTTTGGCCCCGATGAGCGACAGGTTGTTCCTGAGAGGGAACCGGCGTGATGCCTTGCCGTATTGCAGACGGGCTATTGGCAATGAAGTAAGGACGGTTGATCACCAGCGTTTCGCCGTCCGGCAGTATTTGCTCGCCGCGCGCGCCAGGCAAGGCCACTGATTCGACAGGCCGAATTGTCAGTGAACGCATCGCACCGTGAGTGGCTGCCGCGATCTTATTCAGAGGTATGCCGTCATTGACGATGATGCGGTCATTGGAATTGATCGCGGTAAGGACTGTGGATTTCGCGAACACATCCGCCGACTGGGCAGCGGACAAACGAAAGCGTTCGATATTGGCGTCGAAAAGTTTGGCCATGGGCACAAAACTAAAGAGATTTGCGCCAATACCGAAATCGTAGGTCGATCCAATTGATGCGCTGTTATAGGTGAGTCCATTCTCCTCGCTATAATAAGCATGCGGCGGCAATGGCGCCCAGCCACAGTAACCGCCCGAATACCGCCAAAAGACCCACGAGGGCCCCCATGTTGTAGACGGCCGCCACAACCAGCCTCGGCTTGCGTCATGGAACCAGCGCCCGTAATGAAATACGCACCAGCCCCATGAATAGCCGGAAAGCCAGTACCAGCCGCTGTCTGTATAAGTCCATTGTCCCAGGGTGCAGTAAGGTGTCCAACCCGGACTGTAGTTGGCGGCATCAGGCTGCCAGCAAAGTCCATAGCCGGGCATGTTGACCCAGGTTCCATAAGGCGCCAGTGCTCCATAAAAATAATCCTCAGTGATGTCCTGTGATTCCTGGGTTTGCCCGCCCGCAGCTGATGGCGCTGGTTGCGCACCAACACTCACGCCCAATTTCTGGTTCCGCTGGATCAACGCCGTCTCAATACCGGAGGGCGCTCCTAAATCATTCAGATAAATGAGGTTGGCAGTGTTGACGTCGAACGGAGCTTTCGAATTCGTGATGTCGGCAAGAATGGCGTTCGCTCCATCGCCCGATTGCAACATTCGAATGACCTGGCCGATCGGGCCGTTGGTATCCGTGTCGGCAGGCAGAGTCGGCGGGGACGCTACGGGCTGAGGACTTTGGGCATGCGCAGCAGGCAACGCAATCGTTGCCCACATTAAAACCGTGAAGCACAAACTGATTTTAATTCCGATTTTCATGTCTCCAGAATCTATACGGAGATAATTTTGTGTTCTTGCGGAAAATTAAAGTGCAAAAACTGTTGAATTAAAGAACTGTCGAATTAAAGAGCAAAAACTGTTGAAAAAAGGACAGATGGGACGAAAGGAATGTATGGAAGTGGAAACGCCTTGTATTTGTGATGTTTGGCAGGACGTTTTCGCAGGGAACTGTCCCCCCATCAATCGGGAACGTTTGGGACAGTCGAATTGTGCGGGCCCTGCGCAACCCATTGTTTTTAAAGCGCTTACGACAAGTTGGAACTGTCCCTTGCATTTTGCGCGGAGACAGTTCAGTGCGGGCCGTTGAAGCGTTGAAATGGATTGGTCGCGCGAAGGCCGCGAAGAATGCGAAGGGTTTGATCCAGAGCAGCCGCGAAAGCGCGCATAGAACACAAGAACTCTGTTTTTCCCAAATCCTGTTCCAACCCGCGTGCGGGCAAAAGCACGAAACCCGCGAAAGATACGGACTACCAGGATGATTCTTCTTAGCCGGTGTCGACGACGATGACGATGACGAAGAGGATGACCAAACTTCGCCAAGGCTTCCACCGTTGCCGTTGCGGCTTCCTCGTTCGCCAAGCCTATGGCGGACAGGACGATGGGCAGGCGATGGTTCCCCCTGGCCCCGTGAAACAGGCGATGGGCCCGGTTAGGTACACTGCCGGTGATAGTATCCTTCACAGTGGCATTTTCTCACGCGCTAGCGACGTGATCAACAGGTTTATTTGCCACCTTTTGACACTTTTTAGAACCCTAAGATTTTGCCTGCCGGATTGCATTAATCCGTCGGTTTTCCCGTAAGAAGAGGTTGGTTCGAACAGATCCAGCCAATCTCATCGTGGCTAAAGAACAACCACGTATCGGCATTTGCAGTGATGACGTGGCAGTCCCAAAGAAATAAAATGCCAAATCCGGCGAAAGACATCAGATCTTCACGCTCTGTCGGACTGAAAACATACGCTGGCGCATCCGAAAGCGAGCGATGCTCGCCATACGAATCACGAAATCGCTCGAACATGTGGACACGCTCACACGAAGGCCAAACTCCCCAAGCTGTGAACCACAACAGGATTTCCTGACCGCCGGGGACGCTGTGAAATAGTTCGTTCAAAAGCGCAACCCGTCGTCCAGTATCAACGGGTATCTTGAAATCACGGCTTTGCGAACTAGCAAAATTCACCTGTGGTCTTTCCCGGTCATCCAGAGGAACATTGTGGGCTCTGCACCATTCACAAGCTTCGGATTTGGTGAATGCACGCATAAACGGTTTAATATCCAACTGAGTGGTATTAGGCCACGTTCCATTTGTTGACAACACAACGCTCATAGCACCGGGCGCAAAGTAAGACATATGGCTGCTGTGGCTCGGTGACGTAGCAAAGCGTCATTACTGGAATATGCTCTCCGCAAACCGCACACTCATCATAATCCCAAACCTTCGGCTCAAGAGTAAACCGAGACTTGTCAAATGCTTCGCCGTCATAGCGAAATAATACGCGATGGCCACTCTCAGCAGGATGCCAGACAGATTCGCCACAACGACAGCTCATTTCAGCAATGACAGGCTCTGGCTCTGGCCCATCTGGAACAAAGGTCGAAAGAGCATCACGGAGCGGAATGCGACTTGGCATCCAGCGAGAGGAAGGGAGTTTAGAAAGTTCGTCGCCTGTCATGATGCTTTATTGCTTCAAACGTGCTTCCCAACCGCCCCAAAATCAAGGAACAAAATCGGCGGCGCAAGATTTTTGCTCGTCCGGTTCTTTTGGAATCTGCTAGAAGCGCTCAAGCGTTAAACCGCTTCCCATTTTAAACAAATTCCGGACGGGTCACAGAGATTCGCGGTCGGGCTTCTTGTCTGGCTTTGAATGCTGACCATTAAGGAATTTCAAACAATCCGCGGCATTCACCTTACCTTTACAGCCTGTTTCGACACGTTTAAAGCTGTGGACAAGATGACGGCCATGCTATGGGTGACCCCTTTATGAACTATGCTCTGACGTAGCTTTCTGAAAGAAAAAGCCAACCGGCTAAGGCTGCGAGACCAATTTTCAGGAGTCCGCAGAACCAACGGTGGATGGAAAGTTGCATAATGCCAATACACAAAAGGACGAGAAAACAAATCAGAAATCCAAGGCTGAACAAAGCTCCGAAATCAACCAAACGGCCGCCATACCGTCCAATATAATGTCGCGCTACGATGAACGCCACTACCGGGTATCCCTGAAACGGAAAAATGAGCGCTCGCAACCACTCTCGTTTGTTTTTTGGAAAAAGTTGAAACATACCGTCGGCCTGGTAATGCAAACCGTAACGCCCTCCGTTCGAAAATCAAGCCAACAATCGAACAATTTCTTATAGGCTCCAAACAACCGGTCAAAGTCCCCTCACCTGTTTGAGGACACCCATTTTTCACCCGACTGGCGCATAGCGCAGCCGCGGTTAACGATATAGCTTATGAAAAATATTTGCCCAATTGCAAATCAAAGGACAGGCCTGCTTTCTCAACCGAACTCCCAATAAAAACTACATGAAAAAAGCAAACCAAACACAAACAGGAACCATCATGAAAAAAACAGTCAGGTATCTGGAAAACCGAGGTCTCACGGCCATAGCCACGTTAACGGCAACGTTGGCGCTGGCGGCAACTGTCAATCAGGCGCAGGCGCGGCTGACTGGCGTGGATGTTTATGCCGGCAGCGGGAGCGTTAATTGGTCGAGCGTCCATTCCGCCGGCATCAGCTTTGCCTTCACCAAAGCGACCCAGGGAAATTATTATGAAGATGCAAACATGGCGGCGAACATGAATAATGGCAAGGCTGCCGGTTTATGCATGGGGGTTTACGACCTGGCAGATCCGGCCAGTTGCACTCCCGGCACCGAAGCGAACTATTTTTGGAATTACGCGAAAAACTACATCAAGGCCGATGGCCAGACGTTACTTCCTGTGCTTGATTTTGAGCCAAACACGTTGGGAGAATCCACCTATACCGGCGCCAGCAGTTGGTCTGATTGGGTCAACCAATGGTGCAATGATGTCAAAAACCTGGGGGCAGCCCAGGGTCTCGATGTTACTCCTATTATCTACATTAGCGCAGGCTGGACGGGCACGTATCTGAGCAGCGCCAACGGATGGACCGGCGCCTGGATTGCCGATTACAATGGCTATAATTCACAAACGGGCAGCCCATGGAATGGCGGAAGTTATTACCAACCCTGGGGATCGGGAGTTTGGGATTTTTGGCAATATACCAGCAGCGGATCTGTTTCGGGCATCGCCCATGCCTGTGACGAAGACGTATTAAACGGGACGTCGCTTTCGCCTTACCTTGTTACCTCTGCCTATTGCAAGCCGGCTGTGGTGACGCCCGGCCCCAACTGGGACCTGCGCGATACGCTGACCACTGGCAGCGCTGATATCAGCTATCACTACGGCGGCAGCGGCGACACCAATTTTGTCATGGGCGACTGGGACGGCAACGGAAGCATGACCCCCGGCGTCGTCCGTATCAATTCCGTCGGCCAGTACGAATGGCTGCTGCTCAATTCCAACAACAGCGGCAACCCTCAGTATGACTTCGTTTATGGTGATGCCAAGCCCGGGGACGTTTTGGTGGTGGGCGACTGGGATGGCAATGGCACGTGGACGCCAGGCATCGTGCGCACCAATTCCGTGGGCCAATTGGAATGGCTCCTGCGCAATGAAAATAACAGCGGCAACGCAGATTATGATTTTGTCTATGGCCTGGCCAAAGATATTCCTGTCGTTGGCGACTGGGACGGCAACGGCACATTTACCCCGGGAATCGTGCGTGGGAACGTGTGGTACCTGCGCAATGCGAATAGCAGCGGGGGTAACGATGTCCCCGCCTTTGGATTCGGAAGTGGCGGGACGGACATTCCGATTGTTGGCGACTGGAACGGTGACGGCACATGGAGTTGCGGCGTCGTGCGCGGAAACATTTGGTTGCTGCGTAATGAAAACTCGACCGGCAACGCCGACATTTCATTTGGTTACGGCAGTGGTGGAGACAAATTCCTGGTCTGGAAATAAGGAGTCGTTTCTGCCAATGAATCCCGCGTGAGCTCCGGTCTCAACCTGGAGCTTGCGCGGGATTCGGTGTTTCTTGTGGTGAAAACACATTCACGCTCGGTCACCCGTTTGAGGACACCCACTTTCACGCGGTGAATAGATGGCGTGCCGGTTCAATTTTTAGTTGCGTCGATCACACAATTTGTGAGGTTGACGACAGCTGGAGGCCGTTTGACAATGAAGACGTTGGACCTCAAGAAGCAATTTGGGTCGCAGAAGGTCATAATCCGAATTATTGAACAGCCCTTGCCCGCATTGAAATCATTTTTTCTTGCCGCGGCGCGTAAATCCCGCGTACTATTTAACCTCTGGTTGGGGTCGTAGCTCAGTTGGTAGAGCGCTTCGTTCGCAATGAAGAGGTCAGGGGTTCGACTCCCCTCGGCTCCACCATTTTCAGAATCAAGTCCTGCCTTAATGGCAGATTCAATGGAACCTAGAACCACCCCTGTCCCGGCCAAAAAACCTCACGCCATGCGGGACATTGACGTATGAAGTCTTAGTTGGAAGGGACTGGCGCGGCGATGGACTTCGACGCATTGAAGCGAACCATAACAGGACGCAAGGGAAAGGTTAGCGACGAGGACTTTTTAAAATCCCACAATGGTCAGAATTCAGTACCAGACCCGGACACTTTGTGAACGGCCGTCCAGAATTTATTTAAGTGGCAAGTGCGTTCAACGCTTTGGCTGTTCTGGCAGATTCCAGAGGCCGACGACGTGGAACTCAGATTTTCGATTGATTTTCTAACGTTGAGGAATATTTTTAATACGCGAATCGGCGGTAGCCGTGGAACATGAAAGCTCAATTTCACATTTTAGCTGCTGCGAACATAGAAGATAGACAGCAAGTCGAGACGATTTTGGTTGCCGCCGCAGAGCGATTCGCCATGCTGGACACCACAGTCACGTCACGCGTCCCTAACACCATTCGTTGTTATTCCGAGAGCTACAAGGGTGGCTTTTCCACCGGTGCGAGAGGGGTCGGGGATATTATCATTGTAGATTTGTCATCGGGCAGAAAAGATTCACCACGTTATCCAGCAATCGAGAAGCATTTCGTGGCTGAACTGCGTAGTGTTTTTGGTGCGCGGGTGTTTGCGCCAGAGCCATCAGGCTTTATCGAACCGCAACACTCCTTGCCTTTTTCTGACGCGGCACGGGAATTTCACCGACAGCATTCTGAGTCGCCTAGATAATAGTTATTGATTCGCAATGAAAACGGGAATCGTCAGCGTCCAAGGCTCAGATTTCCGCTGGGCGGCTCTTCGAAAACAAGGATGGGCTTCGGATTCTGGGCCATACGGTCACGCAGTTTCCGTGACAAAAGTCGCGTCTGGAAATCGTGAACTCATTTTGGAGTTTGACCGTGACCCGCGTTTCCATCGGGGAATGGCCAAGCATCTAAGACTCCGAATCCCAGACCGGCGACTAATCGAGTGCATCCTGAATGCAATCGAGGCGGGCTGGAATCCAGAATCCCGGGGCAAAGCCTTCGTGTTCAAAGCGGGGCCGCCAAGTCGCCATTAGGTAATGCCACTGCCCAAGCCTAAAAACAGTTCTTGTGGGCCTTCGAGCAGCAATGGCCACGGGTACAGATTGCAACTAGCAGCGTCACCCCGAATTGCCACCCCGCTCAAAAAAAATTCGGGGCAATCGTGTCCATTCCAGTCCCGACACAGTAACAAATTAATTGGCAAATCACTTTTTGTCCAAGTGTGTCCATGAGGGGGAAATTGAGGGCAAAAAACCGAAACTCCTTGCGAACGAGACGCTCTGCCAACTGAGCTACGTCCCCAACCAGAGCCGAAATATTTCCCGCGACATAACGTCCCCACGAAATTCGTTGCGCCGCTACACGCGGCGCGGACAGCGGTGGCAGCGCCACTTGCGAAGAGCGCCGTCCCCAAGAACAGTGTCAGTTTTTGAGGTAACTGATTACGCCGCTCCTGAACGGAGCTTGGAGATTTTTTTGTAGGTTTTCTACAAATACGCCAACCCTACGGGGCTTTGAGCGGACATTGAATCGCCTGCTGTAGCGAAGCGGACAATTCAGGAAGCTTCGCGGATGAAATGCACGATCATGATGAAAATCGCAGCATCCACAGCCGTATGCGCAAGCCAGCAGCCGAGAATTCCCCGGGATTTTCTTCGGATTATGCCCAGCATCATTCCAAAGACAAACGCCATCGCGCTCCCCACAATGCCATTTGGAAAACCGGATCGGTAATGCGCCGCAGCGAAAGAAACGGATTGGATAACCAGCCCACAAATTCCCGCACCAATCCCGCTATCCAGCGCCTCCAACATCACGCCGCGCCAGATCGTTTCTTCCAACAACGCATTGAACATCGCGTTGGCGACGGCATAAAGGGCTATCAGCCAGAGAGAAAAATTCGGCACCATTCCGGCGTAACGCCCAAGGTCGGGACTCAGGAAGCGGACCCAAACGATCAACGCGATAATGGGCACGACGATTGTGACGACCACGAGCGTCCGAACGGTGGAATCAAACTTTCCCGGGCGAGTCCAACCAACCGATCCACGCAACGCGGGTATCAGCAACACCACATACCAGTACAGCACCAAAAACGTCAGGTCACTGAATGGATAAATCGGAAACTGCGGAAACAACCGCATCAGATAGTAGCAAATCACCAGGACGTTAAAATGAACGGCATAAATGGAGCGGGACGCAATAGACAACGGCAACATCAACAGAATAAGGCGAGGCACCCACGCCTGGACAGTTTCCGGAAATGGATGCGTTTGAAATAAACCAAACAGAATGATGACCGAAATCAAAAGCACAGTGCCAAACAGGGATGATCGCGGCGGCGGAATGATTTGGCCTCTAAAAACGAGAGAGTTGTTCATGCAGGCTGACCCGCTTTCTCCAAATCCCGCAACATCTCGCCTGCCGTTTGATACCGTTGTTTTGAATCCGGCTGGCATGCTTTGAGAACAATGGCGTCAAAGCGGACAAATTCCGCGTGGTCCCGGCGTTCCATCATGGTCGTGGCGATGTCAGGAAAGAATTTGGGGTCGAATCCAGTGCTAATGACGTAAAGGAGCATGCCCATCGCATAAATGTCCGCCAGGGGGGTTCCGGGAACTTCGGGCGGCGGCGGCATATAACCTGGCGTGCCGACGAACGTATTAATTTTATCGGGCGGTCGAATATCGGTCACCAGGCCGATGTCCGCGAGCTTGGGCCGGCCATTCACAAAAATGACATTCGACGGTTTGATGTCGCGGTGCGTCAAACCTTGAGAGTGCAGAAAGTTCAACGCATCCGCGAGCGTCGCGCCAATGCGGACACATTCGGCCAGCGGAAGAGGCCCCTCAGTTCGTTTGCGCATATTTTCCAGGTCCCGCGGTTTGTAGGTGGACGGATCATTTTCCCAGCCCGGCGCCTGGGCATCGCCCAATTCCATGACGTAATAAAAGTAGCCTTCATCCTTCATCTTGCTGACCAGGTCAATGCGCAGCAACCCCGAATGCTTTTCTGAAACCGGCTTATATTTTTGAAGCCCGCGAAATTCAGACTCGTACGGATGACGATTCGCCCCAAATTTGGATTGATAAACGGCCTTAAGCGCCTGCCATTGGCCGATAGCATTACGCACAATCCAAACTTTGCCAAAAGAGCCTTCGCCAATCGGCGGTTGAAGCAATTCATAGTCCGGCGCATCAGGCGGTTTCTCCTCGGGGAAGGACAAAACGATTGTCTTTTTGGGGTCGGATGCGGGTTGCGGTTTCTCTGCCATTGCCTCAACCTTGACTTTCAAGGGAACCAGGACCGCCACGGCCAGCGCGCAAGGAACCTGCGCGCCAACGACCATTAACCAGGGAAACCAATAGTTGGTCAGTTGGCTTAAGCCGATGCCTGCCAGAGAAAAAAGCAGCATCAGAATAAAGGTCACGCCGATCGCCCGCCAGCGACTAAAACGGGACAAGACCATTCCCGAAATGGCTCCGGTCATGATGAACGCCAAAACTTCGACCGGCCATCCAGCCCGGCGCAACCAATCGCCTCTGACCAGGTTTAGATATGACGTCGCAACGACTTCGACACCTCCCAACACCTTTTCCGGTGAGTTGAATTTGTCATCCTCATATTCATTCGCATATGTGTTATGCGGGTCGTTGCCGATGAAGACGATTTTATCGTGAAAATAATTCGCCGGTTCATTTAAGGCGAGGCGATAGCTTAAACTGGGCAGCGCCCTAAAATCATAATAACGAAGCCATCGCTCCCTTGGCGCGTCGCTAAGATGCACTCCGGAAAGAGCCGCCGCCGCCCAGGGGAGGGTTGGATATGGGCCGGGGGTGGGAAAGGGCCAGTGCCGGCGCACAATCGTGTCCAGGTCGGCATCGAGCCTCATCAACCCCCAATTCGTATGCGCGGCCGTAAGAAAAATATTCCAAGGCAACTTTGGTTGAACGGAATCCATCCCTTGAAAGTGGATAGATGTCATATCGGCCGCCAGTATCAGGTTTCTCAGGCGGTGCATGGCAGCGGCGAGTTTTTCGTCCGTTTCACGATCTTTCGCCTTAAGAAATTCGACGTCAAAAACAACCAGCGGGCATTTGTCGTCCGCCAATTGATTTAGAAGTTGGGCATGCAAAGAACGGTCCCACCCTTCCGAACGGACCTGCCCCAACCACGTATAGGAATCATTGTCCATCAGGATAACGACGACATTGTTCGTAAATGCCGGGGTGCCAAAGTGAAAGAGGTAATCATAGCTGGCCCACTCCCATTTTTCGCCAATGGTCTCCTGTGTTTCCTGGCTGGACTTTTCGCCGAAAGTCGTCGCCCAGAGCCCCAGGCCGCAGACGGTGGCTGCCGCGGCAGCGGCCAGAGGCCGAAAAAACATAGAGTTGCTGAGTCCGTTCAGGGTCACAATCTGTCTGGCTATTAGCAGACACGGGCAAAATAATAATTTGACCTGATTTTACAACTGATTTTCTCCCCCCTTTTTGCCGACATTCGCAACGAACGACTTGTCACTGGGAGGTCCACTTCGCCCGATAGTAAGTAGGTGTCAAGTTGTTTTGCGTCAATTGTTGCCACGTCGCGACCATCTGATTTGTTCCCGGAAACAACTGGAGCGGATTCACAACATTCATAATACCGAGGCGTGACCAGGCCACCCCGGTCAATGTCTTCGTCGAATCAATTTCGTACGTCGCATTCGATGCCCCGGTGAGCCAGAGACCTTTTCCTTTGGTGATAGTCAGCACCGGTGGCGCAGACGTATAGTAGTACGTGAAGGGAACCCAGCCAGTTGCCGGGTTTATCGAATCCGATGCCGAGCTGTTCACTGGCGCGAACCATCCGGGGATATTCGAAAATGTCAAATAGATGGGGGTCGTGTTGGTTGACTCCAAACCGCCTGAGCTTTTGAAAGGGAATCCCGCGAGTGCCCACATTGCTCTGTCACGTACCGCCGAATCCGGTTCTATAGTGACCTCAACCAGGAAACCATTCACCGGGATTTGACCTAGCACGTTAGTGGTACATATGCCGCCGGGCACGGCGGCTCCGCCTACAAACAGGTCTTCGGCCCGGTTTACAGCGATACCAGCAGGTTGTGTAAAACGCGCCTCGGGACCGGTTCCAGGTACGTAGCCGGGCTCGCCGGGCATACCGCCAATCGTGCTTGAAATCCAGTTCGGGCCAAACGGAATCAGCTCCCGGATGGTGTCATTGCCGGTGTCTGCCACATAAATGTTGGTCCGGGAATCCACGGCTATGGCTGTCGGATTATTAAATCGAACGGCAGTATTGATGCCATCGGCGCTGCCGGCGATATTCGTGCCGGCGACGGTGCTTGAGACCCAGTTGCTTCCCACAAGAGTTAACTTGCGAATCATATCGTTGTAGAAATCGGCCACATAGACGTCGCCGGCGTTATCCAGGGCCAGGCCCTTAGGTAGAAAGAACCGCGCTGCGCCGTTTGTACCGTCGGCGGTGCCGGGTATATTCGGCCGTCCGGCAATGGTGGTAACAACCCAGTTTGTATTCACCGGCCTTATTTTTCGGATTGTGTCGTTGTATGTGTCCGACACATAAATATTCGTCTGGGAATCGACGGCGATGCCTTCAGGAGCCCAGAACCTCGCCACACTGTTTGAGCCGTCGTTTGTCCCTGACTGTCCCGCAAACCCGGCAATCGTGCGCACAAGCCAGGTGTCGTTGGTGGGAGTCATCATTCGAATCGTATGGTTGAACGAATCCGCCACGAAGACAGTTTCGTTGGTGGTCACAGCGATGGCCTGGGGGCTCCAAAACTGGGCGTTTGTGCCGATACCGTTGGCGCTGCCGGAACCATTTGTCAATGATCCGGCAATGGTCGTTACGACCCAGTTTGTCAGGAGCGTGTTGACCCTGCGAATCCTATTGTTGTTGGCGTCAGCGATGAAAAGGTCGTAGTTGGACGCGACTGCCGTCGCCACAAGAGTGCCGAATAAAGCATTGGTGCCCGCGCCATCGGCGGCGCCATTGGTTGCCTGGCCGGCCATTGTAATAAAAGTATAACAGCCATTCGTAACCAGGACATCCACTCCAAAGGCGTAAGTCCGGCTGGGAACATCATTTGACGGGATGTATTGATAACCAGCCTGAGAGTCTCCGTTGGCTCCAACCGTGAATGTCGTTCCGGGTCCACCAAGGACTATGACACTATTGGAGACACTGTAATACGTAGCATCCAGCCCGTTGGTGATCGCAGACAGGTGGATAGGGCCTTTCCCGGCGAAAGCCAAAAAATCCCCCGAATCGACGACAAAATTCGTGACGGCAATGGTTAGCAACCCGGGTGTCGGCACTTCGCGGGAAAAAGATTGAGAAGCTTTGACCTGAAAGGTCTGCTCGCCGGCATAGGGACCACTCGAAACGAGAGCAAGAGCATACAAAGTAAAATCATAGGTTTGGCTGTAGGTTTTTACATCCTTGACCACGCCAGACGGTAAAATTATCGCGGAACTCGCCGAAGGACTCGCCGGGCCAAATTCACCCAAAATGACCAAAGGATTATCAGTTTTGGGATTGCCATCTGAACTCAAAGTGTTGCCAACAAAAACCGTTTGGGCTAATGAAGCACTCGAAGCGAAAAATGTAAGAACACAGATAGCCAGGGCAATCAAAAGCGGCGCTCTAACGCCATTTATGCCGGCTTTTTGGCGTGTCTCGTCTTTTTGAGTTTCCCAGGACGTAAAACCCCCAAATATTATTTCAGTTAGCAACTTCATAAAACGCAAGCGGCTGAAAGACCGTCTCTGAATCCGCGGATTCCCTGGTTGATTAGCTCCCGAATCAATGGTTCTCATAACACATATTCACGAATTAAATGCAAGAAAAAAGCGATCCTAACGTCCTTAACTGTTATTGTTAAGGACGTTAAATGTGGCGGTAGAAACTTCGACAAGCGGTTGCAATGCGGCTTTTTTGTGAACTTCATAAGAAGAATACGGATAAATCCCGGCTTTCTGACAAAAAAATGTGTTTAGCACGGTTCAGAATTGAAAACTGAATTGCGCAATAAAAACTCGTGAGCGCGGCAGTTCGGAGTACTCGGTAAGGGGATTCAATTTATAATTTTGGCCGGTGAAGTTCAAAACTCCCACGAGCAATTGCGCGCGACGGTGGAAAAACCGCCAGCCGCCCTCAAGATTCAATTGCGCAAAACCATCGCCCGGTTCGGCGCCGCCATAGCCGAAGTTTTCCTGCAAATAGCCATTCACATCAAAGCGAACAAAGAATCCGGAGGGATGATTAAACAGCAAATAGGCGTCAATCTGATGCAGATACGCAGATTGATCCTGAAAGGAATAGACCGAAGGCGGAATGTCCGGAAAACTTGTTCTGAGTTCAGAACGGGTTAGGAGGTAACTAACGCCCGCTACAAAACCATCCGGCAACAATTGATTCAGGCTGGCTGAAAATGATTCTTCGTTATAGACCAAATCCTCGGAAGTGGAGGAAGGCACAAATGGCGTATTATCGTTTAGCGCAACCAGATCGCCAACGGTTTGCCGAACACGGGAGGTGATGTGTTGCGCCTGGAGCCCGGCATATGTGCCGTGACCGAATTTGAAATCCAGGGCCAACCCTTCAAGTTCCGCGTCTTCCGCCGAAAGGCTGCCGACAACGGATTCAGGCATCACTGAACGATAATTTTGAACGAAGCCGGCCAATTCTGTGGGTTCGAGAGTGTAGCTATCGTCCAGGCTCACGCCGCCCAATGAATGTGAGTAGATGCCGCGCACCGTTACCTGGGGGACCGGACTCCATACGACGGCGGCTTTTGGCTCCGGCAAATGGCGTTCGTCTGTGCCGCCGGTTTGGGGCTGATTGCGGAAGTCGGCCGGATATACCATGTCATCATAGGCAAAGCCTCCGGTCAGCCACAGCTTATCAGCGGGTTCAACCGTTAAATAACCATAGCCGCTGAGCCGTTGGAATGGTTCGGAAAAGGATCGATTCGGTACCTGGGCGAAATTCCCAAGGACAAGATTCGTCACGGAGTCTGAATAAGAAAATTGGCCGCCTTGCCAGCGACCGCCGGCGATCAGCGTAAATTTTTCCTTCTGAACAATTTGGGAAAATTCAGCGGAATAGATAAGCATCCGATCTTTAAGCCCCACATCAAAGCCTTTCAATGCATTCGCGGCCGCTGGCGCAACAGGCAGTATTGAGAGTTGCTGCGCTTCATCGCTGGAAAAGCGTTGCGAATCTTCGAGCCGGCTTCCCAGGAGCAACGTACGGATACCCGGCGCCCATTCGTGCTGGAATCCGCCTACGAGGGTCGGATCCTGATGCTCCGCATATTCGTAGGACGGGTCATATTGGGTGTAATAATTGTAGTACTGGCGATTGTCGCCAGAATGATAGTTCTCAAACTGCGCTATCCCAAGCATGGTGTCCGATGGCGTAAGCTGTTGTTTCGCGGTTACGGTTCCCGAAAGATTGTCCAGCTGGTTGTTCGCGCGCACGCCGCTGTTGTGGAAATAGTCAAAATCTCCGGCCCATGAAGTGTTTTTGTATTGCCCAAATGCTCCCGCCTGTTGAGCGAGCTGGTTGTCGGTGCGCCAGGAGGTCACGTTGGCGATTCCAATTCCATCCGATTCGAATAACTTGGAGTATTCCTGGGACGAAAGGGTTTGCGACAAACGCCCAGCCCCGGCCGGCGACAGGAGATTGGCCAGTAGCAACTCGTTGAACCAGGCGGTCTCGTAGCGGAGATTGAACCCGGTCGGGTCGCGCAAGGCGTTATAGCTATCAGATAGAAACAGATGGGCGGAGGAATTATCGTAATCATAAGTCACGGCCCTGGCTGCTTCGCGAACGGCTACGTCTTCCATACCGGCGTCCTCATACATGGTAGCGAGATTGGCGCTGCGTACGGCATTGTCCTGGTCCAGCAACATCTTCGAACGAAACAAGCGCCGGTTGTCGTTCAATGACTGCGATTTTTCCATGTCATCGATTGCGCCATTGACCCGGTTTTGCTGCTGCCTGATCAACGCCGCGTACAGCCAGCCAGTGGGATCGGCGGGATCCAACCGCAAAGCAATCGCAATTTCCCGGGACGCCAGCGCGTCCTCGCCGCCATTTGAAAATCCCTTGGCCAGATAACTGCGAAGCAGCGACCGCTGCGGCTCTGATGCCGCCGCTATGAGCAAATCGCGCTGTCCCTCAGCGGTGCGACCACTGCGAATATGGCACAAGCCTCGCCCAAGCCACGCATTGCCCAATGCTCCGTCCGTCGCGATCGCACGGTCAAACCACGCCGTTGCCTCTCTCACGTTATTCCGTGACGCCTGCAGGTATCCCTTGAGCGACAAGGCCTCGGCATTTTGCGGCGATAGGGTCAAGCTGGTGTCCAAGGCCATTTCTGATCTGCGTGTTCGTCCAAAACTAAATTCCAATTCCGCAATGCGCTCCCACGCAAAACCAAATTGCGGTGAAAGGGTCGCTGCCTTTCGGGCCATACCCAACGCGGCGTTTAATGATTCATCTCCCTTCGCCTGCGACTGTTGGTAATACGATGCCGCCATCAACTCGGTTGGCATTTGAGACTCCAGTGGAGATGGCGCCGACTGACGCTTGACCGCTGCTATCAGCATGCGCAGCGCGTTTGCAAGCCGCGCCAACCGATCCGCCTGATTCGTCGTCGACAAGCCTGCCAATTCGGATTCAGTTTGTTCCACCTGTCCCACCGACAACAACAAAGCCGCATGATAGACCCGCTCCGAATCCGATTCCGGCTGATTCAGTTTCGGAAATTTGCCAAGTGCGGCCAGCAGATTTCCTGACCTATATGCGTCCATTGAATCCGCCAAAGCCCGCTGCTCACTTGAGTTGAAATGCAGATCATTCAAATCGAGCACGGCGGGATAGTAAAAGCACCATTGCAAAATATTATTGGCAATGAATCCCGGCGTCCGGACCGGCGCCCTGCCCTGCTCTACCACGGCTTCCTGGTCATTCGTCAACAAAATCGAGCCTGCGGAATTGCTGAACCGTACTTTTCCGTCCATCACCGATAGCGTGTCCTGTTCCACTCCATTGACGTCGGTCGCGCGGATCACGAACTCGGTGCCTTCGATGCTGGCGTTCGCGCCGTGTGTCAGAACCCGAATGCGTCCGGGTTGGTCACGGTGGAAGAATGAAAGGACACCCTTAATGAAATTTAAACCCGGCAATGAGGCGGCATTGTCAGGCGTTAAAATTTCAATTTGGGTCAATGGTCCCAACGGCACGACACTTTTATCGCTCCAAAGGACCGTAACACGGCTGTTGTCGTCCGTCCGGAGCCGGTCGCCGGCCTTTAATACCTGATTGGTTTGAGTCAGCACCCAACTGCTGGCGCCCGCAGGCATGATCTCCACACTCCCCTCGATCGAGACAATCCGAATCTCGCCCGTGTCCGCCACAGTCTGCGCTTCCGCGCGCTGTCCCAAAATCATAAGTCCGGCGCCGACGAGGCATCCTAGTACACGACGGCAATGCGCTGGGAAGTTCAAATGATTCAGGGTTTTTGAATCGGACTTCATGCTTTGTATTTGTTTATCTTCTGTGCGGCAAGTGAATAAACGCCATTGATTGCTCTTATTTCACGCCTGCCGGGGATACGCGGGTTTTGACCGTTTCTTGCATGCAAAATGAAAAAACTTTTTGTCAGATTTCCGATTCCGGCGCGTATCACCTGCAGGCCCGAACAAGATGAACAGGATGATCCTTAGATATACACCGCAACTTCTGCCAGGACCGTGGGAGCAATCGCGAAATGGGGAGAGCACGCGCCCCGCGGTCGGAACGGCGTGCGCCATCGCGCGTTGAAACGAGCGCGGAGGCGCGCTCGGCGTGGTTGACGAGGGCGTCAACCGCTGCACGCGAGGCGCGTGCTCTCCCCCATTCATCCGCACTGCAAGAAACTGAGATGCGCCCCAGGACCGTTTGCCACGGCAAAGCGGCTTGACCTGCGGGAAAAAACCGATATCCATGACAATAACCCAACCCAACACCGCCCTTCTTATGAAACACACAAATGAGGAACCCGCCTCGACCCGGGCCTCGCTCATAAACCGGCTGAAAGACTGGCAGGATGAAGCTAGTGCTTAATTGCATTGACAAGCGATATAATATTTGCGACGCTGTGGCATGGCAAGAACCGCGCCGCAGATCAATTGCCCTCTGGAAGATCGGGAAGAGTTGGAGCGAATGGCTTCCAGCCGCACTGAACCGAAACA
>DATAST010000107.1:0-15708 GCA_036269115.1 Verrucomicrobiia bacterium | reverse complement strand
GACGAACGCCTTGCGATGAACCAACTCGGAAAGCCGGATACGGGAAATCCGTCCGTCCGGTTTGATGAGGGGTCGGAATGTGCCGGTCATTGGCTTATGCCTTTCAACCCGTCCATTCCGGCCTACTCTACTACGGGCTTTAAACAGATTCCAAAGCCCGGCGCACAAATCCTTCGTTTCCTTCCTGTTAAAAATCGGGACGTTCTGTTCACTCCCTGAAATTCACAAACTGCACGGCGACCGGAAATTCATGTCCTCTTACGGCCGCAATAACGGTTTGCAATTCGTCCCGGCTTTTGCTGGTCACGCGCACTTCGTCGCCCTGGATCTGGGTGGTCACTTTGAATTTGCCGTCGCGGATGAATCCGGTGATTTGTTTTGCGACAGCACTCTCGATGCCTTGCTTGATTTTGATGGTTTGGCGCGCGTGACCAAGGGGCGAGATGTCCGGCTCAACCTGTTCCACGCTCTTAAGGCTGATGTTGCGCTTGGCAAGCCTGCCCATAATCATCTCATTGAGCGCGCGCACTTTGAATGCGTCCGTCGCACTGAGCTTGATTTCGTTTTTCTCAAGGGCAATTTCCGCATTGCTCCCTTTGAAATCGAAACGATTGGCCAGCTCCTTTTTCGCCTGGTTTACGGCGTTCTCGATTTCCATCGAATTGACCTGCGATACGATATCGAATGAAGGCATGTTTTCTCCGAATCATTTGATATTTTCCGAGCGAGCGCAATGGGAAAGGTTTACGTGATTTTGAATTTACGATTTACGATTTACGAGTGACAGCAGCTGCGGCATGTTTGGTGTCCACGCTTGGATTGGTGGGACATCTTCGCGCGTTCTGGTGTACGGAAAACGAGACTACGTCGCTCCTGACGGAGCTGGAGAAGTTTTTTGTCCGGTTTTCTACAGATACGCCAGCCCTAGCGGCTTTGTGGAAACCGCGCCCTGGTGCGCTTTATCGTCTGTTTAAAGCCCGTTAGGGCTGTTGTATTTGTAGAATCCAGATCTCAAAACCAATATTGAGCTCCGTTAGGAGCGGCGTAGTCCGGCAATCAATCGAATTTAAAAATATACCGCTCATCATAATCCACGTTGAATTTTTTCAACAACTCGATGTATTCCTCGCGAAATGACCGCTTCACATGGTGTTTCTGCTGGTTTTCAATGTAGCGGATCACTGTGCCCAGCTGCGAACGGGAATATGAAAACGCCCCAAATCCTTCCTGCCACGAGAATCGGCCGGTAACCCAGCGTTTCTCATTAATGATTCTTGAAGAACCGGCTTTCACGGCCCGAACTAAATCCGAAAGCGCGCAGTCAGCCTGCAAACCAACCAGAAGATGCAGATGGTCGGGCATATTATTAATGGCAATCATCTTTTGTTTTTCGCCTGAGACTATCCCCGTGATGTACTTCTGCAGTTCATCGTTGTGTTGAACTCGGATGAGATTTTGCCTGCCTTCAACGGCAAAAACGACGTGGATGTAGATTTGCGTGTAGGTGTTTGCCATGCCCAGAAGATGCCGCTCCTGACGGAGCTCGGGAATCTTTTTGATTGATTTTCTACAAAGATATCAGCCCTACGGGCTTCGTAGAAGCCGCGGCGCGGTACGTTTAAAGTGATGGGACGCAAAGCGCCAGGCGAATGCGAAGCACGAACAAAATCAAAAATGCATTGACGGGTTGGCGTCTATTGTAATAAATGTTTAAACATTAATCCTATGAATAAAACATTTTGGCTGGCGGTGCTTTGCGCGTGGCCGTGGGCGGCGCGCGCGGGAACCAACGTGGTTTTTCAAATCGGCGCTCATGATGGCGATTTTAGCGATTTAGCCATTGCCGCAAACCACAGTCAATATCCGGAAAAATTTCCGAACGATGTGACGTATACGGTGGGAAAGAGCGATCCGGCGCGTGAGTGGCCCTACATCCTGCCCGGGCCGGTGGATGGCTGGGCGGGAAATAAAACACATACCTTTGCCATCCATTTCCAAATGGGGCAGGCGGGAACGGGTTTCTATCAATTGGACATTGATTTCGTCAACACACACGAGGCCGCGCCGCCGGACCTGGTGATCGACGTTAACGGCGGAGCCGTGAGGCAACAGCTGCCCGGGGGAGCCGGTGACGAATCTTTGACCAATGCCAAATCCGGCAAACGCTATTCCCTTCACCAACTTATTCCCGCAACCGTACTTCACGCCGGTGACAATACGATTACGCTAAGCAGTGACAACGGAAGCTGGGCGCTGTTTGACGACGTTCGCCTCGAGAGTGGTGTGCCTGCGCCGGCTGAAACATTGACGATGCGCGCCGAACCATTGCCATTCTTCAAACGATCTGCCAATGGTTTGGGGCGGGCGGTCCGACTCTCGATTAACAGCCTGGAATGGAATGCCACGCCGGCGGAACTGGATTGGACTTCGCACGGGAATTCGGGGTCACAGCAGGTCAATTTGAACTTTGGCGTCAATGAGCCGTTGCTAATTGTGCCGGACATGGATGAGGTTGACATAACGCTTAAAATTGCGGATCACCGGATCAATCTGCCGGTCACGCTGCCGCCGGCCAAAAAATGGCTTTTATATGTTGTTCCCACCTCGCACACGGACATCGGCTATACCGATTACCAGTCGAAGATCAAAGTTCGTCATGCCAACAATGGCGTGGCGGCGCTGAAATTGCTGAACGAATACCCGGATTTCAAATGGTATTCTGAAACGTTCTGGCAATTAAACGTGTGTTTGCTCTTGCATCCGGAATTGACCGACGCGATTTTTGAGCAGCTGCGCCAGAAACGATGGGGATTATCGGCTGACTATGCGAACATGCTGACCGGACTTTGCTCGTCCGAGGCGCTCGACCGGTTGACGCTGGACTCGCGCAAGGTGGCCAATCGCGGCGGGTTTGAACTGAATTCTGATATTTTGGATGATGTGCCGTCGGCCGTCGGGAGCCTGCCTATGGTGCTGGCTCACTCGGGCATCAAATATTTTATCGAAGGCGCGAACAACGACCGCGCCCCTTATGCGGGCGAGGTGCCGAATCCATTTTATTGGGAAGGCCCGGACGGTTCCCGCGTGCTCGCGGAAATCACAACCAAGCCCGGTTATGCCGGGGCTAATAATGTGTTGTCGTCGGTATCGCGGGCGATGGTGCAATTGCCGCAATGGCTCGAGCGTTTTGAAACCAATAATTATCCTTACGATGCCGCTCTAATCAATGGCGCCTACAGTGATAATCACGAAGTCCTGGATTGGCTGCCTAAAACCGTGAATGAATGGAACTCGCAGTGGGCGTATCCGAAGGTGATTCTCGCGCAGCCGGAGGATTTTTACGGTTATATCCTCAATAACTTCTCCAATAACATTCCGGTGCTTAAGGCCGATTTCGGCGATTGGTGGGCGGATGGCGCCGGCTCTTCCGCGTATGAAACCACATTGTCCCGGCGGGCTGAGGAACGGGCTGTCACCGCTGAAATGCTGCATTCGATGGCGGGCATTATGGCGGGCGCAGAATATCCGGAAACAAATTTTGACGGTGTTTGGCAAAACGTCCTCTTGTACAACGAGCATACCTGGGGCGCGGCGGGCAGCATTCACAACCCCTACGACGCCGAAACCGTTGGACAGTGGAAAGTCAAAGCCAGTTTCGCGGTGGATGCAGACGCCCAATCGCGCGAGTTGCTGAAGTCCGGAATGAATGAACTGGCGGCGATGGTTCCGGCCGCGGATTTGGTAGTGTTCAATTCGCTGGCATGGCCGCGCAATGCCGTGGTGAACACCGAATCCACCAGCGCGGTCCAGGACATAAAGACCAAACGAGTTTATCCGTGCCAATCTTTGCCCGAAGGCGGAAGTTGCTTCATTGCCGACGATCTGCCGGCGATCGGCTACCGTACTTACCGACAAGTTGGAATCAAAGACCCACCCTCGGATGCCGTGCAAATTTCCGGCAACCGGATGGAAAATGAATACTACCGGGTAACGCTCAATCCAAAAACCGGCGGCGTCGCGTCGATCTACGACAAGCAGCTTGGCCGCGAACTGGTCGATACCAATGCGGAATATGATCTTGGCGAACTGATCTATCGCACGGGCGGCGAAGGGACCTACGCAATCCATTCCAACTTGAAAAGCCTGCCACCGCCGCAGTTCAATGATCATCCGCAAACCGGCGTCAGCATCGAATCCATCAACGGCCCGGTATTTGGAGAGCTGGACAGTCACGCGACGGCCGAGAATTTTCCGGAAATCACAATGCGCGTCCGGCTCTATCGCGGGATCAAGCAACTGGATTTGATTTTTGAATTGAACAAGAAAGAGACACTGGCCAAGGAAGGCGTCTATTTGACATTCCCATTCGCCCCTGACGCGCGGAAAGGCGGCCTGTGGCTCGATTATCCCGATGAAGTCACCGAGCCGCTGAAAGACCAGCATGCTTCCGCCTGCCGCGACTGGTATTCGGTCCAGCGTTGGCTTGCGATCTCGGACGGTGACGACACGGTGGAATTGTCATCGCTGGACGCGCCTCTTTTTACGATTGGCGAGATGACGGCGTGCGTGTGGCCGCGCGAGTTGCATCTTGAACGCGGGCATGTATTCGGATATATCATGAATAATTACTGGCATACCAATTACAAGGCGGAGCAGGGCGGGCGTTTTGTTTTTCGCTACTCGATTACCTCCAGCGCCGGCGGTTTTTCAAAACGTGAAGCCGTGGTCCGCGGATGGAACATGTATTGCCCGGCGGTAGCAGGGCGGGGAGATGGCGATCATAAGCCCGTTTTTTCATCTCCAGCGGCTTCCTTTGCTCGGGTCAGGCCGGTCGGGCTGCCGTTGACCGCAATCAAGGGGGCAGAAGATGGCGACGGCTTTATCTTCCGTTGCTGCGATTATGCGGGCGCGGGCGGAACATTCAAGCTGACTCTGCCGAAAACTGTTCGGGACGTCACCGCGTGTAATCTCGTGGAATCCAACGAAGGGAAGGTGAAAGGGCGCGGACGAAATGTTTCCCTCCCGCTTACGCCATTCGCGCCGGCTTCGTTGAGAGTGAGATTTTCCAATTAGAGCCGGGATTGAACTAATCTTCGTATTGATCGTGATAGCGGACCCAGTTTTGCGAGGCGTCCAGATCTTCATCTCGGCCTTTGGCCGTTAGATCGAGGAAGTTGTAGGTCGTATTCATCAAATCAATTCCTCGCGCATAGGACGAATAGGTATGGTAGAGGATTCCATTAATGTCCTTGTAGAATGCGCTGACGCCTTCCCGTTCATCAATCTCCATGTCCAGGGGCGCGTAGTTATAGATCGCTTTGCCGCTCTTGAGCTGTTCCGGGGTGAATGAAACCTGGAAATCAAAATTAAAATCGCTGCCGTTGGAAGACAGCCATTTGAACTTCCAGCCCATCCGCCTTTTGAACGGCATAATTTCCTTGAGCGGCGCGCGGGAAATGACGACAAACGCCGTGTCCCTTTGGCCGATATGGAAATGCACGCTGTCGTAATGATCAGCCCAAAACGAGCAATGCTCGCATCCCTCACCCCAGCCGGGTCCGAACATGAAATGATAGACGATAAGCTGGTGTGCTTCGCCGAACAGGTCCGCCAGAGTTTCTTTGCCGTTCGGTCCGTCGAAGACGTAGTCCTTTTCAATCTTTACCCATGGCAATGCCCGGCGCTGTTTGTTTAGCTCATCGCGCAGGCGCGAAAATTTCTTTTCTTTGGCGAGCAATTGTTTGCGCGCCTTCAACCATTCACGGGATGAAACGACTTTGTGTTCTTTGGCGCCGTCACGTGTGATCAATTTTGCCATACTGTTCTCCTTTAGCATTTGAATGTTTCTGGCATATTTTCATAGATAACGCCGGGCGGATTTTCGTCAAGCTGATTTTTTATATTCAGACTTGACCATTAAAACATAGTGAATATAGAGCCGTGATGGCCCGGAGCAAATTTAAGGTGCGAGGAATTTCTATGGCTATTAGGTGATGGGCCGCAAGCAAGAGAGAGTTCTGGCGATGAATGGCCTCTGCTGCGACCAATGGTTTCACCCGATTATTTCGCATTGGCCTGCGTGCCAGTCCGTTACACCGGCCGGGCGGCACGAAATATGCGAAGGGAATCGTGAATATTCGAAAAATCATGGTTTGACTTTCGAAAAAGCGGCCTCGTTTTCTCGAAAAAAGAGCGGAGGCTTGCTTTTCGAGTAGGAAAAATACAGCTGTCATGCAAAATGTCATTGAAGATATCTGTCGCGGGATTGACGAAATTCGCAATTTGCTAGGGCCGATAAACCTTAAATTGCAAAATCTCGATCACAAAGTCACCGAAAACCGGATTTCAGTTGAGTTGAGAACGTCCGAATTCGACGTCCGGATCGCAGCGAACGCGTTAAAAATTTCCGAGCAGGCGACCAAAAGCCAGGAGCATTCCCATCAGATCGCTAGTCTGTGGCAACGGGTCCAATGGATAGAAGCGCGGTTGAATGCGCCAAAACGTCCGGAAAAAGAACCGGGCACCGATGGCTGAAGAAAGCTCAGGTGATTTTCTCGGTCATGTCATTGTCCCGCTGTTACGCAAAAACCAATTTCGTCGTCGTCGCTTTTTCATCCCACCCCCGGGTGGGTTCGGCGGTCACGGACGAAATGTCTTTTATCGAAATTTGGCGTCCGCGTGTTTTTGGCCCTTTGATTTCGATATCGTTGGGATCACACGTTTGCTGGCTAACCTTTTGGTGCGGGGCGGGTTTGTAACGGATGTAGAGTGTCTTTGGCGTGTCCGGCGCGAAATACAGGACGCGCGATTTTTCGGGGATGCATGAATACACTTTGTTCATGATCGTGCCGCCAAACGTGAATCGTTTAAGATAGCTGGCATTACGGTCGGTATAGGCGCAGGTGAAAATCTTGTCGCGTTCGGGCAAGCCGCAATAGACCAACTCCGGACCAACGAAGAGTTTTTCGGGCAGCTCGCTCACCTTATAGGTGCCGTCCCTGAATACGAGGAGGAGTTTATCGAACTTCGTGCACTCATTCTTGAATTCTTCCCCGCTCACCTTATAGCCGACGTAGCCGCTCTCCCGGTCGTAACTGACCTTGAACGCCTTGAACGCCACGGCCTTCGCATCCACTTCCTCGTGGCGCGCGGATTTGGTCGTCAGGCGCGGGTATTGTTTTCCGTATTTTTCCAGGAGCGCTTCGATATGGCCGATGACATATTTCGTAAGGCCTTTGAGATTTTTGCGCGTCTCATCCAGTTCGGCCTTCGTCTTTTCCATCTCTTCCCGATGTTTGTTTATATCAAACAACGAAATGCGACGGATGCGGACTTGCAGCAGTTTGTCGACGTCCGCGTCCACAATTTCGCGCACCAGTTCTTTTTTGAACGGTTTAAATCCGTCATAGACGGCTGCGAAAACGGCTTCGTTGGTTTTGCACTTCTCGATGTTTTTGTAAATGCGTTCCTCGATGAAGATGCGTTCGAGTGTGCGATAGTGCAATTCGTCCAGGAGCTGCTTCTCGCGTAATTCAAGTTCGCGCCTGAGGACGGCAACGAGTTGGTCGGTGTTTTCGCGCAATACTTCGCTCACGGTCAATTCCACCGGGCGATTGTCCTTGATAACGACGATGCGGCTGGCGATGGAAACTTCGCAATCGGTGAAGGCGTAAAGCGCATCCACCATTTTTTCCGCGTCCACGCCCGAGGGGCATTTAATTTCGATCTCGACGTTTTCCGAGGTGAAATCGTTGATGGACTTGACCTTAAGCTTGCCTTTGCGCGCGGCATCTTCGATGGATGCCATGAGCGAATCGGTGGTGGTGGCGGGGGGGATCTCCGTGATGATTACCGTGGATTCGTCTTTGGCTTTGATGCGGGCACGCACCTTGACGGTCCCTTTGCCGTCCTGGTAATCGCGGGCATCCATCAGGCCGCCCGTCTGGAAATCGGGCAGGCATTTAAACGGCTGCTTTTTTAGGATTGCGATTTGCGCTTCGAGCAGTTCAGGAAAATTATGTGGGAGGATCCGCGCGCTCAAGCCCACGGCGATGCCTTCCGTGCCGAGCATTAGGGTCAATGGCAGTTTGCACGGCAGCGTGACGGGTTCCCGATTGCGTCCGTCGTAGCTGGGAACAAATTCGGTGATTTGATCGTTGAAAAGCTCGGTCCGCGCCAATTCCGTCAGGCGACATTCGATATAGCGGGGCGCGGCGGCGGGATCGCCAGTATAGATATTTCCAAAATTTCCCTGGCCTTCGACGAGATAACGTTTGTTGGCCAAAACGACGAGCGCATCGCCGATGGACGCATCGCCGTGGGGATGATATTGCATCGTATGGCCGACGACATTTGCCACCTTGATGAATCGCCCATCGTCCTTATCGTGCAACGCCCATAGGATGCGGCGCTGCACTGGTTTTAGACCGTCGGCCAAATTCGGGATAGCGCGGTCGCGGATGACGTAACTGGCGTACTCGAGAAATCCTCTGTCCACGCGCGCGTGGAGACCAACGGCGCGCTTTTTCGGATCAAACGGTTTCGGGGCGATGTTCTCAACCGCCTCAGCGATAACATGATCAGCGCCGTTCCCATTTCCATTGGTTTCGGCGGTTTTTGTCTCTTTGGGTTCAGTACCCGCGCCCTCGATGGGCAATTCGGTTTGGTTTGAATCTTTCTTACGTTTTGCTGACATATCTAAATTAATCTTCGACCGGAACTACCAGGCTTTCCATGATGAAGTCTTTGCGTTCGGGGGTGTTTTTGCCCATGTAAAAATCCAGGATGGGCGCGGATTCGGTCCGCGGGGCGTATTCAACTTTGCTCAGGCGCATTTCTTTGCCGATGAATTGTGAAAACTCTTTAGGACTTATCTCGCCCAGGCCTTTGAAGCGGGTGATTTCTGGTTTTCCGCCAAGTTCGCGGACGGCGTTGTCGCGCTCGGTTTCGCTGTAGCAATAGATGGTCTTTTCTTTATTGCGCACGCGGAACAGGGGTGTTTCAAGGACAAAAACGTGTCCGTCATGAACGAGCTGCTCGAAAAACTTGAAGAAATACGTGATCATCAGGTTCCGGATGTGCATACCGTCGACGTCCGCGTCGGTGGCCAGGATCACCTTGTCGTAACGCAAGCCTTCGATGGAATCCTCGACGTTGAGCGCCTGCATCAGGTTATACATTTCGTCGTTCTTATACATCACGTCGCGTTTGAGGTCCCAGACGTTTAGTGGTTTGCCTTTGAGGACAAACACGGCCTGGTTATTTACGTCGCGGCAACTCGTGATGGAGCCGGCGGCGGACTGGCCTTCGCAGATGAAAACCATCGTGTCGCGGCCCTTGTCCTTCTTTTTGTCGTAATGATATTTGCAGTCCTTTAATTGGGGAATGCGCAGGGCGATGGCTTTGGCGCGATCGCGGGCCATCTTTTTCACCGCCTGCAATTCCTTGCGCAATTGCTGGGTATCGGCGGCTTTGGCCACGATTTTTTCGGCGATTTCCTTATTGCGCTGGAAAAAATGCAGCAGTTCTTCACGCACATTGTTGACGAGTTCGGTGCGGATTTCAGTATTGCCGAGCTTATTTTTGGTCTGCGATTCGAAAACCGGGTCTTTGAGGCGGATGGCCACGGCGCCTACCATGCATTCGCGCACGTCGTCGCCTTCATATTTTGAGTTGGCGTATTCGTTGACGGCTTTAAGCAGGCCTTCGCGAAAGGCGCTTAAGTGAGTGCCGCCGTCGCTGGTATATTGGCCGTTGACGAAGGAATAAAACGTCTCGCCGTATCGCGAGTTGCTGTGGGTGAAACAAAATTCCAATGTCTTGCCGGCGTAATGGAGCGGGGAATAGATCGGCGCGCTGCCGTCGGTGGCAAGGTCCTCCATCACCAAATCCATCAGCCCATGGCGCGATTGGAACACTTTGGGTTCCGCCCCGGAAACATTTAACAGGAGCTTCAACCCGGTGTTGAGATAGCTATAATGACGCAGGCGCCGTTCGATGTGTTCCAGCCGGAATTCGCTCTCCTTGAAAATCTCCGGGTCCGGCTCAAATTCGATAAAAGTGCCGTCGGGGTCTTTGGTTTTTCCAGATTCTTCCTTTTTTAATTTCCCCGCCTTGAATGAGGCTTCCGCAAATTCGCCGCTCCGATGGCTGCGGACGAGAAACGTTTTGGAAAGCGCATTGACGGCCTTGGTTCCGACGCCGTTCAAGCCGACGCTGAATTGGAAGACGTCGTCGTTGTATTTGGCGCCGGTATTGATCTTGGAAACGCAATCCACGACTTTGCCCAGAGGAATGCCGCGGCCAAAATCGCGCACGGCCACGCGGTTTCCCTCAATATTGATCTGCACTTCGCGCCCGTGCCCCATGATGTATTCATCAATCGCGTTATCCACGACTTCCTTGAGCAGGACGTAACAGCCGTCATCGGGATTGCTCCCGTTGCCGATGCGCCCAATATACATGCCAGTACGCAGCCGGATGTGCTCCAGCGACGACAACGTCTTGATTTTACTTTCGTCGTAAACTTGTTTCGGTTTTTCAGCCATAAATGTCGAAAGACACAGGATAGCCAAAAATCGGTTCGCTGAAAATTTTAAATTTTAGAAAAGAGAGTGGCGGGGCGTTTAATACCCGCCGGCGCCCAATTTTTGAAGATTGGCCTCGATACGATCCAGATAAAAATTCGGGCCGTCCGGGTAAGGGCTGTTCAGAAAAAGGTGCATTCCGCCGAAGTCACGATTGAGCTTCTCACGAACATGGTTTTCCCAAAAGAGCGGCGTCTTGCCCATCAAGTCGTCCGCGCTTGAAAATCCGCCGAAAAACTGGGGCTCATTTTTGCCCCGGGCCTCGGCCGCTTCGGCAAATTCGGCGTAGAGCGCGGGTAATTTCTCGACATAATCTTCAGCAGCCATTTGGCCGACCAAATCCGCGGCGCCGAGCGCAAGGCCAGTGGCTTCTTCAACTTCGCTTTGAAAGGGAATGGCGGTCAAGACGGCGTCCACGCCAGTGCAGCGAATCATGTTTTGGACGGCCCAAATGTCTTCGCCGCTGAATTTCTTTTTTGTCAGCAACCGGGCGGCAAATTCCATGCTTCGGTTTACATGTACGGCTGTGTATTTGGCGCCGGTTCCCTCAGTGTCGTCCCGCTTTTTGAGGTAGCCCGTGTCGTGCAACAGGATTGCCAGCAGGCCGAGCTCGAAATATCGCTGGGTCAGTGCCGGTTTGGCCCCGGCACAATAGCGCCCGTACAAGATGCGCGCCATGCAAAGGGTCCCCTGGAGAGTATGCTCGAAATCGTGGTAGCGGGTGTCGACTGGCTGGTATTCTTCAAAAAAACCGGTGAAGCAATCAATGATCCATCCGAATGCCTGCGGGACAAATAATCGACCCGCCCCTGGAAACATGCTGTGGTAAATGTCCTGGACTTCACTGGCCACAGCCACCGGGTCGTGGGTCAATAAAGTCTGATTCACGCCGTTAATATACGACGATTCATTTGTCGAACAAGCGTGCATTTTTTACGATTTGGCCGCATGGTTAAACAAGGAAAGATGAATGAGATTGGAAAACTCCTGGTCTTTGCCGGACTGCTGATGGTGGCTGTCGGCGTGGTGTTGTGGTCCGGTTTTGGCTGGGGCTGGCTGGGCCGTTTACCCGGTGACATTCACTATTCAAAAGGCGGCGTGCATTTTTATTTTCCCATCGTCACCTGCCTGATTCTGAGCGCGCTGCTAACGCTGATTATGTGGCTAATCAGGAAGTAAGCGCGATTGCAACATTGACAAATACCGCAGGTTCGGGTATTTACTTGCCCAGCGTTCGCGATTCATCCTTGCCGAACTATCCGAACTATGTCTGACGGTTTTTCCACAATAACCATCACCACGGCAGGGGTTTCCATCTCCATGAACTGCATTGGAGTTTGAGGCGAGCGCGCAAAAGACTCATGCGCCTGTCGAAACTATTATGGGTGATCGTGGTAATGCTTCTGGCCGCTCCGGCCGCCCTGCGCGCGGACTATACAGCGACAATCAATCCTAATTCCAATTTGGTGACGAATTTCCAGGGCTGGGGCACCTCCCTTTGCTGGTGGGCCAATGTAATCGGGAGCTACCCCAACCGCTCGAGCTATATGGACCTGGCGTTTACGACGCTCAAGCTGAACATAGCCCGTTATAATATTGGCGGCGGGCAAAATCCTGCAAGCAATATGGTCAGACAGGCGTATCGCTCTATCATGCCGGGCTTTGAGCCGACAAATGGGATTTGGAACTGGAATGCGGATACCAATCAGCGGTGGGTGTTACAGCAGGCCCGGGCCCGGGGAGTAAACCTCGTGGATGCCTTTGCCAATTCGCCGCCCTGGTGGATGTGCGTGAGCAGTAACGTGGACGGGAATGCTGTTGTTCACGTCAACAACCTCCAGGTGAACTGTGAAATCAACTTCGCAATTTATCTGGCGACGGTCGTCAGCAATCTCACCATTCTGGACGGGGACCAATTCAATTATTTGACTCCGATGAACGAACCCAATGGCAGCAAATGGAGTTATACCAATGCCTCTCTTCAGGAGGGTTGTAACATGAGTCCCGATCAGCAGGCGCGTGTCATTGATGATGTCCACGCGGCACTCAAAACAATCGCACCGTCAGTGGGTATTGATGCTGCAGAGGACGTCGATCCTCAGCAAACGTATGATGATCTGACCAGTTATTCGTCGACGTCCCCGACTGCGTTGGGCAATGTTGCATTGATTACTACCCACAGCTATCCATTTAATGGCGCAGCCAATTTGAAAAGCGAGGTCAATTCACAAAAGAAGCCACTCTGGCTAACTGAAGACGGTGACAGCGACGGCTCGGGTCTGACGATGGCACGGTTTATTTACAATGACATTGACGTTATGGGTGCGCGGGCATTCTGTTACTGGCAGGTTGTGGACAGCGCCCCCGGCTGGGGTTTTCTCTTAAATTCGCTCCTGGCTACGACCAATTCCAGCTATACCCCATTTTATACGATTAACGAAAAGTTTTACGTCATGGGGCAGTTCAGCGAGTTTATCCGGCCAGGGTGCAACATCGTCTCTGTCAACGACACCAACACGCTGGCCGCCTGGAATCCCACGAACTCAACCCTTGTACTTGTCCTGGTCAATAACAACACCAGCGGTTTCAATGTCACCTACAACTTAGCTAGTTTCCCGTACCAGAACTGGCTGGTCTCCGCCACGCAAACAGCTGCTGGCAAAAACATGGTCACGCTTCCGTCCCCGTCAGTGGTGAATCAACAATTTACCGAGGCCATTCCAGCCAGTTCCGTCACAACATTTGTGCTGACGACCAATGTGGTCGCGCCGCAAATTGTCAGCCAATCGCCTGCCACAAATTTTATCCTGTATGCTGGAGAAATTCCGAACTTTTCACTTATGGTTCAGGGCAGCGCTCCGTTTTATTATCAGTGGTCGAGTAATGGTGTGTTAATGGCCAGCGCAACCAAATCGACTTTCACGCCTTTGAATATTCCGCAGGGTGGCGCGGCGTTTCAATGCGTTGTCAGTAATTTCGTCGGCCTGGCTACGGATACATGGTCGGTGACCGTGGTTTCGGCGTCTGTCGCATCGTATCCCCATACAGTTCTGGCTCTCAACCCGATCGGCTTTTGGCCGTTGAACGAAGCCGAACAGAGCGGCGGCGACGATGGTGTGGTAGCCGCCGATTATGCTGGCGGCTACAACGGCATTTATACCAACGTTTTGCTGGGGGAGATGAGTTACGATGGGTTGACTGATCCATTGGCTACGTCGGCGTTGTTTGGCTACGTGGCGACTGCCAATAGTTGTGTGTTCAATATTTCCGGCCCTGATTTTTCCCTGCCAAACGGTTCAAACGCCGAATTTACGGTATCAGCATGGGCGAATTCCACCGGCAACAATGGTTTGAACACTCCTACGATCGCGGCTAAGGGCTATTATTATCAGGAAGAATATGCCCTGGACGCGGGCGCGGCTGGGTGCTATCGGTTTTCGGTTCGAAACGCCGCAGGCACGGTCTATAACGCGAATTCAACTATCTCTCTGACAAACAGCGGCCAATGGTTTCATTTGGTGGGCGTGTGCGATGAAGCACGCGGGGAGGTGGAGCTTTATACGAATGGAGTTCTCGCCGCCGGCGCGCCGATACTGACCGCCAGCGGCATTACCAATTCTTCCGGAACGCCTATGACGATTGGGGCCAGGTCGAGCACGCCGTCCGCAGGGTTCAATCAGCAATTCCCCGGCTACATCGCGGACGTTGCTATTTACAACTACCCGTTGAGCGCGAACCAGGTCCAAACTCTCTATCTGGCGGGTATATCTCTTCCATCCACCGGACTGAGCCTGACGAATTTAAATGGCAATGCAATGGGGTTGACCTGGATCTACGGAGTCTTGCAAACGGCGACAAATGTCGCCGGTCCATTCAGTGACATTACGAACGTCACGCCCCCGTATTTGGCGCCCTTTACGAACAGCCAACAGTACTTCCGTATCCGCGAAAACTGACAGGTTTAATTCGGCGAGGAGCCCGCCGCCGCAACAAATTCTTTCGCGAGTCCCGCTCCGTCTTTCCATGCCGCGCCGACAGGAATGAGATCTGGCGCCGGTTCAATCGCCACCAGGGTGACGCGGGGTCCGGCCATGCTTTGTACGCATTGCGGGACGAGTGCGATGCCCCGGCCGGATTCGACCGCTGCAATAATGCTCGTTACGCCATCGTGTTCCTCGACGATGCGGGGCTTATGAGTGCCGAACAGCTTTTCCAGCATGCCGTGATATTCAGGATAATCTTCATGCGTGTAGGCGATCAGCGGCTCATCCGCGAGTTGTTCAATATTCACCGCTTTGGACTTCGTTAATGGATGCTTCGGCGGCAGCGCCGCGCAAACCGGATATCGCGCCAGCTCCTGAAATTGCAGGCCGCGCAGCGTCTTGCGAGGCGGAAGCACCATCAGCGCTACTTGCAATTTTCCCGCGCGCAAGCCAGCCAGCATTTCTTCCGTAGACAAGTCATGCAGCGATACCCGGGCGGAAGGGAATTTTGACTGAAACGCCCGCAAGGCTTTCGGCAGAATTTGGATTGTGAGCGAAGGTGCGTAACCGACCTGAATTTCCCCGCCGGCGCCCAGGGCGACGGCACGAGCGTGTTTCACGGCTTCATCCGCGCGTAGCAGAACCGCGCGGGACTCTTCCAAAAATTTCCGTCCCGCGGGCGTGAGCTTCAGTGCCTTGGCGCTGCGTTCGAAAGTGGAAAGCCCAGTTCCTCCTCGAGATCATGGATCTGCCGGCTGACACCGGGCTGCGAAACATGCAGCTTGAGCGCGGCGCGGGAAATGTTTTCCTGTTCGGCCGCGGCCACGAAATAGCGCAGGTGACGCAGTTCCATTGCGGCTGAGCATAACTGCTGCGAAAAACAAAACAATGTTAACAGCCCGATAAAAAACTCTGGACACCGCCGCTGAGAGGATTTTTGGCTTTGCGCACGGAGCGACGAGTGAGCATATCCTTTATGGATCTGTAAGCGAGGAGCGACAAAGCGCGAAGGCAAAAGACCTCAGCCCGGAGGGTTTGCTCAAAAACCGGGCGGCGACTTCGTTGCTCCTCAGTCGAAGATCCATAAAGGATATTCTCCTTCGTCGCGCCTCGTCGGCGCCCGGTTTTTGAGCAAACGG
>DATAST010000106.1:0-175549 GCA_036269115.1 Verrucomicrobiia bacterium | reverse complement strand
CCAATCAAAAAAGCTCTCCCCACCCGGACGGTTGAAGGTCCAAAAATATCCCTGTTTGGTCTTGCCGTTGCCCGGCTCTAAATACTCAATGGGCGTTTCATCCACTTGCACATATCCACCGGCCAAAACCCCGGTCCGGATCTGTTCGTAGATCGGCTTAAGCCAGTCGGCCGCCAACTCCACCCAGCGGGCCAGCGTCTGCCGGGGTAAATCAACCCGGTGCCGCTGAAGAAAGATTTGTTCCTGCCGATACAGCGGCAAATGGTCGCAGTATTTGGCCACCAGGATCTGCGCCAGCAGTCCCGGCGCCGGCAGGCTCCGGTCCAGCAACCGCTCGGGCAATGGCGCAATGACCGGAGCCCGATTGAGATCCAGGCGATGGACGTATTTTTTGCGAACGGTGCGCCGTCGCAGAAAGCGGGCCGGCTCATAGTCCAACTGCTCGCTGACTTCCTCGCCGATACAACGCCATTCCTCGGGCTTTTGTTTCACCGGCTCGGGCTCAATCACTTCCTCCACCACCGGCAAATGCTCCGGCAACCGTGGCGTGTTGGGCCGGCTCGAACGCTGGGGAGAGGCCGCAACGACCGGCGATGTTTCCTGAGAAGTGGGGATTGATCCCTGGGGCAGTTGCAAGAGCAACTCCATTTGCGCTTTGTCCAACCGCTCGCTGCTCGAACCAAACACGCGCCGAATGAGTAAATCTATTTTCTGTCGCAGCAGTTCGTTCTCCCGACGGCTCTGCTTTAATGCCTCCTGGCATTCTTCCAACTGGCGGGCGAGGTCCTGTTCGCGCGGCGTCATCAGTTGCATTCTCTGACGCGCTCACGCTAAAAAAGTTTCAAACTTTCTGAAAAATATTTTAGTCCTCCCGCTCATACCATGGGCGCAGCTTCGCCCCGCGCAAATCCACTCCATCAGTCAGCATCGCCAACGCCTGTGGCGTCAGCTTGAGCTTGGTCAGGCCCGGCTCCGCTTCTTTGGGCCACGAAAACGTTCCCTTCTCCAGTCGCTTGGTCAGCACCCATAAGCCGGTCCCATCCCAGCAGAGGATTTTGATCCGAGTATGCCGGCGGTTGCTGAAGACGAACAAGGTGCCGCTACGCGGGTCTTCGCCTAATCTTTCACTAACCGCAGCGTACAGGCCATTGAACCCTTTGCGCATGTCGCAGGCTTCAACGGCTACGAATACCTTGAGGCTGCCTGAAAAGCTCAGCATGGCTTGGCCAGTGTTCGCAGTAATGCTCCGGCCAGCGCCGCCTGTGGCACGTCCTTAATCTCCATCCGGGCTCCGCCGGGCAACTCCAACACCAGCGCTTTCTTATCCCCGCTATTTTCTTCGACCACCGCTTCCAAAAGGCGTACTGCGGGACGAGCGCCCTGCGACTTGCTCCGGCGGTAACGGATCAACCAGCCAGCCAAGGTCGAATACTTCATCCCGGTCTGCCGAGCGAACTGGGCCGCCGATACCCCGCTCCGTTCATATTCGGCCAGAATCATCCGCCGCTGCTCCTTGGACGCGCGCACCCGGCCTTTGCTGTCCAGGGCCACTGGCACATTTTGAACCGATGTCGAAGGGATCAAAAAAGTCGGATCACCACTACTCGTAGATGTCATAGTTCTCATAAATACAATATCTATGAGAACTTTCGCTAGAGGTGCTTGGCGTGACGCTTACGAAGGAGTTGCATAGGGTTCTAAAGAAAACGGTGGATTTGAAGAGCCACCCCGTTACCGCTGACGAAACGATGTTCGTTATATTTGTCATTTTTCAATTGTATTCGGCTTTGCGCTTTTCAAATCAAAAATTGGTCGTTGATATTGGTGATTTAAGAAAGGATGCCAAAGATTTCTTCTCATTGCCGATACCGAGGGCCGTGTGGGAAGAGAAAAAAGGATATCAAAACAGAATTCTTGTCAATTTCGTTGAATCCGCATTGTCCGGCGGCTAACGAAAAGACAGGTTGGAATCCTCTTGGAGGCTACGTGCGCGAGTTGGGAATCGGGGCATTTTTGTCCAATAAAATTGTGAGTGTTGTACCGTATTTATCCAACCCTCCAGTCTATTTTTGGTCCATGAAATTGATCGAACAGATTGGAAATCATATCGGCATCGGGCTCTGGAATCCGAAGCCTCTTTGCCGGACGAAGCGTAAACGACAAACGACTGCCGCCGCTTTTCGATCATCGGCGAGTGACGGTCTTTGCTTCCCAAGCCCAAATCAGGCGTGATACGTTCGAGCCATGTGCAACCGCTATTCACTGACAAAGAAGCAAGAGCGGCTCATCCTCCAGGAATACGAGAGCCTCGACCTGTATTTCATGGAGCGGTTCAACATCGCGCCCACCCAATCCGCTCCGGTCATCCTGATCGAAGAAGGGAAGTTGGTCCGCCGCGAGATGAAATGGGGGTTCATTCCGAAATGGAGCAAAGTTCCGATCAGGAATGCGCAGTTCGAGACGCTTGATAAGAAGCCGACATTCAAGGAAGCGTTCCAAACGCGCCGCTGCCTGGTCCCGGCGACCGGGTTCTACGAATGGCAAAGCATCGGAAAGCGCAAGCAGCCCTTGCTCTTCCAGCTTCAGGACGAGCAGTTATTTTTCTTTGCCGGCCTGTATTCCAACAAGGCGCCGGAGGGCAATTTCGTCATCGTCACGGAGGCGGCGAACAAATTCGTCCGGGATGTCCACAACCGCATGCCGTTCATCCTTGGCCCGGATGACCACTCAAAGTGGCTCGACCCGAAAGGCGACGGCTACAAGACCGTGAAACCGACTACGGAGTCACTCAAAACATATTGGGTTAGCGATCGGATGAACAGTTCTCGGGTCGAAGGCCGCGAACTGGCCAAGCCGGTCGAGGCAACGGTCAAGAGCATCTTCGGCGGTTATCCTTTGCCCAATGGGTTGCCGGAAGGAGCTACGGTGAGGATTCAGGGATTTCAACCGGGCTATTTCGACGTTGAATTCGAAGGGAAGACGTTTCGCGTCTTTTTGGGAGGTGTCACTTTCAAAGGAGACACTGGAATGTTGCTCTGAGGTTGATGGTCCTCTATTTCTCCCAGTGTCGGCAATACCGGAGGAAATAGTCAATCTGCCGTGCATATTCAGCCGGGTCATTATCTCGCAGGACAAGGATCTTTGCGATGCGGGTCGAAATCTCGATGTTGAGCCGTTTCATTTCCTCATCGGTGATACGAGACAAGCCTGGCGTTTCCAGAAACTCAGAATGCTTGCCGGCGTGTAATTTCTCGATGTAGCCGTTCCGGAACGCCCATACCGTGATGGCATTGGCTTCCTCCCTGACGGTCCATCGCCGATTTTCCAACATGCCAGCAGCGTAACAGCTGTGACGGGCACAGGCAAACAAAGTCGCCGCATGCGGCGATTTGGCACGTCTTCCTCGAAACTCGTCGGACGCTTATTCTGCTCGCATGGGAAAACCGCTGGAGCATTGGACGTACGAAGACGTCGCCGCATTCCTGAAGGAAAGAGATTTTTATTATTTCAACGAATTGGCCGGTGTGGGAAGGGCTTGGATCAAATTCTATGACCACGGCGGGCCGGATCGCATCGTCGAAATTGGTACAGTCAAGGGAGGCTTCACGGTTCGGGCCATGAAAAAAATGATCTGCCAGTCCGGTATAGAAGAGAAAGAGTGGATTGAATGGCACGACTCCTAACCTTTGAGCGCTGGCTGGAGGTCTTGGATGCTCGCCTTGATCTCCGACCGGAGCGCTGAGAGTTCGGAAATAGGGGTTGTATGGTCCCACCAGAGCTAAACGCTCGCATCGGTCGGTCGCCCATGTCTGAGCAACCCGCGTGGAAATTATCGGTGATAGCGTCTTCCAAAACTATTGTTCCATTCTTATGGCCTGGGCAATTCTGCCCAGCCGGAAAGGCTCTTTCCCAAGCCAAGCGTCCCGACAACATTCACCTTCATAGACCTATTCGCGGGCATCGGCGGTTTCAGGGTTGCACTCGAACGGCTGGGCGGCCAATGCGTGTTTTCATCCGAACGGGATGCGTTCGCGCAAAAGACCTACAAAGCATGGTTCGGCGAGACGCCGGCAGGCGATATCAGAGATATAAAGCCGACTGACATACCAGACCATGACATCCTTGCCGCCGGGTTTCCATGCCAGCCATTCTCGATAGCCGGACCGCAAAACGGGTTCAAGGATCGAATCCAAGGAATCCCCTTCTTCTATCTCGCGAAAATAATCGAAGCAAAACGTCCGCCCGCAGTGTTCCTCGAAAACGTGAAGAATCTTCAGACGCACAACAGTGGCAAAACGTTGAAAACAATCAAAAATCGCCTTACCAAGCTTGGATACGCGATATTCCATAAAATATATGACGGAGCGCACTGGGTCCCGCAGCACCGGGAAAGGATCTTTATCGTCGCGTTCAACAAAAGGATCTTTGGGGATAGTCCTAACTTCGCCTTCGCTGATCCGCCTGAGAACAGGCCTAAACTCAAAGACATTCTTGAAATGAAGCCCGCAGCAAAATACGCCTCGCCTTTGGCGGTATCTGCAAGATCACACCGAGAGGCACAAGAAAAATGGCAATGGGTTCGGTTTTGGAATTGCGAATCCTAACGGCATTGCCAGGACGCTAAGCGCTAGGTATTACAAGGACGGATCCGAAATCCTCATACGGCAGAAAGGCAGGCCTCCGCGCCGCCTCACTCCGCAAGAGTGCGCGAGATTGATGGGATTCCCAAAGGAATGCAGGGTCGTGGTATCTGATACACAAGCCTACAGGCAATTCGGGAACGCCGTAGTGGTCCCGGCCGTCGAGTATGCGGCCAAAGGAGTGGTGAAAAGGTTCCTTAAGCGATCTTTCTAGCTGTGACGGGTGCAGATCGGTTCTGTAGGCTCCGAGGTTGCGGCTGTGCAGGAATATTTGAGTTCGTTCTCGCCAAGTCCCAATCTGCCGCATGCGGCGACTTGGCCGACCGCGCCCTCAAGTCTCGGCTGGTGCATTTGACGATTTGATAGGTCTCGACGGATTCTCACCCACAATCAGTGCCTAAAACCCTGCAAAACCTATTCGAAGAGTTCATCCATGAGTGCCACTACTCCAATCGGCGCCGACCTGCGACAATCCGGGGGTACAGGGCGGCATTCCAACTGTTTGGCAAGCTGATGCCGAGCATCACCGCTGAATCGCTCACCCCTTTCGCGTTTTCAAAATTCTGCGAGAGCCTGCAAAACCGGGTCCGGGTGTTAAGTAACGGGGAAACTAGGCAAGGTGTGAAGGATTCGACCATCGGAGCATACAGGCGCAAACTGAGCGCCTTCTTCGGCTGGCTCGCCCGCAATGGTCATGTCGAGCGCAATCCGATCGACGGCCTGCCCCATCTCGTACCGAGATACGAGAACGTGAAAATGCTCCGGAAAGCGCAGATCGAGAGAATACGGGCGGCGATCGAAACAAGCTCTCAAAGCCTCCTCCAATTGAAACGCGACCGCGCGATAGTCGCTGTCCTGCTCTTTTGCGGACTGCGGAGAGGCGAACTCCTCGGTTTGAAAGTGACGGATGTCGACATGGAAAGGCGCATCCTCGTCGTCAGGTCAGAGGCGACGAAATCGAAGTTGCCCCGGAAGCTCCCGCTCAACGACCAGATCTCCCTGATCCTCGAGGACTACTTGGCAGAAAGGAACAAGAATAGGCGCTACACGACGCCGAGCCTTTTCGTTTCTATGACGAGGGATGGCGGCTTGAGCGTCGACGGGATCGTCCACTGGGTAATTCGGCTTCGGCGGGCGGCGGGCGTGGAATTCCACCTCCACCAGTTTCGACACACTTTTGCATCGAATCTGGCCGCCCAAGGCATAAATTCCGTTCTGCTCCAGAAGCTGATGGGGCACAGCGATCTGAGGATGCTTCAAGCCTACGTTCGGTCACTTGATGCCGAAGACCTCCGCCCGGCACTATCGACCCTCGGATTTGATAATCTCGCCTGAATTCATTACAATAGCGGCAGACAGCTCACCTTATTGATTATATACATGCGTTGCAACGAGCCTTATCGAAAGGCCCGCTACTGAGCAAAAGTCCGGAGGAGAGTTGTCGTCTCGCCGATCTTCGTTTTGAGGGCATTTATCCGATTCCGTCCCTCAACGGAGCCATATTTTTGCGATTCTAAAGCTACAAGTTTATGGCCCAGAAGGGGTAGTCCGGAAGTAATATAGTTTAACCCCTGTCAAGCCGACCCGCATTCCTTTTCATACGGCCGGGGTATGCTACCAATTGCGCTTTGCGGGACCTCTAATCCCCGCATTCCGCAATTGCATGGCTTCATATATAAAGGGCCAGAACTGGCCCGCCCCGTCGAAGCAACGGTCAAGAGTGCTTTTGGCGGATATCCCTTACCTGGGCCTGCCGGAAGCGGCCACGGAAAGGATTCAGGGATTTCAATCTGGCTAATACGACGTTGAATTCGAGGGGGAAGGCATTTCGCGTCTTTTCTGGTTGAGTCACCCTCAAGGGAGAGACCGAGACATTATTCTAAATAGAAAGAGATTTTCAGCCGTCATCTGATGGCTTGCCTTAAATGAAGTGGTAATTTCGGGATTTTTGTGTCAAGATGCGAAGCGAAAGGCCCGTTAGTATTATGAGAATCTCCCGCATCAAAATCGAGAATTTTCGAGGCATTAAGTCTGGCGAATTGCTGTTCCCTAAGTATGCCGCGTTGGTCGGTGACAACAACTCCGGCAAGTCAACGGTCCTGGAAGCGATTGATCTCTGCCTTGGTCCTGAGCGTTTGTCCAAACACCCCGTAATAGATGAACATGATTTTTATGCGGGGCGTTATTTGGACAAAGAGGAGAATTCCGTCGAGATTAAGGTCGAAATCATCGTTACGGATTTGTCGGATGAGCAGAAGCGGTTTTTTCGAAACCACATCGAATGGTGGAACGATGCGGAAAAGAGCCTGCTGGCCGGCCCGCCCCCAGAGGGCACAGATGCCGCCAACGTTTTGGCGGCGCTTCGCGTGGGTTTTAGAGGGCTCTACAATGCCGAAGAAGACGACTTCGAAGGAAGCACTTATTTTTTGTCTCCAGTTCGCGACGACGGCGAGCTTGATGCTTTTCGTGTCTTTGACAAGCGCATGTGTGGATTCTTATTCTTGCGAACCCTTCGGACCGGCTCGAGGGCCCTGAGCCTGGAACGCGGCTCTTTGTTGGACATAATATTGCGCTTGCAAGAAAAGCGGCTTCAAATGTGGGAGGAGGTGCTTGATCAACTGCGCAAGTTGCCAGTTGCCGAGAAGAAGGAACTTGGAATCACGGATTTATTGGGAAGCATACAAGAAGCTGTTCGAGCGTTTGTCCCAGCCGATTGGGCGAAAAATCCGCACATGCGCGTTTCGGACCTAACCCGAGAGAGTTTGCGCCGAGTGCTAACTGTGTTTATGGCGACCGGCGCAAAACTCGAGAACGGGTCAGAGTATGCTGCTCCGTTCCAGCACCAAGGGACCGGGACTGTCAATACGCTCGTATTGGCTATGCTCTCGTTGATCGCAGAGTTGAAGCAGAACGTGATTTTTGCAATGGAAGAACCGGAAATTGCAATTCCTCCGCATGCACAGAAGCGAATTGTTGAGAGCGTTTGCAAAAAATCAGCCCAGGCATTTTTCACCTCGCACTCTCCTTATGTCCTTGGCGAATTCAAGCCATCTCAAATCTTAGTTCTGAAACGGGAGGACGGGATTTTGACCGGAATCAACGCGGAATATCCGCCGGCCGTGAAGCCCAAAAATTATCGAATGGAGTTCAGGGGGCGCTTCTGCGAAGCATTATTGGCAAGGCGAGTCCTCATTCTGGAGGGGAGAACGGAATACGATGCATTTCCGGCAGCCGCTCGTAGACTGAACGAATTGCATCCGGACGAGTTTAAGACTTTCGAAGCTATGGGCATTGCAACGGTGAATGCGCAAACCGACTCTCAGGTTGCTCCGCTCGGCGATTATTTTAAGAAGATTGGGAAAACCGTATTCGCCGTTTTCGACAAACAAGAAGCAGCTCAAAAGGTAGCCATTGAAGCGGCTATTCCAGATAGCTTCGAGTCTCCCGAAAAAGGGTTTGAGAAGCTGATATTGAATCAGACGGCAGAGGCGGCCTTACGCAGGTATGCGCTCGCCTTGGTATCAGATGGAGAATGGCCTGCGCATCTGGCGGCAAAGACACCCACCGCGGCAATGGCGACAAATGATTTACGCAACGCGCTAAATGAATATCTGTCTTGGTCTAAAGGGGAAGGAACCGCCGCAGATCTGCTGGGGCAATGCACTAAAGACGAGATGCCAGCGTTTCTCGTTGAAACGCTGAAACAAATCAAGGAATTGGTGGAACCGGCACCAATACCACCGGTACCGCCAGTACCAGCAGCGCCGACAGCGACAGCTCCCGGCGCTCCCCCCGCAGTCGAAATCCCATCAACGGCGGCCACTCCGGCGGCATCCTAATTGCGCATGATGGATTTGAGTCCAGGAAAGCAGAAATTACTCGCCGCCGCCGGGAACATATTGGCATTAGGGGGTCCGGGCTCAGGAAAGACGTTCATCGCACTCCTGAAGGCAGGTTGCGAGTTGCGCTTAGAGACGTTTCTGCCGCGGCAACAAATCCTATTTCTAAGCTTTGCACGGGCAACTATTGCCCGCGTGGCGCAACAGGCTAAGGCATTGGTCTCGGTCGAGCATCGCTACTCGCTGGATATGAACACGTATCACGGCTTCGCCTGGAATATCCTGAGGAGTCACGGTTATTTACTCAGAGCCGGGAATCAGATTCGCCTGTTACCGCCTCCAGAGGCGGCGGCACGGCTTGCAGAAATTGACCCTGCGAACCGAGAAGCCGAGAAAATGCGCTTGTTCCAAGAAGATGGCCTGCTGCACTTCGACCTCTTTGCATCGTTAACCGGAACATTGCTCGAAAAAAGCACTGCGCTGGCGAAGATAATTTGCGATTCATACCCCATCATAATTTTGGACGAATTTCAAGATACGAACGCGCATGAGTGGAAGTTAATCCAATTGCTCGGCAAACACAGTCGCCTTATCGCACTAGCTGATGCGGATCAGCGCATTTACGAGTTTCGTGGAGCCGACCCAAAGCGTATCGGTGAGTTCATTGAACTGTTTAACCCAGCGAAGTTCGATTTTGGGGAGGAGAATAACCGCAGTAATGGAACTGATATTGCAATTTTTGGGAACGATTTGCTGACAGGCGCTAACAAAGCGAAAACGTATCAAAACGTGGTGATATTAAAGTATCCAATCCGCCAAGGAAATGGCTTACACTTGGATGTAAAGCTGGAATGTTTTAGAGCGGCCAAACGGCTCCGTGATACCGGCAAGAAGGACTGGTCCCTCGCGATTTTGGTGCCCAGCCGTCAGCTAATGCTCGACGTTTCCGATGTCCTGTCAGCCGAACAGTCGCTCGCTAATGACAAGAAGTTCCCAGCTCTTTCACACGAAGTCGCACTTGAGACGAATGGCCCCGCCCTGGCGGCTGTGATAATCGCTGGGCTTCTGGAAGGAACAGCGACGAAGACGGAGACGGCGCACCGCATGATCTCTGGTCTGTGCGGCCATATGAGGGGGCGCAAGGGCAACGAACCCGTGGCACAGGGTGAGTTACAATTAGCGGGGGCGCTCGGAAACTTCGTAGTTACGGGTTCGATTCGGGGTTCAAAGCGAAAACTGGTGGCAGACGAATGTTTGCGAGTCGCGGCGGCGCGGCAGGAGATGCAGTTATCGGGGGATCCCACAGATGACTGGCTTGCTATTCGCAAGCTCCTTGCAGATTCGAGCGCACAAGCAATCCAGAAAGTTGCAGAAGATGCCAGGTATTTGCGATTGCTTCACAAAGGCGCTTTTCTTGGATCACAGTTGAGCGAATTATGGCGAAAGCATGGAGATTACAATGGGGCCACGGCTCTTGTTCAAGGAGCGCTCCTTCAGGAGCATTTTGCGGCTTCGACAAAGCTATGGACAGGTATTCATGTAATGACAATCCACAAGTCGAAAGGTAAGGAGTTTGACGAAGTGATTATTTACGAGGGCAGTTATCAAGGCCGAATAATTCGTGCAAATGCCTCGGAGCGGGACATCGCGCAAGCTCGTCTTGCCTTGCGCGTAGCCGTTACACGAGCGATGAAGCGCACGACAATTCTGACTCCTGCGAGAGATGCTTGCGCATTCTTATAGGACGTTCGTTATCGTATGAATGGGTTTCGTCTTCCAAATTGCTCAATTTCCAGGCAATATAGCCGCACGTTAGGGAACCCATCGTGAGCCAAAGGTTATGAAGAACAAAGAAATCATTGATTATGTATACAAATCCATTGAGCTGCTCAAAGGCGAACCGCGACCACTCCAACACGGCGCGAACGAGCGAGCGTTTGCCCACCGTCTCGCGGTTCATTTAGAGAAGTATTTCTCAGGTTGGGACATAGATTGCGAATACAACAAGCACGGTACGATGCCAAAAAAGCTTGAAGGGATCAAAGAATGCGATTACCAGAGGGCAACCGAAAGAATTTATCCGGATATTATCGTCCACAAGCGCAAAAATGATTCACCGCGAGAGGAAAATCTTTTGGTCATTGAGCTGAAAAAAGACAACGAATGCGATCCATGTGACAAGATGAAATTGGAATTGCTCACCAGAAAGTTGGGAGAATACCGTTATCAATTGGGCCTATACATCGATATCCGAGGAGGTGAGTTTGTCAAAACATGGTATTCGAACGGTTCTAAGAAAGAAGAGGATTTCTTGATCGCCATTTAATCGCTGCGGCGGCAGCTTTCCACCATGATTTCAGAAACGCCCTGCGCCGCGCAACTGCTGAGGAGCGTCCGCCGTTCTTGACCGATTAAGCTAGTCGCACCTATTTCTCCCAGTGCTTCCAATACCGAAGGAAAAAGTCGATCTGCCGTGCATAGGTAGTGAGAATTTTCGCTCGGTGATACCAGCCTCTGATTTGATAATCTCGCCAAAATTCATTACAATGGCGGCAGGCAGCTCCCTTATTATTTAACAAACATGCGTTGCAACGGGCCTCGTCGAGAGGCCTGCCGCTTGAGCTGAAGGCCGGAGGAGAGTTGTCATCTCGCCGATCCTCATTTTGAGGACGTTCAGCCGATTCTATCGCTTAACAGAGCTATATTTTCGCGATTCTAAAACTACAAGTTTATGGCCCAGAGAATAGTCCAATCCTTTTTCGCAAAATATCAGGCGAAATAAGGGTAAAATGGATAAGAATCCATTAACTGGACAACTCTCTGAGGGAAACGTGTCCTTCAATCGACTGCCATCCGGAAAAGACCCGGAGCCCGATCTCGCTTTGCAGCTACGTTGCAGCCGCATGTCTCACTTTCATGGATCTGCAAATCCTAGCAGCCAGCTTTTACGAGCATTCAATCCATATCAAAGGCCATTCGCGCCACACAATCCGACGCTGTCAGCATGCCATCAATTACTACGCGAAGTTCAGCGGAGCCACCGTCATAGAGGCCGTTACCGGCGCTAGCGTCAGAGAAATGCTCCTCGACGGGAGAGTCAGGCGGGGATGGAAGCCAGGCACGTTCATCGCCATGCACAAGTCTCTCGCCGCATTCTTCCGGTGGTGCGTCGAGCGAGGGCATATGCCCGCAAATCCGGTGGATGGCATTGAGCTTCCCCGACTCGAAAAGCGGCTGCCGTCACGGCTGCGAAAGCAGGATGCTATGAAGCTGCTCGAAGTCGCGGCGAACTATCCATATCGGCACGTTTTCCTCGCCCGCCGTAATCACGCGATATTCGCGACCTTCGTGTACGCCGGGCTCAGGCGGAGCGAGCTCCTCAGTCTACGGGTCACCGACGTGGACTTGGAGAACATGACTATTTTCGTGAATCGAGGCAAGGGGGCCAAAGATCGGATCGTGCCGATCTGCTCCCAATTGGCCCTCGCCCTCAAGCGTTATCTCATCGAGCGTAAGCGCCTTGGGAAGACCTGCCCCGAATTCTTCGCTTCGTTCATTAAGGACATGCGATTCACTGTAGACGGGATGAACGTGCTGATCTCCAAGATGAGAAAGGCCACGGGCATAAAATTCTCCTCACATCGGCTCCGGCACACATTCGCAACCCTCATGCTCGAGGGCGGCTGCGACATTTACAGCCTCTCCCGCATGATGGGGCACAGTGACATCAAAACGACCACGATCTATCTCTCCGCAAGCGCCGAGCACCTAAGGTCCCAGATCCTCAAGCATCCCCTCAACGTCTGCTAGGGACAACTTCTTTCGATTGCAGTAAGAAAAACCGTCTTTAGACGTTGGTATCTTCGACAACTTCGAATTTTGGACGAAAAAGAACATCTGTGCTTTAATATTAAGGTTGAACACAGACCTTTGTGAGTTCCATTCTTCTAAAAGTCGCCGCACGCGGCAACTTTGTACGTCTATTATCAGCGCCCCGATGAGGTAACCTGCTCCTCGTCGGGGCTTTTTCATATTCACGCATGTCGCACGTTCACAATTACCTGCTTTCGCACCGAAAGCGCCTCGCCCTCTCGCAGGACGAGGTGGCTTTCCTTTTAGGAACGATCGACGGGACACGGGTGAGCCGGTACGAGCGCTCTAAGCGCATTCCAGAACTCGTAACGGTTCTGGCATTGGAGATCATTCTGCAAAAGCCAGCGCGGGAGCTTTTCGTAAGCCTGCACCGAAAAGCCCAAAAGAACGTCAAGGCACGCGCTCAGGCATTGCTCGATCAAATGGCCAAGAAGCCGCCGAATCGTCAGATCCTGAGAAAACGACACCATCTCGCCACCATTATCAGCTTGGAAATATAAAACTCTTTTGATCATTCGAAGAATAACGGATATTCGAATTCTTTCGATAGCGCCTTCGACGTGGGGATTTGGGTTTGCGCTTCTCGACGGCAAACGGCTCGTCATCTGCGGTGTCAAAAAGATCCTGGTGAAAGGAGATGAAAACAGGAACAGGGAATGCGTAAAAAGGCTAGGCGACCTGATAGATCGATGGCAACCGCGGATTCTTACAATTGAGGATGCAAACGCAAAGGGGTCTCGCCGCCGGCCGCGAATCAGGGCATTGGTTCTGCAAATCGCCGGGCTGGCGGCCAACCGAAGGCTCAACGTGGCACTATTGCCCCGCAGGAAAATGATGCGTAACTTTTTCGACCAGAATAGAGCATCAAAATATCGGCTGGCAAAGCACCTGGCGGAATCCTATCCGGAAGAGTTGGGCCATCGGTTGCCCCCCGAACGAAGGGAATGGGAGAGTGAGAGATTTTCCATGGATATGTTCGATGCAGTCGCCTTTGGTGTGATGGTACATCAAACGCTGCATGGCGTTCCTAATGTAAGCGAAAAATGACTTTCCGTTTGGTAAACGGTATCGAGCCATCAATTCTGAATTCCTGATCTTGCTCGCTCTGGCCGGGAATGGTTAATGGGTCTTTGATTTGTCCTCAGACATCACTTCCACGGTTCGCCGCACATCGGCGACCTTACCGTCATCGAGGATAACGCGACTGAATACTACCTTTGCGGTCAAATTGCTCGAAATTGATGGCTGCGGCGTACTGATGACGAAGTTGAATTTCGATTCACCTTTCGGGTCAAGATGTGTCGCATTCTGTCCTATAACCCATTTAGTAGATTGGCCAACCATTTTGCCATGCCCGTCCAGGAGCAAGCACAATGCGCGGGCTGATTTGATCTTATTGGTCAGTTCGTTTTTCATGGTTATTTCAATGACAGCTTTTTGTCCACTGGTTTTTGGCTGATATACGGTAATGACCAATTGTGCGGAGACAAGCATCGGACAAGTCAATACAAGCCATAACCAGATACGTGTTAATATTTTCATGGCCAACTCCAAAATGAATAAACTTCACTCCTCTTTCTTAGGAAATTCGGGCGGCAAATGCCAACGCTTCTGGACATTCGGCGGGAATTTGAATTTTCGGATTTCTTTTGACCTCTCCTCGATTTTCTCATTGATATATTCTTTCACTCTTTCCCAATCTGATTTTTGCCCAAGCAGATACGGTAGCCCGTATTCTCGGGCCATGTTCGCCCTATATTGAGCTTCCTCAAACAGACCTTCTTCTGTTTGCGCCCAAGGAATATAGTCAATGGGAAGTCCATTGTACCCTGCAACCACTACGACTCCGAGTTCACCGTGCCCGCCCTTTTCTATGTCGCCAGGCATTTCGCTAGCAGGAATTAATGTCGCATTTATACTTTTACGATGAGCACCTGTCTCAAAGCGGATTCGCATAACGAAATGTGCTGTTCGAATTTCATAAAGGTGAGGATTCTGGCGGATAAGCATCCAACCCTGCTCCTTGGCTATTGGCTCAAAATATCGAGCAACAGCCGACGCAAAAGTGTCTTGAGTAATTTGGCTCATACCTTAATGTGAAATTATCGTTGGCGGTCCGCCAAACATGTGCGCTGGAACAGCATTTACATTGTTGAGACTGTTTAGCATCGGCATTTCAACCCTAAAGAGCGCGGAACCTTGATCCGTTTGATATTTTCCCTGCAAGTATGTTGAATATGCATTGGGTTCAGTCACGAGCCAAAATGTGTCGCCCCGTGTATAAGAATTCATAAGCCAGTATTGATTATATGCGTCCCACTGGTTTTCTGGAATGTTTTGTGGAATTTTCAATACATTGTACCCAGGCTGGCCAGCATAAGGCGCGACGTCTGCACTTGAACCCAGCACCGTAATGATCGGCTGGCTCTGCTGGCCAGGGCCATTCCGTATCGAGGTCGTCTCGCTGGGCGGCGAATACAGTTCTATTTGCGGGATATTGTTATTAAATTCCGTTTCGACATGGGGAACTGTGCTTTCGCCGACTCCATACGAATTGATCGCATTTTGCGTTAAAGGAGCGAAGGTTGTCACGAAGCTGTTCCCGGCAGCGTTATCGCCGTAATCAACACCAGCCCAATTTTTCATCGGCGATGCGAGCGGCATATCATTTAGGAATTCTTGATCCAATTGAGGGTTCGGTGGCGCGTCCGACGGGTGACTGGCCGCCAGCAAGATACCATTCCAAACGTTGTCAATGTCTTCTCCCAATTGTTGCCCAGCGCCGCGAACCATGGATCCATAATAATCGCCCGTCGCGAACGCGGAGTTCGCGTCGGCAGGCATATACCCGTCTTGATATTTCGCAGCGAAGAATCCTTTCGTGCCGCTATAAAGGTCACTGCCAATCCTGCCGTCACTATCAAAGGAGTTGATGGGATCGCCGCCGCAGAATGAATAATAATTCGGGTCCTTGGCGTTCCATGACGAATCATAGGTCAGCCAACGCCCGGAAATTGGGTCATACGGGCGTAAGCCGATGTTGTAATAGCCGGTGATATCAACCCATCGCCCGCGCCATGCAGACGCTTGAACCAGATCGGCGCCACTCGCGAGCGCCATGGGACGATAACCGGGCACAGCGCCGTAACCTGTCGGCCTTGCCGCACTCCAATTGACGATTCCGACAGATGAATCGTAAAAGCCGAGAATGTTCCCGCGCACGTCGGTGATGGTCGGATTGAACAGGCTGAGTTCAGGCGAAACGGCGTCCAACGCGCCAACGCCATTCATTTCCCCGAATTGACCATCCATGCCCGGACCGTAAAGTTTCCATTCCGTTTTAGTGCCATAGGCGACGCCCACTTCGAGGAATTCAACCTGCGGGTCAAAATAGGAATTGATGGTCTGAACCGACGAAGGATAGGCGAGGCCGTTGGTCACCAAAACCGTGGTTGTGGCGACGCGGCGGTTAAGAGGGTCATAAACCGCACTCCAATTATAGCCGGAGTTGCTCGCATCCCGTTGCGTGATGGCGTGCAGCCGTCCACGCGCATCCCAGGAGAGCGATTGCGTCCGCTCAATTGTGCCGCTCGGATTTTCCCAAACTCGATTGGTGATGTCACCATTGGCATCGTAGCTGTCCACGGTTTGTTGATAGGCCAGAGTGTTAGTAAAATAATTCGTCGCCAACGCAGTGAATCGCCCGCTTGGATGGAGCGCGGCAACGGTCAATTGATGATTGCCGGGGCTGATTTCCATTGAGGCTTCCCATTGCATGGCGTTGGTTCCCAATCCCGTGATGGAAACGGGATTGCCGTCCAACCAGGCGCTCAAAGTGGCTTGGCCATTCACGTGACCATAGGCCGGATAGGAAAAGGTGTTGTTGGTTTCTGAATTTATGCGTGAGAAAGAATCAACGCCGCCGCCCCACAAGCCAGACGAGCCATTGGCCTGACCCATCAGCGTGAGTGCGCCCGGACCAGCGGGCGTTCCGTTGTCGTAACTGAAATTATTTGTCCAGCTCGCGCTGCTATTCAGATTCAACTGCTCATAGGTCAATCGGCGGCTGAGGCTGGCGTAATTATAAATGCGCGAATCTGTAAAATCAGGCCGGTTGAGCGTGTCGGATTCCAGCAAGCCGTCGTCGGAATAAGACAGCGTTTCGTTCAAACTTTCGTCGTCAATGGTCGTGCCGACGGTAAGCGGCCTGCCTTCGCCATCCAGTGAGGTGATGCCTGTGCTGCGAATACCAACGGTGCGGTTCGTCAGGATTCCAGCCGTGGAATAAGTGTAAGCGCCAGTGCCAGTCGAGTCCCCGGCGGAAATCATGCTCCCATCGCCCTGATAGCCGAAACTGTAATCGTTGCCGGCGAAACCCAGCATGGAGCGCCGGCCCGCTACGTCCCAAAATTGCCCGGCACTGTAGCCGAAAGAACCGCCGCCGACTATTTCGCGCGACAGTTCGCCGTAAGCATTATACGAACGCGTTATCGAAGTGGACGGGCCTGTGACTTGATTGGCAAACTGCTCGGTCATCCCGACGAGGTTTCTGCGGGCGTCATAACTCCAGGTGGTCGTCAAATTTTGTTCCGGCAACGCGCCGGTGCAGACCATGTTTGTAGCCGCCAGCCAGTCGTCGTACAGGTAGGAGCACGTGGTTCCTCGCCCGTCGGTCTTGAAGTAAAGCAACCCGGTAAATGGACCGGAAGAATAATAAGTGTAAGAGGTAGTCCGCGTGGCATTGCCGCCGCCAACCACCTGTTCCTGCGACATCTGGCCCGCGCTATTATAGGACGCCTGCCACTGCAAATTTCCCGGCATCGTCCGGTTGGTCAGATCGTTTATCGGGTCATAGGCGAAATAAGTCACGGCCCCGTCGCGATCGGTCGTGCTGGTGACACGGTTCAACCCGTCAAACGTCGAGCTTGCCGCCGTCCATGTTGTGATTGAACTGCCGGAGGATGAATCGTGCTGCGATAGAACCAGATTTCCGGCAAGGTCGTACCCGTTCTCGGTAAATTCGGTCTTGCCTGCTGACGGATACGCGATGGACAGAACGGTCTGCCCGACCGTGTCCAGCCATGTCGTTCTGACAATGGCGTTCGCGCCGGAACCGTTGGTCACGGTCACGCTATTATTGTCGGGCGAATATCCTGTGTAGGCTTCGTGCACCAACGCCCCTGTGGAATTGTAAATCTTCGTGCTGAGTGGGCGTCCGATGGCATCGAATTGCTTCACCGTGAGTTGGGCCAAATTATTACTGGTGATCACGAACCTTCCCGCGGCATCATAAAAATATCCGAGAACGTGTTGCATGACATTGGTCACATACGTAAAGTCACCGGGGTCCATTCCCGTCTCAGTGATGTTTGTCGCGGATGGCCCGGATGTGTATTTAAGGCGGTCAAGCCCATCGTAAATCGAGTTGAAGGCCTTAAATCCTGCATCCACGGCTTGAATCGTGTTGCCGCGGCGATCCATCTGGACGGAATTGGTGGCTTCGGGCAGGCCGGTTGGTGAACAGAAAACGCGCGTGGTGATGCGGTCTACGTCGTCATACGTGGTCAGCCAGTAAGCGCCGTTGCCTTGGATCTGCTTATAGATGCGTCCGTCCATATAATACCGCCAACCGTTGGTTGAGCCGTCCGGATTGATTTGATATTCCGGCTTGCCCAGGATGTTGTACAACGTTGTGGTCACGCCCCCGAGCGCGTTGGTATGAGACTGCACCTCGCCGCCGGGTTCGTAACTATAGCTGTCCGAACCCAGAATTGTGGTCCTATCAGTATCAAGATGAGTGCTTTGGACAAGCTCGCAGAGCGCGTTGTAGCTGTTCGTGGTCATTGCTCCCCGCGGGTCAACCGCCAGGAGAAGATTTCCCAATGGGTCATACTCAAAGAATGATTGCGAATAGAGATTGTAGCCAGACGGTTGTTCGACTCCTGTGCCGCTGCTATTGGCTTCCGACCGCCATTGAATGCGCGTTGTCAACCTGCCCATGCCATCGTAATCGAAATAGTTGTAGTTATCGGGGTTGTATTGCGGGCCATCCGTCCAGTTTGTCTCCCCGTTTTCGTTATAATAAACTGTGGACAGAGATAAAGTATTTCCAAACTCATCTATATTTTCCTTCTCGATTGGCCGGTTCATTGGGTCGTAGTCAAAGAACGTCACCGCCCCGGCCGCATCGGTTTCGTTCACGATGAGGTCGCGCTCGTTATAGAAATAGTAATTGGTGATGTTCGGATCGCCGGTTCCCGTGTATTGAATTATTTCCGTCGGGAAACCTTGCCCGTTATAGAATGTGTCATTGGTGGCGGCGTCGCTTGAGCCATAAGCCCGGATGGTTCGCGTGTTCAAACCAAAGGCGACGTTGGTTTGTTGAATACTCCCATCGGTGACAACATTGGTCGCGTTGCCATACAGCATGAGGTTCGTGCAAACGGGCGTGGTCCCGGCATAATGAATGATTTGCGAGGGCAGGAAATTGAAGACCGGATCATAAACGGTAACGATGCTGTTTCCGGCAGGGTCGGTCAGTTGCACTGGCAGGCAATTGGCATTATAAATAGCGGTATTGGTGGCCGTTTGGGAGGCAATGCTGTCGCCGGTCAAATCACCCGCAAGCACCGCATTCGTGACGTTCCCATTTGAATCGTACAGGTACATCGTTACAAAGCCGCGCTTATCTATGCGTTTCTGGACGCTGCGCGGATAGCCAGGGGTGTTGGTATTGTCCGGGTACCAGATTTGCTGAATTGTGTATCCGAGAGGATCGATTATTTTTGTGATGAGGCAGTTTGTGTAATCATAGCGGTTGGTATTGCCATTGCCGTCAATCACATATGTGGAGCCAGCAATCCGGTTTGTCGCCGCGTTCGTGAGAGCAAAATTGTTCGAGTAAATGAATCTCGCCGTGAGAATCGGGGTTAAATCGCTTCCCGCCGTTGACCACTGGTTCGTCACGCGCCGCTGGCTATCGTATGCGTTCAGCAACTCGCGGCCATCGGGCTTGTCTTCCTCGACAATCAGGTGCGTCGAATACGGATATTGCGTGACGTGGCCGCTGTTGGTAACCGATTGCGTGTCAAGCTGGTATTGATACTCAGCTGTCGAACCATCGGGCCGGGTGACAGTGCGTAAATCCCCATATTCATCGTAGTCATAATAGACCCAGCGGCCATCGCCGGTGTAGGCGTCCACCATGTGCCCGTAAATGTCATAATCGAAATTGAAATAATTTCCGTTGCTGCATTTAATCCGGGCCATCTGTCCGAAATTGGCGTCGGCAGGGTTGGTGTCATAGCTGAACGTGTAGTAATTTCCGCGACTGTCCGTCCACTGCGTCAGGTAAGGCCGCTCGTTGACGGTTGTTCCGCTATCGAATTTCATGAACTGAAAAACCCGAACGCTGCCATCCGCCCCGTAGAGCATGTAATTGGTCACGGAGACGGAGCCGTTGGTGGAAAGCTCAATGTAATCCCGCAGGCGATTCGCCAGGCCGCCCACGCCGGCGATCGTGTTATTATCTAATTGCGGGTTCGCCGCCAGGGTCGGCCTCCAGATAATCGGGGCTTCGAACAGATTAAATTTTGCTCCACTCCCGGCACCAGTCGCTTCCAGTGTTCCCGCCGGTGAGGTCGGAAATACGGAATATTGGCCGCCTGAAAGAAGTTTGTAGCCCGTTACAGCGCCGCTGGTATTTGTCGCCGCGACCTGGATTTGAGCCTGCGCCGTGAACGTTCCGCCAGTCACGTTCAGTACGTCGCCCACGAGGTAATGGATCCCGCCGCTATTGACGGAGATTGCGGTGATGGCCGTCGGAGCCTGGTGCGCGTAATCCAGAACAGACCCATCCATGTCCGCCGCGTAAATATTCGTAGCGTTTTTGCTGATGCTCAAATACGGCATGATGCTGAGCTTCCAGCCGTAGCCGAATTGATTGTCGGCAAGATTCTGGCTGGAATAATTACGGCGCAACGCTAGCGGAATGGGTCCCGGCAATTGCAAATCGGTTTCGTCGTCATGGAATTCCCCGGTTGTTGGAAACACAGGGTCCGCGATGGAATTATAGAGACTGTTCCAAATGCTGGGAGTGCCTTGGTTACCGTTTTGCGCCGCAGTTTGAGCATCCGATCCCAAGTCAGCGCCGGTTGTTCCGGTTGGCAACCCGTCCAAAGCCGCATAGGACGTATAGGCGGATTGCTCGGTGGAGTTGGCCACATAATCACCGCTGCTGAGGTAGCTGTTTTCCTGAGCTGCATTGAAAAGCGCCGTGTCCGCCGGATCGGCCGTTTTATTGGCGGAAGTCGGCTGCGTCACAGTAGCCTCATATTGGTCATTGTTATTGAGCACATTGTAGTTTGGCGTGTTGACCGCGGAAATTGCTCCAGGCGGAAAATATTCGCTGCCAAATGCGCCATTCAAACTCCCTGGGCTGATGAGCGCCTCATAGTTGTAAGGGCTCAATACCAACGCCGCCATGCCCTTGTAGAGCGCATTGGTCATGGGTCCGGGCGTAATGTAGGCCGAAACATAGAACGAGCTTTGAAACGCGCTCACGACCGACGACCATACGTAAGGATCCCAATCCTGCAACGCCTCGCCCTGGAAACTGCTCGTTCCTTCCGATTGATAATTGATTGAATTCAACGAAACAATTCCCGCCCCGCTGCTTTGCGCCAGTTGCAATAGCCGCACCGTGGACACGGCGTTGGTCTGGTTGTAAAAGCTGTCAATAACCTGATGTTCTTCCGCTGAACCGTCCGCGATGGAAAGCCAATTGTAGTTTTCTTCCGCCATCACATAATCCTGGCCCGACGCCGGTTGGGTGGTTCCGTTGCCGGCGATGGCCGTCGAAAACGAGAACATGTCCACGCAGGGCAAAACCGGGTCTGTGTTGGTGATGCCCAGGCCGTCACGCGCGGGAATAATCTTTGATAGACCGGCCGAAAACTCCGATAACTGATCTATGCTTTGAATTTGCTGGTTGAAGCTGTTGAACTCGTCGCATTTCTCGTAATAGGACATGCCGGCCAAATACATGAGTTCACCCTCATACACATCCGGGGAAATGCTGTTGGTCTTGGTCGGATTTGCCCGCAAATATTGTTCCATCTGCCACAAGCTTTGCGCGTCCGCGTTGAGCATTTCGGTGGAAACTTGCCCGTAATCCATGCAGATGGCCGCCTGATCGCCCACTTCCAGGGGCCGCGTAAAGTCAATTTCCTCGGCGGGGAAACCCAAGCCCGCCGTGGTCAGCCCAAAAAAGGCAATGCTCGGGTTAATCGGATAGGATGGTGAAATGGCCTTGTGGCGTCTGTACCGGAAATTGACATTCAACAGGCTGTCATATCGGTCAAACTTCAACGAAAGAACTTCCTTGTCCAGCAAACTGGGGTCGTTGGTAAAGGACGCCTGCGTTGTGATGTTTGTGCGGAACGGCATCAACACCAAATCCAGTTGCACGCTGCCGTTGGTGTTGAATTGCCTGATGTAAAACTCCCGGTTTTCCAGTTCCACCAACGGCATTTCGCCGGTCTTGATGTCCTTGGTCGGGTCCTGGACACTCTGAATTTCCACGCTCACCGTATCAAATACATTGGTGAGTTGCGGGTCCACACTGGTAACGTCGCTGGAAGACAGGCTTTCGATTGGCGTGCTCACATTTGTGACCCAAGTCGGTGTCGGGAATTGGCTCCAAGTAGCGTAATAATGCTGCCGATTGACGACCTTTGTGCCAATGTCATCCACCGAGATACCGGGATGATTTTGCAACAATGTCTGTTTAAGAAACGCCGGGAAAATTACGCGTGGTGTGTCGTCGCCGTTTGTCGCCAAAGACAACAGATTGGGATTGCCGTAAATGTAATCCTGTATCCATTGATAAGCATCCGTGTAATTGGTGGGCATTTCCTCCCACAGATTCAGTCCTTGCGTCAGTTCGGTGTCTTTAATCCATGGGAATATATGAACCCAATTCGTGCCAATATACGCCGCCACCCAGGGATAATTCACCGCGATCATGGTGTTGGTGGTGTAAAGAGAGCCCGCCGCGTTAATGTCGCCATGAACCTGGAATTTCAGCAATTGGCTAAGCCGCGAATCGAGCATCATCAGGCCGTTGCGCGGCGCAAATTCATACACCGCCGGCACCCCCGCCTGGCGCAATAAATAAACCAGCAAAGCGCATTGGTCATAGGGAGAGCCTTGCCTTTCCTGGAACGTGCCCAACGCGCCGCGCGTGATGCCGCCCAGGTTGATGGAATCTTCTGAAATATTCCCGTCATCCGTGTAATCCATCGGGTCGGTCAATCCGATTTGGTTGATGACAAAATTTGCCAGGGCAATTGGATCGTTGTTCATGCTGGCGACGAAACTGTCCAGAACCGGGCTTCGCCGCAGTTCGGGACTGTCATCCAGGTTCGTCGCGTCGGTTGGAGTGAAACTGACGGTGTTGGTCACTGGCGGCGAATTCGTCATCATTTGGGCCAGCGTCATGCCGTTGTAGTAAGGAGGCAACGGCTTCCCATCAAAGTGCGCCTGGTCAATGAAGGTGGAACGCCAGGGGGAGCGCGATTCAAATTCCAATGAATAGAATAAAGAAGGTTGAACATTCCCGTCGCTGTCCATCGCCATCGGACTGCCTTTGTCGGCCGGATAGCCCGAATCGCCGACCACGTAAAAATAATTCGTCGCTTCCGAGTTCGCCGTATGGGTGAGCACAAACCCGCCCCAGGATTCCGCGCCATACTGATAGCCGACGGGAGAACTGGCCATAGTTGTGGTTAACCCAAAGGCGTTGGTCGTGAACTGGAATCCATTTGTCGTGAAATTGACCCAGTCATCGGCTGTGGGGGGATAATAAATGCTGACCGTTCCAGCCAATTGGTAATTGGTACGATAATAAGCCTGGATGACGATTGGCGTGTTGGAAGCGATCGTATCGCCTCCGTAAATGCCAAACTGATATTCCTGATTGTAATAGAGCGGATTTCCGCCAACGTGCTCGCCAAAGGCCACGATGGGGTTGTTGAAGGGAATGCGGTTGGCCGCCACGTTTTGCGGCAGGGAATTTGACGCATTGTAATGGTAAAACGTCTGGCTGCTCCATGAGGAAAGCCCCGGATAGAGCGTGGAACAATTGCCGTCCACGTTGCTGTATAGCGTGCCGGTCTCATAATCGAGCGGCACGACAATGGACCAATACGTTGGGTCGGTCCCGCTGCCGCGCCAATAACGATATTGCGGCGCTGCCACGGAATTGGTCGTTTCGCTGTTGGGAATCAGGGTTACTACCGCGTCCGTCGTGATGCCCAAATCGTAAGCGGCATTGGTGATGAGCGATAAGACAACCGTTTTATCCGCGGATAGCGAATGGTTGATGGTATAGACGAATAAATTCGTGCTGGCTTGATTTGTGCCGAATTTGACGGCCGTTGGCAACGACGTGTAATCAGACCCTCTAACGGCGGTGCCGCCATACGCTAAATTGGCCGTGATGGAATTGCCCATTCCCCCGGTCCGCGTTATGGTGAATTCCCCAATATCGTTGCTGTTGGGCGAAGAAAAACCGGATGTGGCGGTCACGTCAAACGTCGGAACGTCTGGCAGGATGGCAAGGGTCGTTGTACTGTTTGATCCGATCTGATAGTAGCCGCTTGAAAGTGTCACGGTGAGGTATCGGGTGCCAATGATGTTAGCGTTTTGCACAAGTGTAATTGGGATTTTCACCATGCTCGTGTTCGTGGTAATGTTCGTGCTGCCAGTAAGGGCGCCGGTATAGTCAACGCCGTTCGTGGCAGTTCCGGTGATGGTGTAATTCACCGTTCTGTTATTGAGGGTGTCGCCGCGAAAGATTTCAATAGCGGCGGATTGTGAGCCTTCGCCTCGAATCAGTTCGCCGCTGGAATACAAGTTCGTCCCAATGAGCACGCCCACATTCATGATAGAGGCGGTGTTATATATCGTTACCGAAGCCGAACTGGACCCGGTGGTCAATGATTTGCAGTCCGATTGGATGGTGATAGTTCCGCTTTTGTCGTAATCCAACGCAGTATTCGTGCAATTGATCGTATAGCTCTCGGTTTCCGCATTGCCGCTGCCGGGAAAATTGATATCGTTTATGTCAGACGTCCCCACCGGAAAACTGACATCGGTTGCCGTGATGGGATGAGAATTGGTTCCCGTAAGTTCTATCGACCAAACTTGGGCATTGCCCTCAATATGGCTGTCCCAAATTGTATCAAAAGCACCACTGCAATTGTTGTCTAAGTTAATCGTCGCCGAAACAGTAAAGGAACCGCCGCCCGAGCCACCGGCATAATTATTTGCCGTGAAATAAGTTTCTTCCGCTGTCGCAAATGCGGAATTCGCGCACAAGGCAATCAGTGCCACGCCCGCAATCAATTTCAACTGTTCTTTGAAAGAATCGTGTTTCGGGAAGGAATTCATGAGAATTGAAATCTTTTCTGACGTTATCGAATAGTTGCGCCATTGGTCGGGCTGTCTATGGTCACGGCCAAGATCCCGAGACTGGGATTGTTCGGATCAGCCAGTTCCCAGGGGGGAACGGCGTTTGTGCTTGCAAGCGCCAAGAAAAAGCCGCTGGAATATCCCTCGCCGGGAAAGAAAAAATTCGTTTGCCCGTTCGTTCCAAGGGCAGCCACTGTCCACGGATAGTCCGCGCTGTTAAGAACTGGCGTCCATTCCAGAGCATATGCGCTGCCGCTGACGCTATTCCAAACGGTGATATTGTAGCTGTTGGTGCCAAGAGGCGTGATGGTCAACGCCGGTGGCGCTGTTTGCGCAAGAGCTTTAAGCGCTACAACGGCTGTGGTGGCAGCCAACCCGGCAGCGAGTGAGAGTTTCGTGAGTTTTTTCATGGGGTCCTTCCATTGCGTATATGGTTACCTGGCTTTCTCTTATCAAAATGCTCGCGGGGACGTTGGTGGAATAACCGTTCATTCGCCTTATCCTGCAAGGCAATTTCCGTCGAAGCCTGTGGCCTCGCACCTGCGCGTTGGCCTTCCGATCCATTGCTGCTACGGTTTTAATCGTTTTCCGTCCAAACGCAAGAAACAAAGAGGAAACATTTTCTAAAGTTCACAGGATTGCTGCAACTGTCATCCTTTGAGCGCTTGTTCCACCTGCTCGTACAGCCATGCTTCAAGCTTCGCGGCAAGGGCCGTATTCTGCGGCGTCACGTCACGCCATTGCGTGCTGTTTTTGCCGTCGTTCATGGAATCTTCGATTGCGCAAATGATGTTGAGCTTCACGCTCCCATTGGATTCGTCCCTCAAAGTGATGTTGTATTTGTACCGGGTAATTTGTGTGGCGAACACCATGAATTCGCCAGGGCCCGCGAGATAGTCGGTTTGGATGATGCCGTCCGCCTTGTCGGAATTGACAACGGCGATGCGGTTTTTGTCGAGGGTGTCGAGCGTCGCCTGCCACAGTTTGTCATGCGAAACGACGTATGCGCGCTTCGGGGTGAAATTCGCGTCAGGAGTGGGAAATTTTCCGTTATCGGTTACGCAGCCGGTTGCCGCAATGAGCATGACCGCACAGACGAAGGGAATAAGAGTTAATTTCATGGTCGTATCAGTTCTTGGGGTTTTGGGCCTGCATCTTCTCAGCCATCTTCGTGGCCAGCAATTCGGCATGGGAGGCGACCAACTCCTTGCGATAGGCGAAACTGGCGTGTCCTACGGAAAGGAGCCAAAACACCGGCGCAACCCATGCAAAGAAGATCATGAGAATGCACAAGCACGCCATGCCGTAGAGGATTGAGTTGAGGACGAAGCCGCCCCAGCGTTTACGGGCGACGAAGTAGATGGGCGGGACGAAGATTAGTGCGAGATACATCATACGATTTTCCTTTCTGTTTGTTTGGGTTGTGTGAATCGGACGAACCAATTTGGATCGTCCACGCCAGATATGTGCATATATGCAAATACCAAGTCAAGCTCTTTGTGCGGTATTCCTAAGGGGTGGAAAAACCCAGAACAGATGCCGTACATGCCGCCCTAGTGCGCTTGCTCCGCGCCAAGCGGCTTGCGCTCGGGCTTTCCATGTACGCGGTCGCGAAGCGTGCCCGCATATCGCACTCGACGATGACGCGCATTGAGAACAGCCTCATGAAACCGACGCTCGATATGTTGCTGCGCATCGCCGGAGCTATGGAAATCAACCTTTGGAAGCTCTTAAAAGAAGCGGAAGACAGGGCGGGGAAATAGCCCGCGCCGCCGGTGGGTCATTGTCCCTGAAGCAGCGGTATCTTCTTCACGTTCGCATCATAGATTTCCGGCAACTTCTGTCGCTTTTACCCACACTGCTCTCGTTGTCGCAAAGGGTCGAATGGCTTTCCGTTTGGCGTGTTATGGTGACGGCAAATTTTTTTAAATAATATTTTGCCGCCTTGGAAAAATGTGATATGGTCAAGACTATAATCCGCGGGGGACGCTGCCCTTGGGTGGCAGAAAAATCTCGCTCGGCGAGTCACTCAGTGGTCGATGTCTGGATTGCTGAGGCGGGTTCAACGGTAAAGGTTCTGGTTACGGCATCATAATGCCTCCCCCGCTGGGGACAAACAGATCTACCAGAGCATGAAAATGTCGTTGAACCGACCAAGTCAGGATCCGTTTCAAAAGAGGTTTTGCTCTTTTGCTCTTGCTTGGGTCTTCGTACGGCAAATCTCTTGGCGCTTTGGTAAAGAAACCCACAAAAATCCAAGACCATTCTTATGAAGCTGAAACAACCATCTATTAAAAGAGCCCCGGCGCCAACCGAGGCTCAAACAAAGTGCCCACCTCAACCACAAATCGAGAAGGAGCAACCTTTGCCCGTAGAATTGCACAAAACCGAGCAATCCGCAACTGTGGAAAAGCCAGATACACAAGCAGCTTGGGGCTTAACAGTGACCCCTGGACCCTTTCTGCACGTCAAGCTACAGGAAGTCCGGGAACAATGCGGATTTCCCGTTCCTTGGGTGCCAAGCTCAAACAAACGGCATCTCAACCTTAACTCGGTGATGCAACTGGCATTTGTCTTATAAATCCGGCACTCAAGCGATAATGCCGCTGGCACAGTTCAATAGTCCCGACAATTCTGCCAATTGCTGGTCGTTCGGTCTGGTTGAATTATCTTCCCAGGCTCGAACTACTGCCGGTGCAATTCCCATTTTCTCGGCAAGCTGTGGGAGCGTGAGCCTTTTCTCATTCCGTTTGACTTGAATCAGGTCTCCGAGCGTCTTATGCTCGTGGGCAACGGCTTGCGATGCTGCCGCTTGGTCGAAACGTCTCCACCTCGCCTGACTGCAATCATTCGGGAGCATTTAATGTGCCCCGATGCCAATTCGCCTGAAATCCTCTATCGCCAAAAGATGCGGGTTAAAACAGGTGGATATTCCTTGGGAGTGAGGTGATGTTCCTAAAGGCATCAGCTATTTGACAACGCGGAAAAAACCAGGAATCCATCCGCCCGCAGGCTCGTATTTTCAAAAAATATCAGGAAGGGGGTGATGTATGGATTCAAGAAATCGAAAGGTCAACGTTATGAAAAAGAGAAGCTCAAATATTCAACATCCATTAACCGGCGCCATTCGCACACAGATCTTTTTGTCGATTTTCGCCGTAACTCTGACATGTGGCCTGGCTGCCACCCCCGTGGCCCAACACGTTTACATAACCTCTTCTGGCGGCGGCTCAAGTGATGGTAAAGGTTTTGTTGGCGAATACGGGCTGGACGGTTCCACAGTCAATCCGTCACTTATTTCTCCATTGAGTTCACCCTTTGGCATTACTATTTCGGGGACCAACCTGTTTGTTGCGAACAGTTACGGCGGCACAATCGGTAAATACGGGCTGGACGGTTCAATGGTAAATGCGTCGTTGATTTCCGGGTTAACGGACCCATTTGACGTTGCAATTTCGGGGACCAACCTGTTTGTTGTGCTCGCTGGTGGCACCATTGGTAAATACACGACTTCTGGGGCGACCGTCAATGCGTCACTGATTTCCGGGCTAATAAGCCCACGTTTCATTGCGATTTCGGGAACCAATCTCTTTGTCTCGTGCTTTGGCACTCTTTATACTAATGGTTACGTCGGCGAATACGGGCTGGACGGTTCCACGGTCAATGCATCACTGATTTCCGGGTTGCTTGCGCCGGAAGGCATCGCGGTATCCGAGAACGACCTGTTTGTCGTGAATCAGTATGGACCTATCGGCTATATCGGCGAATACACGCTTTCCGGGGTGACCGTTAATGCCTCGTTGATTTCCGGACTGAACTACCCAGGGGACCTCGCGGTTTTCGGGAATGACCTATTTGTTACGATCAACGACAACAGCGTCGGCGAATACACGACTTCCGGGGCAACCGTCAATGCGTCGCTGATTTCCGATTTGCTTAGCGCCGTTGGCGGTATCGCCATTGGGCCGGGGCCGACGCGCGCCTTGGCGAAGGGACAGAATCTATTTGTTTCGGATGCTGACGGCGATATTTACGAATACACACCGTCCGGAGTACAAACCACTTTCGCGACTGGGTTGGGTTATCCGGATGCGATGGCATTTAATAGCGCGGGCGATATGTTCGTTGCGAATGGGTATAATGGAGACGTTTATGAAATTACACCGGATGGAAGGCAGAGCACGTTTGCCACTGTACAAGGAGTTCCTTATGGGCTGGCCTTTAACAGCACGGGGGACCTGTTTGTAGGTCAATATGGTAACGGCCAGCCAGCTTGTGTCACTAAAATTACGCCGGGCGGATCGCAAAGCACCTTTGCCTCTGGTTTTAGTGCACCCGTTTATGAATTGATCTTTAACAGCATGGGAGACTTGTTTGTGCTTAATGGCGGCAACATCACTGAAATCACGTCAGACGGGTCGCAGAGCAACTTAGTCATCGGGCTGAACATACCTTATGCATTGGCTTTCAACAGCGCAGGCAATCTTTTTGTAACGGCGGCCGGTGGCGGCACCGTTGATGAGGTAACGCCTGGCGGAATGGAAAGCACTTTTGCCACTGAACTTAATTATCCTGAAGGACTGGCCTTTGACGGCGCGGGGAACCTGTTTGTGGCGGATTCTTACAACAACGACATTGTCGCAATCACTCCTGGTGGAGTGAAAAGCACTTTTGCCTCAGGATTGGATAATTATCCTATTGGAATAGCATTTCTGCCGTTGCCTATCCTAACCGTAAGCCTGTCGGGGACCAACGCCGTCCTATCATGGCCGACCAATAATTTTGGATTTTTTCTCCAATGGACTACGAATCTCAATCCACCCGTAACGTGGACGCCGGTTTCCTCCTCCACGACTCCCGTCGGTGCCTTCAATGTGCTAACGATTCCGGCCACCAATTCGCAGGCATTTTTTGAACTAGCGCAATGATCCAATTGGGCCGGTGTTGACGAATGCCGTCAAGCCTCTGCAGCCAAAGCGAGCACGTTTCTCATTCCATGATCAGCCGAATCGAGCATGAATTGCGAAAGCCGATACTCGACATTCTTGTACGTATTGCCGACGCCGTGAAAATCAAGCTTTGGCCGCGCTTAAAAGAAGCTGAAGAGAAGGCCCATTCGATAAGAAATTAAAAAAGGACACCCCAGTGCGTTAAAACGGCTGTGGCTATGTACCGGATAACGGCTCCTCGCTATACCAAGCATTTGAATTTCCCGAGATTCGGATTATCCTAAATAAAACCCCATTTTCCCGGCCAACAAAAAGTCCAAGGAAAATGGGAACAAACGGCACAGCGGTGCCGGATGCGAGAGAAAAAACGGACGGTCAGCCGAATTCTTACCGCAACCCATCGCTAGTGCAGCAGCGATTGGAGGTTCCGATGAAAAAGTTTTTTATCAGTTATTCCAGCGAAGACAGTTCGCTGGCGCGGTTCATTTACCAGTACTTCAACGATTTGTTCCAAGGCAAAGCGGAATTTTTCTTGGCCGATTCGATAAAGCCGAGCAAAGAATGGCTCCGAGTGCTTCTAGCAGAGATTAGAGCTTCCGATGCCGGGATGTTCCTTCTGACTCAAATGTCAACCTATCGCCAATGGTTAATCTTCGAAGCTGGGGCGTTGTGGGCATTGGGGAAGTCAATGTTCCCGGTGACGGCTGGGGATGTTGAGTTGAAAGAAATCCATCGCCCCTTGCTCGACTTCCAAGTGGCAAAGCTTAACGACGAAGCGTCTGTATCAAACCTCATCCGGGAAATATCGGCGATTTGCGATATGCCCGTTCCGCCCCGTTACGACTCCAGCAAATTCTGCGAGCAGATCGAATCATATGTCTCGCCAATCGTCGCTTTTTGCGATTTAGATGCGGTCTTAGGACGGATCGGAACCAAAGAGAAACCAGAGCCGGAAATACTCACACAGGCGGTGTCGAGCAGCGAGCCAGATAGTTTAGCTGTGGACATTTTGGGCGGGAGCACGCTATGCGTGACCGGCAGTCTAAAGGACTCCGGCGTCATCACGCTGAGTTTCCGAAGCCGTGAACCGCTTGATTACATGGTGCTTGAAGTTGGCAATGCCGAAAAGATTCAATCGTGTTTTGAGGGTCGGATGGCCAAAATTGTCATAAACCATGAGCCGATTTCGGCGCATCTGAAATTGCAACGGCATCCCTTCGATGAGCAGTATATTCCAAGGCAAAATGGGTTCTTCCTGTTTTCCTTGAACGGATATCCCACTGACAGGGATTTCACGGTCAAAATCGTTCTCTGGCAAACAAGCGTCTTTCACCTTCTTTTCCGGATATATTTTGTTAGGCTGGCGCGTTTATGCCCAAGACCTGGAGTCGAAATGGTGACTACATAGGATGGCAGATTGCCGAATGGTCAGTGAAATCAACGGTGAATTTCAATATCTTGGCTAAAAACGCTGTTTGCAAGGAATCGGGTTGTCGCGAACCATTTTCCCATGCAGTAATCATTGCCGGTGCAATTCCCATTTTCTCGGCAAGCTGTGGGAGCGTGAGCCTTTTCTCATACCGTTTGACTTGAATGAGGTCACCGAACGTTTGTATGCTCGTGGGCAACGGCTTGCGATGCTGCCGCTTGGTCGGAATATGGTTATGAGACACCCGGATTTGGCGATGGGCAATACCCAGCGTGGCTACTCTCCCGCTGGAGAGGGAGAATTGGCGGCCGATGAATTGGCGGGGCGATCGACTATTGCGGTTCAAGGTCCCGATGCTTGCGAAAGAGCGCAAAAAGGCCCGAAAAATGCTTATTTCAAAGAGAAACCGCAATATGAACGGAAATACTATTCGCAAACTCGTTGAGAAAAGTTGCGCTGTCCTTTTCCTTTTTGCGCTGACATTCGGGATGCAGCTCGCTTGCCGGGCGCAATTGTCTGGCTCGGCCCTTACCGCCGTCACCGCAGCGGCTGAGGCGGGCAATCCTGCCGCGCAGGACAAGTTGGCCGGAGACTTCGTTCGCCACCGGAATTTCCTCGAGGCGGAATTATGGTATCGCAAAGCCGCAAAACAAGGTTTTGTCCACGCACAGGCAACGCTGGGCGAAATGCTTTTGGCCAATGCCGGCCTGAACTCCGGCCAAAAACCGAAAGCCTCGGAAGCTATTGGGCTGGAAGCCATCAAATGGCTCACGCTCGCTGCCAATGCGAGCAACACCCTGGCCCAGGCGGAACTCGCAGGGGTCGATCTAAACGGACAATTTGTAAAGCCCGACCTGCTTGAATCATACAAATGGGGTGACATCGCCTCCAAATCACCCCCATCGGTCCCGGGCAGCAATGCCGGACGGTCGGTCCGTGACGCGGCCACACTGAAAATGTCCTTTGATGAGATTTCCAAGGCCAAACAACGCGTCGCCACATTTTATTCGCATGTAGCTTTCGTATACGAGCCGCCGGATCCAAAATGGGTTTCGGACATTAAGCTAACCGGCATCAGCGGCCCGGTTAATGCCCGGCTAGCCATCATCAATAATCAAACCTTCGCCACGGGCGATTCAAGTAATGTGAAAGTCTCAGGCCAGGAGGTCCAGGTGCATTGCCTTGAGATCCGGGAAAAATCGGCAGTGGTAAAAATCGCCGGCGTCCATCGAGTCAAGCTTCTGGTCCTCGCAGAAGACCAAATCAAAAAGTGAGGTAGTTTTCTTCGCCTTTTGCCGTTCACACCCTCGTTTTCAGTTGCCTCTCGTTCACACCGTCTTCGTACCCCCGAAATCTTCACAATCGCCAATAAAGACGGCTATTCCCCCGTCATTTTCCACCCATTTTCCCGGCCGTTTACACGTTTACTTCCCTATACACAGAATTTTTGCAACGAGGCTCGCATGGACCGTCTGCGACATGACTTTTTTAATTTTTCATTTTCAATTTTTGATTTAACTTTCACCGCTTTATGGCCAAAGCAAATGCGAAGCATCCCCTCTATGTGGGCGTTGACCTGGGGGGCACCAATGTCCGCGCCGGGCTGGTCCAAAACGGCAAAATCGTTTCCCTGCATAAAAGGCCAATTTCCTCTCATGCCAGCCAAAAAATCGTCCTCGAGGAAATCTTTGAGACCATCGAGGCTGTTTTGCAGCCAAATGTAAGCGGCATAGGAATTTGCACCCCGAGCCTGGTCAAAGACGGTGTGGTCTATGCCGTGACCAATATCCCTTCCTGGCGCAAGGTGCCGCTCCAAAAACTGCTGCAAAAACGTTTTGGCGTTCCCTCTTTCGTGAACAACGACGCCAAATGTTTTGCCCTGGGCGAATTTCACTATGGCTTTGGCCGTGGCCGTCAAAATCTGGTGGGCCTGATCGTGGGCACGGGCCTGGGATCCGGCGTCATTATCGGCGGCAAGCTCTATACCGGCGCCAACGGCGGCGCGGGCGAAATCGGCCATGCACCGTACAAAGGTGAAGATTACGAACACTATTGCAGTGGCCGGTTCTTTCAACGTGAATTCGGCCTGGACGCGGCAGAAATCCAAAAGCGGGCGCTTGAAGGCGATTTCAAAGCGGCGGAAATGCTCGCAACGTTTGGCGATTCTTTTGGCGACGTCATCATGGCCGTGCTCTATGCCTACGATCCTGAAATCATCGTCCTTGGCGGCGGCGTCAGCTCAGCTTTTCCCTACTTCGAAAAGCGAATGCACGAAAAACTCCGCACGTTTAAATTTCAAAACGCGTTGAAACGCCTGAAAATCGTCCAATCCAAAAAACCGCACATCGCCGTCCTGTCCGCCGCCGCGCTTTGTCGGGATAAAGAATGACTTTAAGCGCACTGATCTTTTTGCCGCAAAAACATTTAGCCGCAAAAGAACGCAGAGAACACAAAAAGAAACATGAGCACCATCAATGAATTGTGCGATATCGTGAGACAAACTGCTTACAGAATTCATGTTTATCACGCGAACGGGCATTTAGAAAAAGTTTACGAGAACGCGTTGGCGCACCGGCTTCGCAAACTTGGGCTTGACGTCAAACAACAATATCCACTCAAAGTTTACGACGAAGACGGCACTGAAATCGGTGATTACGTGGCGGATTTGTTAATTGACGGCCGCCTGATCATTGAGTTGAAGGCCGCAAGAGCTGTTGCTGATGAACATGTTGCGCAGATGCTTGGTTATTTGAAGGCCAGTCGAACCGAGCATGGCCTGCTGATCAATTTCGGTTCATATCGTTTTCAAATTCGCAAGTATGTGTTGAGCCAGGGCGAGGCTAGAGAAGAACATGCGAGTCTAACGGGCCCGATTGCATTTCTCTTTGCGCTCTTTGCGTTCTTTCGCGGCTAATAGATGTCTCGCCGCCGCCGCGCTTTGTCTGGACAAGGAATAGATTTGCGGGCACATTGGTTTTTGCCAGGGCCTGCGGATTGCGGACTTACGAACCCCGCCAGGGCCGGAAGGCAGCAACGGTAGTTTGCTTTGCATCTGCCGCAGTCACCCTGGCATTTCAATTTAAGATGTCGTACCAGGTCATCGCCAGAAAGTATCGCCCGCAGCGTTTTGCCGACGTTGTAGGACAGGAGCACGTGACGCAGACGCTCTCCAACGCCATCGAGCAAAACCGAATCGCCCACGCTTATTTGTTTTGCGGCCCGCGCGGCACAGGCAAGACAACCATCGCCCGAATTTTCGCCAAATGTTTGCGTTGCAAAAACGCCCCGACGACTGACCCCTGCAACGAATGCCCGGATTGCCTGGCCATCACGTCCGGGAACAGCATCGAAATGTTGGAATTTGACGCCGCGTCCAATACGCAGGTCGAGAAAATCCGCGAGATGATTATCGACCACGTCAAATACATGCCGGCATCGGGCAAATATAAGCTTTATCTCGTGGACGAGGTTCACATGCTTTCCACTTCGTCGTTTAATGCGCTTCTCAAAACGCTGGAGGAACCGCCGCCGCACGTCATTTTCCTCTTTGCAACAACTGATCCGGAAAAATTGCCTCCCACGATTCTTTCCCGTTGCCAGCGGTTCGATTTGCGGCGGATTCCCGCGGCGCTGATTACGAAGCACCTCACTCAAATTGCGAAAACCGAGAAGGTCAAAATTGATCCGGCAGCTCTAAACGCGATCGCCCGCGGCGCCGATGGCGGCATGCGCGACGCCGAATCCACACTCGACCAGCTGATTAGCTTTTGCGGCGATAAAATTGAAGAAACGGATGTGCTGTCCATGTTCGGCCTGGCTGCGGAAAGCCAGATTCTGAACCTGAGCGGGGCCGTGTTGAATGGCGAAATCCAGACCGCCCTCACTGAACTTGGCCAGCTTGCCCAGGGCGGAAAAGACCTCGGTCGTCTGCTGTCTGATTTGCTCAACCATTTTCGCAATCTGCTGATCTACAAAATATCCAACGGCGATCTGAATCTGGTGGAAGTGTCCGAAAGCGAAGCTGCTTCACTAAAGGAGCAATCGGCCCTGGCAAATTCCGACGCCCTGATGCGCATCCTGGACACGTTCGCCGAGGCCGAATTGAACGTGCGTGATGCGGCGTCCAAACGGATTTTCCTGGAGGTCGCGCTGCTCAAGGCCATAGAAGCGCGCAACGCCATACCGATTGATTCTGTACTGAAACAGCTCAATCAGTTACGTGGCCAGGGCGGCGGCGGTCCGGCACAAGCCGCACCGCCTGTCTCAGTCGCGCCATCAACCGCGGCACCGCGGCCAGTGCCTAAGAGTCCAGCGCCGCCAAAGCAAGGCGTCGAACAACTCCGTGACGCCGCGCCTCCCGCCCCCGCCGTTACTCAGGCGCCCGCACCGATCTCGGCCTCTTCCGAACTCTCTGCGCTCTGGGCCAATCTCGTCGAAACCGTCGGGCGCGCAAGCCCATTCGTAAAAAGCTATTTGCTTGAAGCGCATCCGGTTTCTTTCGAAAAGAATTTGCTCATCATCGGCTTCGACCCGGAATTCAGCGACCATCTGGGTCTGGTTGATAACTCCCGCAATCATGCGGTGTTGCAAACCAAACTCGCCGAACTGGGCCATCCTCATTCCCAGGTTAAATTTATCGAGCATGAAGGAGCACCGGCGGCCCTGCCGGTGTCTAAACCGGCTCCCCAAAACGAAGCGGCGCCGGAAAAAGTTACCGCGCAGCCTGCCGCAGCAGCTCCAACGCGAGAGGGAAAAGAAAAGACCCCGGTTGCGTTCAACAAAAATGATTTCAAGAATGATCCGCTCATTCAAAAGGCCCTCGAAATTTTCAAGGGCCAAATCGTGGAAGTTCGGGCATAATTAAACGAATCGAAAAACAATTATTTAGCATATGTCGAGCATTGGAAAAATGTTGAAGCAGGCGCAACGAGCGCAACAGCAAATGGAACAGGTCCAGGCCCAATTGGCCACCCGCACCGTGGACGCCACCAGCGGCGGTGGCGCGGTCAAGGTCACCGCCAAATGTGACGGCTCGATCGCTGCCATTAAGATTGACCCCCAGGCGCTGAATCCCGCCGACGCGCAATTGCTGGAAGAAATGATCCTGACGGCCGCGAACCAGGCGCTTGGATCCGCCCGGGATATTGCCAACGCAGAAATGGGCAAAATCACCGCCGGGCTCAGCCTTCCTGGATTTGGTTGATTCGGTTGAGCAATGCCCCTGCCCGATCCCATCGTCGCGCTCATCGCTGCACTGAACAAATTGCCCGGAGTCGGCCCGCGCTCGGCCGAACGTATCGCGCTTCATTTGGTTCAAACAGATACCGCGGCCGTTCAAAACCTCGCCAAAACCATATTGGACGCCCGCGCGAAAATCGGCTTTTGCCAGGTTTGCGGCTCTTTGACCGAGCAGTCCCCCTGCGCCATTTGCGCCGACCCGCGGCGCGACCCATCCCTCGTCTGCGTGGTTGAACGAGCTGTTGATATCCTGAGCATTGAAAAGGCGGGTTCTTTTCGCGGCAAGTTCCATGTCCTGGGCGGAAAAATATCACCGCTCGACGGCGTTGAACCCGAGGACCTTCGCATCGCCGGACTGGAAAAACGGCTGGAAACTGAACCTATTCGCGAAGTCATCGTCGCGTTGGGAACCGACGTTGAAGGCGACGCCACCAGTAATTACCTCGCCAAACGGCTGGCCCGTCCCAACCTGAAAATCTCACGCATCGCCTATGGTCTCCCGGCCGGCGCCGGCCTGGAATTTGCCGATGAACTCACGCTCAGCCGGGCATTGGAAGGCCGACGGGAAATGCAGGGATAAAAAAGCAGTTGACATTTTCCCACATTAATATCAATTTATCCGTATCCGTTGATATAACGGTCTCATGCAGAGTGGTCGAGGGACTGGCCCGGCGACACCACGGCAACCGATTGAGCTTGATCTCAATGCAGGTGCCAATTCCAGCTCAAGCATCATTAGCTTGGGAAAAATGAGAAGCACGATACGATTTCGCGCCCCCTTCTCGCATGAGTTGGGGGCTTTTTGTTGTCGGGATGCGGACCGCCCGCCCATGCGCGCGACCCGGTCCCTGGCGGTCAATGCAGGTTGAAAATTTATGAGTGACAAACACGGTTACATGAAAGCGCTAAAGTGCCGCGAATGCGGACGCGAATATCCGCTCACGGCCACGCACGTCTGCGAATTCGACTTCGGCCCGCTCGAAGTGGCCTACGATTACGAACGCATCAAAAAATCTTTGACTCGCGCCGCGATCGCGACGCGCCCGAAAACGATGTGGCGATATCGCGAATTATTGCCTGTGGCGGGTGAGCCGACGGTAGGCACCCAGGCTGGTTTCACGCCGCTCGTCAAGGCAGACCGCCTGGCTAAAAAACTCGGCATCCGCGAGCTCTGGATCAAAAATGATGCCGTCAATTTCCCTACTCTGTCGTTCAAAGACCGCGTCGTCAGCGTGGCGCTGAGCCGATCCAAAGAACTTGGATTCGAAACCGTGGCATGCGCGTCCACCGGCAACCTGGCCAATGCGGTCTCGGCCCAGGCCGCGAGCGCCGGACTTAAGGCATACGTCTTTATTCCGTCAGACCTGGAACAGAGCAAAATTCTGAACTCGCTGATTTACGGCGCGAACGTCATTGGCATCAAGGGCCACTATGATGAAGTGAACCGCTTGTGCGCGGAAATCGCGGGCAAATTTGGCTGGGCCTTTGTGAACGTAAACATGAGGCCTTATTACGCCGAAGGCTCCAAAAGCATGGCCTATGAAATCGTCGAGCAGCTTGGCTGGCGCACACCACAGCACACGATCATCCCCATGGCTTCCGGCTCACTGCTGACCAAAATCCATAAAGGCTACCAGGAACTGGCCAAAGTCGGCCTCATCACCGAAGCGCAACCGAAAATTTACGGCGCGCAGCCCAGCGGCTGTTCCCCCATCTCCACCGCTCAAAAGGCCGGCCTTGATTTCTTCAAGCCGGTCAAGCCGGACACCATCGCAAAGTCACTGGCCATCGGTACGCCGGCGGACGGCTTTTACGCCTTGCGCGTGATGCGGGAGACTGGCGGCGCCGCCGAAGACGTGACTGACGACGAAATTCGCGAGGCAATCAAGCTGCTTGCTGAGACGGAAGGAATTTTCACCGAAACCGCCGGCGGCGTCACCGTAGGCGTGGCAAAAAAACTGATTGCGTCAGGTAAAATTCCACGCGAAGATTCCGTGGTCGTCTGCGTGACTGGCAACGGCTTGAAAACGCTCGATGCTGTCGAAAAACACGTGGGAAAACCGCGGGAAATCAAACCAAGCCTGCGCGAGTTCGAAGCCTTGCTGGCCCAGGAAGAAAAGATTGCCGTTTAAATTTATGTCACAAAAAGTCCGAATACCAACACCATTGCGCAAATTGACGAACAACGAAGAAATCGTCGTCGTCAACTCGACCAACATCAGCGAAGCCATCGCCGAACTGCAATCGCGCTTTCCCGGCATCCAGGAACGCCTGATGGATGAGAAAGGCGAAGTTCGCCGCTTCGTAAACGTCTATGTGAACGAAGAAGACATCCGCTTTCTGCAAAACCAAAAGACGCCGCTCAAAGACGGTGATGAAATCAGCATCATTCCCGCCATTGCCGGCGGTTAAAAGTTCAATTCCAATTCCAAACACCTATCGCCATGCCAAAAGCCTCAAAAAAAACCGTGGCACCAACCAAGCCCACAACGCCCACCCAGCAACGGTTATGGCTTATGTATCCGCCCCGGCTAATTAAGAAGCCGTTCATTTGGGAAGTCGGCCACAAATTCAAGGTGATCACAAATATCCGTCAGGCGAGTGTGACGGATGAAATCGGCATCGTTTGCCTGGAATTGGATGGCGCGCGCGATAAAGTCAAGGCCGCCATCAAATGGCTGGAAAAAAACGGCGTGAACGTCGAACCCGTGGAAATTAACGTAATGGAAAGCTAACTGTCCATCGCCCGACGACGCCGCAAAACGGCGTAAAAGCAGGCAGACCCCACGAGCAGCATGAGCGCCGAAGACGGCTCAGGAGTAGTGTAGACAGCAGCATTCGGCGCATAAATGTCGCCATGGGCCTGAAAATCATCCTGGCTCAGCCCATATCCCGTGTTAAAACTGGTCACGTCGGTATCAATAGCTATGAACCAGCTCGCCTTGCCCATCGCAAGATCCCCATTAAACGTAGCGGCGCCGCCTCCGGTAATTGTATCAAAGGTAAAATTTGGATGCAAATTAACGCTTGGTGTAATAGATCCCGAAAGCGTCCCGCTGGAAACGTTTGAATATAACTCGCTGCTGATATACTGACTCGGACTATAACTGTTGAAATTGACGCCGGTAATGTCGTCCGGCCCTCCATTTTCCAACTGATAAATGAAAATGAGCCCCGAGGAATCCAGCGTAGGATCATTGACAACCCAAGTGGATATGATTCCATCGTTTGCTGAAGTGGCAGAATTGATTAAAGTTTGGTTCGGCAGGCTGCCCACAACCGTTGCACCCGTCAAATCCAACACCTGTCCAGTGCTTGAAGCCACTGACAAAGCCAGCGCTCCAAAAACTGCCATTAATATAACTGCGGCGCTTTTCATATTTAGACTCATCAACCATCCTCTCCCCAAAAAACGGTAACCAACAAGTTTTTGCAAACTGCTACCCTTTTACTGATTGTAATGCCAATTGACGCTAAATGAAGCGACTTGTCAATAAGAAAATTGACGGAAAAGTAGGAAAATTGCCAGCACAACGGTGCGAACCTGGAATAAATCGCTGTTACAGTGGAATTTAGCGCCAACTGTAAATTTAGCAATTATTCAAATTTCAGCGGAAACTGCTGGTCATTGATGATCCCAGCCTGGCCCTTTAGAAATGCGGTCTGCTCCTCAATGAGCCAGCGTTTTTCCTCGATCAACCGCGTCTGCTGCTCCAGGAGGCACTTTTGCTCCTGTATCAGCGCCTTCTGAGTCGAGATCAGTTCCTCAATCCCGGATTTAAGCGAACCATTTGTATCCGAGCCGTTTGCTCCATTTGCACCGTTGACGTGTCCATTCGTTCCGTTGCCATTCGCATGGCCATTGGTGTGACCGTTCGCATGGCCATTGCGAGATTTGCCGTTGGCCGTCGACGGGCTGGCGTCATACGCATGGAATGATAATTCCTTCATCACATGGGTATAAAACTTGGGGTAATTGAACACCCGTTTACGTCGATTGCGATGGAAATGCTTGCCATTTCGTTGCGACGGTGACCCGTTGCCGTTCGACTTGGAATGGCCATTGCCATTCAGATTAACATTTGTCAACGCAACGGCAGCTTTCGCCGTCGAGGGAGCCGGAGCCACAACAGGTTTCGTCGCAGATGCAGCCTGGGCCGCCACGGAAGTCGGAGCAACCGCTTGCACCGGACGATGTTGCCGGCCTTTCTTACGCGAACCTAAAACCAAGAAACCTGCCGAGGCGACACATACGCCCAGGCCGGAATAAACCCAATAAACCCAACCGGCTGCTCCAGTCGTACGGTTATCGCTATTATTCCCGGCGATAAGACCGGCGACGGCAACTTCACCGGCTTTGTCGCCATTCTGGTAGTCAGTATAGCGCTCACCCGCTTTAAAGGTGACATTCTTGGAGACGATTTGGCTCAGGGCGGGAGCTGCGGCCAGCGGAAATGCCCGCACATCAGTCACTTCCAAAATACCGTGCCTGCCAAACAAAGCCACACCCTCATTCAATGTTTTTGCCGAACCTGCTGAAACCTGGGCGGACCAGGCCAGGGAATCGGCCTGGGCATCAAATGCCGGCTGAGACTGCCAGGTGATATCCTTGTTTTGCAGCTGTTTTTGCACCGCCTTCAGGACTGAGGCGGAATCAATTTGCGACACGTCAGCGCTCTTTACGTACCCGCTCTTGTTGTATTCAAGGACGGCGTACCAGGTTCCACCTTTATCCGCCAATATACCGACCAAGTCGTTGGGCACCGGGGTATTGGCATTGTTCAAAATCACACGCGCGCCAGCCTGGGCGGCCGCAAAACGGTATCCATCAGGGATATTTACGGAGGCGATATCGCCGATGCTGATTGTCTGCGGACCGGAAATCCAATTGATTTGCCTCAAGGGATCGGCAAACGCAGATGACTGAGACTGCGACAGTTGCGCCTGAGATTGTTGCAAACAAGCGGTACTGGTTACAACCCCCAGGATACAAGCCGCCACTACACGCCTAACCCCAATAGGCGAATTTAGAGACTGGACATTCATAATTTAGAGCTACAATTTTACCGCACCTGCAACTGTCCTTCTAACCAATTTATAACACCTATTCTCTGTGAAAAGTCACAAACAGTCAATGATAATTTTGGGACATCACTAAAGACAATTGGGACGTAGAGCCTGCAATTCTTAGTGTTTTTGCATGTTTTTTCGGTCTCAATGCACAAACCTGTCATTCTCACAGAGTCCCAAAGCTTTGTGAAGTTGCCGTGAATAACTTGTAAAAAATCGGAAACTTTTCGGGTTCTTGTCGTCATCATGGCAGTCAATTTTGACCTCAGGTCCGCCAACACCGTTCAAATGATTTTAATATTTGATTTCCAAATGACTTATTTTTCTCGACAAGCGTGGCGCAACCTTCTATGGTCGCCGTATCGGTCTGTGCACTATCAGAGGTTGTATGATGCCGATAAAAATAGAATGTGAATGCGGCCAGAAGTACGCATTTGACGTGGAACCCGTAAATGGAAGGATGCCAGCTAGAGTCGCCTGCCCTACTTGCGGCACCGACGGCACTAGCGCGGCCAACGACCACATCGCCCGGCTGTTTCCGTCCGCTCCTTTGCCGGTTATCCAGCTGATCGAGTTGCCAAATCAGTCATGCAATGCCACGGCAATGGTCGTAGCAGGTGCTGCCACTTCGCCCTCGGCGGCGACAATAGTCCAATCTTCCGTGACAGCTGTGGCTCCGGCGCTCGCGCCTTTAGCTGCGGCGCCATCGCCCTTGCCTCTTGCAGCTGCCGCGGCAGCGCCGGCCCCATTGGCAACGCCCACGCCTTCCACCGTGCGTTTATCCGTCGCCGCCAGCCCGGCGCAACGCACCTCTCATGTGCCGCCTCCCGGGCGGCCCGACCCGCGCCTGGGCATGGTAGACCACAAGCAGGCTGAACATGAAGCACGGGCAAAAGCAATGTGGGGCGATACCAAGGAGCAAATCGTCAGCTATTTAATGCTCCAGGGGTTTAGTGTCCCGGAGGCAAACGAATTGGCGACGAACCTGTTTAAAGAACGCACCGCCGCCGTCCGGAGCAACGGCATCCGCAAGATCATTATAGGAACAGGAATGATGTGTGTACCGGTCATTGCCCTCTTGTATTTCCTTTCCATCCACATCATCCCCACAAAAATCTTCGGTTTGACCCTCATGGTCGGACTCTACGGCTTCTACCTCTTCGTCAAGGGCATCCTCATGGCCGTCGCCCCCAAATCTGAACAGGGAGATGTGGCGGACCACTGACTTCTCAGCGTTGAAGCGTTGAAGCGGATCGAGTGAGGGTGCCATGGATCCAAGGGCAATGAAAAGATGAAATCAGGTACGGCTTTTGTTAAGCTCTCGCCAATGGATTCAAGTTCGACGGCGGCCACGCCACGCAAAGGACTGTTCCAATGGCATCAGCGATTGTTGGCAGGTCTCAAGCCTTCAGAGTTGACGGCGATGTTGATTGTCTCTCTGCTGGTACTCGCAGCCTCGTATCGCGGTTGGTGGTCTATCGGCATGGCTGAGGCCTGGGGTTTTGTCACTGGAGGGGTCTGTGTCTGGTTGGTCGTACGGGAACATATCTGGAATTGGCCGCTTGGATTGGCTAATAGCCTGTTCTTCTTCGTGCTGTTCCTGCGTGGACGGCTTTATGCGGACATGAGTCTGCAATTGGTTTACCTCGGCCTGGGCGTTTATGGCTGGTTGAACTGGATTTTCGGCGGCAAAAATCATGGAGCGCTAAAAATCAGCCGAACCTGTCAAAGTGAATGGCTCACACTTGCGGCTGCAGTTCCAATATGCACCTGGGCGATGCGGCAAATTCTAGTCGCGGTCAATGATGCTGCCCCGCTGTTGGACGCATTGACGACCGTAATAAGTCTGGCCGCACAGTATTTGCTCTGCCGGAAACGGCTTGAAAACTGGTGGTTCTGGATTGCGGCGGATGCGATTTATGTCCCTCTTTATTTCAGCCGCAAACTGCCGCTCACAGCGGCGCTTTATTTCGTTTTCCTCATAATGTGCCTCATCGGTCTGCAGGAATGGTTGCGAGGAATGAAGAAGCGAGGAAATTCGTGATGAAAAATGAGCTTGGTCTGGTCATCGGCAAATTCTATCCACCGCACCGCGGGCACAAGTTGCTGATCGATGCGGCGACTCAGGTATCGAAGCGAGTCGTTATCATTGTTTGCGCAAAATCAACGGACGCTATTCCCGGCGATTTACGCGGCCGTTGGGTGCAGGAAATTCATCCGAGGGCCGAGGTTATGGTGATCGATGACCGCTACGATGAAAACGATTCGCGAATCTGGGCGGAAAATACACTGCGCTGGCTGGGACGCGCGCCAGATGCGGTTTTCACATCAGAAGACTACGGCGACCGTTACGCTGCACTGATGGGTTCCAAACATATTTTAGTGGACCGCCCGCGAGAGCGTGTCAAAATCTCGGGCACCGCAATTCGAAACGATCCGTTCGCAACATGGAAATATCTGGAACCACCTGTTCGCGCATGGTTTGCAAAGCGCGTTTGTGTGTTGGGAGCGGAATCCACCGGCACGACAACGCTTGCCAAAACCCTAGCCGAGCAACTCAACACCGCGTGGGTTGAAGAATACGGCCGCGCCTATTCCGCAAGAAAGCAGGCAGACAATGATGTAATCTGGCGAACGGAGGAGTTCACTCACATTGCCGAGGAACAAAACCGGCTGGAAGACAAGTCGGCCCGCGATGCAAACAGAATTCTTATTTGCGACACCAACTCTTTCGCAACAATCATTTGGCACCGGCGTTACATGGGTGTACCCAGTCATGCAGTTGAGGATATCGCCCGCCACCGGCGCTGCGACTTGTATCTACTGACCGGCGATGAAATTCCCTTCGCGCAAGACGGCCTGCGTGACGGCGAGCATATCCGCCATGACATGCATACCTGGTTTGCACAGGCGCTCGCAGCTCAAGCAGTGCCATGGAAGCTGTTGCGAGGGTCGCTGCAGGAACGAGTGCGCGAAGGTTTGCACCAAATCAGAAATTTGTTTCAGGACTCCACATGGCAACCGACTACACGCTCCGAATGGCTTACACGTCATTCTTACGACTCGCTTTTGTAAACTGATTCACGGTAATGTAGCGCCGCTATGGGTTTATTGAGCGTATTCCAACGCGTATCCCAGTCTCCAACCAATCCGCATCCGGCGGCGAAACCGCGCACGTTTGACGTTGCGGACCTTTATCGGGGCCCCGTATCCACGCAGGGTGACACATCGGACGCCGGAACGCCGCCTTTGGACGAGAAATTACGCCAGGCATACTTCTGGATCGTCAACACCGCAATTATCAGCCCGCACTATGACGTGGAATATAACGATGGTCCGCCACAATCGTTCGTCATGGGCGATAGCAGGAGCCGGCTAACATTGCCGTCGGCGCAGAGCTATTCGAGCTTTGTGTTGCTGCCGCTACTGACGTTCGCGACACGCCGCAAGTGCCTGTTCATTGGCGGACCAGGGCGAGGAAAGACCGCCAGCGCGATTCTCATGGGCGTGCTGGGCGGCTATTCGGTGCGTGAAGTGCGCCGAGCGATGCAGCATGGGCATCCGCAAATGACCATCGCTGATTTGCTGGGCAATCCCTTACCCGCCGACCTCATCAATGCGCAACGAATTGAGGACATCCGCATTTCCTGGCGCCAATGGCTCGGCATGCGGGTAAAAATCATTGACGAATACAACCGTATTCCGACGCGCACGCAGAGCGCCCTGCTCACGGTGATGGGAGACAATTACGCCGAGATTTTAAATCATATCTATGAATGCCCGGATTCGGCATGGTTTCTGACCGCCAACGACGACCAGGGGGGCGGCACATATCAGGTTATTGAAGCGCTGCGCGACCGGATTGATGTCATTGTCCAGGCGCTGGCATTCAACCCGCGTTTTCTTCGCGATCTCCTGAGCCGGATTGAAGAGAATATTCGTCCTGAGGAAATCGTACCGCGGCAGGTTGTTTTCACCGAAACCGAAGTGGACCGGATGCAGGAAGATATCCGGGCTGTGAAGATGCCCAAAGAAGTGCGGCGGCGTGTGGAGTTTTTCTCGAGCCAATTCGAATTTTGCGAAGTGGCGGGCGACCAGTTTGAATACAAGACCAAGGACACTGCGCGGCTGGCTGGCACAGAATGGCATGTACTCACGGCGCAAGACACTGGGCGCGACCGGATCAAAGACTTGGGATGCCAAACCCGGAACGGCGTTTCGGTGCGCGTATTGATGACGTTGCTGGTTTATGCCAAGGCGCTCGCGTATTTTCGCGGCAATGGCGTCGTCGAGTTGGAGGATGTCCGGCAAATTCTGCCATTTGTGCTACATGATAAATTATCACCAGACGGCGAGGCTCCGTTTTTCGATGCGCCAGGCAACGGGGTATTCCGGAGCGACCGAATCGGTTGGCTTCGGAAGGTTTTTGATCTTTCGTGCGCGGATTACGACCGGCTGAACCTGGACCGGGATGATCCGGTGACCGAACTGGCGGCTGAATTCAATCGCGGCCTCGATGGATTGACTGAGAGCGATGCACGCGTCCGGTTGGTGAAAATAGAGCGGCTCATCGGCGAATGGTCCAAAGGCCGGAAGCTCTACGGACATATCTATGATGACGTTCTGAATCTCAAATATCTTCACCAGCGTTACACGAATTATCTGCGATGGCTGAAAACCCAGTGAAAGTGTTAAAATGCCGAGTCCTGCCTTCATTTCGATTCTCCGCTCCGACCGCGATGAGTTTAATGCCCGGTTCGCGGCCGCTCGCCACCTGCATCCTGACCTGGAACCGGATGTGTTCGGTGAGTTTTTGACAACGACCGTGGACGAATTGGCGCAGGCCGTGGAAAAAGCCAGGGCCGACCGGTTGGGTGACGTAATGATAGCCGCCTATGATGCCGGGCTTCAGCTTGTCGGCCAAAGGCTTGCGGGTCCCGGATCGAGATTTCCGTGCATTGAGGAGGCCTGGCGGCGAGTCCTGTCGAATGCCGCGCCGGTTGTAGCGACTGCGCCTGGCCAGCTTATTCCATCTGTTTGCAACGCGGTTCATCAACTCGCTTCGACCGCCGGGGCGCGGCCCGAGCAATGGATTGATGCGATGGAGAAATTGGGAAGGGAGTGTGAAGATGCCGCGACTTTTTTAAGACTTGGCCAACTGTGCGCCTGGCGCGCGGGCCTGGCGCATTTTCGTAATGGCGCGCTTGCGGCCGCAGACGCTCTGCCTGAATCTTTGGTGTTAACCATTTTGGGAGCGAAGATCCGTACTCCATGGCCAGCTATGCGCGAGCAATTTCTTGCCAGTCCGTGGTTCAATCCAGGCAATGAAACAAAACCCTCATCCGCGGTTCGCGCGGTGGCGCAGGTTGGGACGTTTAAAGGATACGGTGGTTTGTTTATTGAGCCACCGACGGTTACCGCTTCAGGGGAACAATTATTCGCGCGTAGCGACAGCGAGTACTGGCTCCTCACGGCGGACATTTTTGGAGCCACTTTTCACCGTAGTTCCGTAAAAGAATTTGAAACGGCGAATCAGACACCTAAACTGCCGCATGGTTTGGAGGTGAAAGGATCGCGGATCGCAGTTGCCGGCGAGCGTCTTGATTTTCCGGAATTGGGCGAAATTGCATCGGCTGCCGCCAATACACACACCCTTGCCATTACATCGCGGCTAACCCACGCGATCACTTTGATTGCGCTGAAATAAAATGGATCCGACATTGAATCCCTCCTCGACTTCGCTGACCGCGTTGCGTGAGCGGTGGATGGAGGCGTGGCCGGTTGCATTAACGGTTTGGAGCAAATTTACGCGACTGAAGCTGCCGAATCTCTGCCTTACCGATACAGAGGCCAAGCTTGAGGGGTTGACGGGCAGTTTTGCGATGATCCGGCTGCAGGACCAGTCGGTGGTCGTGAGTTTGCCGGCTGTTGTGGCCTGTCACGTGGAAGCGTTCCCTGTGGAAGTGCTGGCGCATGAAATCGGCCATCACATTCTGGCGCCGGCAACCCTAACGGAACATGCGAGAATGATCGCCAGGATCCGCTGGGCGCTACCAACAGTAGAGCAACAGGCGCCGATGGTGGCCAATCTTTACGCCGATCTGCTGATCAACAACCGTCTCCAGCGCAGCGCAAGTTTGCGAATTGCCGACGTTTATCGCGCGATTGGTTTTGGCGGAAGGGGGGGAGCCGTTTGGACGCTTTATCTTCGAATTTACGAAATTCTTTGGAGTCTGGAGCACGGATCGCTTGGCGGCGGCGAGACCACCGACCGCCTGGAAGGCGACGCATGGCTGGGAGCACGGCTGGTCCGCAGCTACGCGCGTGATTGGTTGGATGGTTCGGGCCGTTTCGCAGCGTTGTTGCTGCCACACTTGCTTGAAGACAAAAAGTCGGCTGGCCTTATCCAAAAACTGCTCGACACACGCAATGCGGCTGCAGGCGGTGATTTCGCCGGCCTGACCGAAGAAGAAGCCGGTGAACGTGACGGTGCGATACATCCGGCGCAGGACCCCGCGTTGACCGACATTCCGTCTGATGACGAAGGACATGAACAGGTCGCCGCGGCTCCGGTTGAAAATCTGGAAAACGTTCCTGCGCGCGGGCAGGCCCGCGAACCATTTCAGTTTGGTGAAATCCTTCGGGCGGCCGGCCTGAATATCACGGACCACGACGTAGCGGTGCGCTATTATCGAGAGCGCGCCCAGCCTTATTTGGTTCCGTTTCCGAGCCGACGATCCCCTCAGAGCACTGACCCCCTTCCCGAAGGATTAGAACCTTGGGATATTGGAGACGCACTCGATGAAGTGGATTGGTTTCAATCAATCATTCATTCTCCGCAGATCGTTCCGGGGGTAACTACGGTCCGACGACTTTTGGGCACGACCGAGGGGCGCGAACCTAAACAGGAACCGCTTGACCTGGACCTCTATGTGGATAGTTCCGGCTCGATGCCAAACCCGCAGCATTTGACTTCCTACCCGGCGCTTGCAGGAGCGATCTTATGCCTGTCCGCATTACGGTCGGGGGCAAGTGTGCAGGCAACGTTGTGGAGCGGGAAAAAACAGTTCAAAACCACGGGCGGTTTTGTACGCGACCAGGAAGCGATCCTCCGTGTGTTGACTGGTTTTTTCGGAGGCGCAACAGCCTTTCCCATTCACGTGTTGCGTGAGACATATGAAAAACGCAAGCGCGAGGCACGACCGGCACACATTTTGATGATTTCAGATGATGGCGTGTCCACGATGTTTGACCGCGATGAGCGGAGTAATTCCGGATGGGACATTGCACGGGCGGCGCTCGAACGCGCGTCTGGCGGGGGCACACTTGTTTTGAATCTATTGCCGAACTGGGAGACATTGGCCGGCGCATGCACGGAAATTCGACATGCGCGAGATGAGCAAGGATGGAATGTCTATCGCGTCGGCACTCTGGCGGAACTGGTGGATTTCGCACGGCAATTCAGCCGGCTGCGCTATGGTAATAGCGCTCGCCAGGCGGAGGCGAGACGCTCATGATTGTCGTGTGGCGGATCACTCAATTCTGCAACTTGAGCTGCCCATTTTGTGCGTATGACCGCCGCTTACGCAGGGACCGCCGGGAAGCCGACGTTGACGTCATTCGAACATTTGGCGCGGTGCTGACGGAATATCAACGCGCCACCAATGACCCTGTGATGGTGAGTTGGATGGGCGGTGAACCATTTCTATTTGGCGGCTTAGCGCCTCTCACGGAACATTTCACTTGCGAACTCGGCCTGCGGGTTAGTGCCACAACCAACGGCACCGCGCTTCGGGACGCTTCTCTTCGCGAACACGTCCTCAATCATTACTCGGAAATAACGTTTAGTGTGGATGGTATTGGTCCGATCCATGATGATTTGCGCGGCTGGCCGGGAGGCCACGCGATTCTTCGTTCGGTCGTTTCGGAACTGGCCAAAGCAAAGCGGGCGCGCAACCAGGGACCGCTCCTGCGCGCCAACGTGGTTCTCCTGCGGCAAACCGTTAGCGACTTCGAAAAGCTTTGCATGGAACTGGCAAATTGGGGAATTGAAGAAATTACGTTTAACCAGCTTGGCGGGCGGGACCGTCCGGAATTTTTTACCGGGCACCGCCTGTTGGCGGACCAGGCTGCAGCATTGAATCGGGACATTTATAGAATTTCTGAGCAACTCGCTCCTCTTGGAGTTTCTCTGAAGGGAAGTTCAGCATACTTGTCACGGATTCAAGCCAGCAGCCGGGGTGAGATGATTCCCGTTTCTGACTGCCAGCCCGGGAAACAATTCCTGTTTATCAACGAAAATGGGGTCGTTGCGCCGTGCCATTTCACCGATCTCGACTATGGAGTTTCGGTGATGGAATTAAATGACGCCGAAGCGTTGCGTCGGCTTCCCCAGCTTTTCGCCACGGCCCGAAATGAGCGCACCTCGAATTTCTGCGAAGATTGCCACAGCACGCGGGTATTTGATAAGTTTGTGGCCTGAAAAATGGAACAGGAAGGACCCATCCTTGAATCGCTCACCCGTCGTCTGGCGGAGACACCTGAAGAATTTCTCTTTGAACCGCGGATAGGCGTAAGCGGACACGTACATGTGGCGGCCGTTGCAGGAGATTTAGCCAAGGCGCTAAACGTGCCGCTCAAAGCCGGCGAGCTTGTCCGATTTGCGGGCAATGATGCCCGCCAGGACCGGAATCGGCTGGCCATTACGCTTTTATTTTGTTGGATATTGTTCGACGAATGGTTTCGCCAGGCGAACTGCGGCCATGATGCCGTCCTGAAACTTTTAGATTCTGAATCAAAGGAACTCGCGAGCCAAATTGCGGCACGCAAATTTGTAACTGATCCGGATCGCCGCGAGGAAATGGCGCGGGTGACGCTGGCACGCCTCGGATTTCGGCCGGCAGGCGAAAGCCTTGCGCAAGCGCAGGATCGGCTGACGACCCTGAATTCGACTGAGCGGGCGCGGGTGATGCGCGCCGCACGGGTGGCCGAGGAACGCGCCCGGCAAATTCGTGAAGCGCTGAAGAAAAAGGCCGCGGAAGAGTCGGCCGATAAATGGACCCGCGAATGAACCGCGAGATCATCACTGACGCGGATCGTTACCCGACCCTGACCAGCGACGGGCGACAGATTCTGAAATTTCTGCGCGAGCATCCGCATGCCCCGATTTTTCGCAACGAGAGCGGCAACCGGCTCACTGCGGATGATGTCTCGCGGGTTCGTAAATTTGAGCAGGACGCGTCACGAGCTGAAATTGGCTGGCATCTAGGCGAGATGCCGAGGTGGCTGGGCGAATTCATTGGAAAATGTTTCGTTGAAGTGCCTTTTTACCGACGTTATGGCTCGGTTCCTTCCCGATTTGAGGATTTACCAACGATAACGCGAGCAGACATCGGCAATGACATTGCCCAATTTGTCCCGGACACGGCTCCTCTTGATCGTCTCATCAATTTTCGAACCAGCGGCACCACAGGACATCCGCTGGTTCTGGCATCGCATCCCGTAGTAGCGGCAAGTTACCTGACGTTTCACAAACGAGCGCTCCGCCGTTTTGGGATCGAACTCAACCACGGTCGCGGACAAGTGGGTGTGGTATTAGTGGGTTTTCAACGCGAATGCTTCACCTATGCATCCGTAACACCGACAATGGACGAGTCGGGCCTGGTCAAACTCAATCTCCATCCGACGGATTGGCGTGATCCGGATGATCGGGCAAAGTATTTCGATGCGATAGCGGCAGAAGTTTACACGGGCGATCCGCTTGCTTTTGCTGAACTATTGAATCTTCCGCTTCAGACGAGGCCGCGCGCGTTAATTTCGACTTCGATGACATTATTGCCAGCGATGCGGCGGCGGCTGGAAGAACATTTTGAGTGCCCCGTTCTGGACCTCTATTCGATGAATGAAGCCGGGCCGATAGCGGTTGCCGATGTGGATGCGGGCGGGCACACACTTTTGCAGCATCAGCTTTATATAGAAATCCTGGATGAAACCGGCCACGCTTTGCCCTCCGGGGAACGAGGAGAAGTTGCACTTACAGGCGGCTTCAATTTCTGCCTGCCGTTGTTGCGTTATCGGACTGGAGATTACGCAGCACTGCGTTACAACGGCCAGGAGCCGGTGTTGGTAGATCTCGAGGGACGACCACCAATTCGCTTCCGCAACCGCCGTGGTGAATGGCTTAACAACATTGAAGTGACGCATGCCTTGCGGCGGGTTGGTGTCCCGCAGTATACCCTGCATCAGTACAGTGACGGAAGGCTTTCTCTTCGATGGAGCGGAGCCAGTTGTAACGAGAATCAATTGCGAACGCCGCTTGAACAACTTTTCGGCGTTGGCCAGCCATTGGAGTTGACAAGGGTTGATTCATTCGAGGGCAAAACGGTGCAGTACACTTCGGAAGTTTTAGGGGCACAGTCGGGTATTTGAATCGCACGCGCCAAAGGCGCGCACCGTCACGGCACGCCGTGACCCACCAATTCTGCCGCTCCGCGGTCTGCTTAAACCTTTCGCCGACGCTTGACCTGGAGTTGCGTGAGGGCGTGAGCGAGGGCGGCGTGGACCAGGGCGGAGTCGTCGTCGCTCAGCTTTTGCTTGAGGCGGTCTTCGGCACGCTGGCGGGCCTGTTCTGCGGCGGCTTCGTCAATGTTTTCCGCGCGGATCGCCATGTCGGTCAAAATCGACACGCGCTCGCCGGTGACCTGCACAAAGCCATCGCCCACCGCCAGGAAAATATTCTGGTTGTCCTTGATGGCGTGGATTTCCCCAGCCACCAGTTCGGTCATGAGCGGCATGTGCTGCGGCAGGATGCCCATTTCGCCTTCGCCGCCGGTCAGCGTAACCATGTCGACGTCGTCCGAAAACGTCTTGGCTTCCGGCGTCACGATTTCCAATTTTAGTTTATTGGCCATGGTCCAGGTCGTTGAACGATTTTGTCTTAGGCTTCCTTGATTTCGTCAATGCCGCCCTTCATATAAAAGTTTTGTTCAGCAACGTCGTCGTGCTTGCCCTCAAGGATTTCCTTGAAGCCACGAACGGTCTCGGTCACGGGCACCTGTTTGCCGGAACGGCCGGTGAAGACTTCGGCCACGGAGAACGGCTGGCTCAAATAGCGCTGAATTTTGCGGGCGCGGAAGACCGTAAGCTTGTCGTCAGGCGAAAGCTCGTCCATGCCCAGAATCGCGATGATGTCCTGCAAATCCTTGTAGCGTTGCAACACTTTCTGCACGCCACGCGCGACCTCGTAGTGTTCCTTGCCCACGATTTCCGGGGCGAGAGCGCGGGAACTGGAAGACAGCGGATCTACGGCCGGATAAATACCCAACTCAGCAATAGAGCGTTCAAGCACGATGGTTGCGTCCAGGTGTGCGAACGTCGTCGCCGGCGCGGGGTCGGTCAAGTCGTCCGCAGGCACATAGACAGCCTGGAAGGATGTTATGGAGCCCTTGCGGGTCGAGGTGATGCGTTCCTGCAAGTCACCCATTTCCGCAGCGAGAGTGGGTTGATAACCCACGGCGCTCGGGGTGCGGCCGAGCAGCGCGGACACTTCTGAACCGGCTTGTGAAAAGCGGAAAATGTTGTCAACGAACAGGAGCACGTCCTGATTTTTTTCATCGCGGAAATATTCTGTGACCGCCAGCGCCGACAGCGCCACGCGCAAACGGGCTCCGGGTGGCTCATTCATCTGGCCGTAGACCAGTCCGATCTTCGAGCCTTGTGCGATGATGGGCAGGCCGTGCTCATTCTTTTTGGGATGACCCTTTTCATCCTTCTCTACTTTAATGACACCGGCCTCGATCATTTCGTTGTAGAGGTCGTTGCCTTCGCGGGTGCGTTCACCCACGCCGGCGAACATGGAAATACCGCCGTGAAGTTTGGCAATGTTGTTGATCAGCTCCATGATGACGACGGTTTTGCCGACGCCGGCGCCACCGAACGCGCCGACTTTGCCACCCTTCAAAAAGGGGCAGATCAAATCGATTACCTTGATGCCGGTCGTGAGGATTTGCGGCGAGGTGGATTGGTCCGTCAAAGCCGGAGCCTGCCGATGGATGGGATTATATTTGTCCGCCTTGACGGGGCCCTGCTCGTCCACGGGCTCGCCCACGACATTGAACACGCGGCCCATGACGGCTTCGCCCACGGGCATGGAGATGGCCTTGCCGGTGTCGGCCACTTCGTAGCCGCGCTTCATGCCTTCGGTGGAACCCATGCAAACGCAGCGCACCCAGTTATCGCCCAGGTGTTGTTCCACTTCGAGCGTCTGTTTGGTCTTGCCCTGCCCCGGCACCTCGAACTCGACGGTGAGGGCGTTATAGATAGGCGGCACTGTCTCGGGGAATTCCACGTCGACGACGGGGCCGATGATTTGGACGATTTTGCCTTTGTTCATGCGATTCAATTAGTTCGAAATTTCAGTTAAATTTTACGCCACCGCCATTTGCGCGGTCGTGATTTCCAGCAATTCTTTGGTAATGTTTGACTGGCGCAATTTGTTGTATTCGAGCGTCAGGTCTTTGATCAATTGTTTGGCGTTGTCGGTGGCGTTCTTCATGGCCACCATCCGCGCGCTGTGTTCGGACGCGCGCGCTTCGAGCAGGATTTGATGCACGCGGAAATTCAAGCTGTGCGGCAGCAACGCGCTGAGCACAGTCTTTTCGTCCGGCTCAAATTCGAACACGTCGGTGCGCACGCCGCCGCCTGATTGCAATTCCTCGGCCGGCGCGTTGATGCCCACGGTAACGGCCTGGATTTTTCCAATCGGCAGCAGCGGGACTATCCTGGGCTGTTGCACCAGCGTGGAAATGAAGTTGGTGAACAAAATGTCCACGGCATCCACTTCACCATTCAAAAACATGTCCTGGGCAAACTTTGAAATGGCGCGCGCTTCGGCAAACGTGGGTGGATCTTTATAAGTAAACTCGGCAGCAAGCTGGCGTTTAGTACGGGCAACAAACTGGGAGCCTTTTCTTCCCGCCGTAACGAACACCGTGGTATTCTTGTCCAGCTTCGAGCCTTCGCGGGAGATGTTCGAATTCAAAGCGCCGCACAAGCCGCGGTCAGTGGTGACCAGGATGACGCCGCGTTTCTTGACGTCGCGCTTCTCCATGAGCGGGTGATTGAACGACACGATGCGCGGCGCGGCCTCAGCGAGAATTTGATTCATCAATTCCGCATACGGACGCCCCACCAGGGCGGCCTGCTGGGCTTTGCGCATTTTGGCCGCCGCCACCATTTGCATGGCTTTGGTGATCTGGGCCGTGTTCTTGACCGACTTAATTCGCCGGCGTATGTCGCGTGTGCTGGGCATTTAGTTCGTTGAATCGTTAAAACGTTAAAATGTTGAAACGGTTAGAACGTTGAATCGTTTAGCGAAAGGTCGGTTTAAATTCATCGACTGCCGCCTTCAATTCCGCCGCTGTGGCATCGCTGATGGCTTTTTCGGCGCGGATTTTCTTCAGCAAGTCAGCCTTGCGGGTGTTGAGATAATCCATGAGTTTGCCCTGGAAATCTTTGACCTTGTCCACCGGCACGTCGTCCAGGAGGTTATTCTGAACGGTCCATAAAATCGCGACCTGCGCCTCGACCGGCACCGGTTGAAATTGATTCTGCTTGAACAACTCGACAATGCGCTTGCCGCGCTCGAGCAGGGCTTGCGTCTTGGGGTCCAGGTCAGAACCGAACTGGGCGAACGCGGCCAATTCGCGGAATTGCGCCAGATCGCCCTTGATGCGCCCGGCCACCTGCTTCACCGCTTTGATTTGCGCGGCCGAACCGACGCGAGACACGGACAAGCCGACGGAAATTGCGGGGCGAATGCCCTGGTAGAACAAATCCGTTTCCAAATAGATTTGTCCGTCCGTAATCGAAATAACGTTCGTAGGAATGTACGCCGAAACGTCGCCTGCCTGGGTCTCGATGATGGGCAGGGCCGTCAACGAACCGTTTCCGTAATTTTCGGAAACGCGCGCGCTGCGTTCCAACAAACGGCTGTGCAAATAGAAAACGTCGCCGGGATACGCTTCACGGCCCGACGGGCGCTTGAGAATCAGGGACACCTGCCGATATGCCACCGCGTGCTTCGACAAATCATCAAAAATGATCAGCGCATCCATGCCGTTGTCCATGAACCATTCGCCCATAGCAGCGCCAGCAAACGGCACGAGATATTGGTTGGTGGCGGAGTCGGAGGCGGACGCAACGACGATAATCGTATATTGCAGCGCGCCAGTCTTTTCAAGAATGTCCAGCACCCGCGCGATGTTCGATTGCTTCTGCCCGATCGCGACGTAAATGTTGTACATGGGGCGGAAATCCTTGTCCCCGGCGGCCTCAGCCGCCTTGTTGATGGCCGCCTGATTAATCATCGTGTCCACACAAATGGTGGTTTTGCCGGTGGAACGGTCGCCGATGATCAATTCGCGCTGGCCGCGTCCGATTGGAATCATGGCGTCAATGGGCATAATGCCTGTCTGCACCGGCTGGGTCACAGGCTTGCGCCTGACGATGCCTGGCGCAATTTTCTCCACCGGATAAAACGCTTCGCTTTTGATGGCGCCCTTGCCATCAATGGGCTGGCCCAGCGCGTTAACCACGCGGCCAAGCAATGCCTTTCCGACGGGCACCTGTAACAGCTTGCCGGTGGTGCGGACTTCATCGCCCTCTTTGATTTCGGTGTAATCACCGAGAATGATGGCACCCACTTGCGTTTCCTCCAGGTTCAGGGCGATGCCGGTAATGCCGTTGCCGAAATCCAACATCTCGTTGAGCATCGTGTCGGTCAGGCCCTCGATTTTGGCGACGCCGTCGCCGATTTCGCGGACGATGCCGACGTTTTGCTTGGAGACAGAGGCTTTGACGCCGCTGATTTGCGCTTCAATTTCTTCGAGTAAACTGCTCATAATCGTTCAGGTGATATTGGTCATTTAACGCCGCCAACCGGCATTTTTTCAAAAACTTTCTTCCAATTTTTCCAGGCGTGTCTTGATGCTGCCGTCGTACAAGTCGCTGCCGGCCTGGATGCGGAGACCGCCGATGAGGGCGGGGTTTTGGGCGAAGGATATATTCATCCCCTGCCCGTACTTCGCCGTAATTTGCGCCGTGATTTCGCTTTGCAAATCCGGGGACAACGTCGCCGCGCTCTCGACGCGGACCGCCCGCTGTTCCAAATCCAGCTTCACGAGCCGGTGCAAACGCTCAAGGATTTGAAGGTAGCCGCGGGGCTGCTGTTCGGACAGGCGGGCCAGCGCCTGTCGCACGCGGCCATGGTCCAACACACCGTTCACGTGACAAGCGCGAAACAGTTGTCGCGCTTCACGCAACGCGAGCTTGGATATTTTCATTCGTCTTCGGCTTTTGGGAATATTGGCCTGGAACTCGAAATCCTATGCGGCCAATTGTTTTTCCGTTTCCTGGGCCAGCCGGCGTTGATCGTCCGGCGTGAGGATTTTTCCGGTAACGGAAGTCGTCGTTTGCACGACGAGCCGGCCGACTTCGCGCTTAAGCTGGGCGAGCATTTGCGTCCGTTCCTGGGCGGCGGCTTCGCGCGCCTTGGCGACGATCTGCTCCGCAGAGGCGATCGCCTTCTGCGTTTCCTGTTCGCGCACGCGGGCGGCCGCCTCGCGACCTTCCTCGATCAACTTATTGGCGCGATCGCCGGCATCCGCCAGGATTCTCTGGCGTTCGGCTTCGGTGCGCGCCACGTCGGTCTTGATTTTTTCCGCGTTGGCGAGCGCTTCGGCGATTTTTTCCCGCCGCGCCTGCAACATGTCAAAAATCGGCTTGTAGGCGTAGCGCCACAGCACGAAAAAGACGACGGCAAAGCTGATGGTCTGGGCGACTAATGCCCGCCATTCAATTCCGAGTTCACTCATACGCCGGATATTATTTGATCAGGAACCAGGCAAAGATGGCCCAAGCTTCAGCAAGCGCCATGCCGATGAACATGAACACCAGAATTTTGCCGAACATGCCGGGATTGCGCGCCATGGCCGTCAAACCGCCAGCAGTGGCGATGCCGATGCCGATGGCCGCGCCGCCGAATGCAAGGCCAACGTGTATATTGCCATGTAGGGTTTCAGTTAGATCTGCGAGCATCATATTTTTCTTTTCTTATTGGTTTTGGTTCTCACCCCGTTCATTTCCCGGGGCAAATTCAAATTTAAATTAATGTCCGTGCTGTTCGTCCGTATGCATGCAAAGCGTCGCAACAAAGGCAACCACCAGGAGCGCGAAAACAAAGGCCTGCACCAGACAGACAAATGTCTCATAAAAGTACGTCAAAATAGTGAGGATCAGGCCGACCAAAAAATTATGCGCGTGAAATGTCATGTCCAAAATGGTCTCGCCCGCAAAAACGTTTCCGTAAAGCCGCATGGCCAATGAAACCGGCCGGGCAAACATGATCGAAACCACTTCCATGAACCCAATGAAAATAAAAAGACCCAAAAACAATGGATAAAGCAACATGCTTGTTTCCATTTTCACGCCGAAAATATGTTTGATGAGCCCGAAAACCCCGTTGTAACGCACCGCCCAATAGAGGCACATGATCAAAAAGATGGACGACATTGCCACCGTCAGGTTTGCATCCGAGGTAGGCGGACGGAAATAGGGAACGAAGGTCCCATCCGGCAGGGTTTTCCCAATGCTGCCGACTCCCGGGATCAAATCCACAAAATTACACATCACGATAAAAATGAAAAACGTCGTCGCAAACGGAAACACCCAGCGCGTTACGCGTTTATCCAAAATATCGCCAATCAGGTTGTCCCAAAGTTCAACGAGCGATTCGAGGATGTTTTGCATTCCCGACGGAACTTCTTTGATCCTTCCGGACGTCGTTGAACGCACGAGAACCAAAATCACCGCTGCCACAATCCAAGAGCAGATCATGGAGTTTGAGACGGGCAAGCCCAACACAGTGAAGACAGCCGGCGGTGCCTCGGGCGGGAGCGCTTCACTGGAATTCTCCGTGCTGCCCGCGTTGGCGCCGCTGGCGATCGGAATGGAATTCGTCGCACCCGCGGGCGAAAACGTCTGGGCATTCAGATTTGCCGACATTACGAAGGCACAAAATGCCAATACCAAAACTGATTTAATCGATAGCTTCACTTCAAAGTTCCTTATCTAAACTCCAATGCCGTGTCTGCACGGCCAAAGGGTGCCAAAGGAAGCAAGAGACTGCCAAATCGTGAAAAATTTCACAAGCACATTTTGGAAAAATTTTCGGGCGTTATGAGTTGATGAAAAAACAACGAAGAACACAACGATACGAAGGAATGCACACGCCGGGAAAAGCCTCTCGCCTGCCTCGCGTTGCAATAAATGATGGCCAGAAAGTCCTCTAGATTGGTCACGGTGTCCATTGCCGATCGATGCAGGCATTGGAGATGATCCACTCCGCACCGTTTAACCAACAAACCATTGAGGTAATTATATGCGTCAAAAATATGAAAAATTCGTGCGTGTTATCGGGCGGTTATCCATCACAGTCTGGCTGTTTGCGCTTTGTTCAGCCCGGGTGGCGCAGGCGGTTTATTCCAATCCGCTGGTGAGCATCGCCAATGATCCGGATGTCAGTTATTTCGACAGCGGTTATCATTTAATCACCGGGAACGGAGCGTCGATGATTTATCGTCGTTCAACCGACCTCGTGCATTGGAGCGGGCCGACGAACATCCTGACTCTAAGCGGCGGATTAACTGTCTGGACCGGTTATCAGTTCCAGGATCCCGCCTCCAAAACGATTTGGATGTATTATTGCACCGTCAATTCCGCCGGGAGCAAGGCCATGGGCCTGGCCTCCGCCTCGTCTCCCGGCAGCGCTTCCTGGACAATTACCAGTTTTTCCATCGCAAACGCAATTGACCCGTGCCTGCTTCGCGACGTGAATCCGGATGGATCAATCTCTTTGTATCTCTATTACAAAAATACCATCAGCACGAATCGAAGCATCTACGTTCAAAAGCTGAGCAACTATTCCACGAAGAGCGGCAGCCCCATTAGGCTGCTGTTTCCGCAAAGCGGCTGGGAATCCTGCCATAGTTTTGCAACCGTCGAAGGCCCGGCCATAAAGAAAATCTCGGGAAAATATTTTCTCCTCTACGCGGGAGGGGACTTTTCTGACGCCTGTTACTCCATTGGCTACGCTTACAGCAGCAGCCCGACGGGGCCATTTACGAGGGGCGTCAATAATCCCATCATGTCCAGCGACACCAGCCCGGGCTGGTCCATCGGCTCGCCCAATATCGTGCCGGATGGCGACAATAATCTGTGGGTAACCTATCGGACGTGGGCAACTCCCGGCACTGGCACACGGCAGGTCTGCATCGAACCGCTCGACATTTCCTCTGCGGCCAGCGGAGTCCTCACGTGCACGCCGACAATCAACCAAAACCAGACGTCGCCTGCCGGTGTGGATGATTTCGATAAGGACGGCGTTCCAGATGCCGTTTATTATGATCTGGCGACCACCGACTGGAATATTCGGTTCAGCGGAGATGGCTCGACGCGATTGTTCCAGCTTGGGACCGCGTCGATGATACCGCTGCTGGGTGGATTGGCCGGGTCAGATTTCAATCAGGATGGAATCCTAGATACCGTCATGTTCGACCCTTCCACCTTCAAATGGTATGTCCGGAACGGAAGTAACGGAAATCTCATTTATGACGCGGTCGTATTCGGAACCGACGGCTGCATTCCCTTCGTCGGTGATTTCGACGGAGATACCATCCCGGATTTTGTTTATGTGGACACCAATGGCTGGAACTGGCACGTCCGGTTTAGCAACGGTGGCTCGACTCATTCATTCCAGTTTGGCGCCGCGGGAAACATCGCGCTATTTGGCCCGACCTGGCCGGGGCAGCAAGCCCCATCTGCCATCGTTTATGATCCCGCCACTTTCAAATGGTATGTCAGGGACATGAATAACGGCGCGATGATTATTGACGCGCTCGTATTTGGCGCTCCCGGAGCCATCCCGCTGGTCGGCGGAGATTTCGACGGAGATGGAACTCCGGATTTCGTGTTTATAGATCCAACGACCTACACATGGTACGTCCGAAATAGTTCCAATGGCTCGACCAATTCGTTCCAATGGGGACAATCCGGGGACATTCCAATGCTCGGCGGCTCTTATAGTCCATCCACCACAAGCGTCCCAAATGCCATTGTTTATCGGCCGTCCAACGATACCTGGTACATTCGAAACGGCCCTACCTTCCAATTCGGAAGCTCGACCGGCATTCCAGTACATTGAGTAATCCAGACCGGCTTGAAGTTGTTAGCGAAAAGGTTGCGACGTCTTTTGACGTCGCAACCTCTTTCGCCTTCGTCGGTTTTAATCGCCTAACTGTCCTGCACTTTTTCCCTTTTCCTTTTTCCTTTTTAATTGATTAATGGCGGCATCGGACAATCAAGCGTATCGCAGACCGCCCTTAACAACTCCGCCTCGCTTTCCCTAATCACTCCGTCCGCCCCGACCACATGTACGCAGGCGTCGATGACATTCTTTTTGATGATAGGCGCGGCCATGACCAATCGATTAAGAGCGTTGTTCAATTGCTCAACCCCCGATTGCGCAGCCGGAAGAAATCCCAGGTCGCTGTCCTCAGGAGCGCGCAAATACGGGGCACCGGCGTCGAAGGCCTTTTGAGTATCACTATTGTCCTCGCTTCCAGCGTGCGCCAGCGCGGAAAGGACTACCGAACAATCGGGTGCGAGAGGTTTCACAGAATAAAATTGCGTTATCGGTTTGGTTGCACCGTGAAATTGGGAATCCAAATGACGCAAAACAATTTTTTTGAGAACGAATTCAAACGGTTCGATGTTGCCGTCGCTCTTGATGAGCCAATCCAGTGTTTTGGAAAACACGTCGTATTGATCGCGGCTTAATTGCTTCAGCGCGCCGAGCGCAAGGTTGACCATCGGCAACCGGGCACGGGCTGCCGTTTGCGCGACGCCTGGAAGGAGCGCGACTGTTTTTTGGCGAACAGCCGCGCCCGCTTGCTGTTCGATGCCGGCCAGTTGCTTCGTCCGCAGCCCCTCGTCATCGCCCAGGAGCATGGCATAGATGAGCGCCGTGGCATCCATGGGATCGCGCACGGCGGCGCGTACGGCGTCTGGCAAAGAGTCACGCAATTGCTCGGCATATTTGAGATGCATCGGCGTCGGGTTGCCCACATTAGGCAGGACGGCGTGCGGCTTGATGACCGGGGGCTTCATGATGGGCGGCTCGTCGCCGCCCGCCCAAATAGCCCCGCCCACAACTGTGCCGAATAAATTGGGCATCGGCTGCCGGGGCCGCTGCGACGACGGCTCCTGTTCCTGCTCCTGCTCCAGCGCCGTGCGATCATCGTAGCGCACTCCCGGGAATGTGCCGTCAAACGTCGGCTCGAAAACGCGGATACGGTCCGCAAGCGGCGGATGCGTTTCAAGCAGGCCGATAAACGGCTCGCTCACACCGTTGCCGAAAAACATGTGGGAAAGTTCCTCCGCATGCGCATGATCCAGTCGAGAACCCATTTCGCCCAGGCCGCCAATTTTTTTCAGCGCGCCCGTGATGCCGCTGGGATTGCGCGTGAATTGAACCGACGAAGCATCGGCCAGGAATTCGCGTTGACGGCTCACAGCGGCCTGAATCAACCGGCCAAAAAAGACGCCGATGTAGCCAACGATCAGAATAACCAGACCCAAAAGGGGAAGCGGATTCTGTCCCCCACGCCGTCCCCCACCCCCTCGCGCGGAATACAAAAGAATCCGTCCAATAATAGCCAGGCAAAGAATTCCAAAAATTATTCCCATGAGCCGCAAGTTCAGCCGCATGTCGCCATTAAGAATATGGCTGAACTCATGACCGATGACGCCCTGCAGTTCGTCACGACTTAGAATCTTCATACAACCGCGCGTGACAGTCACGGTAGCGTCGCTCGGTTTATGGCCAGCCGCGAAAGCGTTGATGCCGTTCTCTTCGTCCATGACATACACCTGGGGCATCGGCACGCCGGAGGCGATGGACATTTCTTCCACGACATTCAGAAGTTTTCGCTCGTCCAGGTCCGTTGTTGTGGTCTTAATCAGGCGCCCACCAATCAGTTCGGAAACGGCGCTACCGCCGGCGGACAGCGACATCGTTTTGTAGGCGCTGCCGCAACCTACGATGGCGAGGATGGCGAGGCTGACGCCAAAAAAGATTTCCGGATTCCAGGCGGAGAATTGGGGTGCCCCTTGATCATAACGAAAACGTTGATGCGCCTCGACACCGGAAAAAATCAGCAGCGCGGCGATATAGACCGTCGCAATCATGGCGATCACCGCCATGACAAAATAGATAACCAGCCACTTGGTTTTGCGGTGCGCTTTAGCCTGTTGCTCGAAGAAGTCCATTGTTGACGCTTTATCGCCAGTGAAACGCAAGTGGTGCTACCACCGTTGCCACCGCTTCAACGCTTCAACTTCACGAAAAGGAAACTTTCGGCGCATCGCGTTGCTCCGGCTTATCTATGACAAACAATTCAGCCGGACCAAAATGAAAAGCCCCGGCAAGGATATTCGTTGGAAACCGCTCGCGATCCGTGTTGTACGTCATGACAGAGTCATTGTAGGCCTGGCGAGCGAAGGAAATTTTATTCTCCGTCGAGGTCAATTCCTCGGTGAGCTGCATCATGTTTTGATTGGCCTTCAAATCCGGATACGACTCCGAAACCATCATGAGCCGGCTCAACGTGCCGGCCAACCCGGTTTCAGCCGAACCGAGGTTTTTCATTGTCGTGGAATCGCCGGGATTGGCAGCCGCAGCCTGGGACGCGGCGTAGGCGATATTGCGGGCCTTAGTGACTTCTTCGAGCGTCGATGACTCGTGCTTGAGATAGCCTTTGGCCGTCTCGACGAGATTGGGAATCAGGTCATACCGGCGCTTGAGTTGGACGTCAATTTGCGCGTAGGCATTTTTATAGCGGTTGCGCAGCGTGACGAGCCTGTTGAATCCGCCGATGGCATACCCAACGATACAAAGGCCCACAAACACGATTACCGCCAAAATGATGACCACGACAATCAATGTGCGAGCCACAAAAAGAAACATCATAAATCCCTTTCTTTAGGTTTCCCCCAATTTCCAACAAATCCACGGAACCGCCAATGATAATTTTGGGGAAAATTTATAATAGCAATTAGCGGACCGTTTTTTGCGCCAACCGTACCACAGACTTCCAAGTCTGTTGTATCGCAGGTTTCCAAGCCTGCCGGTGGTTGGTGGTCGCGCGACTTGCCGACTTGGAAATCAGCGATACGCCAGGTTTAGAAACCTGCGCTACCCTCAAAGCGACTCCCGGGCAATATGCGTATATTCCATTCCCAAGACCAAAAACACGATCAACCCGAAATACATGGCAGCCATCGCGATGCGCCGAGCCGGCGCAACTTCATAATAACGCTGCTCTTCTTCTGTTTTCTTGCGGAAAAGAGATAATAGGCGCGGCACGGAAAGAACCATCAGGATGATCAGCAGGAAATTCGCATGGCCGGTCGTTAAAAATCGGAAGATCGTGTAGCCCACAAGAATGACAAAACCGAGAATCCATAACCAGGGCGAAAGCGCAGTCACAATTCGGCCGCCGTCCAAAAAGCCCACCGGCATCAAATTAAATAAATTGAGAAAAAAGCCGGTATACGCCAGGGCCAGAAACAGCGGGTTGCCGGTCGCATAATAAATTCCCACGCAAGCCGCCGCGCCGATAGTTCCCATAATCGGACCGCCAATGCCGACGATCGCTTCAATCCATGCGTTCTGCGGATTTTCCTTGAGAGTAATCAGCGCGCCTACAAACGGAATAAACGCAGGAGTCGTCACTTTGAGTTTGCACCATTTTGCGGCTATCAGATGCCCGCATTCGTGGACAAAAATCAGAAGCACAAACCCGACGGCAAATTTCCAACCCCACGCAAGTGCATACGCCCAGATCGAAATCAGCATCGTCGCCCCCGTTTTCAGGAAAGGCAACAGAAACTTAAGCTTGGCCAGATATTTCAGGCAGAGGAGAATCCCCACCCCAATCGGCGCAAAAAGCCTTTTTATTTTATTCCAAAGGGTCGGTTCAATCGGCCGCCCATCCGGAGCGTACTGCCTTTGCTGGTATTCGCCGTGGCTCTGGCTTTGGCTCGCGATTTCGTTTTGGTTGGGGTCCATAAACCGAAAATTTCAAATTTCAAATTTTAAATCCGTTAATCCACCAACTCCGCCCCGGCGCAAGCCGGTTAGGTTGTTTCCAATATCATACTCCGCCGTTCTTTCCAGCCAAACATCTTGCCTTTCTTGATAATTTCAACGATCGGCGCGGGCACTTCGTTCTCCCAGGAAATATCTCCTGACTGAAGCTTGGAAAGCACAAATGGCGGAAAAAGTCCAAGATACTCGGGATTGTAATTCTGAATGCCAGTGATGTACCCGTTCTCAATCAGGTGCGCGTAAAGATGACGCAAATTGGCCGCCACTTTGAGATTCTCCGGCGTAACGATTTCATTGCCCGCCGATTGGCGCTGCCAAATCCCGCTGTCACTGCCCGGCGCACTTACCGCCGCCAGCGCATTGGCGGAAGGTTCGCGCATGGGATAAACGTAGAGCTTTGTCAGGTCCTTGAACAAACGTCCCAATGATTCAAGCAGGCCGCCGGACAAGTCCGTGTAGAATTTCTCGTCAAAGATGCTGCGCAAGCTCGGTATGCCCAGCGCGATGCCCTTCATTTTTTGAGTGTATCGCGAGAGATATTCGACCAGGCGATAATAACGTCCAAAATTGGAAATGAGCACGGGCTTGCCAAGGGTGCTCAGCAGGTCGACGCGATCGAGGAAATCCTTGTGCGCGAGCGTGGCGTCTTCGAGCACGCTATGAAGGGTCATTTCCATGAGCACGACCGGCGATTCCCCCTGCATTTGTGGTTCGCGCAGAAATTGTTCCTGGGCACGTTCCAAAATGTCGAGCGTCGTTTTGGTAATCGGGCGAAAACTGCCGCGTTCCACCAGGACAGGCCTTTTATACAGGACCTCGCTGGGGATGACGACTTCGCCATCGGACGTAAACATCGCGCCGTCGGCGACGTTTTGCTGGACGAGTTGAAGCGCCATCAGACGATTATCCAGTTTAGCAAAAGCGGGACCGGAAAACTTAATCATTTCAATCTCAATCCGTTCGCGGTTGAGATCGTCCATGAGCGTGGAGATAATTTTTTCCGGCTCGTCATGGTGATAAAAGGCGGCATAGATGAGGTTAACTCCGATCATGCCCAGTGCTTCCTGTTCGCGGACTACGATTTTATCCAGGAGCCGGGTGTGAATAATGATTTGCGAGGCTTCCTCGCGCGGCCGGGCCTGGAACTTAATCCCCAGCCAGCCATGACCGTCCGTCTGACGTGAAAAGCTGTGAGTCGCAACCGTATCCGCAAAAACAAAAAACGCAGTTTTATCGCCGCGCTTTTTATCAAGACGCTGGAGGATCAAATTGTACTCGTAATCGAGCATCGACTGCAGGCGCTGGCGGCTCACATAACGGTCGGAAGCGCCATAGATGGCGTCGCTGACGGCCATGTCGTAGGCGGAGATAGTTTTTGCGACCGTGCCCGACGCGCCGCCTGCGTGAAAGAACCAGCGACAGACCTCCTGTCCGGCGCCTATTTCTGCAAAAGTGCCGTACTTAGTGGCATCCAGGTTGATGTGGAGCGCCTTTTGGCCCGGATCCTTCTTATCCCCGTCATTTTCATTCATATATGAGATGGCGCCCCAAACTACCGAAATCCCCGCCCTCTGTCCAGATTGGTAGGGCGGCGTAGCGCAGACATTCTTGTGTTCGTTAGTGGCCCTGCCACCGATTCCACGGGATTTTCCAGTCCCATGTTCCACGAAACGGGCGACTGGAGAGTCGCCCGGACCCGCGCGCTGGAAAGCCTGCGCTGCCTAGACCTAGCGGCGCTCAGCGCCCGCGGGTAGGGCGGAAGTGCCCTTCCGCTAAAGCCCGCGCCATCGGCTCGCGCCATTCAAATGTCGATGTTCAGTGTTCGATGTTTGGCCGAAGGCCTTCCCAAGAATGGTGGCCGTGCGCAGGTACAAAAAAATAAGGCCGGAATACAGGCAAATTCCGGCCCATTGGGGGTAACTGGCGCTTGTTGATTGCGCCGGGGAGATTTTTGTTTTATGCAGCCATTCGCATGTCATCGCCGCCTTTTGCCGCGGCATTACACTGCTCCAGGCCGAGTTTCGTCAATTTGACATCCGCCGCTTTTTCTTCGGCTAAAATTCCGTCCAAAACTCTCGCAACATCTTCGCGTTGCAGGGCTTTGGCCCATTCGCGCAGCGTACCGTACGTGGCGATTTCATAATGCTCGGCCTTTTGGCCACCGAGAACCAAAGCCGCATTAATCGTGGGCGACTTTTTATTTTCGGAAATCAAATCCTCCGCTTCATCGATGATTCCTAAAATCGCCGGGCACCGTTTGGCCTTGGCCTTTTTCCCGAACATTTCGAAAATCTCTTCGCATCGTTGCGCATGACCTTCGGTTTCAGTCAGATGCGATTCAAAGGCCATCTTCAAATCCTCGTGGGTAGCGGACTTGGCCATCTTCGGCAGCGCTTTTTCCAATTGCTGCTCGCAGTAATAAACGTCTGCCAAGGCGTCCAAAAATAAATCTTCCAGCGTCTTCATAACAATAAAATCCTTTTTTTCCTTCTTACTTGTTCTGTTCTGCTGATCAATGCCGACGGCGATGTTTTAGCAATGGGCATGCCGGGGAAGATTAGATACGAAAATGCGGCATTTCGCGACTCTGGCCAAAACACTGGGAAGAAAAAACGTGCAGACCGCAAGATTTTTTCGTCCGAGGTTGCAGGTTGCAACCGAGTCGGAGCGCGGCTGTGTCCCCGCCCGGAGCGGGGACCAGCCGCAGCAAGGTTGTCGGGCGCGGTTTGGTAATTGGTTGTGGGTTCCTCGCATTGCGAAGCTGCTGCGGCTGGTCTCCGACACAGCCGCGCTCCCCTCTCCCATCTTCCTCTACGCCGCCTCTACCGTCTCCAGCGAGGGCCCACTTTCGCTTTCGCTCCGGTGTTCCGGCGATTCGGATAATTCGGGCGACTGCGCTGGAAGCGTAAAATTAAAAGTCGTCCCTTTCCCCGGCTCACTCGTCGCCCAAACCTCCCCGCCATGGTTTTGGACGATATGTTTCACAATCGAAAGTCCAAGCCCCGTCCCCCCCTGCTCTCTTGAACGCGCCTTGTCCACCCGATAAAACCGCTCGAATACACGGACCAGCGATTCAGCCGGGATCCCCGGGCCGTCATCTTTGACGAATACCTGTATCCTGGCGTCGTCCAAAACTTTACCGCCGGCGACAACGCTGCCGTGGGTGCGGCCATACTTGATCGCGTTATCGACCAGGTTCGCCAGGACCTGTTCCAGCCGGTTTTCATCCGCATGAGCGGTCAGATCAGGCAATTCATTTATTAGAGTTACTTCTCTTACCGAAGCGCGCGACTTCAGGTCGGCAAAGACTTTTTCGACCACGGCGCGGAGCGAAACCGGCTGCAACTGGAGCTGGACGCGGCCCGATTCCAGCGCCGAAATCGTCAGCAAATCCTGGATGAGCAGGTCCAGGCGTTCGGCGTTGCGGGAGATGATCCGAAGAAAATGTTCGGACACGTCCGGATTATTGCGAGCGCCGTCCAGGAGCGTTTCGACGTAACCCTTTATCAGCGAGAGCGGTGTGCGCAGTTCATGGCTGACATTGGCGACGAATTCCTCGCGCGTGCGCTCGAGCTGCTTGAGGCGCGTCAAATCGTGAAACACCAGGATCGTCCCTTCCCGCTCGCCCGCGGAGTTGGAGATGAGCGCGGCATTGACCTGCAACCAACGCTCATTCAATTCGGGCACCTTTAATTCGTAATCGAAAACCTGTTTTTCAGATTCCGCGCGTTCGACTAGTTCCGCCAATTCGTGAAGCCGCAGGACTTCCATGACCGTTTTGCCGCGCAACTCGGTTTTGATTCCGAACAGGTTTTTGAACGCGCGATTGGCGAGATAAATTTTTCGACTGCGATCCAGGAGCAACAACCCTTCGAGCATGGAATTGAAGAGTACCTGCTGCTGCGCCCGGGCGTCGATGGTGGTTTGTTGTTGCCGGCGCTGAAAATCCTCCATATCACCCTTGGCTTTGCCTTCCAGGCGCGTGAATTTCCTGTGCCAATACGCGTATATGACGGCGGCGGCGACAATCGCAAGGCTGGTCAGCAAGGGCCACATTTCAAGAAGCAACTTTCGAAATCATTCTCATCCTCATCCTCATCGTCACCCTCACCAATGGGACCACGGTTTTCTGACCGTTTCAACGTTTCAACATTTTAACGCAGACGGCATCACTCCATAAACCGATACCCAACGCCGCGCACGGTGTCCAGATGTTTTGACGCCGGCCCCAGTTTTTCGCGCAGACGACGCATGTGCGTATCCACCGTGCGAGTATCGATCAGGCTATCATATTCCCAAACATCGCGCAGAAGTTGATCACGCGATTGGACGCGCCCTGCCCGTTGCGCCAAAGTGGTCAGCAACTTGAACTCCGTGGCCGTCAACTCAATCGGCTTGCCCTTCCAACTGGCCAGATGCCGTGGCAAATCGATGACCAGGTCGCCAAAACGCATTTGTTCCTTCGGTCGTTCCGACGCCGTTCCGCGAGCGAGAATTTTTTTGATGCGCAGCAGCAGTTCGCGCGGGCTGAATGGTTTGGTGAGGTAATCGTCCGCGCCGAGTTCAAGACCGAGTACACGATCAATTTCGGCGGCCTTGGCGGTGAGCATGAGGATCGGCACCCTGGACGTGGCTGGTTCGAGCCGAAGATTTTTGCACACTTCAAAGCCGTCCATTTCCGGCAGCATGACATCCAGTACGACCATATCCGGCGTCTGGGCACGCGCCTTTTTGAGCGCCGCAGCACCATCGCCCGCCGCGCTTACGGCGTAACCGGCCTGTTTGAGGTTGAACTCCAGGAGTTCAACCGCCTCCGGTTCGTCGTCTACCACCAAAATCTTCGGCTTCACGCTCCGTGAATACCACTTCCGTCTCCGTAACACAACCCAAACAACGCGACAAGAATGTCACGGGAATGTGACGTTCAGGTTACGGCCAGCCTGACGGCGCCTTGGATTGGTGGATTTATGCGGAAATGGATTGATGGGGTAGACTGCGGCTGCGGCGTGATTGTTGAACAGACACTGAGAGCGTTAGATGGGGAGGGCGGAGGCAGATACTGGAATCACGCCGAACGCCGAACAACCAACGCCGAATCGTAGCGCAGACTTCCTATCGCGGGTTTCCAAACCCGCTGATCGCACGACGTCGCAGGACCCGCCGGTATGCCGAGGATGACGATATTTTCTGTCTCCCAAGGGCCCCTTGCACATTTTCTCTGTATATGTCAGTAAACAAGTAAACGAGACCGAAATTACGCAAGAAACCCTTATGCCTATTGGGTTTTATAGCTTTTTTGGAGTGTAAAAATGGAATAGGCGAAATTTGGGGGAGTTTAAATGGAAGAGTTGCGCCGCGGCCATCTTTCAACGCCGTCAACATCGAACGCTTAACTTCGAACGCCCAATGCCGAACCGTAGCGCAGACTCTAAGTTTGGTGTCCACGCTTTAGCGTGTCCCGGCGACTGGTATAGTTTCACACCCTTGTAGATTTTGATTCTTAATCTGCAATCTGCGGATAGAAGCGCCTACGACGACATTGGCCATCTCAAAACCGCTCGCGGCGAGGATGCTGCTGGCGGCGCGGGTGCGATCTTGCTCGAACAGTTCGGTTATGACTATGATAAAGCATGGAATTTGAATTATCGGACGAACAATGCGATGATTGAATGTCACTGGCACCTACAGTGAACCCACAATAACGTTAATGTAACGCTACAAGTCGTTTATAATAAAGGCACTACGAAATGTAACAGGTTCGAATTCGAATCTAACGCAAAATCCGGGTTGAAACGATTATGAGTATTGGACCTTTTCTTGGCCATCTGCATTCCTTTCGCTGGTGGGCTGCGAGCGAGTGGGAGCCATCGGACGAAATTTAGACCGCAAGGAAAAGAATGGCGTTTCCAGGACATTGTAGGAGACCCAGGCAATTCCAAATGTCATCGGAATCCATAAAACCCACACCTTTCCCAAAAATGCCGGCCAGAGATACCACACGAGCTCCTGCCAGACGTATAGTGAATAGGATAAAATACCAATTCGCTCCATCCACGGGCGATTGAGTAGCCGGTAAAACGCCCAGTCAGGGCAAAGGACGCTGTGCAGAATGAGCCCGATGAATCCAACGGCCTGGATTCCCTTTCCAAACTGGGCCAAATAGGGAATCAGGACCATTGAAGCACAAGTCAGAAAAACAAGCGTGGAGTTTGTTTTCGTGAACGCCTGAATTTTAAGCTTGTTGCGCGCCAATGCGAACGCACCAAGGCAGCCCCATCCAATGCAGTCCAGATAATTAAACGTCGAGTCGTTTTGGAACAAAAAGTGGTCAAGGTGCCGATCGTACAATCCCAAAACTCCAATGGTTCTAAAAGCGACCGACAAACAGATGGCGAATGCCAGAATCACAATTCGTCCACAATTGCCAAGAAAGCAAAAAGCAAGAGGCCAGAACACATAAAACTGCTCCTCGACTGATAATGACCAGATATGTGTGGTAAGGAAATCGGAATGGACACCCGCATTCAGGTCGTAAAAATTTCGGGTAAAGGTCAAGAGCCCTCGCCATGATTCGGCACTTTGGCTTTTGAACCCGGACAGTTGAAAGGCCAGAACAACAGCGACAAATGAGAAATAAACCGGCCAGATTCGAAGACATCGCCGAATATAAAAATTTTTCAAGCCGACACCTTTATGTTCGGTTTCTTCAACCAGCATCAACCAGGTAATCAAAAACCCGCTGATAGAGAAAAAAAAGCGCACGCCCAAATTGCCATCCAACCATGTTGCGAAAAAATGACTCTGGGCGGGTGTCGGACCGACGATGTATTGAGTATGAGATCCTAAAACAAGCAGAATACTAACGGCACGCCAGCCGTTCAGCGATGGAAAACGCCCGCTCATGGATATCTAAAATAAGCGGCAATTGCCGGAACCGCAACAATCGAGACTAACTAAAGAGGCCACTCATAGCTCGGTCATTTTATCAGTTTGGTTGATGTCACCAGGCAGGGAAATCTGCGAGAATCACCGCAGTCCCTTTCCGCCGTCCCGTCCTCCGTAGACCGGCAACCACAAAATGTGGTGCATTGTGCCAGGGAACCCACAACACCTCGGAGGTTCTTTGGTAGCTTTGGCGAAGGGGGATGTAGACAAAGTGAGCCAGGGTTCTAAAAAGTGTCAAGAGGTGGCAAATAAACCCTTTGAACATGGCGTTGGCGCATGAGAAAATCATAGCACAGTGCCATGAGTGAACACGAGTGCGCGTGAATGCCATGAGTTCAAATGCAAATTTCATCCTGTAAATTCTGTAAATCCTGTCTAATGACTCGGCCGCTCCCTCACCTGCCTTCGCGCAAGGCTCCCGCCGCCGCTGGGAAGCTATGGCGCGGCAAGACGGCGAGGCAGGCGGTCGCGGCTCTGTTCATGCACCCTGCGGTTTCAAGCATTTTCCTTCGCGCCCATTGGCAAGTGGCGCTGCCACTTTCTATACTTTTTCCCCCTCAATTTTCCACCAAACCGAACTGTCTTCGCCCAAAATTAAAGGGACAGTTTCAACTTATCGCAAGAGCTTTAAAAACAACGTGTTGCGCAAGAGTCACACGATCCGACTGTCCCAAACGTTCTCGGTTGATGGGGGACAATTAATCGCACCATTCTCTTGACAAATCACAATATCATTGGCCCCCGGTGGGAATCATCCTCATCGCCACCTGCCAGGCGAAGCTGGGGCCTATACACACAAATGTGCAACCACCCTAAAACCGCGTGCTCACACGTGCAGCTCTGTTGCGCAACATTTTAACATTTCAACTGTTCAACGCCCGCGACAGCGTCATTTTTCATTTTTCATTTTTCATTTTTAGACGAAACTTGCCGGATGTCAGTTCCAGTCATCACAGTGGCGCAGATGCGCGAATGGGAGAAAGCGACGTGGGCCACCGGCCAAACTGAAGCGGAGGTCATTCGGCGCGTGGGCAAACGTATCGCCAAACGCGCGCGCAAGCTGACGCGTTCGGGCAACGCCATTCTTATCCTGGCGGGCAAAGGAAACAACGGCGCCGATGCCCGGGCCGCCGCCGAGTTTCCGGATGACCGGCAGCTTGAAGTTCTCAATGTCACTTCGCCGGAGAGCGACGTACCAAAGCTGCAGGAGTTGTTATTGCGCGGAAAATTTGCGCTGATCATTGACGGTCTTTTCGGCGTCGGCCTCAATCGTCCGCTGGATGAGCATTGGCAAAAATTGATTTCAACCGTAAACCAATCCAAGGTTCCGGTCCTGGCGGTTGATGCGCCGTCGGGGCTGAATTGCGATACGGGCTTGCCAGAAGGCGACGTGGCGGTCGAAGCAGCGCTGACGCTGACGGTCGGCGCACCCAAGGCGGGAATGCTCGCGCAATCGGCATGGCCGTTTGTGGGGCGATTGGAAGTGCTGGAAGACATCGGACTGGTCCCGTGCCCTGCTACATTGACGTCGGAATGCGTTTGGACGTTTGCGGATGATTTTGAGCAGTATCCGCCGCGCCGCGCTGAAGCGGGCCATAAAGGATTGCATGGGCACGTGTCGATCATGGCCGGCAGCCTGGGTTATCATGGCGCGTCGGTCCTGGCGGCGCGGGCGGCGCAACGCGCGCAGCCGGGGCTCATCACTTTGTTCACGGATGATTCGGTTTATCCTGTCGTTGCTCCACAATTGCAGGCGGTCATGGCCGGCATTTTCCGGCCGGACATGAAACTTCCCGAATCTACGAGTGGGGTATTAATCGGGCCGGGCATGCACGCGCCCGGAATCGCCGACGCCATGCGACGAACCGTGCAACGCATTTGGCGCGATTTGCCGGTGCCAGTTGTGGTGGACGCCAGCGCGCTGGATTTGCTGGCGTCGATGGTCCTGCCCAAGGCGCCGCGGGTGATCACGCCGCATCCGGGTGAAGCGGCGCGAATGCTCAATTCGACGACCAAACAGGTCCAGGCCGACCGGCCGCGCGCATTGCGCGACCTATCGAAACGATTTGGAAATTGTTGGGTGGTTTTAAAGGGCCATCAAACGCTCGTCGGAACTAAAGATGGGGAAATTTACGTGAATTCTTCGGGTAATCCGTTTTTGGGGCAAGGCGGCAGCGGCGACGTCCTAAGCGGGTACATCGCCGGACTTCTGGCGCAGCCCGCGTTGCAGGCGGACATTTTTAAAACTATTCGTTACGCGGTTTGGCAACACGGTGCAACGGCGGATGTCTTGCAGGAGAAGGAGAAAGTTTGGGTGACTGAGGATTTGGTGGCAAACTTGGGAGATGGAAGATAGGGCAGAAAAAGCTCCAAGCTCCAACATCCAAGCACCAGGGAAGATCCAACGGCCGAACATCCACGCGCACCGCGCGCCATTCGAAATTCGATGTTCGGATTTTTAATTGAGCCCCTCGCAGGCAGGATGCCCGCGCCACTAAGCACAGCGCGCCGTCCTTACCTGCCATTTAAAAACCTGAATTTGCTTTCGCGGTGGCGGCGCATATGTTAATGAAGTTTTGTGCGAAAGCTCTTGTGGATAGTCGCTGGTTTATGGCTTTGTGGTTTGCTCACCACAGCCCATGCGGAAACATATAATTTGACTGACGGCACTTCTGTGACCGGCGACGTTATTTCTTTCAATGACGACGGCGTCATTTTCCGGGAAGGAGACGATAAATACTCCGACCGGATCCTATGGACCAAGTTTTCACAGGACGCGCTTAAGTTGCTGGCCAAGAATAAGAAACTCAAAGCCTACGCGGAGCCGTTCATCGAAGTGCCGCCAAAACGGCCGGCTCAGTTGGACGTGAAGGTGCATGACGTTTCGCGCCTGGAATTGCCGCCCAAACAATCGGTCATTGGCGCGCTGGGTTCTTCGTTCATTGGAATTATCTTCCTGCTGGCGGTTTACGCGGCAAATATTTTGGCAGCGTATGAAATTGCCATTTTCCGTGCCCAGCCCATTGGGATCGTGATGGGTATGTCCGCCGTGGTTCCATTCATAGTGCCCATCGTGTATCTCTGCATGCCCACGAAGGTGGAAGGCGGAGCGACCCAGGAAGATATGCAAATGGAAACCGGAGCGCCACCAGGGGCGGCTGCCGCACCGCACCATGGCCATGCCGCCGCATCCGCCGCACCCATCGCGATGCACGGGGCTCCGACCGCCGAAGGTGATGCCACGCCGGGAGCAGAACCGGTCCAGGTCGCCTCGAAACCGTCGCATCCGGAAACCCAGGTCTTTCAACGAGGCCAGTTCACGTTCAATCGCCGGTTCTTTGAAACGAAGTTTGCCGGCTTTTTTGGCGCGATACGGCACGGCTCGAGCAAGGACATGGTGCTGGTGATCAAAGCCGGACGCGCGCAACACATCGCCGAACGAATTACGCGAATATCCGCCAACGAAGCGCATTTTGAAGTGGTGGTTGGGGCCGCGCGCCAGGAAGTCGCGGTGCCATTCGGGGATATCCAGGAAATACAATTAAAGCACAAAGACGCCTGACCTGACTGCTTTCATGTTGGCCGCATCAGATGGCGCGCCAAATCGAAACTCAGCGGAACTCAAAATTTAACTCTAATTAATTCGATAGATGAAATACCGCACTATTTTGATGTTTGGGGCGCCCGGCTCGGGCAAAGGGACACATGGGAAAATTCTCGGCTCGATTCCGGGCTTTTATCATTGCGCCTGCGGCGATGTGTTCAGAGACCTGCGAGCGGATACTGAACTGGGAAGAGTCTTTATCGATTATTCAAGCCGCGGAAAACTCGTACCCGACGAACCCACGATAGCGTTGTGGCGCAAGACGATCGAGGCCAGCACGCATTCAGGACGATTTCATCCGGACACGGACACGCTGGTTCTCGACGGTATTCCCCGCAACGTCCGGCAGGCTGAGATACTCAAAGATACCCTCGACGTGGCGGCAGTTTTTTACCTGTTTTCCGCAAACACCAAGAACCTCATCGCGCGATTGCAGCGGCGGGCGCTCAAGGACAATCGCCTGGACGACGCGAATCTCAATGTCATCAAACAGCGGCTGAAGACCTATGAGAAGGACACCCGTCCGGTGCTGGATTTTTACGGCAAAAAACTCGTCCATTCCATCAATACGGACAGCACGCCAGTGGCTGTCTTTTTGACTATTCTTGAGCAGGTGGCGAAGTTTGGGAAACGTTGAAAGGTTGAAACGGAATTTAGTGGCACAGGGCATCCCGCCTGTGAACATTTGTATCCACAGGCGAGACGCCCTGTGCCACTAATTAAATGAACATTATCTTCATGGGCACGGCGGAATTGTCCTGCGCCAGCCTGGAACGGCTGGCGGGTAATCAGCAATTTACCATCCCCGCGGTGGTGAGCCAACCGGATAAACCGAGGGGCCGCGATCTCAATCTCCAACCTCCAGCGGTCAAAGTTTTGGCGCAAAAATTGGGCCTGCCCGTGCTGCAACCGCCCAGGGCGCGGGACGAGGGGTTCATCGCCGAATTGCGGGCGTTGAAACCGGATCTCATCGTTGTCGCCGCGTACGGCCATATCCTGCCCCAGGCGATCCTGGATTTGCCGCCGTTGGGATGCCTGAACGTCCATACTTCGTTGCTACCCAAATATCGCGGCGCCGCCCCGATTCAATGGGCCATTGCAGACGGAGAATCGCAGACGGGCGTCACGATCATGAAGATGGACGCAGGGATGGATACCGGCGGGATTTTGGCTCAAAAGCCGACGCCCATTTTGCCGGAAGATGATTCCGCGAGTCTTCACAACCGGCTCGCGCAACTTGGCGCCGATCTTTTGGTCGAAACGATTCCGGCCTATGCGACTGGAAAAATCCAGGCGAGGCCACAGCCTGAAGGCGCTACTTATGCGCCGAAAATAAAAAAGGAAGATGGCCACATCGATTGGAACCTGCCGGCGCAAACTATTCTAAACCGCATGCGGGCGTTCAGGCCATGGCCGGGCGCATTCATCTTCTTAAAGCGCGGACCGAAGTCGCTCTTATTAAAAATTTGGGAGGCGGATGTGGTCGAAGAGAAAGGACCGGCCAGCCAGGTGTTATCGGCGGATGAAAGCGGGATTGTGGTTGCTTGCGGGGAGAAGGCGCTTCGAGTAACGGAATTGCAACTGGAAGGTGGGAGGAGGTTGAGGGCGCGGGAGTTTTTGACGGGACACTGTTTGAAGGTGGGAGAAGGGCTGAGGTAAAAGCTCCAAAATTCAACATCCAAGCTTCAGAGAAAGCCAAAAGCCTGAATCGAGAAACTCAATTTTCGAGGACGAGGAGAAAATGCTGAAAGTCGAACGCGGAATGCCCAACGCCGAATGCGACACTGTCAGCGTGAGAATAGCTAAGAGGCCTGTTCGACCAGGACGCGGCTTTTCATTCCGGTGTGGCGGATGTCCTGGGCTTCGCAGAGGTAAACGACGTCTTCGGCGACATTGGTGGCGTGGTCGGCGATTCGTTCGAGGCTCTTTGAGACGACCATCAGGTGGAGACAACGGGCGATGGTGTCAGGGTTGTCAACCATGTGCCGGGCGAGGGCGTTGTGGATTTGTTTGTTCAACGCATCCACTTCTTTGTCGCGGGGAATGATGTCGCGGGCGGCGCTCGAATCCCGGTTCACGAAGGCGTCAAGGGCGTCCTTGAGCATTTCCAGGGCGAGGCCGGCCATACGAGGCAATTCCAAAACGATTTTTACGGGCGGCTCCTGGGCCAGGTCGCGGGCGCGCTTGGCAATCTTCGTGGCTTCATCCCCAACGCGCTCGAGATCCTGGGAAATTTTCATGGCGATGGTCACCAGCCGCAAATTGGAGGCGAGCGGCGCGCGTGTGAGAAGTTGAATCACCAATTCGTCGATCTCGACTTCGAATTGGTCAATGGCGCGGTCCTTTTCCTTGACGCGCAATGCGAGCTCGGCGTCCCGCTGTTGAAGAGCCTGGATGGCTTCATTGACAGCAGTTTCAGCATGGCTGGCCATCGTGAGCAGCTTGTGCTGCAACGATTCCAGGCCAACTTCTGTATAACTTTCCATAAACTTAAACTATATCGAATGCCTTAGCATATACCTTGCCACGGTCTCCACAAAATGCAATGGGCAACCGCGGTCTTTCTTCAAGGGCGCGGAACAAAAAATCAGCCGAACCGGCCGGTCACGTAATCCTCCGTGCGCTTTTGCGAAGGGCTCGTGAAAATTTTCCTGGTGACGCCGAACTCGACCAATTCGCCGAGGTAAAAAAACGCGGTGAAATCAGAAGCGCGCGCGGCCTGTTGCATATTGTGCGTGACGATGACGATGGTGTAATTCTTTTTCAACTCCAGAATCAAGTCTTCGATTTTTGAAGTGGCCAGCGGGTCGAGCGCCGACGCCGGTTCGTCCATGAGGAGGACTTCCGGTTGCACCGCCAGCGCCCTGGCGATGCACAGGCGCTGTTGCTGGCCGCCGGACAAGCTGATAGCCGGGGCCTGGAGGCGATCTTTGACTTCGTCCCAAAGGGCGGCCATGCGCAGGGATTGTTCCGTGCGCTCGGCCAGCACTTTCCTGTCCCGCACACCATTGAGCCGCAGGCCGACGGTGACGTTTTCGGAGATTGTCATGGTCGGAAACGGATTGGATTTTTGGAACACCATCCCGACGCGGCGCCGGACGATGACGGGCTCCACTGAACTCGCGTAGATATCATCGCCGAACAACCGAATTTCCCCGATCATCCGCGCCTCGGGGTTCAATTCGTGCATGCGATTGAGAGAGCGCAGAAATGTGGATTTGCCGCAGCCGCTGGGGCCAATGATGGCGGTGACAGCATTAGCCGCGATTTCGAGCGAAACGCGTTTGAGCACTTCGTTGGCCCCGAAAAAGACTGAAAGATTGCGAACCGCGAGGGCCGCATTTGTCGGTTTCTGTTCCATTGTCTGGTGATGCGCGGCGGCGGCGGGCAAAGCCTGAACAGCCTGAACTGTATTCATGATTTGGCCCTCCATCTTTCGCGCGTCAAAAATCGGACGCTGATATTAATGAATAAGACCAGCAAAAGCAAAACAAGCGCGCCGGCCCATGCCTGGCGATGCCAATCATCGTATGGCGAATTTGCGTAATCGAAAATTTGGAGGGGAAGCGCCGAGATCGGTTGAGTCAAGCTTCGCGCCCAATGCGGATTGCCGAAGGCCGTGAACAAAAGCGGCGCCGTTTCACCGGCGACGCGGGCCAGGGCGAGCAAAACTCCAGTGACAATTCCCTTGAGAGCAGTCCGAATGACGATTTGCAGGACGGTCCGCCACTTGGAAATTCCGAGGGCCAGGGAGGCCTCCCGATAGCCGCCGGGAACGAGGTGCAGGACTTCTTCCGTGGCGCGCATGACCATGGGGATCATCATTAGTCCCAGGACGATGCCACCGGCCAGCGCCGAGTAGCCGTGCATGGGCACAACCACGAGAGCGCAAACGACCAACCCCCAGACGATGGAAGGCACGCCGTTCAAAATATCCGCGCCGAAACGAACCCACCAACTGACGCCAACCGTAGCGTATTCCGACAGAAAAACGCCGCCCAACACGCCGACAGGAACGCCAATAACGGCAGCAAGCGCCAAAAGTATGAAGGTACCGACAATGGCGTTTCCCATGCCACCGCCGGATTCACCCACCGCCCTTGGCAATTGCGTGAAAAATGCCCAATTGATCGAACTAAATCCAAGGCTGATTAAATGATAAAACACCAGGATCAGAGGCGCGACCACCAGGACAGCGCATATGCAGGTAACCGCCTGCATCAAGGCGTTCTTGAATTGCCGTTGCTGATGGTTAGACGCGATCACAGGATATATTAATGTTGCGGTTTGACGGTGGGCCCCGCGAACGTAATCAACAATAGCCGCGCCAAAGCATTGACCACCAAAGTCACACCCAAAAGCACCAGGCCGACTTCAAATAACGCGCTGGTATGGAGAGGATCCATGGCCTCGGTGAATTCATTTGCAATCACGCTGGCAAGCGTCTGGCCGGCGGCAAACACGGACCATCCGATATAGGGCGCATTGCCAATGAGCATGGTCACGGCCATGGTTTCGCCGAGGGCACGGCCAAGGCCCAGGATAACCGCGCCAAAGAGGCCCCGCTTTGCGTAACTCAAAACGGCGATACGCGTGACTTCCCAGCGCGTAGCGCCCAATGCGTAGGCCGCTTCCCGCTGCAAGCCGGGAACCGACCGCAAAATTTCCCGCGAAACGGACGTGACAATGGGAATGATCATGACGGCCAGAATAATCCCCGCGGACAAGATGCTCGGGCCATTGTCTGGCCCCTGGAAGAACGGCAGGAAGCCCAGGGTTGAGCGAAGCACGGGATACGCGTGAGCGTGCAGCCAGGGGACCATGACATAGAATCCCCAAAATCCCAAAATGACGCTGGGAATGGCCGCCAGCAACTCGATGAAGATGACGAGCGGCTGGCGTAGCCACAGGGGTGCCAGTTCCGTGAGGTAAATGGCCGTGGCGATGCTGATCGGGACGGCGATCAACAGCGCGATGGCCGATGAAACGATAGTTCCAAAGATGAAGGGCAACGCGCCGAAAACCCCGTTTACGGGGTCCCACGTACTAGTGGCCAGAAAACGCAGGCCGAATTTATGGATCGCCGGGGTCGCGCCGCGAAAAAGCTCATAGCCAATGAGCACGATCAGCACAAATATCGAAAACGCCATGAGCAACGTCAGCCATTCGAATGCCCGGTCGCCAAAACGCGAGGTGCCGGCCCCCCTCGCGTTTACACCGGGAGTTGCTCGTGTCGCACTTGCATACGCGCCATTCATCAATTCGGAACTACTTCAATTCTATCGCGACGATTTCAATACGTAACCGTGTCCAGCAGCTTCAGGACGCGCTGTTGCAGGGCATCCGGAAGCGGCGCATAATCCAATGTGGGCGATATTTTTTGCCCGTCGGTAACGGCCCACCTCAAGAACCCAACGAGGTGTTTGCCACGGTCGCCGTTTTGCTTTTGATAAATTAGAATCCAACTGGGACCGGCGATGGGATAAGCGGCGGCGCCCGGCGCGTTAACAATTGAAAAACGAAAATCGTCGGGAATGGTAGCGGTAGCGAGCGCGGCGCTGACGGAATCAGGCGCGGGCGAAACGAATTTCCCGGCGGCATTTTTCATATCTGCGTACGGTATTTTGTTTTGATTCGCGTAAGCCAATTCCGCGTAACCGATTGCGCCGGAGATCTGGCGAACCTGACCGGCGACGCCTTCACTGCCTTTGGCACCAATACCAACACCGTCGGGCCATTTTACGGCGGTGCCTTTTTTGACTGAATTCGCCCATGGGTCATTTACGACAGTGAGGTAGTCGGTAAAGATAAACGTGGTGCCGCTGCCATCCGAACGATGGACGGGAATGATGGCCAAATCCGGGAGAGTGACGCCCGGGTTAAGAGCGGCGATTTTTGCATCGTTCCATTTTTTGATCGTGCCCAGATAGATATCCGCGAGCGTTTCACCATCCAGCTTCAATTTTGGATTGCCGGGAAGATTATAAATGACGGCAACGCCACCGGCGACGATCGGCAGGTGCAAAATTTTACCAGGAGCGCCGGACATTGCCTCGTCGGTCATGGGCGCGTCCGAAGCGCCGAAATCGACGGTTTGATTGAGCAATTGTTTTTGCCCGCCGCCGGATCCGATGGATTGATAGTTGAACTGAACGTTGGTGTCCATCGTGGCATAGACTTCAAACCATTTGGAGAACACGGGATAATCAAAGGTCGAACCCGCGCCGTTGATGAGCATGGGCGCGGACGGGGCGTTTCCAGCGGACTCTGCCGCGCTGCCGCCTGGATTTTTTGAACAGGAAACCGCCAAAACGCCAATGATAAGGCCCGAAATGACGGTGGTTGCGATGTTATTTATTTTCATTGTTCGGATAGGTTTAAAAAATGCGAAATACTGCTGCTATTACGTTTGAATCATTAAGCCCACTGTATCATTGGCAGCCACACATTGAAGCAACTGCATGACAATTGCGCAACGGAAATGTGACAATCCAGTGACAACCTGATACAGCATAGGCAAGGTTTTAATTAAAAGCGCCACGTGAGATCTGTTTGCACGAGCTTATAATATTTAATTGGGTTTATACCCGGAATGTCCAGGTTGTTGCCGCCGGTGCCGAGGTTGTCATTGATTCGATCGGCATATCCGAATCGAACGGTTCCTATGATCGCGTCGGTAAAGCTATAGGCAAACGAGGCGTAGACACCTTGCAGGTTGCCGCGTCCTTCGAAGAAGTCCGAATCGATCAAATTGACATCCAGGGCATATTGTTCGATGTGCTGCCAATAGAACCGCGCTTCCCATGTGTTCTTTTTGGAAGTCGATCCGTAAACCAGACCTTGTGTTGGTCCGTAAACCGCTCCGGCGCTTCCGAAACCAAACCCAATTTGATAAGCAATGTCTTCTCCGTGAACGGGGCCGTTCAAGCCGGGGAAAGCCGCGGGGTTGGCATTAAAGGCGGCGTCGGCGCGTTGATCGCCTTCGAAGTTATAAGCGAAATCCCCGAACAACCGGCCGTGCAGGGGGCCGAACGGCGTGGCGGGAATGTCGAAATCAAACTCCGCAGGCACTTCCAAAACGAGCAAATGGTCGAGTCCCTGTTGATTGTAATCTGATGCGCCGGCCACCAGGTTGGTGGAACCCGGCACGCCGACATTTACGCCGGCATTACCCTGCCCTACAAACGGTTGATTCAATCCGCCACTGGTGCCCTTGCCAGCGTACGTGTAAACGACCGGGGCAACTTTAAAAGATGTGCTATCATTCAAATGCACTTGGGCTCCCGCCTGCCAGGCCAATAAGAACGTATCGCTCGATGGGAACGCTGAAGCGGAACTTGGATTCTGGTAATCGAATTGGCCCAGGTCCACAAACAAATCGACGTCGTGGACGGTATATTTAAATTTTTCAAAGGCGCCTTCGGGATTAATGTCTGAATCCCAGACCATGGGAGTGATATAAAGAGGCATGGGCATCCTGCCTGCCGTCATTTCAAACCAACTCGTTGGTTTCCAGCCAATAAAGGCCTGGCCGACGTTAATGCCGCTTTGCGCTTTGTCCGAAGGCGTTACTGAACCGGCGGTTGTGTTGTTGCCGAAAGTGGCCCAGGGTGAACGCGGATTCGTGGAAGTTTCCAACCGCAGGCCATAATAAAAGTTGTCCGTCAAATCCCCTTTTATGCCAAAGCGCACGGCGTATCGGAATCGTTCGCGATAATATGTATTGGGCGAGGCTCCCGGAACATTGTCGACACCGCGATATTCATAACGAAGACGAAGGTCCCCAAAAAGATTGATGCTTTTGAACGTATTCGAAATTTTCCAGATTGATGGCGTGCCCTGATTGACACTGTTCGTCTGTTCAACGGTGTTTTCCGCCTTTAGTTCATCGGCCTCACCCGCAGTCAGAACCCCTTTTTGCTGCAATTTGTTGAGCAAGCGATCCACCGAGTCTGTTGAGTTATCGGCCTGGATTTGAGGGGTCAGCGCCATCAACGCGCCGGCGCCGGCGAAGAGGGCGAGTTTGGTTTTGTGGTTTTGTGGTTTTTGTTTTCTCATGGTCGGTTTGTTTACGAATTTAATGAATTTGCAGACGCGAAAAATTTAAAGACACACGTGCTCCGCAAATCCGTCGCCGCGTGTATCCGGGCACAAACCACCGAGATGGCCAATTCGGTGAAGCGCCGATGCAATTTCCCGCACAATTTCAAACCTCCTATGCATACAAGGAGCCACGCAGGCGGGCGACGAGCAAGTGACGATTACGCGACAAACACATGACGCCCGTGTGACACGCGTCGATCTTATGTTTCGGTTAATTTGTTTTGTCACGATTCGGTTGTTTGCGGAACTGAATTCGCATAAGCGAATATATTGACTGCGAAAAGGCACTTTGAGCTGTTCCAGGCGCGCGCGCGCGGGCGTAGTTTGGATCTCAAAACAGATCCATGGGAATAAATTCGTTTAAGCGAATTTACTGTTAACCCAACAACAACCGGTTTGATTTCTCTGCTGGTGAATCTCATGCCTTTTGTGTGGGCGAAGAGTAGCCAACCGCGCGCGCCCGGAACAAGTGACGTTTCGGTCACGCCATTGTTACAGTTGTGTTACGGGATTTTTGAAAATGTAACATGGCCGTCGTTGATAGGGATTTTCGTTTCTCCTACTGTGTCAATTTGAACAGTGCGTTTCGATGACATCGTCCAGAATCAGAACGACGGCGAACATGAAATTTCGCGCCCTTGGCGATCCGACCAGGTTGCGAATTTTGCATCTGCTTCACGACCATGCATTGTGCGTAGGCGATCTCATTGAAATTATTAACGTCCCCCAACCCACGGCCTCGCGTCACCTCGCTTATCTTCGGAGGGCGCAATTGGTTGTCACACGAAAAGAGGGGCTGTGGATTTATTATTCCCTTGCGCCGGCGGGAAATAATTTTCATCGAAAACTTTTGGAATGCCTTGAGGAGTGCCCGGACCTGGTCCCGGAATTGAAGGCCGACCAGGCGCGAGCCGCGAAGTTGCGACAAAATGGTCGTTCGATTGCGTGATCGCGATGAGATGGGAAACTCCTGCCACCAATAATCACGGAAAAACTCTTGTCAGTCTGTTCGCTCAGCCCTAAAGTACATCAATCAGTTTGAGGCTTTTGACATGATTGAATTGATTCAGTTTCCGTGGAGTCCGTTCTGCATTGTGCAGCGGCGGATCCTGGAATTTTCAGGGGTGCCTTTCAAAATCATAAATATTCCCAACCAGGACAGATCCCTCATCTGGAAGTTGACGCGACAGCGTTATTACGGGGTTCCCGTTATTCGCGACGGCAGGAATGTCATCTTTGAGGTGGATGATGATTCGCAGGTGGTTGCCAAATACCTGGACGAAGAATTGGAGTTGGGAATTTTTCCCGCGCGCTGGCGCGGTGTGCAATCGGTGCTCTGGAAATTCATCGAGGATGAAATTGAAGGCGCGACGTTTCGTTTGAACGATATTTATTGGAAAGAAATCGTTCCAGCAGCGGACCAGCTTGGCTTTCTGCGACACAAAGAGCGAAAATTTGGACGCGGCTGCATTGATCAATGGCGCAAAGACCAGAAAATTTGGCTCAAGAAACTGGAGGACCTGTTGATTCCCTTTGAAATCATTCTGTCGCACCAGCCGTTTCTGCTGGATGAACGTCCGCGTTTCGTAGATTTCGATTTATTTGGAATGCTGGAAAATTTTCTATATTCGGGCCATTACAAGCTGCCGGCCCGGCACAAAGAGGTCCAAAAATGGCACGCGAGAATGAGCAAGGCGAAAGCCGCCGACTTTGGCAACGAGTAGGCATCTCCGGCCGGGGCTTCATTTTTAATCAATTATTTTTGTGAAACTTTGTTAAATTCGTGTCAAACATCGTGTGAACCGGTTGTTCATTGAGCCGCGTTCATGGTAAAATTCTGTTGTGTGAAAAACTATATACTTGATACCAACGTTCTCCTGCACGACCCCCATTCGCTGATGAGTTTCGCGGAAAATAGCGTGCTAATCCCTATTGAAGTAATCGAAGAGATGGACCGTTTTAAACGGGAATCCACTGAACTGGGCCAAAACGCGCGCTCAGTTTCGCGGATGCTCGACCGCTTCCGCGTGGACGGCCATTTGAGCGAAGGCGTGGGACTTCCCAATGGCGGGCAGTTGAAAATCGTATTTCATAAAAACGGCGTGGAAAAAAACGGCCACACGGTGCTGGCCACCGATAGCGTGGACAATCGCATCCTGATGATTGCGTCCGCGATTCAAAAAGCGCAGCCGAAAAACCCGACCATCCTGGTTTCCAAGGACATCAACTTGCGGATTAAAGCCGATGCGCTGGGCCTGCAGGCCGAGGACTACGAAAGCGATCACGTATCGATTACCGATCTGTATACGGGCATGATCGACATCTCGGTGTCCACCGAAAAAATGACGGAATTTCGGACCAAGGGAGAACTGTACGTGGACAACGGCAGGAAATACTTTCCGAACGAGTATTGCACTCTCACGGACGAATCGAATCCCAAAAAGGCCGCGCTCACCAAAGTGGATCCCACCGGAACGAAGCTCGTGCCGATTGTTGATTGCCGGGAGGGAGTCTGGGGAATCAAGCCGCGCAATCGCGAGCAGCACTTCGCACTCGACGCGGTCCTGGACGACCGAATCAAATTGGTCACGCTGATGGGCAAAGCCGGAACGGGAAAGACACTGCTGGCGATGGCAGCCGGTTTAAAACGCGTCGTCAACGACCGCGAATTTCGCCGGCTCATTGTCGCCCGTCCGACAATCTCGATGGGTAAGGAGCTTGGGTTTTTGCCTGGTTCTCTCGAAGAAAAGCTGGCGCCGTGGATGCAGCCGATTCACGACGCGCTGGAAATGTTGAGCGACTTGAACATGGGCCACGACCATCGCCGCAGCGGCGACCTGATGCGCAGCGGCAGCATCGTGGTGGAGGCCCTCAGCTACATCCGCGGACGCAGCATTGCCAACCAGTTCATGATTATCGACGAGGCGCAGAACCTGACGCCGCTCGAAGCCAAGACCATCATCACGCGCGTTGGAAATGGAACAAAAATAGTTTTCACGGGCGACCCGTATCAAATTGATAATCCCTACGTGGACTCCTCTTCGAACGGATTCAATTACGTGGTGAGCCGTTTTCGCGAGTACGCGATTGCGGCGCATGTGGAATTGCAAAAGGGCGAACGCTCTGAGCTGGCGGAACTGGCGGCGAACGTCCTGTAATTTCCCGTCTTGCAACGTTTGGCCGGGCGCTGATAGTTTGCGCCGAAATGGATGACCGCCAACCGGGTTCCACAGCGGAAGTTCCAGTCACCACAACCGGCACTGGTGCCGGCCTGCCGACTGTTGGCCGGAACGAGTTTAAAATCGTTCTGTTATTATGCGCTCTCGCGGCTGTTCATGTCTTTGTTTTTGCCGCGGCGTTTCCCTTTTTTAACAACGTCGATGAGCCGATCCATTTTGACTTGGTTCTCAGGTACGCGCATGGCCAGGCGCCGCACAGACTGGAGAGGGTTTTGCCGGAAACAGTCGAGTACGTCGCGTTTTTTAATTCATGGGCTTATTATGCCGCGCCGGTGGAATATCCCGGGGGACAATTGCCGCCGCCGCCCTGGACCGAACCGCCCGATAAAGAGCGCCAGGATTTCCAGGCGAATTGCCAGCGCTGGCAATCTCTGGAAAATTACGAGTTTTCTCAAGCGCCGCTTTATTATGCGGCTGCAGGCCTCTGGTGGGACGTTGGCAGGTGCCTTGGAATTCACCGCGGCCGGCTTCTGTATTGGCTCCGATTTTTTAACATCCTTGAAGTGGTTGTTTTGGTTTGGCTTTCTTACGCCATCGCACGAATCGTTTTTCCGGACAACTCATTTATGCGGCTGGCCGTTCCGGCGCTGGTGACGGTCCTGCCCCAAACTGCCTTTTATTCAATCGGTAACGACGTCCTGCCTGCCCTTTGTTTTGGCGCGACGTTTCTTTTTCTGCTCAAATGGATTCGGTCAGGACATTCGCCAATATTGGCCACGATGACGGGCATTGCCTTCGCCGCGACCTATCTTTCGAAATCGACGACTCTTCCTTTGCTGGCGGCCATCGTTGCCCTGGCCCTCTTTCACGTAAGAAAACTAACGAAAGAAAAAAAGTCCGTCGCGCCATGGTCTTCTTTCGCCGCATTTTTCTGCTGCTCGGTCACGCCGATTCTGGGTTGGATGATTTGGAGCAAAGTTCGAACGGGTGATTTTACGGGAGCTGCGGCAAAAATGCAGCACTTCGGCTGGACGCTCAAACCCATTGCAGAATGGCCGCATCATCCAATCTTCACGCCCACTGGATTCTGGACATATGTGTCCGGACAACTTTCGACATTTTGGCAGGGAGAATTTCAATGGCATCAGCAACCGCTAATGTTGCCCGGGAGCAGCGTCGTTTACACATTATTCACTTTGTTTTTGCTGGTTGTGGCCGCGCCGTCGTTGAGCACAAAAAATTCGAACACCACCTCACTGCAGCGCCAGGCGCTTAGCCTTGGCTTCATTTGCTTTGCCGCCGGAATGGTTTTCTTTGCTTTCACGTCAATTATCTATGACTTCCACGATTGTCCCTACCCGTCGCGCCAGCATCCTTATTTTACCTCGGGACGCTTATTGCTCGGCGCGCTAATTCCATTTCTGATCCTTGCCGCGTGCGGAATCAATCGCATTTTAAATCGATTTGGAATGACGGCCAGGTTTTTGGTCCTCGCGACTATTATTTTGCTTATCCTTGGCAGTGAAATTGTGACGGACCGGCAGGTTTTTTTAGATCCATATAATTGGTACCACCTGCCGTGACGGGTTGGGTTCAGTCCTCGCCGTTTGATCCGCCGTTGGACGCGCCCTTTTTCGGCCAGCGCGACACGCGTTCGGGCAAAGTCGTGTCGACTTTTGCGTAATAGGTCCCTTCGCCAAAGCGCGAGTCGGCTTCCTGCTGCAAATTCAATGACGGGGTCACGGCGAACCGGTCGTTCGCCTGCATAAAATAGACCTCGCCGGCTGGCTGCATAAAGCACAGGAAGAGCGGACATTTGCCGGGATGCCCGGCGACCAGGTCGCGCACCGATTCCAATTGGGCCGGCTGCACATGCGCGGTCTGCAATCGGAAATGGACCTGTTTCGTAAACTTTTTCGGGGCGTCTTCAAGAGCCATCATTTCCTGCGGAAAGATTTTGGGGCGCTCATCGCCGACATTCACTTCCCCGGTGACCAGGACGGCTTTGTTGACCTGCAGCAAAGGGCGGAACTTCTCGAAGTTCTCGTTCATGCATAATATCTGCACAGTACCCTCCAAATCTTCGAGCGTGACCATGGAGTACGGCTTGCCGGACTTTTTCGAAACGCCGTTTTGCACGGTGGCGACCAATCCTCCAATGCGGGTCATGCTGCGGTTGGGCAACCCGGCGAGCTGCGAGGTAGTCGCGAGCGCGTATCTTTTCAGGAGCGGGACATAAGGCGTCAATGGATGGCCAGTCACATAAAATCCCAATAGTTCCTTTTCATAAGCCAGCAATTCATGTTGCGGCCATTCGGGTAGGTTTTTATCCGCCTCAGCCCCGCCAAAGCCCGGCGTGGCCTTTTCCTCCAACGTGCCGAAAAGCGAACTTTGGCCGCGTTGCCGGTCAGATTGAATGCCCGCGGCCCGCGCGAGCGCCCGGTCAATCTGCGAAAACATCGTGGCCCGCGTTTGGCCAAAGCCATCGCACGCTCCACACTTGATCAGGGCTTCAAGCACTTTGCGGTTGAGGGCCCGGGATTCCACACGCTCGCACAAGTCGGACAGTGATTTGAATTTCCCGTTTTGATCCCGATCCTTCAGGACGCTTTGCACGGTGGCCTCTCCCACGTTTTTGACCGCAGCGAGGCCGAAACGGATGCCAATTTTTGAATCCGATACCTGTTCATTCCGACCAGCCGGTTCAAAATACACACCGCTCTCGTTGACGTCCGGCTGCAACACTTCAATTCCGAATGCACGCGCTTCGTCTATGTACTTGCTCAATTTTTCCGTGTCGGACATGTCGTTGGTCATCATGGCGCAGAAGAATTCGACGGGAAAATTCGCCTTCAGATACGCGGTTTGATATGCAACGATGGCGTAAGCGGCGGCGTGGGATTTGTTGAACCCGTAACCGGCGAATTTTTCGAGCAAGTCGAAGATCTGGTTTGCCTTGGCAGCGGAAATTTTGTTTTTTTCAGCGCAACCTTTGACAAACTTCTCGCGCTGTTTCTGCATTTCTTCGACCTTCTTCTTGCCCATTGCGCGCCGGAGAATGTCCGCCGCGCCGAGGGTAAAGCCGGCGAGAATTTGCGCGGCCTGCATGACCTGCTCCTGGTAGATCAAAATGCCGTAGGTCTCGCGCGCGATTGATTCCAACAGCGGATGTTCGTACTCGATTTTTACTTCGCCGTGCCGGCGCTTGATGAAATCCGGAATCAGATCCATGGGACCGGGCCGGTACAGTGCCACCAACGCTGTGATGTGCTCGACGGAGCTGATTTGGAATTTCCGGCACAAGTCGCGCATCCCACCCGATTCCAATTGGAAGACGCCCAGTGTTTCAGCGCGGTTCAGCAAATCGTAGGTCTTTTTGTCATCGAGCGGCAAGTTGTCGATTTGAATTTCGACACCCTGCGTGCGTTTGGCCATTTCGCAGGCATTGCGAATGACGGTCAGCGTCTTGAGCCCGAGAAAATCCATCTTGAGCATTCCCAGGTCACCGACGGGACCCATCGAATATTGGGTAACCAGGGAACCATCCTCATCCTGCTTAAGCGGCAGAAAATTCACGAGAGGCTGGTCGCCGATGACGACACCGGCGGCGTGAACACTGGAATTGCGCGTCAAATCTTCAAGAATGAGGGCCGTGTCAATGAGTTCGCGCGTCACGTCTTCAGTATCGTAAGCGGTCTTGAGTTCGGGCGACTGCTTGAGCGCTTTTTCGAGCGTCATCTTCAAATCGGTTGGAATCATTTTTGCCAACCGATCGCCGTCGCTGTAATTCAGCCCCATCACACGGGCCAGATCGCGAACGACGCTTTTGGCTCCAAGGGTGCCGAAAGTGATGATTTGCGCCACGGCGTCGCGTCCATATTTTTGGCGGACGTACTCAATGACGTCGGCGCGGCGGTCGTCGGCAAAATCGATGTCGATGTCGGGCGGATTCACGCGTTCCGGGTTGAGGAAGCGCTCGAAGAGAAGCCCGTAGCGAATGGGGTCAACGTTCGCAATTTCCAGCAGGTAAGTAACGAGCGAACCAGCGGCGCTTCCACGGGCGACGCACGAAATACCGTGTTCACGGCCGTACCGCACAAAATCACCGACGATCAAAAAGTAACTTAAGAATCCCGTCTTCTCGATGACCTTGAGCTCGAGGTCCAGACGGTCAAGGATCAGTTTGACGGCTGCTTCCTCGGAATCCTGGAACGTGGGCAGCAATTTGGGGTCGTCCACTTTCTCCACGATGAATTTCGTCCCTTCGGCGCGAGTATGCATTCCGTAGCGTTTTTGCAAACCGTCGGCCAGCAGCTTTCGCAAGTATCCATCGCGCGTATAATGTTCCGGCGGGGTAAACACCGGAAAGTGAAGGTCCTTGCCGTCCACCTTCAGCTCCAAATTACATTTTTCCGCGACTTCCAACGTATTGGTGACGGCCTCCGGGGTTTCGGCAAACCGCGCCTTCATTTCATCCGCCGACCGCAGATAGAACTGCTCGGCCGCGTAACCCGCGCTCATGCGCTTGGGGTTGCTCAACAAATCCTGCGTGCCGATGCAAACGAGGCAATCGTGCGCGTGCGAATGGTTTTTTTCGATGTAATGAACATCATTGGTCGCAACAAGTTTGAGGCCAAATTCCTTTGACCACTCAATCAAATGCCGATTCACCTTTGCCTGCTCCGGAATGCCGTGATTCTGGAGCTCCAGGTAAAAATTCTCGGCGCCCAGCGTTTGCTTGAACCAGTCCACCGTCTCGCGGGCCTTGTCTAACTGGTCTTTGAGGATGAGATCGGGAATTTCGCTGGCCAGGCAGCCGGACATGGCGATCAGGCCCTCTTTGTGCGCGGCCAGGATTTCTTTGTCGATGCGGGGCTTATAATAATAGCCTTTAAGATGGGCGTCGGTGACGAGCTTAATTAGATTCTTATAACCGATTTCGTCCCGTGCGAGCAGGCCAAGATGATGATAAACATCGCGTCCGCCGGAGGCCGCCTTCTTTTCCAGTCGCGATCCGGGCGCAACATAGACCTCGCAACCGACGATAGGTTTAACGCCGTTTTCGCGGGCTGCTTTATAAAAATCTATGGCTCCATAGAGAGCGCCGTGGTCGGTGATTGCCATCGCAGGAAATTGCAGTTGGGAGGCCTTTTCCATCAACCGGTCGAGGCGGCAGGCGCCATCGAGCAGTGAAAACTCCGTGTGCAAATGAAGGTGAACAAAATCCGCGTGCGGCATGACACCAATTTAGCTTCTAAATGGGGCAACACCAAGAAACAAGTTCGCGGCAAATTAAGGCGCATTCTTTTTTGGCTGAAAGGCCAAACTGCGTCTGGCGGCACAACCTGGATAGGGACGTATTGCCCGCGCATTTTACGCGCGTGACGCCGGTCGCAGGTGATAGCACCCTTGTATTCACTTGCGTAGCGCGCGTCCCTGCCGGAGACCCAAATGGGTCATCCTAAAACCCAATTTTTGTGATTGCCGTAATGGCCACGGTATGACTACGCTGTCCGTCTGATTTCGAATTTTTACCAATAATTTTTTAACGATAAAATGGAAACCAAAGCGACGACTGCCGCCGCCAGTTCCCAATATGCGTGGGCCGAATATCTCCATTGCATGGAAGGCACGCCGGAAGTGGAATCGTTGCCGGTTTCCAAACCCACGGCTATTTCGCCTATTCCAGGCATAGTCCTGTGCGTGGCCCTGAGTTATGTATCCTACTGGGCTGCCGGCTTGCAGGTTTGGCCATTTTTAATTAATGGGCGTCCCACCTTCGAGCCGGTCATGGTTGGCATCATTCTTGGAATGCTCGTTGGTAATTGTCTGCCACTCTCAAAACAACTTCAGCCGGGCGTTAAATTTTCAGTAAAAAAACTTCTGCCCCTGGGCATTATCTTTCTCGGGGCGCGGCTGAACTTCCACGAAATCGTCAGGCTGGGCGCCCAGGGCGTGGCCATGAGTTGCCTCGAGGTTGTCATGGCTCTGGTCCTGATGATTCTACTGACACGATGGCTCAAGCTTTCAGGCAAATTGGGAACTTTGTTGGGCATTGGCACTGCGATTTGTGGCGGCACGGCAATTGTGGCCGCTGCCCCGGTCATTGAAGCAGCAGAAGCCGAAGTGGTTTTCGGGGTGGCTACCGTGACCCTCCTGGGTCTCATTGGAATGTTCCTATTGCCGGTCCTGGGCCATTGGCTGGCGCTTTCGAGTACGGCTTTTGGCATCTGGGCGGGTTTGGCGATTCATCAATTGCCGCAGGTAGTCGCTGCGGGCTACGCTTTTAGCCCGGACGCTGGGGACAAGGCGACCATCGTGAAACTGGCACGGATTTGTCTATTGGCCCCCATCGTCTTCTTCGTAGGCTTCTTCTACGCGCGGCAAAAATCGAAAAACCAACAGGCGGTCCATCGCGGCAAAATCAATTATTGGTCCATGTTCCCCAAGTTTGTGCTCGGATTTCTGGCTTTGGCATTTCTGCGCACCAAAGGCTGGCTGCCGGAGGTGACCGTTCATTTTCCCGACCAGATCGCCACAGCGAGCGCGGCGGCAACCGGCGCGCCGGACAATAAATATAGCCTGGCGGACATTGCCCAGAAGTTGTCCGGGTATTGCATCGTCATGAGCATGGCGGGCGTCGGCATCGAGACCAAGTTTAAGGCCATGAAACAGACCGGGTTACGTCCATTAGTGGCTGCTACCATTAGCGCACTGGTGATTGCCCTGGTCATTTTAGGATTGATAAAGTTCCTGAAAATCACCTAAAATTTTTTGAAATTACTATTTTTGAATGCGAAATAAATCAAAACCCTCCACGAAAAAGAAAACCTCCATGATCGAATTCTTAATGCACGAAGACAAAGACAACGTCGGCGTGGCCGTCGTTGATATCAAGGCTGGCAGCCAGGTTTCCGGACGTTCGCTCCACGGCAAGAGCAAACCCAAAGTAAAAGTGTCAATGGACATTCCGCTGGGCCATAAATTGGCTTTGCAGGATTTCAAGCCCGGCGACACCGTAATCAAATACGGCGAAGATATCGGCAAGGTCGTGGCTCCCATCAAAAAAGGCCAGCACGTTCACGTTCACAATGTTAAAACCAAGCGCTGGTAAATCAATTTTATGAAAATCCCTACCTTTAAAGGTTATCGCCGCGAAAACGGGCGCGTCGGCATCCGTAATCACGTAATCATTCTGCCCGTGGATGATATTTCCAATGCCGCCTGTGAAGCGGTGGCCAACAACATCAAGGGCACCATGGCCCTGCCCCACGCGTACGGGCGTTTGCAATTTGGAGAAGACCTCGAGCTGTTCTTTCGCACGATCATCGGCACGGGTGCCAACCCGAACGTCGCGGCGGTCGTGGTCATCGGCATCGAACCGGGTTGGACGCAACGCATCGTTGACGGCATCGCCAAAACCGGCAAGCCCGTAACCGGCTTTTCAATCGAGCGCCATGGCGACATTCAGACCATTGCAAGTGCTTCCCGCAAGGCAAAGGAATACGTGCAGTGGGCAAGCGAACTGCAACGGACTGAATGCAAGTTCAACGAACTCTATATTTCGGTGAAATGCGGCGAGTCGGACACGACCACCGGACTTTCATCCTGCCCCACCGTCGGCAACGTCCTTGACAAAGCCTGCGCGATGGGCGGCACGGCCTCCTTCGGCGAGACGTCGGAATTGACTGGCGGTGAACACATCGTCAAAGCCAAAGCCGCCAACGCCAAAGTGGTGGAACAGTTCACCGCCATGTTCCAGGATTACACGGACATGATCTTTAAGGAAAAGACGAACGATCTTTCGGAATCGCAGCCAACCAAAGGCAATATTCGCGGCGGTCTGACGACCATCGAAGAAAAAGCCCTTGGAAACATCGAAAAATTGGGCCGCAAAACGAAATTCGTGGGCTGCCTCAAACCGGCCGAAGCGCCGACTGGCAAAGGTATGTGGTTCATGGACACTTCATCGGCCGCTGCCGAAGCCGTCACGTTGTGGGCTGCCTCGGGCGCGGTGGTGCATTTGTTCCCAACCGGCCAGGGCAACATCATCGGAAACCCGATTGAACCCGTCATAAAAATCTCCGGCAATCCCCTCACCTGCTCTACCATGAGCGAGCACATCGACCACGATGTTTCCGCCATTTTGCGCGGCGAAATGACTGTGGACGAAGCCGGCGACGAATTGATCGAAATAATCCTGCGCATCGCCAATGGCCGTCTCACGGACGCCGAAGCTCTCGGACACCGTGAGTTTGTTATGACCAAACTCTATCGCAGCGCGTAAGAAATGGATTAATGGATAAAATGGATTGGTGGATTATTGGGTGCCGGCGCATCCAACCCACCAGTCCAGTAATCCAACAATCGACTAATCGAATTCCATGGCAGATCGTTTTAATTCTGAATTGGTAAAAAATCTCGCGACCGCCATAGCGGCCAAGGCCGGCGTTCGGAAGGCGGACGCGGCGATATTGGCTGATGCCCTGGTGGATGCCGACGTGCATGGCACATCCACACACGGTGTTTCACGGTTGAACATTTATGTTCGGCGGATTCAAAAGGGACTCATCGATCCGAAGGCGAAACTCGTGATCGAGCGCAAGCGCGGCGCGGCGATGGCCGTGGACGCCGGAAACGGATTGGGCCAGGTGCAAGCCCTGAAGCTACTGGAAAAGATGGTCCCCCGGGCCAGGCGAAATGGCATTGCGGCGGCGACCATTCGCAACTCGCAACATTTCGGCGCGCTTTCTTATTACTGCAACCTCGCGGCAAAGCAGGACATGATTCTGTTTGCCACGACCGGTTGTGAGCCGGCGATGTCGCCGGAAGGGGCGTGCCAGGCTTTCTTCGGCACCAACCCGATCGCCGCTTCTTTTCCGACCGGAAAGGGATGGCCCGTAAAAATCGACCTGGCCACTTCTATCGTCGCACGCGGCAACATCATTGCCGCTCAAAAACGCGGACAGCCAATTCCGCAAGGATGGGCGATGACCGCTGACGGCGAACCGACGACCGATGCTGCTGCCGCCCTGGCAGGTACGGTTTTAACCATGGCCGGCCACAAAGGCTATGCGCTGGCGCTGATGGTTGAAATTTTTTCAAGTGTGTTGTCCGGGGCCGCCGTCGGACCTGCCATCGGCTCCATGTATAAAAACATGGACCGCAAACAGGACGTCGGCCATTTCTTCTTCCTGCTCGACATCGGCGCGTTCATGGACGTGGCTGAATTCAAGAGCCGGCTGGACAAAGCCATTGACGATATTAAATCCTGCCGCAAGCGGCCGGGCGTGAATGAAATCCTGGTGCCAGGTGAACGGTCGCACCAAAAAGCCCGGCAGAATCTTGTCGAAGGAATTGCCATTGATGAAGCGACGCGCAAGGAATTGAAAACTCTTTGTGAAGAATTGCGCGTGAAATATACACTCGAAGAAGCCGTCAGTCCGCAGCCCGCAGCTGTCAGTTAATTCTATGATCTTAATCACCGAGAACATTTCAGGCCGATGGGTTGATGATCTCAAATCCAAACATGAGGTCCAAATTGATCCGACTCTCTGGAAATCGCCCGACAAAATTAAGGCGTTGCTGCCGAACTGCCGTGCCTTGATTGTCCGCAATCAAACCAAGGTCAACGCCGACCTGCTCTCCGCGGCGGGAAAATTGGAAGTGATCGGCCGCGCGGGCGCCGGGCTCGACAACATCGAGGTTCCCGCGGCCACCGCGCGGGGGATCGTGGTGGCCAGCACACCGGATCAAAATTCGATTTCCGTGGCCGAATTGACGCTCGCCATGATGCTCTCGCTGGCGCGCAAGGTTTGTTCCGCAAACCAGCACGCCCATAGCAACGGCTGGGAACGCCAACGATTCATGGGTACTGAGCTTTACGGAAAAAATTTCGGTGTCATCGGCCTGGGCCGCATCGGTTTTTTGACCGCCGTACGGGCGCGCGCGCTGGGCATGAATATTCTGGCGCATGACAATTATATCAGCCCGGACGCCGTGGCCGTGGCCGAGACTCGCGCTGAATTGTTGGACTTGAACACCCTGCTCTCCCGCGCCGACTTCGTTTCCTGTCACATTCCGCTGACGCCGGATACGAGGAATTTTTTCAATTACGAAAAATTTTGCCGGATGAAGCCGACGGCGTTCTTCCTGAATCTCGCGCGAGGCGAGGTCGTGGACGAAAAAGGCCTGTTACAGGCGCTCAAGGAATCGAAAATCGCCGGCGCCGGCCTGGACGTGCGCGAGCAGGAACCCCCCGCTTCCACGCCCTTTTCCGGCATGGAAAACGTCATCCTGACGCCGCACATCGCCGCAATGACGCGCGAGGCGCAGGAGCGCGTCGTAGTCTCTGTTTGCCAGGACGTAGCCACGGTTCTCGCTGGCGGCGGGGCAAAGAATTTTGTTAATTTTCCGAAACCAAAACGCAGTTAACCTTTTTATTCTCAACCAAAATAAAGCACTAAAACTATGAAGTTGTTCATTGATACAGCCGACGTCGCGCAAATCAAGGAAGCCTATTCCTGGGGCATCGTTGACGGCGTCACCACCAACCCTACACACGTTGCCAAAACCGGCCGCAAGCCAGCGGAAGTTTATAAGGAAATTTGCTCCATCGTGGACGGCCCAATCAGCCTCGAGACGATCGGCCTGAACGCCGACGAAATTCTCAAGGAAGGGCGCGAACTGGCAAAAATCCACAAGAACGCGGTTATCAAAGTGGTCAACACGCGCGAAGGATTGAAAGCCGTCAAACAATTCACCGCCGAAGGCATCAAGACCAACGTGACGGTAACGTTCTCGCCGTTGCAGGCGCTGCTCGCGGCCAAAGTTGGCGCGGGCTACATCAGCCCATTTGTCGGCCGCCTCGATTCGATTGGCCACATCGGCATGGACCTCGTGCGCCAGATCAAAACCATTTACGGTAATTATGGTTACAAAACCGAAATCATCACCGCCGCCGTGCGCCATCCGCTGCACGTTCTCGAGGCGGGCCTGGCCGGCGCCGAGATCTGCACGATGAGCTTCGACGTGATGAAACTGCTCTACGATCATCCGCTCACCGATATCGGCATCGAGATGTTTTTGAACGACTGGAAGAAAGTTCCAAAGCAGTAAGATGAAGGGATTTTTGGGCACGAATTAAATCGTGTATAATGGTAAAATGGTAAAATTCGTGTCTAATTATTTTGTATGAAAACATATCCGCTTTACCTCAACGGCCAATTCGTCACGACGCAGAAGACCATCCGCGTGGTCAACCCCGCAACGACTGAAGTCTTTGCGGAAATTTGCACCGTTGACCGGGCCGCCGTGGCGCAAGCGGTCAAAGACGCCCACGCCGCCTTTCCAGGCTGGCGCGGAATCACGGCCAAAGCGCGGGGCGACTTCCTCAAGAAAATTGCCGATGAATTGGAACGGCGGCGCGACGAATTCGCGCGCGTCATCACCACGGAAAACGGCAAGCCGCTGGCGCAAAGTGTGGGCGAAATGAACATGACCGTGGATCATCTGCGCTGGTTTGCCGAAGAGGCGAAGCGTGCCTACGGTCGTGTGATCCCGCACCAGGCGGATGGCAAACGCAATATGGCAATCAAAGTGCCGTACGGCGTGGTTGCCGCCATCAGTCCGTGGAATTTTCCCCTGGTCCTGGCCGTGCGCAAACTCGCGCCGGCGCTTGCCGCGGGAAATACAACCATTCTCAAACCAGCCAGCGCCACCCCCATCTGCGCGGCCATGTTCGCCGAATGCGTGGACGCGGCAAAATTGCCGAAAGGCGTTTTCCAACTTGTGGCCGGTTCAGCCCGGGACATTGCGCAGGAATTCCTGGACAATCCGCTCTGCCGCAAAATCACGTTCACGGGTTCGACAGAAGTCGGCAAGGCACTCATTCAGGGCGCGGCCAACGGCATCAAGCCTCTCTCCCTGGAGTTGGGCGGCCACGGGCCCGTTTTGGTATTTGACGATGCCGATGTGGACGCGGCGGTGGAAGGCGCGATGATCACGAAGTACCGGAACACAGGCCAATCATGCATTGCCTCAAACCGCATCTACGCGCAGCACGGCATTTATGAAAAGTTCGTCGAGAAATTCGTCGCGCAGGCCAGCGCGCTGAAGACTGGCGACGGTTTCGAAGACGGCGTGCTCGTCGGCCCGCTTATCAACGAGGAAGGCTTGCACAAAGCGCTGGAACATATTGAAGACGCAGTGAAGCGCGGCGCAAAATTGCTTTGCGGTGGAAAACGGATTGATCGCAAGGGCTATTTTCTCGAACCTACCGTTCTCGCGGACGTGCCGGCCGACGCGCTTTGCATGTCTGAGGAAACGTTCGCTCCGGTTGCTCCCATATGCCGGTTTGAAACGGATAACGAAGGCATCGAACGCGCGAACAATTCGATTTATGGATTGGCTGCCTATGCGTTCACCAGCAATCTCAAGCGCGCGTTCCGGGTGATGGAACTGCTCGAAGCCGGGACCATCGGCATTAACGACGGCGTGCCAACGACGAGCCAGGCTCCTTTTGGCGGCATGAAACAAAGCGGCTGGGGACGTGAACTGGGTACCGAAGGCATGGACGCATTTTTAGAAACCAAGCACGTTTCGCTGGGACTCGGAATATGATCTCCCGCGCGTATCGCCCGGCAGGTTTGAAAACCTGCTAATAAATCTCGCAAAACACACCAATGTCCAACACTAACAACATGATCAAAATCGGCGTCCTGTTTCTCGGCCGCCGGCGCCCCGGCTTCGATATGGATTGGGGCAAACAAATGGAAGAACGCGTTCGTCAAATGCTTAAGGGCTCGACGTTTTCCATTTTTGAACCTTCTGAAAAGGCCGTCGATGATGCGTCCTTGCGCCGCTGCATGGCCGCGTGCCAGGAGCAAAAGGTGTCTGCTGTTGTCCTGCTGCAAACCACCATGGGCGATGGACGCCTGGCGCCCACGCTGGCCCAGCTTTGGCCGCATCCGCTAATCCTGTGGGCGACACCGGAAAACCAGCAGGGCGACATGATCAGTTCCTGCTCGCTGGTCGGAGTCCACTGTTGGGCCTCGGTCCTAAGGCAAATGGGCCATCCATTCGAACTCGTGTACGGCGACCCCGATCAAAAAGAAACTCAGCGCCAATTTTCAGATGCCGTTCGCGTTGCGGCCATGGTAAATCGTTTCAAGACATTGCGTGTTGGCGTCATCGGTGGCCAGGCGCCCGGCTATTTCGCGATGGGCGCCGATCCATTCGTAATTCATCGCGCCACAGGCGCACAAGTCCAGACTTACAGCCTGGTCGAATTTTCCAACGTCGTGAATGAAATTCAGGCGGATGCGATCAATGCCGACGTTGCCAAGGTCAAAGCGCTCGGATACCCGCACAAGGACACCACGGACGAAGATTTGCCCATGGCATCACGTTTGTACCTGGCGATGAAATCCTTTTTCGAAACCGAGAACCTGGACACGCTCACGATTCGCGAATGGCCGGAAATGCCCAACATCTTCGGCCAATGGCCTTACATGGGCGTCGCACGACTGGCGGATGAAGGCCGCGCCATCGGCATCGAAGGCGACGCCGACGGCTCATTGTGCGCCTGGATTGTTGAAAATCTCGGTTTAGGACGCTGCTATCTGTCCGATTGGCTGGAACACGATCATCAGACTATCACTCTATGGCATGGCGGCGCCGCACCGATGTCCATGTGCGAACCCGTCGGCACACCGGGCGGTCCTCGCCTTGCGCGCCACTTCAACATCAAAAAACCCGCTTGCATCGAAGCTACCATCCGCTCTGGCTTGCCAATTACGGTCTATCGGTTCTGGCGTTGCGATGGAAAATATATTTTCAGCGCGCGCGAAGGCGAGACAATCAAACCCAAACGGCATTTGATGATGACCAACGCTCTCGCAAAAATGAACTGCGATCCACGCGAGTGGTTCGAAGACCTTTGCCACGCAGGCATGCCTCACCACGTCGCCGTCATTGAAGGCCATCACACCGCGCTCTTAAAGCGCCTGGCCCGCATCATGGGTATGCAGGTCATGTAAGTCATTTAGACCATGGACACGAGAACCGCCATAGATATCGGGCTGCTTCTTTACGGGGGCTTGATGCTGGCGGTTTCGACCTATTGGATGTTCAAGGTCAAAAAGCCCGCGGATTATCTCGTGGGCGGGCGCAGCCTTCCGTTCTGGGTACTGACCGGAAACATTACTGCCGGCTGCATTGGCACTGGCGTCATCATTGGCGGCTCGGGATTAGCGTATCTGCACGGCTGGGCCGGCGCCGCATGGCCGGTCGCCCTGGGTATCGGCACCGCCGTCGCAGGACTTCTTTTCGCAGTGATGCGGCGTTATCAATTCATGACTATCGTCGAGGAAGTGGCTTCCTACTACGAGGGCAAACGCGTAGTCATTGAATTTACCAATATTACTTTGTGGGCATCCCAATTCGGCTGGCTGACGGCCCAAATCATCGGCGGATCGAAAGTGCTTGCCGCGGCAACGGGAATGTCCAATGAAGCATCCGTTATCATTACGGGCATTATTATTGCCGGTATTGCCATTCCGGGCGGGTTCAAAAGCGTGGTTTACACGGATTTCGTCCAGGCGTTTATTCTCGTCTCGGGATTCGTGTGTGTCACCATCATGGCGCTTCACCACAACGGCGGCCTGGCCGGGCTGCGGCAAAACGTTCCAGCCTCTTATTTTTCAATATTTGGCGTGGACTCCTATCCTCATTACGGCACATGGGCAGTCGGCGGGATGATTCTAACGTTGGTCCTTAGCGTCATCGCCGATCCCGGTCGGCGAATGAGCATGTTTGGGGCGGCATCCGAGCGCGGCGCGCGTTGGTCCATGGTTTGTGCCGGGCTCATTGTCATGGCATTCTCCGTCCTCATCGGAATTACGGGCATGTATGCCCATCAACTAAACCCTAATATTGCAGCTGGTGACGCCGATAAAGCCCTGCTCTGGCTGGTCATCCACGTTCTTCCCGCATGGCTGGCCGCATTCGTCGTGATCGCCGCCGCTTCCGGCATTTTTTCGTGCGCCAACGGCAATGCCATGGCCATCAGCACATTTTATGTGCGGCATATTTATCCGCTGGTGACTGGAGGCAAATATCCCCGCCGTCCTTTGTTTGCCGCCCGGATTCTGTTGGTCTGCGCGTTCATTCTTTGCACCTCAGTCGCCATTAAATCGGGATCAATTGTCGGCACGGTCACTAGTTTCCTTCCGATCACGATGAGCGGCCTGGCCATCATTATTTTGATGGGCCGTTTTTGGAAACGCGCCACCTGGCAGGGCGCGATGGCGGCCTTGATCATCACACCCATACTGACGTTGGTCGCGAGGGAATTCTTTGCGAACGCCTTCTGGAATAATTCGGTGATTCTCGCAATCCCTGGGTTTGTGGTTCACTTCATCGTGAGCCTCCTGACGCCTAAACCCACCCGCACTTTCGAGCAAGTCGCAAACGCTTTGACGCATGAACGTCAAAACATTGAAGAGAAGGCCCTCGGCCTCTCCCCGGAAAAAACACTCAATCCAAACATCAGTTCAGAAAAATATGAAGCTTCTTAACGCAAAACAGCTCTGTGACGTCGCCGCAGCTAAAGGCTTCGGCGTGCCCGCTCTCAATAACAATGGCGGCAGCTACGACGTCGGCCGCGCCATCATCGAAGCGGCGGAGGAATTGCAATCGCCCCTCATCATCGCCGAGTACGAACCCAATCTCGAATATCGCGGCTACGATTGGGCCGGCACGGTCATCAAATTTCTCGCTTCGGACACCACCATTCCCGTGTGTATCGCGCTGGACCACGGCAAAACTCCGCAATCCATCGCGCGTGCGGTCCGCGCCGGTTTCAGTCACGTGATGATTGATTACGCTGATAAACCGCTGGATGAAAACGTCCGTGGCACGCAGCAAATCATTGAACTGGTCCGACCCCTGGGCATCAGCGTCGAAGCGGAAATCGGCCATATCATCAAAAGCTCCGATGACTCCGACAAGCGCGCGCCCAAAGTCAGCGTCGCTGAAGCCAAAGAATTTACCTCGAAAGTGGACGTTGACCTGCTGGCCATCGCCAACGGCAGCACCCACGGAATTTTCAAAGAACAGCATGGCCTGGATTTTGATTTGATCGCCAAAGTCCGTAAAGCCGTCAAGCCGCCCCTGGTCCAGCACGGCACTTGCGGCATTTCCCTGTCCGATATTTCCAAGTGCGTCAAAGCCGGCATGACCAAAATCAATTTCGGCGAGGGCCTGCGCATGAATTACATCCAATATTTCAACGAATTCAGCAAGACGCTCAAACACGAGCACCACGTCTGGCGCATCGCCCGCGCGGCCAAAGACAAGCTTAAGGAAGATATCAAAAACATCATTCGCGCCGTCGGTTCCGACGGAAAAGCAAAGCTCTACAAATAAGGGAAATGGGTCGCGCGCGGTTGAATGCACAAAGTTTGGGCAGAGCGGAAGCTCTGCCCTTCCCTTTTATTTACGGATAATACGTGTTGGGAGGCGCGCTCGGCGACAGTGCAGTTGTGTGCATCGCGAACCACAAAATGTCCGGGTTGTTGCCGATGTTAGATGATTGACTCCTGATGGGAAATGGAGTTTGTTCGACGTTCCAATTTACCACTGGAAAAAACCCTGGGAGTTGCCACCTGTGCATCTCCGCATGGCCGTCGGCGAAGGCAAATGCGCCCGCCCCATTGTGATACGCGCCCGGGACGTCAACCCAGGTCGTCAAGTTGGCATTTACTGGCATTACAAAGGTAAAATAGCCATCATTGATGGTGTCGGGATATTCATCATTGAAAACCCATAAATCTGACGGATTAGGCGCAATGAGATCGCTCGCCTTTTGATAATATCGCCACGTTCCGAATGGTCCCAAACTGCTGCCATCGTCTTTAATGTCAGCGCCGACGGCGCAGTTCATCGAAAAGCTGCGCACGCGCGCATATCTTACGCCGCCAGGATCCTTCCATGTGCTTTGATCGCCCGGATCCAGGTACACCTTCGGGTTCCGAACGAAGCTGCCTAACTGAGAAAAGCTGGCATCCATCAGCAGCGCACTGTTCGTATAATCCTCTACGCCAATATAGGGCGCCAGGTTTATAGAGGGCGCAATGCCATTCTGGTTCGCTCTCATTTGTCCGGCGCACCAGGTAGGATGGCCCTCGGCCGTGCGATTCTGCGGCAAATAGCCGGCGTTATCGCCGCTATACATTTTCCAACCAGTGACTAACTGGCGCACATTATTGATCGCCCCAATGCTCATCGCCCGCTGATGGGCGTTGTTTAAAGCCGGCAAAAGGATTGCCGCCTCAATAATTACCACGATAGCAATAACCGCCAGGAGTTCAACGAGCGTAAAGGCCGTTGAACCAATTCGCTTCTCTTCAACGAATGAAACATTCACCGTTGCAAACTCCTGGAACAATACGTTCCGTTTTACTGATTATAGATCAACCGGTAAAACACACAGCCATTGGCAGGGTTGATAGGTATTACCAATTTGTTCGTCGTCGTGGAACCGGAAACATCGGCCCAGCCAGCCCCAAGTCCCGTTGACACGCTGTCAGTCTGAGATTGAAGCGTCCAACCGATATGGTCAGTCGGCCAACTCAAAGTTAAAAGACCTCCGCTTAAGAAGAATCCAATTTTCGTCGGATTGGTATTCACCGGAGAGACGACACTGTAAATCTGCGCGATCTGCGTGGCCGTCAGCGCATTCGTAAAGAATGCGGCCTGCGCGAGAGCGCCAGCAAAGTATTGCTGGTTGTTCCCCACCAGCGCGAACGCGGCGTTGCCACCCAGGAACAGAGGATTGTTGGGGTCGCCCGCCTGCGGCGCTGTGACCGGCAGCGAATTATTCGGTTCGCCGTCAATATAAAGCGTGCTGTTCACGCCGTCGTAAACTCCCGCAGCCATGTGCCAGTTATTGTCGTTGAAAGTGCTCGCCGATAACACCGGCCCGGCTCCCTGGGTATCCCAAACAACATTTCCGGTCGTGCCATCGAGGACGAGAGCCCAGTTCGTGCCGTGACTCATCAGATCCTGTATGCGCCCGTCGCTTGGATAAGTCCGAAACCAGGTCAAGGCCGTGAACGGCTGCGAGCCTGTGGCATTAAACGTCGAATCGCTGCCGGCGTTCACACACGAGAATACGCCGTTGAGACCCACCGCAACCGCGTTTGTTCCCAACCCCGATGGTCCGGAAAATTCACCCGGCACAGTGCCTGAAAGATAAACAGCATCCATTGGAGCGGAACCAAAGTTCGGCGCGATGGGACAATCGACCGGATTTTGATTGGTATAACCTGCACGATCCATTCGGTAATAGAGCAACGGATCGTCGCCGAGCACCGTTTGCATGTAATTCGAGCCCGCCGTAGTGCCCGCCAAATAGTGATTGCCGATTTGATCCTCAGTCAGAACGTTCGTGTAGATGGCCACCTCGTCTTCCTGTCCCTGCCACCACCGTATTCCACCAATCGGGCCGCCACCCCATTTGCCCGCGCCAATGGCCAGCGGCGACCACGTGTCTACCGCATAACTTGAAGTCGCTGTAAAGATATTAGCTCCATCGACATACAATATCGAATTCGTCCCGTCATATGTGATGACATAATGATACCATTGATTTGTTACGAACAGGAGATTGGCCTCGATTTCCTGATTTTGCGCGTTCCCGGCGCCTGTATAATAATTCATTTGGAAAGAGTTGTTCCCTCCACTCACGCCCATTCCCATTTGAAAACCACCGAAATTCGCGCCCCCGTCCAGTCCAGTGCCACCACCTTCGCCCAGGACAACACCATAGGCAGTCTTGGCAGCATTCACCCAGCATTCCAATGTGTAAGGCGCCGCTATAGTCAGAGAAGGCGAAACCCTCGGAACAAAGGCATAACTGTCATCATTGCCTGCACCTCCGCTAAAGGCTACCGCAGTATCGCTGTCCCCGGCAATCGCACCCGCTAAACCATACGCAACATTTGCAGCATTGGTCGCCGCATAATAGGCGTTGCCGAGTTTTCCGAGCGAACCAAAATTCGTTTCCATGCTCACCACCGCGGGCGCATTGGTTTCCTGCAGTGGCCAGTAGCCAACTGGATGGAATTGAAGGATGTTGGTCGCATACGGAGTCGTCAGTTGAACAAGGCTGGCAAAAGCGGAAACTGAGCTTGTCGTTGAGCCAAATAGATTAGTAATCACGACGAAATAGCTCGAGCTGGTTCCCGCGCTTCCAGCGGTGGCCGTATAATTGGAATTGGTTTGGTTGGGGATGGAACCGCCATCTTGATACCACTGATAGGAATACGGCGGCGGTCCGGCGACTGCGACTGAATAGTTGAACATCGTTCCGGGCAATAAACCGATATGCGTCGGAATGTCCTGGGTGATTATCGGGCCGTTGGTTAAGACGGTCAGTAAAACAAAGACGTTCGTTGAACCATATGAGTTGTTTACACTTAATTCCAATTGATCATTGTTCCAGCCGCCAGGCACATCGCTGACCATCAGGGTTGCGTTGAGCGGAACTTCGTTGGTTGTCCCTAAAACTATATTTGTTCCACTGCTGACGTCAGACCATTGATAATTGAGCGGTGTCGTCCCGATAAGACTAGCTGGAATGGTCAGCGTGCCGCCCCCATTCACCGTTATATTCGTCACAGGAACCTGGACGAACGTGGGCCCTGCTCCGGAGGATGAATACTCCGTGGCAATCTGACCTGGGCTTAAGGCATACCCAAAAACGGCTACGTCGTTAAGATTGCCGATCAATTGATTGGTATAGTTCACGCCGTCAACCGTGCCCGCGCCGATAGTTGCCGGTTCCGAATCCGCATAGATTCCGGAGTTGGTCGGAATGGCCGAAGTGTTGACCAGCTTGCCATCGTAATATTCCAGCAACTGTCCATTTGCCTCATCGCAAACCCCTGCCACGTGATGCCATGCGTTGTCAATCGCGGGCGCGGAACCGGATCCGCAGATGTACACAGTGCCGGCCGCATTGCGAACATAGAAGCGGAAGTGCAATTTCGTCGAATCAATGCCCAAATTAAATTGATCGTCGTGATTAAACGTCCCCTTTGTCAATATCGGGGCGCCGGTGATTTGGGGAAATTGGCTGGGCAGGTCAACGGCGTTGACCCATGCTTCGACTGTGAATTCGCCATTTCCCCCATTTGTGACGGCAAAATTAACGCCTTGAATCTGGCCGGCATCGTTGTTGACGGCCGGGAACGAGCCATACTCGCCAAATTCCGCTGAAACGTCGCTTGGATCCGTCGTGAAGCTATAGCCGGAATTTCCAAGATACACGTTCGTGTAAATTCCGTTGTTGCCGCCTGCGTAGTCAACGGCCAAAACCCCGGCATTGCCGTTCCCCGTTTCGGGCTCATTCAACCGCCAATAGTCCAGCGGACCCAGGGCCAGGACACTCGCCGGATAAGGAGCCGTTGGATCGCTGATCGCCGTTGCCGTCCATACCATGCTCGTTGCAGAACCCGCAACGTTTGTCATGATACAGTAATTCGTAATGAATGAGCCCAATTGCATGTTGGCGATAGTCAGGCTGGAGCTGGTTGCCGCTCCATCCAATACGCCGTTGGTATACCAGAAATAACTGATCGGCTGGGCGCCGCTCGCCAGAATCGAGTACGTGGGACTGGTACCCGCAAACACACTAAACAAATTGGTATAAGGAACCGGAGATTGGGTCACAATTGTCGGCGCTGCGAAGACCGTCAGGCTTGCCAGGCGGGTAGTCACCGATCCGGAATTGTTGGTAATGACGGCGTAATAGAAACCGTCATCGGTCGGGGCCAGGTTCGTGACTGTTACCTGCAACGTTTGCGATTGGCTATATTTCACTCCATCAGTTAATAACGTCGCGCCGCTGTAATTTAATACTGTGTTGAAGTACCATTGGTAGGCCAGCGGCTGCGAGCCATTGGCCAAGACCCCGAAATAAATAAACGTTCCAGTTCCACCGTTCGCCGCCCGGCCCGTGGCAGGTTGCGAGGTAATGTAAGGCGCCACCGCGCAGCCACTATACAGCGTCTGAACTTGAGCAGGCGACAACGCATAGTTGAACATTGCCACGTCAGAGATTTGACCGGCAAAACTCCGGCCGGCCCCGGCCGGGTTGTTCGTGTACTGCGGATCGTCGCCAATCATCAAATCCGAACTCGAGCCCGGCAGCAGACCATCAGGTGTCACCGCGACCGATGCATTATCCAGCTCACTATCCACAAAGAGGGCATTCGTTCCAGGCACACCGGGCGTTGAACTTGGTGCATAAACCTCCACGACCTGATGCCACAGGCCGTCATTATATACTCCTGTTGAGGTGACCGCCCCGCTGTTATTCGTTCCAAAATGAGCAACGAGTTTGCCGCTTGTGTTCAGAATAATATTCCATGAATTATCGGAGTGGCCGACAATGGTTTGATTGCGTCCGTCGCAGGGATTGCCCCGGAACAGCGCGGTCACACTAAATGGCACTGCGCCCGTGGGATTATACGCGGCGGCGTAACCAGCATCTCCAAAACTGCTGACACCACTCAGGACCGCCATATTTGTCGGTACTCCGCCAAATGGCACGCCATTCGGATTCAGCAACTGGCTTATCATCTGCCCGGGAAACGTACCGGGAGTATAGACGCCGTTCCCCACGGCCACGCCATTGGTCATGCCATAATTCATCAGCGTCGGCCACGTGCCTGCCGGCGGGGCCGAATAGGCAGCCGCGGCATCCATTCTCAAATAGACGACCGGGTGATCGTTCGTAACATCATGGAAATATTGACCCGCGGCGCCACTGATGCCATCACTGTAATGCGTCGAAGCGTCGCCAAGCACGTTTGTATAGATCGCGAACTCATCCAAATAACCGGGAAATGACCGGGTGTCTCCCCTGCCCCCGCCCACCTGGAAAGGGGACCAATTATCCGGAGTATAAAGCCCGACTGCCGGTACTGAGGTCATTAATCCTCCCGAAGTGCCTCCGTTGGCTGGCACATACAAACCCTCGATCCCATCCACAAAGAAATCTATGTTCGTGTTGGCGTCACATGTAACCACAACGTGGTACCACTGATTAAGCGGCGTATTATTGGGGTTATTGGTGTTTCCAGAGAATCCTTCCGTATTTAGGGTTGTATTATTGAAATAGTTATAAACCTGGAAACCGGTATTGGTTCCGTTCCACTGCAGCGTCATACCGCCGACACGGCCATTACCGCCGCCAAAAGCCCCCGCATTCTGGCCCTCATAACCGCTGGATGACCAGATGGACTGGTTATTTTGATTAGTCGGATAGACCCAACATTCAACGGAAAACGGCGGATTCAACGTTGCCTGGGACGAATTGTGCGGGATTAACAAAGTATTTGTATAGGTTCCGCTAGCAGGCTCGCCACCCCAGGTAAAATACACCGCCTGGTCAGTATCATTAGCCAAAGCCCCGCGCACGCCACGCTTAAACCAGGCTTTCGCGCCTGCCCAATCGGGGTAGTAGCCGGTGCCTGAAACGCCAAGCGTGCCGTAGTTGGTTTCGATGTCCCCCGGCGCGGCCACCTCCACCTCGTGCATCGGCCAATAACCCACCGGATTAAGGCTCGTCACAGCATTCGAAATCGTGGATTGGGCCTGAAGGACCACGGTCGCCGAAAGGAATACCGTTGGAACGATTAATGAATAAAAGGTGTTCGCTTTCATATGCTTGGCAATTAATTCTCTGGAGGTTAAGGGAGTGTCGACTTGATTTCTAAAAAACGGCCCCTTCTAGCGTATTCCGCCTGCAAAAGCCGTCCGAATGCTTCCGGCTTGGGCGATTGCGCTGTCGCATCATCCTCTGATGAGGTTTTTGCATGGTTTTTGCAAATCCGCGCGGCTTTTGTGGGTTGAACGACGCCAAGGTATCAGTTGCCCTCCGCTCAAGTCAAGACAAATTTTTTAACAAAAAGATATATCGCCTTCGATGCTCCAAATGAGATGCATGGATGGGAGTGGCGTGGGTAAGGATGAAAATGATTCGTGCGAGGTATATTTGCATATGTGGTCTCAAAGTCCGTAATCCCGAAAGCTTTCGGGACTACAGCGTTAAAAATCAACGACTTAAACCGCAACAAATCCATAACAAAACCCAACAGGGTCGCAACAATTGTCCGTCCCGATGCGTTTTGGACGCGGAAAAAGGACAGATGGGATGAACGGGAAGGGATGGAAGCGAAAACGCCTTGTATTTTCGATTTTGGCAGGACGTTTTGGGAGGGGAACTGTCCCCCCATCAAGCGGGATGTTTTAGGACGGTTGGACCGTAAGCGTTCTGCGTAACATATTGTTTTTAATGGCTTTGCAACGAAATGCAACTGTCTCTTGCATTTTGCGCGGAGACAGTTCGAAATGGCCAAAAATGGACGAGTAAAATTTAACCGCAACTCAAAGAACTCAGGGAAGATCTATTTTTCATCCGCGAATTTCGCCAATTTCCACGAATTCTTTCAATCCCATGCGGGCGCGGGTGTAACTGAGGATGCGGGCTCACCGCCGATTGGAAAGAGAGATTACGGTCGCTCAGCCCGTAATCAGACGAAGGCCGGAGCGCCTGGCAAGATGGCGCGGCAAATCGGAGCGGCAAGTGAGGATGATTCCCCCATGGCCCTAATACGGTGATAGTATACTTCACAATGCGATTTTCTCACCCGGCCAGACCCTGTTCAACGGATTTATTTGCCACCTTTTAACACTTTTTAGAACTTTTTGGAACCCTGCGTTTTGTAAAGACAATGCGATTGGATCCGCGAATTACGGGAATTAACTCGAAACTGCGGATAAACCAATGAGGAATGAAGGAAACCAGGAAGGACGGGCGCGTAAATCGGGAAATATTTGGGCGGCGCGGCAGCGCCGGCCCTACCAAAATAATTGTTCATACGATCAGCGGTTCGCTCAAATCCAATGGCTTGTCCACGCCGTGATGCGAGCGCAAGTCATTGACCTCACTTTTCCCTTGCCGTCCATCCCGATTCTGATTACTGTTTTAACGCTATTCGCACGGGCCGTCCACGCCAGTGGCCACACGGCATTCGATGGCAAGATTGGAAATCTTCAACATTTTCAATGGAGCACGCATAGCTCAATTGGATAGAGCATCTGACTACGGATCAGAAGGTTCCAGGTTCAACTCCTGGTGCGTGCACCAGTCTTCGCTCGGAGCGTTAGTGGAGTGCGAAGACTGCCGCGCCATAGCGAAGCGAAGGCGGGCGAACGATGACCGAATTGCTAAGCGCGGAAATGAAGCGATTCAAATTTATAATTCTGCCTATATATCTAGCGTTTTGCGGGATTATGTATTTAAGTTCGACGCCATCACACTCCAAGCGCTATTGGTTGGCATCAGGCCTGATGGGGGTTATTTGTTTGATAATACCCAACCGGCAAAAATGAAATTAAGGCACTACCGTCGTTTCAGCTTCCGCCTTCGCTCCGAAGCTACGGCGGACAGGCAGTCACAGGGTTTTCAAACATGCTCCTTCGCTGAAGCCTCGCCAAAACACTAAAAATCCTCGCTCCGAACGGCCACATTATTTTTTAAAACGCTCTAAAATGCCAACGCCTGCAAAATTTTTGTCGGATTAGCCGTTTGACGGCGCTATAGAGGTGAATACCATGATCAAAACCCTCCTTATGAAAAAAACCACCTGCACGACCCTGACGGCGGCAATTGTAATTGCCCTGACAGTCATTGTCGCTAAAGCCGGCCCGGACAAAGCGCCAGTCACCGTCGAAAGCCTGGGCAAAGGGCTGGTACTGGATATGAAGTTCGCTCACGATGAGACCAGCGCCGGTAAAATTACGGACAGCAGCGGCCAGGGAAACAATGGCCAGGCCACTGGCGTGCGTTGGGTTCCCGATCGCAAAGCGGGCGGAGCGTACGAATTTAGCGCCGATGGCGACCAGATTAAAATACCAAACAACGACTCGCTAAATCCAAATCAGCTGACCCTCGCCGTATGGATTAAGACCACGTACAGTGATAAGAAATGGCGGCGCATCTTCGATAAATCCTGGGACGAGGGATACGCCATGAGTGTGGCGGCTGATTGGAAGGGGCATCCGTGCCGCGGACGCGCGGCCCTGGAGGCTGCTACTCCCGAAGGTCATTGCGCTTGCAGCACCGTCGTCGTGACAGATGGGCAATGGCATCAGGTGGTGGCCACGCTGGACGGCAGCTCGCAACGGGTATTCGTGGATGGCCGGCTTCAAGGCTTGTATCCTTTGGATCATTGGATCAACGGTGCTGTCAATATTGATGGCGATGTGTCGGCAAACGATTTCGATCTCGTGATCGGCTGCAACCAATCCACGCCAGCATCTGAACACGGACTATCCTTTCGAGGTGAAATTGCCGAACCGATGATGTGGAACCGTGCACTGTCCACCAACGAAATTGCCTTCCTTTTTGAATCGCAGGAACAGGCGTCATCGGCCGCTACTAATAAAAGCGCGCCGTGATATGGAAGCACCAAAATCCAAACTCCAAGCATCCGCCTCCGCGGCGCAGTTTCGGCGCGACGTTGCCAGGAAGATCGAATCTCGAAGCACCAAGCACCAAACCCCAGAAAAGCTCCAAGCCACAAGCACCAAGCTCCAGAGAAGCACCAAGGCCCGAATATCCAATTTTGCGTGCTGGTAGCTTGAATGTTCTTTGGTGCCTGGAGATTGGGGTTTGGAGTTTTCTCACTGACCGTCCGTCGAGCCGCTTCGCGGAAAAGTGACAAATTTATTTCAGGACTTGACCGCCGCGCCACAAGTTCAAGGACACAAAACATCGTAATCGCTATTGGAAAAACAAACCCCGAAAATTGCGGACCTAATTTAAGCGCCATTCTGGGTTGACCCCGGAGTTGACCCCTTTATCGACATCTACCACAGCCAGGGTCAGCCCATAGCATAGTTCGTCTTTGAGGTTGAAGAGCGAACCAAGCTATGGGTTGACCCCTTTACAACGATGGGCCAAATCTGCGCGAAACCGTCGTCCCAATTGTAGTTGCGAATCCAATCGTGAATGGTTTGGGCTGAATTCATGCTGTTCAACGGCGTCTTCATATAACGAACTCTTCCCGCCAGTTGGCTGGATAAATCACTTCAAACTTGTCACCCAGCTGGACGGCCACGGTCGCCGCGCGCCCCAAATCATTATCGAGCACACGGACATTAACGATGACCTCACTGATGCACTTTTTGGCCTGCTCCAGGTCTCTGACCATGAGATACAGAACCAACGCTTTGGACGGGCCGACATAATCGTAACCATCATCCTCTATCACGCCCCCCGAACGCTCCGCCAGCAAATGCGGCAGCGCGTATCGCATGTCCGCATCCGGATTCGTAAGCAGCGCCGGTTCAAGTTTGATGACGATCGTATCCATATCTCGGACTATAGCGGCATTCGTGCCAAAACCGGAGCCGGGAGAGCGACTGGAAAATGATTTTAGCGATGGTTAGGTGGCTCAATCCCCAAAGCCAGAATTACAAGGCGGTCGCTTCAACATCTGAGGAAATGAAAACGTATTGGGTCAGTGACCGCATGAACAGTTCGCGCAATGCCGATCCTGAAGCAGCCAAGCCACTGACAGCCAGCGTCAAGAGCGTGTTCGGCGGCTATCCGTTGCCGCCCGGGTTGCCGGAAGGGTCAACCGTGAAAATTCGGTCATTTGACACTGGCAGTTATGATGTTGAGTTTGACGGGCAGATTTTCAATGTGTCTCAGGTCTGCGTCTCTTTCAAAGGGGAGACGGGAGCCTTGCTTTGAAGCATAATGGCGGCTCAGATTGGTGCTCATTTTGTGAGCAAATATAAATGCCGATTTACCTCGGTAGGCCCAAAGAAATATGAGATTCTGCCTATTGTGGTTAAAAAACATGCATCATTCGGTAAATTTGTCCGATTAAATCGATTGGGCGACATTGTTGAAGTGCTGGACTGCAATTCAGCCGAAATACTCGTAAACTACAAAGGGGAAAAACTTAGAATGAGTCACTCTGAGATTTCCTGGGCTACTCCGGAAGAAGCGGCAGCAGCAGTGGAGCGGATTTCAGGTTAGATTTTCGCTGGAAGCAAATCCTCGCCGGTGGTGCTGCCATCGCCGCCCTAACTCTAACAAATCTATGAATAAAATAATCGAATACGCCAGCGTCATCTACTCCTCCGGCGGTGAAGAGTCCCTGGAGAGAATGGTAAATGACAAAATCCAACAAGGATTTCAACCTTATGGATACCCTTGTGTCGCAGGAGCAACAATGACTGCCAAAAAAGGCGACCACCAAGATTCCGATTTTTGCATTGTGCAGGCGATGGTGAAATATGAAAACGATAGGCAACCCGTTCCAAATCCAATTTACAAGTCAAAGTAGCCCTCTACCCAAATCTAATCCGTTGAAGGGCGGTGAAAGCCGCCCTTCTTTTTTGTGATTTTGCCGAGCTCTAAAGCATGACCGTTGACTTGTAAGATTCAATCACTCTTCAAACATCTGCCGCCAGATGCGCGTAGGGTGGAACGGTGCGCAGCCGCAGATCCTCGACCGCACCGCCGATGGTGAAGTGATAGAGGCTCTGCCAATCGTGGCCGGCCAGGCCGAGCGCGCGGTGCAACACGTCGTCCAGATAACAGCCAATGCCAGTGCCACGCACGCCGGCCGCTTCGGCGGCCAGATACAGCGCTTGCCCAATCATCCCGGCCTCCCAAAACAGTTCGCGATAAGCTGCCGCACCGCGCTCCCGCAGGACCGGCTCGAACAGCGCCAACATGCCAAGGCTGAACGCGCCATCCGCCGCAATGTCCTGTCCGCAGGAGAGTGTCCGGGCAAAATCCCGCAAGTCGCCTCGGCCGAGCCGGAACAACGGGGCCGTGTCGGTTGACTCCGCCTCCCATTTGAAGTCGGCGCGGAAAGCCTGCCGCAACGTATCCGCATCGTCCGGGGCGCGCAACCAGAGATACATGCCGGCGTCCAGCCCGGCTACTCGATGCACGAATAGCACCAGATGCAAGCGCGGCGGGAACGGCCATGCATCGAAGGGCGGCGCGGAATTGCGCGGCAGCGTGGCATCCAGGATGGCCAGAAATTGTTCGCGCGAAATGCCCGTGACGCCGTCGAAGTCCACCGCGCTGCGCCGTTGGCGAATCAGTTGGCCGGCGGAATGGGCGCAGGGTGGCGGAGCTGGCGGCGGCAATGTCACTGTGACAGTGGGTTCAATGGCACTGGCGCCTTTCCGTTCCGAGGCCGCAATCGCTTCGTCAATGACCGGCCATTCGACGTGGGACTGGCTTAATTGATTAGCGCGTCCGAACCATTCGCTGGTGGTGTCGTCGCCGGGAAGTGGCAGAGGTGACGGAGCCACGTCCATGGTAGTTACCCGAACGAGGAGTTCGGGGATTTCCCGTTCCGCGCCGGTAAAATCTTCGGTGCGATCAAGGCCGAGCAGCCGGGCGAGATGGGCATCATCCCATTCTGGCACCCGTTGCACGCGCCAGCCAAGCGCGGCCGCCCCAAACCGAAGCGTTGCGAGCGCGTGACCCACGTCGTGCTGGCAATAGCGGAAGGCGCGTTCACCGTATTTCCATGCCTCGCGCCAGATGATGGAGGTCAGCCCCACGCAAAATCCGGTCGCGTCCGGTCCGGTGGCCTGTGACCGGCGCGCTCTTTGTTCCAGTTCGTGTTGCAGCGGGGCGTAGTGATAAACACCCGCGCCGCCCGGAAGCCATTCGAGCGTGGGCAGCACGGCGTAGGCTTCGGTGGGATGCAGGTTGCCGCTGGAGGGGTTGATGCGCAGAAACCAGCTCGAACCGGGAATCGTCTTGCGCGCAGAAAGCCCCATGGACAATTCGAAGAACAAACCCAACGTAGCCAGCGTGAAGGGTCGCGGCGCCACCTTGACTGCGCCGAACAATGCGGCCGCCGGAGGCGTGTCGTCGGGCCCGGCCAGCGGCAGTGGCAACAGCGGCGCACCGGGAAAGCGCCGGAACGGATCCGGCTGGCTCGCCCAGTCCAGACCGCCCGGCCCGCGTGCGTAACGTCCGGGCTGGTGCTTGGTCCGGTCGTGATAGGCGATGATGTCGGCGAAGCTTGTCTGCCTTGCCGGGTCGCTGGCGGTGGTTGGTTTCACTTGGCGCGGTTTGGAAGCAAATAAATCCAAAACTAAACGGAAGTGACGGCTATGGTGTCCCAAGGCACTGGGCTTCTATCCCAACAGGCGGCAAGTGGCCATACTTTGGGGCGGCCCTGGCCTGTTTTGGAACAATATCATTCACATTGCAAGATGGCTCGGAACCAATGAATCTCCGCATCCGTGATTCTGTGAAATATCTGCATCTGATTATTCCCAACGCACCATCGCGTTAGTCATCAATCCCATGCACTTAAATCCCAACGTTCCGGTCACACGGTAGGTGGCAGTGCGTCCCGCCCAATGTTCATTGCGGGCATCGTTTCTAATGAATTTTTTGATTTCATTCAGCGAACGATAATTTAAAGCGATCAAGTGGCCGTCCCGGTGGCCTGAATATGTTTGTTTGGTAGTGTTTTGAGGTGACCTTGAGCCGCTTTGGAATGTGTTCGTTTCGTTCACTGTGTATGCCATCCCCGCACCTTAAATTGAAATCGGAAATAACACGACTCTAAAACATCAAAGAAGAAGGTTTCGGGTGCAACTCCTGATGCGTGCACCAGTCTTCGCTCGGAGCGTTAGTGGAGTGGAAAGACTGCCGCGCCATGGCGAAGCGACAGCGGGCGAACGATGACCGAGTTACTGTGACGCTCCGAGCTTCGACTCGGCATGCCACTTTGGATTTCCACGCTCGGAGCGTTAAGAGAAAGGGAATTTGGACTCAGATCTCAACGCCTGTCGTTGAAGCGGAGAAGAGTTAAAAACCCCAATCTCCAAGCGCCCAAGCTCCAGAGAAGCACCAAGGCCCGAATATCCAATTTTGCGTGCCTGTAGCTTGGATGTTCTTTGGTGCCTGGAGATTGGGGTTTGGAGTTTTCTCACTGACCGTCCGTCGAGCCGCTTCGCGGAAAAGTGACAAATTTATTTCAGGACTTGACCCATAGTTCGTTTTTAAGGTTGACGATGGCGACGAGGACCCGCCTCTGTCTGGCTTCCGCCGTCGCTCGGAAGCTCTCGCCTCCGCAATGCTACGGCGCGGCAAGATGGCGGGAACCAAACTATGGGTGACCCCTTTACGGCACAACTCCTTTTTCCAGCAGACCGATAATGCGGTCAGTAATGACTTGATAAACGTCATTATTCATTCACTCTCTCCTTCCGGCTGGCCCTGTTACTAGCAGGTTGGCTGTTAGTTGGTTCGCTCTCGCCAGCAGCCGCACCAGCCGTTAAACAGGCGAGAGAATCCTCGAATAAGGGAGTGATACCAGGAGAATTACCGTTGAGTTTTTGAGCGGAGGAATCCGTTATTTTGCGCCCGACCGTCGCCACACCACCGGCCGGCAGCCCCAAGTGCGCCCGAACTGTTTTGGTAACATCCATGCTCACGCCTGAAATTCATTTAGCATTTTTGGAAATGGATTAACTCCGTCAGAAATCGGCTTGATATTCCAATGCGAGTCGCGGTCCGGTGGGTGGTTCTTTTTAATTGCAGAAGTCGCTTCGTAATCCCACAATTCTTGAACGGTATGAGTCTATTGCGTGAAATTCAGGATGCCGCAGTTGACGGTTCTTCCGATTTGGAAACACTGCTCCGCAAGTGCCGTGTTTTGGCGACAAGGCTAAAACACGAGGAACTTGCGAAGTGGGTCGCCTGCGAACTTGATGGCTATCCAGAAGAAATGCCATTACCGGAATACCGAAAGTGCATGGGACATCCCTTTGGCCACTTTTTTGGAGCATTCGGGCGTGGTGTCAAAAACTGCCCAATTCCAATTTCTGACATCCCGGAGCAAGTCAGGGATGTTATGACCCATCATCAGTTTCGGCAAGGGGTTGGCGAGCTGAAGAATCTCGTTGAAACGGTCGAGGGATCAACCATCGAATTCGCATGGCCTGCCGAGGCCGGTCGGATAATCCGTCCCAGGAATATGGCTCATGATTTGGCGCTCGCTCAGGGATGGATAGCTTGACAGCCCACCGGCCCAACGCATCTTCCCACGGGAAGGGACTAATATTTATGGTGCCGTTATAGCCTGAATTCTCCTCAGACCAACGAACAGAAACAGAAGCGCCCGTATCAGCAATGCGCCTCTTGTGCTCACGAAGTTCTTGATAGTCTTCCACAAACTCCATGAAATCACCGTCTGACATTGACTCGGCTGCCTCGAAAATACTCTCTTCAATCGGATTGGCCACTCTACATTCGATGGTAAGTTGACCGGTAAGAAGACCAATTATGCGTGGGCCAATCGTTTTCGATTTTGAAAGGCAGACTCGGCGATAGGCATCGAAAAGTATCTCGCTCTTCGTATCGTCCCCGAGAATGTCGTCCAAACGTCGGTTGATCTCATCGGGTTTGCAGTGAAGCGAATCCACAAAGGCGTCGAAAAAGCAGTTGGCACGGTGGCGCGACAATCGCTCAACTACCGCGCCCGTGAATTTCTTAGCAAAGGTCGTCGCTACCGACTTGCCAACTGCGGCTGTTGCCATTTCTAATGACATTAGTGAACTGGTGCCTGACTCTGGAAAGCTGGCATATGACCTAAACAAGCGCAAGTACTAAACAGCATGGCCAGAGTCAGTTCCTACCACACTCGCCCGCGCAAGGCAGAATACCTTGTACGGCAGGCGGTTATCTCCATCAGTCGCGCACAGTTCAACTTGCGCAAAATGATGAAACGATGATTGACACCGAATTTCACGCCGGGATACTCCGCATCGGCGCATGAAAACAAAAATGAGTACGGCTAGGTTTTTTTCATTAGCAGGTTCAACTCCTGATGCGTGCACCAGTCTTCGCTCGGAGCGTTGGCGGAGTGGAAAGACTGCCGCGCCATGGCGAAGCGACAGCGGGCGAACAATGACCGAATTACTGTGACGCTCCGAGCTTCGACTCGGCATACCACTTCTATTGTGAAATAAGACCGAATTGTTCCCGGTCTATCCATCCCGTTTCAGACTCCGTTCGAATCAAATAATAGTTTCCCCGTGCCCGAAGTGCGCGCGCGGGTTCGCCTGAGGTCAAAGTCGCGGTCACTTCGCCCTCACGCGTCGGCGTCAAAAGCAGCGGCGCGTTATTTTCCAGGACGAATCCAACATGTGTGCGGCTGATGACGCCCCAGTTTCCCGCCAGGCTGATTAAAAAAACACAAAGGCCGCAGGCCGCCAAAGTTTGATGCCAGCCCGCCTTTTGCCTGCGAAAAACAGCAGGCAGAAGCATCATGCCAACGGCCAGCCAAAGGCTGGCCCCCGCGATCCACAACCAGGCCACAGGCGGCAGCCAGCCGGACAATGCTTCAAACCATTTTAGCCTCGGCTCGTCGAGCTGGATCACTTGCCGCGCAAATTGAAGGTCTTGTTCGGCCCGTTTGTCATATGGATTAATCCACAGCGCCTGCTCCCACGCCAATATTGCCGGCCCGGCATGCCCCCCCTGCCATTCCGCCAGGCCCAGGTTGATAAACGTGCCGGCCGCTGGTTGAATTGCAGCGGCATTTTTAAACGCCTCCGCCGCGGGCGCAAAATCCCCTATCCTATACGACGCCACCCCTGCCCCAAAACTATCATTGGTCGTGCCACGGACGTTCGTCAGCGCACAGGCCATGAGCGTGAGAAAGAAGGCGATCACGGCTTTCACAATTGCTCCTCCAGCTTTAGCAATACCGTGCTTACGTCAGAGGTGAGCGCCGGCCAATTAGCCGCCCCGTTTGGCGCCGACGCAAAGCGCGCGTCCGCTGCCGCAAAAATCTTGCGCACCGTTTCACCAATGGCGCCGTTTCGGTCGGTATCGTGCAGATGATTCAAAATATCGCCGCAGACCAGCGCCTGCGGGTGCGCCGCATAATGCGGCGAAGAGGCAATTTTCATCGCGTTGGCCGCGTGCCGGACGATCGCTGCTTCATCACCGCGCCTGGCGGCGCCAAGCAACAGGCGTTTTTCGCGCCGCAACAGGCGACGCGCCTCCCGCCGACGGACAATCTCCGGATGCGCCTCTAAAAACCGACGACGCCGGTCCCATTGCCACAATCCCAGGATGCCGAGAATAGGAATAATTTGGAAAACAACGAACCAGCCACGCAGTTGCGGAGGAGCCAGACTGGCAACCGATCCGCCAGGCGACGATGCTAACCCGCCCAACTTCAACGGCGAGCCGGGCGTCGTTCCGGCTTCCGCCGGCATCTCAGTTGGCAGTCCCGTCGAGATTACCGTCACGGGCAGAGAGGGAATCGTCAAATCCACGTAGCGGCCGCTGGCCGGATCAAAACAACTAAACGGAATCGCGGGCGTCTGCCGAGTCGACCCGGTGAGCGGGATTAAGGTAAAGGAAAAACCCGGCGGGTTATCAGGAATGATTTCCCAGTCGTTGACGGTTGGCGGCACAGGAGGCACCAAGTGGTTCAAGGTGCCGTTGCTATGGACGGACACTGTAAGCCGCACCGGTTCGCTTTGTTGAATTCGATTAGTAGACAATTGTGGCGGGCCCAGCGTGAAACTTCCTATGGAACCGCCGAAATCGGCAGGCTGCCCTTCCGTGGGCAACGGATGAACATTCACTTGAACCGGACTCGAAGCGAGGAAAACGTAATGTGGCGGCCCGCCGGAAATGACGACGTGGCCGTTGATTATGACTGGACCGGAAAATTCACGTCCAGCGGTAAACCCCTGCGCCGAAAGCGCCGATGACCCGGCCTCTATCGGCGTCAGGGTGATTTCATACACAAAGGCCGGAGTGGCTCGGCCATCAACTCCCACCATTTCGACAGCCTGCTTTGTCGTCGTTAGGTCGTTCATAAATCCGTTCCCGTTGAACTGGACTTCGCGGAGCGCATCGATTTGATTGTCCTGTGAGGCCGGCAGCACCACGCTGGCGCGGAGCGGCTGGCCGACATAAATATTCGTATCCGAAACCTGCAACGTCAGGCAGCGCGGCGGCGTCTCGGAAACGGAGTTGCCCACATTCAACGTCGCCGCCGGAATTTGAACACGCTTGCCGTCAATCATCACCTCGAAATTCGGAACGGTAAAATTTCCTGTCGCCGTAGCCTGCACCTGATAGAGAAACGCTGTCAGCGGACGAAATTTGTTTGCAATGACCTGCATCAATTGCCCATGCGAAACAGGCCCGAATTTCAATTGCGCGGGGCTGATTGGGGCGCCAGGCCATGCGACGTCTTTCTCGACAGCTCCGTCAATCGCAACCCGGTAAAAAACCGTTTGTCCGATTTGCGCATTTGTGGGATCAAATTCCGCCGTAGCCGTCACCGAGGAATCGTCCGCCACCACCGCCGCCTGGGGTACTTGAAGCCTCGCGGCCTGGCTCGGAGTTACTTGAATGGATACCTGCGCCCGTAACGACTGCGCCGCGACTACCGCAAATATTATCGAAATGAGTCTGTGAATAAAACGCATCTGACATCCTCTCCGTGAACCGTTAAATAGAGCCTCGTACCTCGGCTGGAAAAAGACCGCCCTCCCCATGAACCGGGGCCGAATATCCGCGTTCGAAAGATTGACTCCGCTCGCGCCGCTCGCTCGGTTGCTCCGCAACCTTTGGCCCTGCCAAATTCTTCTCGGCGCTTCCCAAGTGCCTCGAATCTCCCTCACCCCGGCCCTCTCCCCAAGGAGAGGGAGAATTGTCGTCCGATGATTTGATATGCTTAAACATTGCTGGCGGTTCAAGGGTTCAATGCGCGAAATGGCCTTCGGGGAAATCTCACCCCGGGGCCTCTCCCCCAGGAGAGGGGGAATAGTCGTCCGATGTTTGGTACGTCTCATGATCGCAGGAGGTTCAGGCTTCAATGCGTGAAGTACAATTTGGGGAAATTTCACCAGGTTCGACCTGAGTTTTGTACATTCTGGCCGGTTTTGGGTTCATTCATCAAAAGGCGCTGCGCCGCGTCGATCGAAACGCCGTTAAGGATTTGCGCCGCCTGGTCCCGCGAGAGCCGTTCTTCGATCGGTTTGCCCGTTTTGGTGGGGCCTTCTTCCATTCCGCGTAATGATTCGGGCTGCAATCCATCGTCATCGTCCTTGTCACCCGGGGCGCCTGGCGGCAGGTTCGGCTTTGGAATCCGGCCGCCAATGGACTTCAAAACCTCATTCAATTTCTTATGCTGCGCGCCGAGCCTGGCGGCCATTTGCTGCATTTGACGCAAGCTATCCACCAGTTTGGCAATGTATTGCTCGACGATTTGCGAATTCCGCGCGGCGTCCGTGTCACTCGGATTCAACTCGGCGGCACTCTTAAAATCATCGTCTGCCTGCTGCCATTTGCGGAGACTATCGCCATACGTCTGAATTGCTTGCCGGACGGCTTCTTCGACTGAGCGCAGGTCCCGTCGAGCGCCATGGCCGTCGATATATGCCGAAATCAATTTTGCCAAATCATTTCCCGCCAGCGCTGCCTCCCCCTGCTGAATCGCGGACCCTGCCTCCAAATTTGCTCCGCCGCCTTGCGCATCCAGAGTTTGGGCGGAGGGTCCTTTCTTTAAGACCGCCAGCCCGTCGTCAAATCGCGCCTGGCCCAGATTGTAAAGTGCCTGCGGCTGCACTCCCCCTTCCTGCGCGGCGAGGGACGACAGAAACATTTGTTCGGCTTCGGCAAACTTTTTTGCGGCAATCTTCGCTGTGCCGGCGTTGTAGAACTCCCGCGCCGTGACCGGTTGAACCGCCGGGGCGATGTCATTGGTCTGACCGTTGGCTGACGCCACTGCTCCCAGCGCTATCAAATACACCAGCACAAACAGATTCATTTTGGCTTGGCCGTTCATGACGTTTTGGAAGGCTGTCTTCTGCGCGTGCTCATCAATGATTCAGCGACAATGAGCACGAGCGCAAGGGCAATGGGCGGATGGAAATGATCCACGCCGTTCTCCACCGAATGGCGCGCGCCGCCCGTGGTGTCCAGTGTGTGAACCGCGAAACGGACCTTTGCCAAATCCTCGCCACCCGGGCCAAGCGAATAATATTCGCCTCCGGTCGCCTCAGCGATTTCGCGAAGCGTTTGTTCATCCAGCCGGCTATGGACCGGATTCCCGCTGGCGTCGCGCACCCATTCCTTTTGGCCGGCGTCATTTACATATTGAACTTCCTTGCCGGCGGGCGTGCCCACGCCAACCGTAAAAACCACCAGGCCATTAGTCGCCAACGATTTGGCAGCCGCCACGCCGGTTTTTTCCAGGTCTTCGCCATCGGTCAGCAGCACCACGAGTTTTCGTCGACTGCGCTTATCCATATCATGGGAAGCTTCTTCCAGCGCCTGGCCGATGTCGGTCCCGGGGTCCGGAATGGCTTTTTCGTTCATTGCCAACAATGTTTCATCAAACGCATCATAGTCAAAGGTCAAAGGACATTCCGTAAATGCGCTTCCCGCGAAGCATACGAGCCCCACCCGGCCGCGCGCGTACCGTTGGACAAAATTCAAAATTGCATATTTCCCGCGATCCAGCCGATCTGGCGCGACGTCCGTGGACAACATGCTGCGCGAGCAATCCAGCACAAACACAACATCCTCGCCAACGATGCCGCTCCCGGTTTGCACCTGTCCCCATTGCGGCCGCGCCAGCGCGATTCCGGCCAGCGCAAACGCCGCCAGCAACAACCCGTTTTTGAACCTCCGACGGGCCACGCTGTGCGACGCCGTGAGTTGTTGGACCATTCGCGGCGCAATCATCTGCCCCAATTCCTCGCGCCGTGCGTTCGCTGCATAGCGATGCAGCAGCGCCAGCCATACCGGTCCCAACACCGTCAGCCAGAGCCAGGCTGGCGCGGCGAAATGAAAATTAGCAAAATCTGTCATGGGACCCGTCGCAATCTGGTGTTCGCTAAAATCAATTCCAGCGCCAGCACACCCAGGCAGGCCAGCAGAGGCCATTCGAACAATGGATGGTACTCGGCGAATCGCCGGCGCGTTACCCTCGATTTTTCCAGCCGGTTGATCTGGTCGTAAATGTTTTGCAATTGGCGTTGGTTGGTCGCCCGATAGAATTGCCCGCCTGACAAATTCGCCATTGTATCCAGCACCGAATAATTCGCCGGTTGCAGCAGGTAGGAAGGAATGAGATTCCCATTGGCGTCGAGCCGAAATTGTCCCGTCTGCGGATCGAACTCCGGCATGTTACACGGTTGTTCAATCCCAATGCCGATCGTATAAACCTTGATGCCCAGCGCGGCCGCCAGTTGCGCGGCGGCCAGCGGATTGACCTGGCCCAGGTTGTTGTCGCCGTCGGTGAGCAGGATCATGATGCGGCTCTTGCCATTCGGAACCGCCTGGAGCCGTTTGGCGCCGACCGCGACGGCGTCTCCGATGGCCGTGCCGAGATCGCGGATGATGCCAATGTGCAACCGCCCCAGGTTTTGAATCAGCCAATCGTGGTTCATCGTAAGCGGACTCACGAGATACGGCTTGCCGGAAAACCCAATTAAACCGATTCGATCGTTGGGCCGTTTTTGAATGAAATCCTGCAACACACCCGACGCAATGGCAAAACGGGAAAGTCTCTCCTCCGGCGCCATGTCCACCGCCACCATGGACCAGGACAAATCCAGCACCAGCATAATATCGATGCCCGGCGTTTCGGTAACAACGTGATAATTTGCCAGCCGCGGCCCGGCCAGGGCGATAATGCCGAGCCCCACTGCCAGCAAACGCAGAAATGCCAGCAATCGTCCGGCCGCCGTCCGCATCCGGGCGCCCGCCGCCCGCGCGATTTCGGCGCTCGAGAATTGCAACGCCGACCATGTGCCGAACCTGCCGTGCAACAAGGCATAAACCGGCAGCAAGGCCAACAGCGCCAGCACCCACGGATATTGAAATTCAAATTCGCCAGTCATCTTTGATTGGCACATGCATCCTGCGTGTGGGCTTTTTCAACCAGGTCAATAAACTCCAAAGCGCGGTCGACGGCGTTAAGCGGCGCGGAGGAAATGGCTGGAGAAAATTTTTGCTCGTCGCAGGCGCGTAGAAATTCAGAAATGGCGAGCCTCAGCTCAGGCGTCAGGGTCGCGCTGCGGTCAAGCTCTGCGCAAAATTCAGCCGTCGTGTATTCGCCGGAGGGAAATTCAAGCACCGCGCCGATGTAGTGGCGCAGAGCCTGCGAAACTTCGCCCAGCACATTTCTGTCTTCAGGCCGCCTCTTGCATTTAGCCAGGGCCTCCCTCGCGGCAGTTGCCGGCGGTAAAACCGCTTCAACCTTTGGTTTGAAAATGGCCCACACGACAACGCCAACCAGCACGAGAAGAATTAAACCGCCAACAAGAACGGTGACACCGTGTTGTTCCAGGAATGTCGGTGGTATCGGGGCGTCAGGCGGGAAGAGTTGTGGCAACGCATTGGTCCTGGATTGGCCAAAAAGGCGGGGAGCGGCTAAGACAAAGAAAAAAGACAAAAACATCGAACATCGAACATCGAACATCGAACGCCCAATGAAACGCTCATGCGCGCGAGTTTTGATGATCGCCAAATCGCGCGTCAAATCCATGAACCGAAACCGACGACGCACCGCGACAAAAAATCGGGCGACTTTTCCCCCTCTCCTAAGGGGAAATGGCCGGCCTGTCCGCCGTAGCTTCTGAGCGAAGGCAGAGGTAAGTGCGACCTTTCCGCGGCACGAGTCTCTAAATAATCCACACATTTTCAGCCCCGCCGCCGTCCGCGGCGGATTTCAAAAAATCGCTGCAACGTCGGCGCAAATGGTTCGGCGGTATTCAACCGCAGCGTGTCCACGCCGGCGTGGATGAGCCGGCGGTCCAGTTCCGCCAGGCGGTCCGCGTTAACGGCCGCAAACCGCTCCCGCACACGCACGCTTTTCGAATCCAGTTCAAAGACCTCGCCGGTCTCGGCATCCTCAATGGTAAGCAAACCCGCCGGCGGCAGCACGGTCTCGCGAGGATCATGCAAATGCAGACAAACGACATCGTGCCGCGTGTTGGTCAGGCCGAGCGTGGCGATAAAATCTTTCTGCGCAACACGGACACTTGCCGCGCTGGCGACGCTGTGCAAAAAATCCGTCAGCAGAAAAACAATCGAGCGGCGGTGGATGACGTGATTGAGAAATTCGAATGCGCCGGAAATGTTTGTGCCTCGGCGTCGCGGCTGAAAGGTGAGCAATTCACGGACCAGCCGCAGAACATGACGTCGTCCCTTTCGGGCCGGAACAAATAATTCCACTTCATCGGTGAACAATAGCAGCGCGACCTTGTCGCCATTTTTCGCGGCCGATACGGCGAGCGTGGCTGCAATTTCAGCCGCGAACTCGCGCTTGGTGCGATTGCCGGACCCGAACGCCGCCGAAGCCGACACGTCCACAGCCAGCACCACCGCCAGTTCGCGTTCCTCCCGAAAACTTTTCACAAACGGACGGCCCATGCGGTACGTGACATTCCAATCAATGTTCCGCACATCGTCTCCGGGAACGTATTCGCGCAGCTCTTCGAAGTCCATGCCGCGTCCCTTGAAATGGCTGAGATACGCTCCCACCATCATGTCGTTGACCAGCCGATTGGTTCGCACTTCTATGCGACGGACGGCCTCTAAAAGTTCAGTGGGAGTCACGGCACGGGCACGGTGTTCAATACCTGTTTAACAATCGCATCGGACGATACCGTCTGCGCCTCCGCTTCGTAAGTGAGAATGATGCGATGGCGCAAGACGTCGGGACCGATGCTTTTCACGTCTTCGGGCGTCACATAGTCGCGGCCTTTCAGGAGTGCCCACGCTTTGGAGGCAAGGGTCAGGTAAATCGTCGCGCGCGGGGACGCGCCAAATTGAATAAAATGCTTCAAGTCGAGCTTGAACTCCTGGGGCCGGCGCGTCGCCATGACAATTTTGACAATGTAATCACGGATCTTTTCATCCACGTGGATTTGGTCCACCAGTTTGCGCGCCTGCAAAATTTGGTCGAGGCTGACCACCGCCTGCGTCGCGGCTTCCGGGCTGGTAAACGCCATCCGATCAAGGATCTTTCGCTCCTCCTGTTCACTGGGATAATCCAGCATCACTTTGAACATGAACCGGTCCACCTGTGCTTCAGGCAGCGGATACGTGCCTTCCTGGTCGATCGGGTTTTCCGTGGCCAGCACCAAAAACGGCGAAGGCAGGCGCATGGTTTCGCCGCCGAGCGTCACCTGGCGCTCCTGCATGGCTTCGAGCAGGGCCGACTGCACCTTGGCGGGCGCGCGATTAATTTCGTCAGCCAGGACAAAATTGGCAAATACCGGCCCGCGAGTGGCCTTATATTGTCCATCCTGTGGATTATAAATGAGCGTGCCGATGATATCCGCCGGCAAGAGGTCCGGGGTAAATTGAATGCGGTGAAAAGTCGCCTGCACCGCCGCCGCCAGCGTGCGAACAGAGAGGGTTTTGGCCAGGCCGGGAACGCCTTCCAGAAGCACGTGGCCATTGGCGAGGAGCCCGACCAACAGGCGTTCCACCAAAGCTTCCTGGCCGACAATCACGCGGCCGATCTCCGCGCGCAGCTTCTGAATCCATGCCGACACTTCGTGGGTTTGGGCTTTCAACGACTCGTTCATGTCCCACTGACTTTAGGGTGCCGGGCACACAGACTCAAGCTCAAGCACAGCTTGGAAAATGGGAATTTATGGCGCTTCCACGACCACGCGATAGTACATGGCCGAGACACCGCTCAAATCACGGTCATCGGTGAAAATGATGTTGCCGCCGGTACCGGGAATCCCGTCGCGCAAGATGGCCCAATCGCCATTCAAGCTCACAGCCCAATCAACGCGATACGTTCGGCCGACGACGGTGTTGAAGACGATTTGAGGCGAATTTTGCGGCGACGCAAATCGAACCGCAAAGGTGGAATTCGGATCCAGCGGGTTCAGCCCGGCTAAATAGTCCTGCCACACCGCAAATCCATTCCCATTGGGGTCGAGCAATTCCGCGCCGGCGAAATTATTGGTAAACCCGTAGCTCATCAACCACGGCACGGGAGTTCCATGCGGCGGCGTCACAGCGTAAACAGCGGTATATACGTTGGTCCCTTGCAGCACGAATCCGTAGAAATTCGTACCGGCTGTGTTGGTGTAGATAGTGTTATCCACTTCGAATCCGCTAAAGGCGTTGCTGATCTCGCTGCCATCCTGGAATGAAAAAGTAATCAGGTTGCCAAAATCAGCAAATGGGATGCTATCGGCCAAAAGGGCCGGATTGGGAGCGCTCAAATACGCCCACTGACCGCCCGCGCCATCATTGGTTTGCGTCAAGGTCCAGCCGTTCAACATCTCGCCGGAATTGGTGGAGTCCAGGGTCACCGCTACTGGCCAGTTCGCGCGATAATGCAAATGCAGTTGGCGGATATAGCGCGGCACGTAACTGGCCCGCAATGTAATTTCCGGCGGATTCACCTCCAGGTTCGAATCCAAAAGCAGCAATCCGCTCAACACATTGCCCGCGTAGGCTGAGGCTTTGTAGGGTGGAATGATGTAGTTGGTAGTATAAAGATAAACCGCGTTGGTCATCACTGTACCCGAGTTCGTCACGGTCACGAAATTTGTGCCGCTGATAAACGGCGGAGGATTGGGTGGCGACGGCGCGGTCAGACCCTGGTACGTAATTTGAAACGTGGGCATGAACGAATTACTGGAACGATTCAGCGTCGCCCAGCGCAATATATATTGGCTGCTGATATCTTTTCCCAGGCGGGCAAAATCGAGGGCCAAATCCGACGAGTTTGTCGGCGTTAAATATTGCCCCTGGGTCGCAGCAGCCAGCATCTGGAGGGTATTGGCGTCCACGTCGTCGCCGTACCCAACAGTGTAAATTCGCACGTTGGCATTGGTTGCGGCCGCAATTACAGTGTTCGTGGTGGCAAAACTCGAGTCATCCTGCCCGTCGGACATAAATAAAATGTAGTGGACCTCGTTGCTGTTGGCCGGCGCCAGGGCGGTGATCGCCGCGCTCAAAGCATCCCACGCTCGAGAGCCGGCCGGAAAACCCTGGACATAATTATTCCAGATCCCGCCAATGGCGTCGTCCAGCCTATTGGTATCAGTGGTTAACGGCAGCACTTGCTGCGGCGCTTCGTCGTCCCGATGAAACTCATAGACACCCAATTGCGACCCATTGGGTTGTTCGTTGACGAAGGTTTGGGCGTCGGTGACTTCAGCGTCCACGGCGTCTGAAATGCCGTTTCCGTTGGTATCGCCATTTTCGAGCGACGCAATGCTCTCACTGAAGTCCATGACCAGACAACCCTTGAGCGGCTGTGCGTTCTGGCTGTCAACGGACTGGAGAAGGACCGCAGTTTCCGACGGGCTGACCGGCACCCCATCTTCAAATGCAGTCACGGACATCAAAGACGGCGAGGCAACCACCGAGTGGCTCGTCTGCGAATCATAGCCGTCGACCAGCGAGAATCTGAAATCCAGCAGATAGGGAGACGAATAAGACGCGGTCAGGTTGGTAACCACCAGATTCGTAATGGCCATGTTCGTTATGTCCAATTGCAAGGTGGCCGTACCGACTCCCAGCGAATTGGCGGCATACAAAGGAATGTTGTAATTACCAGCGTACAACGGTGTGCCGGTGATGTCGCCCGTGTTGGTGTTCACCGTCAGCCCGATCGGCAGGTTCGCGGCCCAATACATTGTGGGCGCGTTGTTTGCCGTAATGGTATAATCGAAACCAGTTTGTTCCTCGCCGCCAGTGACATTTAGCGAACTCGTGATGACCGGGACTCCGTTGCCGATATTCAGCGTGAGGATCCGGCTGTCAGACCCAAATACGTTCATCGCGCCAATGACAACCGGGAACGTACCGCTGACCAGCGGCACACCCGATATGACGCCGCTGCTCGAATTTAGATTCAGACCATCAGGCAACGGTCCGGCGCTAAATGAATCAGCCTTGTTGTGAGTCCTGATTGTGTAGCTGAGAGGCTGTCCTTGCGTGCCGTTTTTCGCCAGCGCACTGATGATGGACGGCGCGCCCGAGGCCAGGTTTAACGTCAGCGTTACGGTGTCGGTTCCATACGCATTGGCCACGCCGAGTGTAATGGGAAACGAACCACTGACTAGCGGCACGCCGGAGATAACGCCGCTATTTATGTCCACGCTCAGGCCGGTAGGCAATGCGATGGCGCTGAATAAAACCGGGTCATTGGTAGCGGTGATGGTGTAAGTAAACGGTTGCCCCTGCTGGCCGGCGGCAGTCGTGACACTGGTGATCGCGGGAATGTCATCCGCCAGGGTGAGAACCAGATTTCCAACGGTTGTCTGCGCGGCATTCGTCGCCAAAAGCGCAATGTTAAAAACGCCCGCAACGGATGGGACGCCTGAAATTACCCCATTCGACGGATTAAAATTCAGGCCGTCAGGCAATCCAGCAGTGCCAAACGTAATCGGCGTCGTTCCCGTGGCTGAAATCGTGTAAGTAAATGGATACCCTTGTTTCCCAACCGCGTTGGTCGGGCTGGTAAAGACCGGGGGAACCAAAAACACAGTCAACGTTGCCACCTGGCTGGTCGTCGAACCATAGGAATTGGTCAGTACGAAGTCGTAATTACCCGAATCGGCAAGCGTCAAATTCTGAATCTGGAGATTTACGCTGTTGGTTCCCGTCACGCGGCTGTCGCCCGCCAGATTTGATCCGTTTTTCCTCCATTGTAAATGCAGCGGCGGCGCTCCCCCAACCGCGACGCTGAACACCGCGTTGCTCCCCACCGGAAGAGCCACGCTGACCGGCTGGGCAGCAATGTGCGGCTGGAGATTCACCACCAGCCTCACTGCGGTGCTGGATACCGATTGCTGGCTGCCTCCCAGCGTATACGCAACATTCACGACATAATACCCGGCGTCGCTTGTTTGCACATTCGTCAAAGTCAAAGCCCCCGTGAGGGCAACGACACTGAATGGCCCTTGACTGTTCGCAGAAAAATACCATTGAAAACCCGTGACTTTTTCACCTCCCGTGATGGTAACCGTAGCGCCGAAGACAACCGTCTCGCCTACTGACACCGTTTGGTCGCCGGGCTGAACGCTAACGGAAACTCCGGCCTTGGCTTGCCAAAGGTGCAGGAAAAAAATTGAGAAAATCGCAAGGCGAACAGCACGACTGATTCTTTGTAGCATAAAAAGTTGGCAAGGTATGGGTTGCGACAGCCAGCGTGCCACCCGGACACACAACGGTCAATCACTTATTTTTAAATCAAACAAACTCACACGTCGTTCATTAGCAGCAACGTCCGCCGCTCCTCAATCACGCTCTTGAATTCGCCAAGAACGCCGTTGAGTCTTTCAATTGTTTCATTCTCGTTCCATTGGTCGACGGCCGTCTTTTCAATTTCATCGGCCAGCATCTTCGCGACGCCAACTAATCCGACATCCGCGTCCGTCAGTTTCTTGAGCGTCGCCAACTCCTGGCGATGCCGTTGCCATATCTTGTCCGTGGGCGGCACAGGAAGCGAACGAACCACACCTTCCATCGACAAAACCGCCTGCCGAAATTCACGCAGGCACCGATGTGCCGCAACTTTATCCGGCGGCGGAAACGGGTGTTCCCGCGTTCCTGGAGGAAGATATTTTTTCTGGTAGGCGGTCTCAGCTTCCTGCAGTTTTGAAGCGGCCACGCCGAGAAAATAACCCGCTTTTTGCCGCACGAGCAAATCATCCGCTCTCGACTGATTATCTGCCCGATACCAATTATATCCGAACCCGTTCAGGAGCATGTTCCAGGTCTCCCAAATCGGGGATCCTTCACCGGGCAGCTGGTAATTCATAACTTATTGCTCTGGGTCGGAGTCATCCTGTTCCATCATGGGGTTGGACGGAGGAATCCTCGGAGGGGATTTTGGCGCAACTGTTTTTGGGATGACGCTTCCGACGCCAGGATCCACTTGCAGTTGCACTTGCGGAACGCCGCCGATGTTGAACGGCACTCCCAATGCCATATTTGGCGCTGAAATCACTCCTCGTTCGGCCATCAGAATCGCCGCGTAATAGCGCACTGCATCCAATTCACTCAGCCCAAAAGCCTTGAGTGAAATCAACTGCCGCATGCGCTCATCTTTCGGGAAAATCAGTACCTTCACCGTATCGAGCGTGATCCCAAATACGGTCAAAAACTGCTGCAAATGATCATGCACCAATTGCGTGATGTCATTGATCTTTTCGTTCACGCTTTCAAGCGGCGTCAGCTGCACAATCTGGTTGATCGCCTGCTCCACCACCGGCCCGGCGTACGTATTGACCTGCGCCGTAGTCACGAAATGACCTGTCTGTGGCATATGCGTGACCAGCGCCAGCGCGTCCTCCTTCTTCGCCACGTGAAAGTAATAATCCACTTCGTACGACATTTCCGCCATCTCTCTCGACAAGGCCATGCCGGAAGTTTTGACGACCATTTTGGTTCGATTAACGTAGAGAACCTCGTATTGCCAGGGACTTTGACCGCCAAAAAATGCCTGCGTAAAGGACCCCAGCAATGGCTTGTCGGGCGTCTGAATGGGGTATTGGCCCGTCTCATAAACATCGAGGACCGCTCCACGCGATTTCAGGACCGCAAAATGGTTCGATTCCACCGTGAGAAGAGTTCCACTTAAAATGGAATTGTCCGGGTAATGGTACATCAGGATATCAGGCCCCATCGCCTCCTTGCCATCGTTGGACAATGTCGAAATAACGCTACGGATTACAGCCATAAAGAATGCCTTTCTACTACGGAATTTGATCGTTGCCTTTGCCTGCCGCATGCTCACCGCGGCGCCTGTGAACGAAATTATCAAAACACATTTCGCATGTCAAGCCAGGAATGAACCACCCATACCGCGCTTGCGTTATGGAGTGCGGTGGCAAGCAGCGCGCGACACCGCTTTCGAATGGCGCTTGTTATCCAAAATGGATTTCCTGATTCACTGCAATCTCGCAAACCGCCCAACTGCTTCATCCCACCCCGCCGAAATCTTTGGCTCGCAAACCGTCACATCGCTCGAATCACGAATAACCTGACGCATTTCAGATAACGACCCTATTTCCCCGGCCGCCCGCGCTTGCACCAAAAGATTGCCCATGACCGTGGCTTCAACCGGACCGGCCACAACCGGACGCTGGCACGCATCGGCGGTGAATTGATTCAAAAGTCGATTTTGCGATCCGCCTCCGCCAATGTGAATGACCTCGATCCGCTCGCCTGTCAATTCCTCCAGCCAACCGAGCGTCTGGCGATACTGCAACGCCAGGCTTTCATACGCACATCGCACCAACTCACCTTTTGTTTTCGGAATAGGTTGCTTGGATTTACGGCAAAAATCCTGAATCGTCGACGGCATATCCACAGGACTATAAAATTCCGGGCTATTTACGTTTAATAACGACCGCAATGGTTTCGCGGCGGCGGCGGCCCGCCCCAATTCATCGTAATTGTTTTTGCCGCCTCGATTGTCAAACGAGCGTTTGCACTCCTGTACCAGCCATAAGCCCATGATATTTTTCAACAAACGATACGTGCCGCCAAAGCCGCCTTCATTGGTCATGTTCAATTCCAAAACACGAGGCGCGAGGCAGGCTTGTCCCACTTCCACTCCCATCAACGACCACGTGCCTGAACTGATATAAGCCCAATTGTTTTTTCCGGTATGCGCCGTCGGCATGCCCACGACCGCCGAGGCGGTGTCGTGTGTTGCCGGCGCGACGACATTAATCTTTCCAAGACCCAGTCGGCGCGAAACGGATTCCCGAAGTTTTCCCACCTTCGTTCCCGGTGGAACAATCTTCGGAAAAATGGACGCAGGCAGTTGCATTTTTTTCAATAAATCTCCTGCCCATTTTCGGGTCAATGGATTCAGGCATTGAGTCGTGGTGGCGTTCGTAAACTCGACAACGCGCGAACCGCAAAGGCACCAATGAATGAAGTCCGGCATCAGCAACAGGCAATCCACCTGCGCAAGAAGTTCCGGGCTTTGTTCCCGAAAAGCCAGCAGCTGGAATAATGTGTTGAACGGTTGGAACTGCGTGCCGGTGCGGGAAAAAATTGCGGCTTGCGACATGCGTCGCAACGCTTTCTCCATCATGCCGCCAGTGCGGGCGTCGCGATAATGAAACGGCTGGCTGACGATTTCCCCGGTCCGGGTCAGCGGCACGTAATCCGAGCCCCAGGTGTCCGCGCCGACGGACACAATTTTGTCTCCATACTTTTTCCCGGCAATCGCGAGGCCGTTTTGGATTTCCGACCAAATCCCCAGCACGTCCCAGCGCATTGAATCGGCCAGATAAACCGGCCCGTTGGGAAACCGGTGAAGTTCGTCCAACGTCATTACCCGGCCGTCCCAAAGTCCGGCGACGATGCGCCCGCTCGAGGCGCCTAAATCAACTGCGAGATAAATTTGCTTCGGGCGCCTCATATTCAATTCGCGCCGCCTGGCTGGATTTTTCCAGCAGACGCGGATAAGCCAAACCGTAGATCGTCGTAGCGATAAAGCCGAGCAAAGGCAGGGCGAAGGAAATCGTCACACTGTGGTAATGGTCCCAAAGCCACCCCACCAGCACTGCGGAGATTGAGCCCGCGACGCCGACGGCCATGACGTGGAACGAAGCGGCGATTTTGGTCTGAGGACCGAGATTGCGCACACTAATCGCAAAGATGAAGGGGTACATGATGGACATGAATAGATAGCTGAACGGGAGAATCACCCATGACACCATCTTGATGTCAGCCATCGCCATCAACACAATGATCGAGTTGGCGACGCCGTAAATCGCGAGCAGGAGGTTGGGCTTAACCACGCGGGCGATCGGCGCGCCACTGAAACGTCCGACAGCGTACAGCACTGTGGCGATGGTGATGACATATGCGGCCGTCTCGTCAGCGGTAAGCGCATGCGTCAAGGATTGATACCAGGCAAAGAGCGGAGACGTTGAGGTCGTCCCGGACGCATCTTTGACAACGGCATTTTGCACGATGTAGTTCACGGCAAACGCCATTATTCCGATCTGCGAAATGATATAAAGAAACTGGGTAAAAACACCCCACTTGAAATGCGGTAAACGGGACAAAGGGACTTTGAAAATTGAAGCGTCGTCAACTTCCTGGCCTTTATTGTCGCCGTCAATGGTGGGCAATTTAATGAAGGAAAAAACTCCAAAGATAACGAGGACCACACAGCCCAGTACAACGTAAGGAAGAATGAGCGAATGAAAATCCAACGGCGCGCCCGCTTCCGCTTGATGGCGGAAAAGGAGATAGCCGCCAATGGATGGGGCAAAAATGTACGCACAGGAATTGAACGCCTGCGCCACCGACAATCGCCCCGGCGCGCCTTCCTTCGGGCCAAGCACCGTCACATAAGGATTGGCCGCCGTCTCAATGCACGCAAGGCCGGTGGAAAGAACAAATAACGCACCGAGAAACGCCCAAAATGTCTTGAAAACCAGCCCCGCAGGAATAAAGAGAAAAGCTCCAATGGCCAATGTTACCAATCCCACCAAAATACTTCGCTGGTAGCCGATACGACGATTCATCAATGCCGCCGGAAATGCCAGAAGCAAATAGGGAACGAAAACCGACGTCTCGACGAGCCCGGACTGCGCCCGGCTGATGTGCAGGATGTTTTGGAAATGCTTGTTCAAAACTTCCAGCATGGAATGGCAAAAGCCCCAGATGAAAAACAGCGAGGCGACCATGAGGAATGCGAACATGAGTGGATTGCGGGATTTCATAGGCGGGATTGTCAGCGGTTGTTTGTTTTGGGTCAAGACGGCGCTTTGCTAATGTTCAGATCGTTTGCATCGTGGCACTAACTGGTAGGGACGGCGCGCTGCGCCGTCCGCGCCGCGTTTAGCGGCGCAATGAGTGTAGTCGAACGATGCACCGCGTGTGTTCCGCCCGGTATACGGGCGGTGACGGCGCAGCGCGCCGTCCCTACCGATTTTCATTTCCCCTCAAATTTTGCCTGGCGTTTCTCCACAAACGCCGAAACGCCCTCACGAGCGTCCGGCAATTCGAGACAACGCAGATACGCTTCCGTGTCGGCGCGATGCGTGACCTTGGGCAATTGCCCTTCGTCCAGGTAAATCAATCGTTTGGTCTGCCGCAAGGCCTCGGCGGGAAGCAAGAGCAGCCGCTCCGCGAGTTGTTGCGCTGATTTCATCAGCATTGCGCCCGGCACAAGTTCTGTAACCAAGCCCCACTCCAACGCCTGCGCAGCGCTGATTGCTTCGCCCGTGAGGCACATCTGCATCGCGCGCGCCCTGCCGACCAGCGCCGTTAATTGCGCGATGCCGTAGCCCGGCGGCCAGCCGAGTTTTATTTCGGGCATGGCAAAGCGCGCTGCATGTGTTGCCAGCCGAAAATCGCACGAGTACGCCGCCACGCATCCTGCCCCAAAGGCCGGACCATTGACTGCCGCAATCACCGGCTGCGGCAACTGCTCAAAAGCGAGAAATAAATTAGCCTGCCGCAAACTTAAGGTTCGCGCCACCGGCAACGGCAATGCCGCCACCTCTTTCACATCGTCACCGGCACAGAAAGCGTCCCCTGCTCCCGATTTCACCACAGCCCGCACCTCCTGCGGATGCCCGGCCAGCCAGGCCACGACTCGCTCCAACTCATCGGTCATCTGCACATTAATTGCGTTGGCGCTGCGCGGGCGATTCAACGTGATCGTCGCAATTCGATTCGAAATTTCCACCGTAATCGTCTCAAATTTGCCCAATTCGCCGGTTGCCGGCTTGAGATTCATCACGCGGTCATCTTCCTTCAAAGATCGCAGGACGTTCTCAACCACCCGGTCAATCCGCACCATCGCGCGGCGATGCCTGCCCCGCCCCAATTCACGGTCGCCGGCATAAGCCCACACTTCAAAGCCCACGCGGCGGCCATCAATCTCAAACACCTTCGCCACACCCCGCACGGTCGAGCCCAGGCCCGCCGCGGCGAGATGTTCCACCTGCACTTCCACCCCAACCGATTCCTCTCCGTCTTCCAGGAATGGTCGCAGCGCTTCACTGGCAGACCGTTCCATCAGCAAAATCATGTTGGGCGTGGAAAATACCGTGGCTTGCGGGACGCCGCCCAATGTCACGGTCATGGTCGGATCCACCACCCAGGTCAATTCACCGATATCGCCGATTTTTAAGCCCGGTTTCATTTAGTGCTCTGACAAAAAATTTATTCCGCGGATTTCATCTGCGCCAATATCTGGTCCGTAATCGCCTTGACCGCGGTCTCAGCCTCCGTATCGAATCCCCCATCAGGTTTCGTGGCAGTGTGCACGCTGCACGTAGTACCCGGACGCCATTCGGAATTGTCACACAGTTCGCATTCTTTCATTCCGTAGCGCGGGTCTACATAGCCAAGACTTTGTTTTATTTTGAGCAAGTCAGTCATTTGGCTGGGCGTAAGCGTATTGGGTGGCTTGCCGAGCTGCGAGGCCACCAACACGCTTTGGCAATAAGCCTCGACAATTTCCATGCGCCAATAAGCCTCCTCAATACTGTTATGGCTCCAGGTCACGACGCCGTGATTCGCCATCAGGATGGTGTTGTACTGATCCACGAGTTCCGCGACGAGCCGGCCCATTTCGGGCGTGCCCGGCGTGCGATACGGCGCGAGGGCCACACTCACAAAAACTTCGTACTCGGGAATCATGCACGACGGCGGCACAACGCCCGCAATGGCAAAACCAGTCGCGTTCGGTGGATGACAATGGCAGGTCGCGATTGCCTTGGGCTGCTTCTGCATAATTTGCAGGTGCATCAAGATTTCGCTCGTGCGCTTTTTTACGCCGCAAATCTGGTTGCCTTGAAAATCCACCAGGCACATGTCCTCAGGCTTGAGCGCGCCTTTGCTGACCAGCGTGGGCGTGCAGATGGCGATATCTTCACCCACGCGAATGACCATGTTGCCGCCATTGCCGTCCACATACGCGCGCTGCCAAAGCCGTCGCCCCATTTCGCAAATCTGCTCCTTTAAACTGTGTGCATAGGGCGAATTGAAAAATGCCTCCAACTCCGCTCGCGGCGACCGGGAATTCAGCGGTCGCGCAGGCGGCGCGAGAGGGTCTTTAGCCGGCGGAACGGAATTATTTTTGACCGCAACATTCCTGGTTGCGCCGTTGGTTTCCAATTCAAAAAGCAGGTCACGCGCGGAAGGCGTAACGATGGCATCCGCCGGAAGACCTTTCAGGTCCTGGCCATTGCGCACCATTTCCCGCACATCCCGGACGCTGATAATTCTTTTCATAATTCAAAACCCACCTTAGCCCAGCCACGGACTGTAAAAAATTTCGTCAACGAGGATGGTGTTGATGGCATCCACCGGCGTTGGTTCGGTAAACGGCTGCGCCGCCTCGCGCCCTTCTTCGTAGCCGATGACTTGGCGCACATCCGCGCCGAGATCGTCGTACACGACCAGGCTGTGATCTTTGCTCATGCTCGCAGGCGCATGAATGCCCGCGGCAAACTGCTCACGGCCAAACGGGCTGACGACCAAAAACCTTCCGCCCTTGAGCGAATCCACCGATCGGCTCAAAGTGACGCGGCCTATGACAGTTCCCAGTTTCATATTCTATTTCCCGGCTCATGTTCATCCACGATGCCGATGACCAGCCATCGCACCGGGCTGCGCTCATCGCCGACCGCCTGCCGCGCCGCAAGTCCGTCAGATGAGAGGATGACTTGCTGATGCATGCCCGCGCCGTGCGAATCTATCGCCACTTGCGGCGCGCCTTCGGCCTCGCCACGGGCGCCAATCGGCTGGCAAATCACCAGCCGCCAGCCCTGGAGACTAGGGTGTTTCCGGGTCGCCACGACGCTGCCTTCGACGCGGGCCAGTAACATAAATCAATAGATCCTCAATTGGTCCACCAGCACGCAGCGGCGGACGCGCGTGAACGTACGCGGGTTGGTCACGCCCTCGCCGGTCGGCGTGGCGATCGAAAAGCTGAGATAGCCCTCGCCTCCAAGCCCCACCCCGGCCATGCAGGATCCGTTCTTCACAAAAATCGTCGTGTCCAGCGCTCGCGCCATGGCGGTCATCGTTTCCACGTCGTGCGAATGGACGATGCTCGTGTGTTTGTATCCGTGTTCCGCCTGGAGAGAACGTTCGACGCCTTCCTCAATGTTGCGCACTCGCACAATCGGCAGGAACGGCATCATTTGTTCCTCTTCGACAAATGGATGGCTGGCGTCTGTCTCGGCGAACAATACCTGGGTGCCAAACGGAACATTTGCTCCCGCAGCCTGCGCCAAAAACGCAGGATCTTTGCCGATGAAATCTTTGTTTACACTGGCATGCGCGCAACCGCCGCCTTGGCCTTGCTTGAAAGTAAAAGCTGCTTTAGTCAACCGGTCGAGCTGCCCCGAATTCAATTTCACGCCGCCGTTCTCAGACATTTGCGCCATCAATTTGTCCGCCACGGATTCGAGCACGAAAATTTCCTTTTCGCCGATGCACAGCAAATTATTGTCATAGGCCGCGCCAGAAATGATGGCTTTCGCGGCGCGATTCAGGCAGCACGTATCATCCACCAGCACCGGGGGATTTCCCGGGCCCGCGCAGATGGCGCGTTTGCCCGTTTGCATCGCGGCCTTCACCACCGCCGGCCCGCCCGTCACAAGCAGCAGTCGAACAAATTCATTCCGGCAAATGGCGTCGAACGTTTCCAGCGTGGGCTTTTCAACGAGGCAGGCAATGTTTTCAATGCCGGTCTCGCGGTAAATCGCCTCATTGTACGCGCGCACGGCATGGGCGGCGCAACGCGCAGCTCCCGGATGCGGGTTGAAAACAACCGCGTTGCCGGCGGCAACGATGTTCACGATATTGCCGCTCAGCGTGGGAATCGAGTGTGTGATCGGAGTGACGGCGCCCACCACGCCAAACGGCGTATATTCCTCCAATGTGATGCCGTGATCGCCGCTTCGGCCGTCCGGGCGAAGCCAATCCACGCCCGGCACCAGCTTGATGATTTGAAGCTTTTCGATCTTGTGGTCCAGCCGGCCGATTTTGGTTTCGTCAAATTCCAGCTTGCCCCATGGCTCAGCGTTTTGAGCGGCCATCGCCTTCACTATTTCTTCGATTTTGCGGCGCGCCTCCAGCCCTTTTTGCTTGAGCAACAGAAAGGACTCCTGTGCGGCTGCGCAAGCCTCATTCGCATCCTGAAATACGCCGAATTTGCCGCGCGCCGAAATGCTCGCCGCGGAAACTTTTTTTGTTTTGCATCCGCACTCTGGAGCCGGTGCGGGCGTCACGGACGGCAAAAATGAACCCGAAGGCGTTACGCCGTTTTTGCCATTCAATTTGCCAAGCACCTCGGCCACTACGTCCCGAATCAATGTTTCGCTTACGGCATTCATGGCCTAATCAGTCCACCTTTGCGCTGTAGATTTGTTTTCCAAACACATCCACGCTGTCCACAATTCCAACGATGACCGCGTCCACCGGCGCGTCTTTCATGCTTGGCGCAAGGCGCGCGCTGCTGCCCTGGCAGAACATCACCATCTCGCTTTCACCGCAGCCGACGCTGTCCACGGCCACAATCGTGTTCATACCCGGACGAAATTTCGTCGGGTCCTTTTCATCCACGAGCTGTGGACGCAGCAACAGGAGCTTGCGTCCCGACAGATTCGGGCTTTTTTTCGTGGCGACGACTGCGCCTTCGACTTTGGCGAGGAACATATCCGTTAACGCGTTGAAATGTTAAAATGTTAAATCGTTGAATCGTTGAGTTCCCATGCGCAGTGGGCCCGTTTCAACGTTCAACGAATCACGTTATTTTTTCTTTGGCAACACTGCCTCGACGTCGTTGTGCGGGCGCGCAATTACGTGAACGCTGACCAGTTCGCCTTTGATGGCTTTGATGGCCTGCGCGCCAGCGTCCGTGGCTGCCTTGACCGCGGCAACATCGCCGGTAACACACGCCGTAACGAGGGCGTTGCCGACCTGTGTGACCGGGCCGGCGAGTTGAACGTTTGCGGCCTTTAACATGGCGTCTGTCCCCTCAATAAGGGCGACGAGCCCGCGCGTTTCAATGAGTCCGATTGCTTGTGGCATATATTATTATTCGATGATGGTTAATCTTAAAGGTTATCATTCCAGCCATTTGCCCAGCCCGTTCAGGCTCTCGTGCGGGCGCGGGATTACCTGGACGCTCACAACCGAGCCGACTTGCGCGGCTGCCGCGGCGCCGGAATCGGTGGCGGCTTTGACGGCGGCAACGTCGCCGCTGAAAAACACGGTGACGTATCCGCTGCCAATCTTTTCCCAGCCGGTAATACGGACATTTGCGGATTTCAATGCGGCATCAGCAGCTTCCATCGCCGCGCAAAATCCTTTCGTTTCAATCATTCCAACAGATTGTTTTGACATAAAATGTGGCGGGTTCAGTTGTTATTTCTTTCCGGGTTGGCCGAGAAAGGCCTCGACCAGTTCCTCGTGCGGACGCGCGATCACGTGCGAACAGACGAGTTCGCCAATTTTGGACGCAGCCTTGGACCCGGCGTCCACCGCAGCTTTGATGCTGCCAATGTCGCCCCTGGCCAGAACGGTGATCAGTCCGCCGCCGATGGAGATGGTTTTTACCAACGTAACGTTGGCCGCTTTGACCATGGCGTCGCTGGCTTCAACGCTGCCAACGTATCCTTTGGTCTCAATCATTCCTATTGCTTCGCTCATGTTTTCTATTGGTTGTTTTTTGAGTTGTTAAAGTTTGCAGTAAATCATTTGGTAAGTTCCACCGAGGTGTCTGGTTGCAGGTTGCACGCGTTGCCTTCGTCGGCGTCTATTTGGACTTCCAGTTTGGATTTCTCGTCCACACGGCAAAGAATGTTCTCCAGCACAACACCGCAGTCGCCGCCGACTTTGAGTTTCAAAATATCCCCTGCCTTGACACCGTAAAATTCCGCATCCAACGGGCTCATATGCACGTGCCGCATCGCCCGAATAACGCCCTGGCCCAATTCCAAAGAACCATTCGGTCCCATCAACACCGCCCCCGGCGTGTCCTGGAGATTCCCGGAAGCGTGCAAAGGAACCTTGAATCCAAGCGCTACGGCATCGCTGTACGCCAATTCTATCTGATTGAAATTCCGGATCGGCCCGATGATGTGAAGATTCGAAATGATACGGCTGCGGGGGCCGACGAGGGTAACGGTTTCTTTGGCCACAAATCGGCCATCCTGATAAAGCGGCTTTTGAATGGTTAGCTGGTGCCCTTTTCCAAAAAGCTTTTCCACCGCTTCAGTCGTGAGATGACAATGCCGCGCACTGACATTCACCACAAGCGGATTCGGAGCGATGGCAATCCGCGGTAACGGCTTGCCCAAACGCGCATAAACCGCGCGTCGTACGAGATGTTCGACAACGGCGCGATGCGGTGTAGACAACGCGGTTTCCATTCGAATGTTGATTGAAAATGACATATTTTGACACAAAGTCAACATTTTTATTGCAATATCTTCCAAACTCTGCCAAATTGTTGGAACAATGAGAGCAGAAGAGCGCAAGCACCGCATTGAAGCCTATCTTCAACGCGTCGAATTTGCGTCCCTTGATGAGTTATCCAGACATCTGGATACTTCTGTTTCCACCGTTCGCCGCGATTTGAATGCGATCGAGGCAACCGGACATTTGCGCCGCACTCACGGCGGCGTGCGCCTGATGACCGTCAAATCCGACGAATTTGCGTTTAATGTTCGGGATACGCAGCAGATTTCAGAAAAAGAGGCCATCGGCAAAGCCTGTGCCGCGCTCATCGGTGAAAATCAAAGCATCATACTCGACGCCGGCACGACGGTTTATCATGTGGCGCGAAATCTCGAAGGGAAAGCGTTGCAACTCGTGACGTATTCGCTGCCGGTGGCAAATCTTTTCGCTTCCGCAAACAACATGGAGGTCATTTTAGCCGGAGGAGTGATTTATCCGCGGCTAGGGGCGCTGTTCGGACCGATGACCGTTGATTCGTTTTCAAAGCTGCGCGCTGGCGTCGCGATCATGAGCGCAGGCGGAATCACCCTCGAAGGCATCACCAATTCCCACTCGCTATTGATTGATATTCAGTTGGCGATGCTGAAAGCCGCGCAGAAAGTTATTTTTTGTCTCGACCACACAAAGTTCGGACGACAATCGGTTTCACCACTTTGCGGACTGGACCGGGCCAACATGATTGTCACCGACAGCAAGGCGCCGCCGGATCTGGTCGCAGGACTGCGGGCGCGCGGAGTTGAAGTGATTATCGCGCCCGAGGCATCCAACAATGACGGGACGAATGACGGTCAATCTCGAAAATGAAACCCCCCAGGAACTGGATACGGAGCGCGGCTGTGTGCGGGGTAAAGGGGCATCAGCCGCAGCACGCCGATGAAAAAGTGAGCCTGTGAAACTTCTAACTCGAAAATGAATCTTTCAGAAAAAGTCAGGCTCGCGGGCATCGTCGGAGCCGGTGGCGGCGGATTTCCCACCCACGTTAAGCTCAATACCAAAGCCGAAACGGTCATTGCCAATGGCGCTGAATGCGAACCGCTCTTGCACAAGGACGCAGTCATCATGGAGGAACATGCCGCCGAAATGGTGCGCGGCGTGCAACTGGCTATGGAAGCGGTCGGGGCAAAGGACGGCGTCATCGGCGTCAAAGGCAAAAAGAAGCACGCCGTGGAAACGGTCACCGCCGCGACCCGAGGTACCAACGTTCGCGTCCAATTGCTCGGCGATTATTACCCGGCCGGCGATGAATATGATTTGGTCTACAACGTCACCGGCAAATTAATTCCTCCCGGCGGCATCCCGCTCAACGTCGGCGTCGTCGTCAACAACGTTGAAACATTCGTGAACATCGCCGCCGCCGATGACGGCCGGCCGCTCACTCACAAAATGTTGACCATCGCAGGCGCGGTAAACTCTCCTGTCACTTTAAAAGTGCCGTTGGGGACGTCCTTTCGCGAATGTATCGAGCATGCCGGCGGTTTGAGCACCGACGATCCGGTTTTGGTCATTGGCGGGCTGATGATGGGCCAGCACACCGATGACCTGGATACGCCCGTCACCAAAACTTCCACCGGCGTCGTTGTCCTGCCGCGCGAGCATCACGTCATCCAACGCAAACTCAAACCGGCCAAAGCGCAGGCGGACATCGGCAAATCGGCGTGCGATCAATGCCGTTATTGTACCGAGTATTGCCCGCGTTTTTTGCTGGGTTACGCCGTCGAGCCGCATCAGGTCATGCGCACCCTTGCTTTTACCGCCACGGGCGCGGATTTTTTCAATCAATGGGCGGCCATGTGCTGCTCCTGCGGACTCTGCACCCTTTACGCCTGCCCGGAGGAACTCTTTCCCAAGGAAGCCTGCGACGACGCCAAAGAAGTCATGCGGGCAAATCAAATCAAATGGACTGGCCCCATGGATCCCAAGCCGCATCCCATGGCCGATGGACGCCACGTGCCCATCCAAATGCTGGCGAAAAAATTGCACGTGCTTGATTACGATTTGCCTGCGCCGCTCCTGAAACGGGAAATAACTCCGACGCGCCTCGTCCTGCCGCTCAAGCAAAGCGCGGGAACCGCCTGCCTGCCCAAGGTCAAAAGCGGAGACCGCGTGACATCCGGCCAAATCATCGGCGAACCGGCACTCAACGCGCTCGGCGCGATTTTGCACGCGCCCGTTGCCGGCGTCATCCGCGAAGCAAATGCGCAACAAATCATTCTGGAGAGAATATGAACGATAAATCCATTGGCCTGATTGAGCTATCAAGCATCGCGGCAGGTTTCCAGGTCGCCGACACCATGCTCAAAACGAGCGACGTCCGCATCCTGCTCTCGCGTTCCATTTGCTCGGGTAAATATATGGTCCTCATTGGAGGCGAGATCGCCGCAGTTGAAGCCGCTACCGCCGCCGGTGAGGAAGCCGCCAATGGATGCCTGATCGATAGTATTACCCTCGCCAATTTACATCCCGACGTCATTACCGCCATTGGCCGCACCCAGCCCAGTCAACCTAACGGCGCATTGGGCATACTCGAATCATTCAATGTCGCCACCATGATCAAGGCCGCCGACGCCGTCGCCAAATCCGCCAATGTTGAGCTATTGGAACTACGCCTCGCCATGGCCCTGGGCGGCAAAGCGTTCTGCACCCTCACCGGCGACGTTGCGTCCGTGCAAGCCGCCGTAGCCGCCGGCCGCGCCGTGATCGCCGAAGCCGGCGTCCTCGTAAATGCGGTAGTGATCTCCCGCCCCCACCCCGACGTCTATCGCGAGGTGATATAGCGTTCTTGGTAGGGCGGAAGTGCCCTTCCGCCGATCGCGAGTGCGGCTTGCACCGCGCGCCATTCATTCGATCCGTCCAATCCGTCCAATCCGTCAGATTCCCTCTCACAACTAGTTCGCAATAATAAATGTAGCACCCTTCTCATCCGCATCAAGAAACACCGTTCCAACCGGATAGCGAACGTACCTTAGCTGGCCCTTAAACGGCCTCGGCGTATCCGGATCAACCAAAGTATCATTCCAACGGAATGTTTCGCTTAACGGCGGTTCAAAACCAAAAAATTTAGTGATTACAACATCCGCAAACGCCGCGCCGCTGATACATTCCTTCATGCAACCTTCGCGCTCGGCAATTCGTACCGGCGCATCATATTCATTTCGATGCGGTCCATATAATTCATGCGCTTGCGCGAACGGCCCTTCCGCCGTCACGTCTGCCGTGCGACAGTAAAAATCAAACGCATCCTTCGGAAATCCCAATCGCCACATCGTCCCAACCGTCAGCGCCGGCCAGCCATCATACGCGCCCATCGGCCCGTGGTCCGGACGATCTGAGACTGCTGCAGCGGCGTCTTTCAGACTCATGGCTCGCATCCAATCGCGCGTGAGCAGTTCGCGCTTCACAAAATCTGTCATCTCGCGGCGCATCTCGGGCGTCAAATCGTTCGCCAGCGCATTTCCCACGTAGATGTAATCGACGCAATGCCGCAGTTCGACCCGCTTGCCGTCATCGTGCAACCCGTACCAAACGCCGTCACCGGACTTGTAAAGCGATAGCACGGCAGGCAAAAGTTTCTTCGCCTCTTCGCGCAACTCCGCCGCACGCGCAGTATTGCCTTTCAGCTCTTGAAGCACGGCGTCCTGGCGCATCATCCAGATATTTTGCGCATTGCAGGAAGGAACGCGACCCACATAGGCCGGCGCGCATTCAAGCAGGTTCCGATTCTCCCCATAGTCCGCCAGCGGATTGTCGCCGCGGACCAGCGTTTTCCAGTCCGTCGCCATCTCATCCATACGTTGAAGAACCGTTTTGCCATCCTCCAACTTTTCATCGAGAAAATCCATGTCGCGAGTAACACGAAGATAATCCAGCGTGGTTTTGAAAATGGTGCATGCGTTGAACGCATAGCCCGTGATGCGATCGTAATCCTTCGCGTCGAAGCCATTAGTGTCGCCGAGATTTATGGATACCCCGCTACGCGGGTTTTGCACCAGCCAACGCCGTAACGTGGCCTTCATGCCGACGGGTTCGAGCAGTGCCCAAACCGTGCTCGCCATCGATGCGTCCCAATAAAATTGCGTACCCGGCTGGCGCTCGCCGCTGGTGATGAACGAACGCGGAGACAGCGGAAATTGTGTGCGCTCCAATTCCAGCACGGTGAGGATTCCCATATAATAATTCCGCTTCAATGCCGCGTTACCCGTGACAAGTGTCGGCAAATAGCCGGAGAAATGGTCATTACCCGCCGTAAATGCGTCCGCCCAGCGCTGCTCCCAGCACTGCTTGAAACCGTCGAATTCCCGGGAAAAGTTTGCGGTCCAACCGCTCACATCCGCCTGTACTTTTAGCGTATCCCCCGCCCGCCCGTCACCTGCGACAAATCCAATTTCATTCGTGCCGTGCGCCGGCAACGACATATTCCAACGCCAGCGAATCATGCCTTGGTCATTAAGAATCGCATCCGGTTTCGTCGCTGGACGAACAACGGATAGATAACCTGGCCGTTGGCCGGTATTGAGCGCCGATTTTACATCGGTAAGAATTCCTGGAACCGAAAGCGTGAGTTCAACATTTGTTTTGGTCGCCGCCGGATTTGAAATTTGAATGCGAACGAGCACTGCCCGCTGTTCATCGATCATTCGCGTATCCGTTTGAACAACGAACCCCGCGCAATTGGTGTTGCGACGCAACGTGCTGTAAGGATACCAGCGACATTCCGTCGCCGGATATTCCTTGCCGTTGACCGTCAGCTTAACCAGCGGATAGCCGGCCTGGAACTTTTCATCTGCCCATCCCCATAACCAATCATCCGGATTGCAGAAAAACGACGTCAGGTCACGATTGACCAACAGCATGTCATGAAAATTGTTCACGTCCGGAGGATTGGCCACGTCTTTCATCGGCAACCAATTCCCCGCCATCTCATCCAGCGATGGTACATCCGTCGGCGGAGGAATCGACCCACGACAAACCGCAACCGGCAGCCAGACCATGACGGCGCACGTAAAATTAATATTCCAAAGCAATGAGGTTTTCACTTTCTCCCAATGGTTTAACGCAAGTCCCTCAAATTCAACTAAAATGGGGGCTGCATTTTGACTTTTCCCGAAACATAAGCGACAGTCCGTTCCGTGAGGGAGGCATTAAAAATACCAATTTGTGCAATAATTCTTTTTGCAGCAGTTATGCTGGAGGCCCAAACCGTCTGGACTTATCAGCCAACGAATGCCTTTCCCGGTTTAATCTTTTCAAACCCGGTTTGCATCGCATCCCCGCCAGGTGAAACCAACCGGCTGTTCATTGTCGAAAAACACGGACGCATTATTGTCATCACCAACCTGATGAATCCTACGCGCACGATTTTCATGGATATTTCGAGCCGCGTCTCGGTCAGCAGTTCCAGCGAGTCCGCCGATGTTAACAGCGAAGAAGGGATGCTGGGCCTGGCATTTCATCCGGGTTACCTCACGAACGGGTATTTTTACGTTTATTATATGGGGGAGGCTACTAACGGCACGAGCGGCCTGCACGATATTTTGTCCCGATTCCAAATTTCCTCCGCCAACACCAATCAAGGCGACCCAAATTCCGAGACGCAATTGATCGTCCAATACGACCGCGCCAGCAATCATAACGCCGGCGACGTGCATTTTGGCCCGGACGGTTATCTCTATCTGTCACTTGGCGACGAAGGGAACGAGCATAATACCTTCGACAACGCGCAGCATATCGACCTGAATTTCTTTTCCGGAATCATCCGAATCGATGTGGACGAAAAACCAGGAAGCCTCGCAGCCAATCCCAGTTCCGAATTTGCCTCCACGGCCAATTATACGGTGCCGGCGGACAATCCGTTCGTTGGCGCCACGAGCTTTGACAATTTGCCAGTCAATCCCAGCCAGGTGCGCACCGAGTTTTGGGCCGTGGGCCTTCGCAATCCTTTCCGGTACTCGTTTGATCCGGCCACGGGCATTCTTTATTGCGGCGACGTGGGCCAGGACCAATACGAAGAAATCGATATCATTACCAAAGGCGGCAACTATGGCTGGGCGACCTGGGAAGGCAGCAACAGTCCGCCCAGCGGCGTCAGTACAAACGGCCAGCCCATCCCGCAGAATCCCATCCTCCCGATCATCGCCTATACCCATACCAGTTTCGGCGGTCCCGGAAATTGCGTCATCGGTGGCGTTGTCTATCACGGAAGCCGCCTTCCGCAGCTTCGTAATAATTACATTTACGGCGACTACGTCAGCGGCGCCTTCTGGAGCACCGTGTACAACGGCGCTAGCGCAACGACTCCCCAACGCCTTTTCACTGACCCGACGGTAAGTTGTTTCGGGATTGATCCGAGCGACGGCGACGTTCTTTACGCCAGGTTAAATAGCGGCAACAACTCGACCATTGAGCGGATCGTCTCGCCAACAACCGAGCCCGTTTTCAATTCAGTAGAAATCTCCGGTACAAATTTCATCGCCAGCGGCACAAACGGCCTGCCCAACGGAAATTATTCTATCCTGACCAGCACAGATCCCACGAGGCCCGTTGCAAATTGGACCCGCGTGTCCACCAATCCATTTGACCCCGCCGGCAATTTCATTTTCACCAACCCGTTGGCGACAAATACCCCTGCCCTTTTCTATCTGCTGCAATTGCAATAGCAAATTTGGTAGGGCGAAAGTGCCCTTTCGCCGGGCACGTGCCGCAGGCACGCGCCATTCAACCTTCGGCGTTGGGCGTTCGACGTTCGGCGTTTCCGCGTTCAAAATCCCCTTTACATTCCCCCACACTCCGCGTCTATTAACCGGCGTCGGGGCGGTTAAAAAAATCATGAAAACAAATCCTAATTCTCTTTGGCGAATTTCCACCTTCCTATTCGTATCGACCGGCCTCGCTGTGGCTTTCATATTTGGCTGTTCGAAACAGCAGCCAGCTCAACCGGCGCAGGCCCCGCAAAAATCCGCGATCGTCTCCGCCTCAAAAACCAGCTTCGACGAAGTGACTTCACAGCTGGACCCCGGCGGCAACTTCTACATCTATCTTTCCACCGCTCAATGGCTCGAAAATTTATCGTCCAAAACCGAACAGTGGCGCGATTCGCTCAGTTCCATGCCCGACGTCACGGCCGATCAAAAGGAGAAAATCGACCAGGCATTCACCGTCCTTAACCATGTCATCCAGGACAGCGGCATCCAGGACCTTAGCGGCCTCGGCGCAAGTTCCATCGAAATTGAGCCGGGCTTGTTCCGCAACAAAGCCGTCCTGCACCATTATCCTGACAAAGGCAGCGGCTTCATGTGGCAACTTGCCGGTCAACCCCCGCATCCGCTCGATGGCCTCGACCTGTTGCCCACCGACACTGCCATGGCCATTTTTACAGACGCAAATGTGCCGTTGCTCTGGACCGTCGCACAACAGGAAGCCAAAAACTCAGGAATCCCGGACGCCGGGGCACAAATTCAGAAGCTTCCCGCTGAATTTGAAAAACGAACCGGCATCAAATGGGACCAATTTCTCAGCTCGCTCGGCGGCGAGTTCGGACTCGTCCTCACTCTCGACCCTTCAAACACCGTCACTCTCCCCTACCCGCCCTCCAACCCGGCGACTGTTCCGAATCCCGCCCTGATGCTCGTCGTCAAAGTCAACGACGACACCATCTACAATCGCATCGACCAGGCACTGAAAGAAAAACAACTCGGGACCGCCGTGGACAAACCCGGCTTCAAGATGCGGACCGTGCCCTTGCCGTTGCCCCTGCAAATCCAACTGCGCCCCAGCGCCGCCAGCAGCGCCGGCTATCTTTTGATCGCCTCCGACGACGACCTGATTAAAAGCGCCCTCGACGTCAAAAACGGAAAGGAACCCGGCTTAAAGAGCACCGGCGAATTCAAGCGCCTTTCGCAAAACCTTCCCACCGAAGGCAACCATTTCTCGTACGCCAGCAGTCTCTTTGGCCTAACCGTCATTGATCTCCAAAAACAGATCATGGCGAATAGCCCAAAGCAAGCGGCCGCCCAAACGAAATGGATGCAATCGCTCATCCAAAGTCATCCGCCGATTGCCTATTCGGTGGGCATGAATACGTCTGAAGGCTGCGTGGTTGTTGGCAACAGCAGCCAAAGCTACGCTATGGCGGCGATTTTGCCCGCCGTCGCCGTGTCCGGAACCTTGGCGGCAATCGCCATCCCCAACTTCGTCAAAGCCCGCGAGGTATCCCAGCGCAATGCTTGTATCAACAACCTCCGTCGAATCGAAGCCGCGAAAAACGAGTGGGCGCTGGAAAACAATAAGACCAACGGCGATACTCCAACGAAAAAAGACCTGCTCCCCTATCTCCGTCGCTGGCCCGTCTGCCCCTCCGGCGGCACGTACACGATCAACCCCCTCGGCGAGGCTCCAACGTGTTCGATTGCCGGGCACAAGCTGCCCTGACTCAATTGTTCGATGTTCGGTGTTCGACCTGTCCTCCGTCTCGTCCGCCATAGCCCCTGCGGCGACGGAGGAAGCTTCCGAGCGAAGGAGGATGTTCGATGTTTTGAATCGGGAATGAATTCATTTCCATTTTAGTGAGAGTCTCCTGATGTCGTCTCCCACGCCGAACATAAGTCTACTTATTTACGGGACACTACAATAGGCTTTCAAGCCGGTACAGCGCATTCTTGCCGTGGGGCGTTGTCCTGTTGCGTCGACGGAATCTTAATTTGCGGTACCCACACGGCGATCGCAGTTCCCGAGTTCCAAACCTGGACGGGCACGCCGTAACGGAGGGCCGTGTCATTGCGAATACAAATTTGGCAATTCTTGGCCTGAACGATTAGACCGTGGGGTTGCGTAACAAGGGGACCGATGCCGGCGACAATCTTGGTCCTCGGTTCGACGTCATCTGCGGACCAGTCGCTCTCCATTTGTTTTTGCGAGATACCACGGAGGTCAACAACACAAAGGATAAAGCGATCTGGAAATTCGGCGGCAGTGGCCGCCTGGGTCGGAGTCATGCGAACTTCACCCGTGGTAGTGGCTTTGACTTCAAGGAAGTAGTCCGCCAGTTTGAAATGGTGGGTACGCGGTCTTTGAAAAACTCGAAGTTTGCCTCGACTCGAATCGAATGCTCTTTCGGTTTCGGCTGCTGGTCTAACAGGGCCATGAGCGATGCTTTGTCGGTCTGAGACAGCACGAGCTTGTATTTTCGGTCTCCTTCTTCAAGTGGATTCAGCAAATAATAGCTACGTAATTTTTTGGCGGAGAAACCGTCCAGGGGTTCACTGTCGTCCAGAGCGCGCACGAGTGCCTCAACTAAAAGCATCACGGTCGTCAGTCGCTGCTGCCCATCAATCACAAGGAGCGGAGATTGGCTGGAAACCGAATAAAGTCCCTTTTCAACGTAAACAATCGAGCCGACAAAATGTGCGGGTACTGTGTCATCTCGGCCCGTGCGCAGGATGTCGTCCCATAGCTGCCGGCATTCCCGTTCGCCCCAGCTATAGGTGCGTTGGTAAATTGGGATGACGAACTGTGGTGACTTCTTGAGAAATTCTAGCATTTTAGCTTCAGTCGCTTTCATAGGGTTATGCGTTCAATCGGTGCGACAGCATCCATCAGACTAAAAACAGGGTCAAACTCCATTTTCCCGGCCACGTAAAGGGGTCACACATAGCATTCTTCATTTTGAGGTCGACTGAATCGTTTGGAAATGACTATGGGCTATAAGTTGCGCCGGGAAACGACGCTCCCACTCAAACACATCGCCGAACAAGTCCACTTGGGCACATCCAAGAGAGCTAATGCCCGGCTGCACGAATGGAAGAGAATTAGAAATCCAACGACAACAGCATCGACCAAGCTACAAAAATGAACCATGATATGGGTTGCCCCGCTTTAACTCTCAGCCTAAACGGGCAACCCTCTAGTAAAGTGGATTTGGATAGAAAGGCCGTGCGGTGCTAATTGCTGGACAATCTGCTTCAGGGAAATATGCTGAAGGCATGGCCCTCTTCGCCGAGTTCGATCTGATGGTCACAGGCTTTGGAAAGGTCGTCTCAGCCCCTGTAGCAAGCACCGCCGCATTTTTTAGTTTGTTAGACGGTAAAGCCGGCGACTTCGTGAAATTTGCAGACAGCGGCAGTGATAAACAGCATTGCCCGGAACTAGTTCTTCCATTTCTTTTCTTACGCACGCTGCCGACGCTTATCGACAGAAAAAGCAATTTACTCTCTTCGCCTTTGAGCACAAAGGATGGCTCGTACTTGCTTGGATAGTCGCGCTCCAAGAGTCGTGCTCGCCCCTGGCTAATATCCTGTGCCCTGTCCGGGCTTTCAGTTAGAGCCTCGTTCCTCGGTTGGAGGAAATTCAATTTCGCGATTTACACCACTGTATTTGCCAGAGTCCCGTTTACGCCTCTCAAAAAGCTTATATCACCAATTGACACAGGGCCTTATGACGAAATTTCTGGCCCGTTTACTTGTTTACTTACATATACACAGAGAATTTGCAACGGAGGTTGATGGTAGGAGATGGGAGATGGGAGATTGAAGATAGTGGGAGCTGCACTTGCGATTGTGCCTGGCGGCGCGGGAGCGCCGCCCGTTTCAACGTTTCAATATGTCTTTAATCGCTGTTTGGGCCGCATAATACCCGCACATGCCGTGCACACCGCCACCGGGCGGAGTTGACGATGAACAAATATAGAACCCGGGGATGGGCATCCGGTATGGCGTGGGGCTCGCGATTGGACGGACGAGCAAATGCCAGAGATCGTTTGCGCCGCCGTTGATTGATCCGCCGACGAGATTCGCGTTCTTGCGTTCGAGGTCGGCGCAGGTTTCGGTGTGCCTGGCCAAAATGCGGTCCCGAAAGCCGGGCGCGAATCGTTCAATTTGCGCTTCCATTCGCGGCGACATGTCGAATGACGAACCGTGCGGCACGTGGCAATAGGCCCACACGGCGTGTTTGCCCTCGGGCGCGCGGGTGGGATCGAACACGGTCGGTTGCGATAGCAGCACATATGGTTTCTCCGGGTGTTCGCCGCGTGCGGCTTCGCGTTCGGCCTTTGCGACTTCGTCGAGCGTGCCGCACACGTGCACTGTGCCTGCGCGTCGGCATGCTTCGGCGGTCCATGGGATGGGTCCGTCGAGCGCGAAATCCATTTTGAATACGCCGGGACCATACGAGAATTTTTCAAATCTGCGGCGATAGCCCGACGGAAGTTTATCGCCCAGAAGCCGCAGCAATTGTCGGGGCGTCAGGTCGAGCAGAGTCATTCGCGCTTTGGGCAGTTCTTCAATGCCTTCGACACGCCAACCGGTGATGATTTCTCCCGCGAGCGATTTAAAGTACGACGCCAGGGCATTCGCAATCTGTTGTGAGCCGCCTTGCGGGATCGGCCAGCCTACGGTGTGGCCGGTCATTCCAAGCACGAGGCCAAAGGACGCAGACGCCATTTGTTCGAGCGGCAAAAATGCGTGCGCCGACAATCCACCGAACAGTGCTCGCGCCAGTTCTTCGCGAAACCAGCTTCGCGCCAAACCGGTCGCGCTTCGCAAGCCGCGCAGGCCGAAGCGGGCGAACTGAATGGGATGCCGCGGCAGATGAAGCATTGGCTGAAGAAATTCTGCGGCCAGATTTTCCCAATGCGCCACGAGCGGAACCATCAAACGCTCATAGGCGTGGCCGTCTGCGCCCAATTCTTTTGCCGTGTGTTCGACGGAACGGTACAGCGCGGCGGCGCGATTTCCGTCTAACGGATGCGCCACCGGAATTTCAGGCTGGATCCATTTCAACCCAAATTTTTCCAGGGGCAGTTGCCGAAAAAAAGGCGAGCCAATCGCCAGCGGATGGACTGAGGAACACACGTCGTGGATGAATCCGGGCAAGGTCAGTTCGGCGGAACGCGCTCCGCCGCCGATGGTTTCGTTGGCTTCGATGACGAGCACTGAAAGCTTTTCCTGGGCAAGGCGAATGGCGGCAGCCAGGCCGTTAGGGCCGGCGCCGATGACCAGGGCGTCGTAAGATGGCTTAGCACGTGTTGGCATGCGCGTGAATAATATAACGCGGAAAAGAAAACATCGAACATCGAACATCGAACGCCCAACATCGAAGGATTCACACTGTGAACGTGAGATGGCGGGCCGGGGCGCCGCCCTACCATAGCCGGCCGGCATCGAACTTGTTGCTCGCGTAGCAGCGTCGCGTGAGCGCGCTCTGATTAAATTCGGCTACCTCTGATCGTCCAAAGCAAAAAGTCAGAGCCGACTCATGTTGGCTGCTACGCAAATTTGCAACTCGCGAACAGCCACCCTACCAACGCTGGGGCCGAACCCGTACGGCGGACTTCTAAATCTGCTGTATCGCCGATTCCCAAATCGGCAGGTCGTACGACGTCGTGCCAACTGGAAGAGCCGCAGATCAGATTCGCGCTATCGCGCGGGATGACCGTCAGCGGCTGAATTTTCTTTGGCGCTTAACCCAAGACTGCGCTCGGGGACTCGCTTGTCCTGGGCTACATATATGTCCAGCCCTAGCGGGCTTTCGGTCAGAGCCTCGTTCCTCGGCTGCAGAAACACCGGCAGAAAATCGTCATTTGAGGAAATACCAGATGAAGACTAGAGTGCTATGCGCCGGGGAAAGAAAGTGAAGTGAAATGATAATGAGCGATATTTCCACGTCTCATCTCCAGCGGCTTCATGGCCGGCTGGGGGATTTGGTTTCCGAAATGATGAAACTGCGGTTCTCGCATTTCAAGGCCGCCGGCCCGTGGTCCCCGTCCGTAAATGTTTATCGCTGCGAAGGGTGCATCGCCGTTTGCGCGGACCTCGCAGGCGCGGACAAGGAGGCCATTGATATCAAGGCGGAGCCCCAGCGCCTTTTGATTCGCGGAAAACGCGCCGCGCCGGAGCCGGAGAAAGACATGTGCTCAGCAGTGCAAGTGCTTGCCATGGAAATTGATTACGGAACGTTCGAACGCGAGTTGCACCTGGCGCCAATGACGATTGACACTTCGCGCGTCACCGCGACCCACAAGAATGGGCTGCTATGGATTTATCTGCCTCTGCGCAGCCAGGCGTGACATGACTTAACTCGATTAACTTATGGAGACTGAAGAAAACCCGCTCCTCACCCGTGTCGAAACCGGCCGCGAACCGCGAAGCCCGCCGGTCATCGCCGTCACACGAAATGAGGAAGAGCAGACACAAATCATTCCGGATTCGGTTCCGGTATTGCCGTTACGAAACATGGTCATCTTTCCCGGGACGGTTGTGCCGCTGACCGTAGGTCGGGCTTCATCGCGCCGATTGTTGCAGGAGTCCCTCACACAAAGCAAAGTCATTGGCGTTTTCACGCAACGCAATGCGGAACAGAACGACCCGGCGGCGGCTGATCTTTACCAGGTCGGCACGGCGGGCCTGGTCTTAAAGCTCATTCGCCAGTCGGAGGAGGCCACTTTGATTGTCGTCCAGGCATTACGCCGCATCAAAATCACCCGTGTCGTGGAGACGCAACCCTTCATTCGCGCTGAAATCGAGGTGCTTCATTCCAGGTTGCCATCGGAGTCCGACAGACAATGGGACGCCACCGTGAGCACTTTGCGTGAGAGCGCGCTGCAATTGATCGGACTCGCGCCAGAAGCGCCCATGGACGCAAACGTGTTGCTCAATAACATCGAAGACCCCGGCACATTGGCCGATTTTCTCGCGGGCAGCATGTCGATGGACGTCTTGCAAAAGCGGGATCTGCTCGAAGAACTTGACGTGGTCAAACGCGTGCGCGCGGTGCAGGTCCGGGTGTCTGCACAGTTAGAGATCGCCCATCTCCAACAAAAAATTCAAAAAGACGTCCAGTCGCAATTCACAGACGCCCAACGCCGTGCCTATCTGCATGAACAGGTTCGGGCCATCCAAAAGGAACTCGGCGAGGAATTGGCCGGCTCGCAGGCCCAGATTGAACAGTTGAGAAGACGTCTCGATGATTCGCAACCGCCAACGGAAGTCATGGAACACGCTGAAAAGGAATTAGGACGCCTCAATTTGGTCCCGCCCGCCAGCCCGGAGTTTTCGGTCATTATCGGCTACATCGAAACGCTCGCGGATTTGCCATGGTCCAAACTGTCCCCGGACAATCTGGACTTGAATGAAGCGCAACGGATTCTCGACCGCGATCATTATAATTTGGCAAAAGTGAAGCGCCGGCTTATCGAATACCTCGCCGTGCGCAAATTGAATCCGCAGGGGCGCGGTCCCATCCTCTGCTTTCTTGGGCCGCCCGGTGTCGGCAAAACCAGCCTCGGCCAGTCCATTGCCGATGCCCTGGGCCGGAAATTCTCGCGCATGAGCCTGGGCGGCATCCGTGACGAAGCCGAAATCCGCGGCCATCGCCGCACGTACATCGGGGCCATGCCGGGCCGCATTATTCAGGAATTACGCCGCGTCGGGACACGCAACCCGGTGATTATGCTGGATGAAGTGGACAAAATCGGCGCCGATTTTCGCGGCGACCCCGCCAGCGCGCTGCTGGAGGTCCTTGATCCGCGCCAAAACAACACGTTTGTTGATAGGTTCCTCGATGTCCCCTTCGACCTGTCACAGGTCATTTTTATTGCCACCTCCAACTATATGGATCCGGTCCCCCCTGCCCTTCGCGACCGGATGGAAGTCATTGAAATTCCCGGCTATACCGAAAAAGAAAAACTCCATATCGCAATAAAGTATTTGCTCCAGCGCCAGCTCAAGGAAAATGGAATAAAACCCGAACAATGCGCGTTCCATGACGATGCCCTGGAAAAAATCATCGCCGATTACACGCATGAAGCCGGCGTGCGCGAGTTGGAACGGCAGATCGCGTCCATTTGCCGCGCCGTGGCCGCGAGGATTGCGCGTGGCGAGTGCGAGACAGTGACCATCACCCCCGAACAAGTGCAGGAAATTCTCGGGCCGCAGAAATACATCCGCGAAACGCGGCTAAAAACGGGAAAACCCGGCGTGGTCACCGGCTTGGCGTTCACGCCTACCGGGGGCGAAATCCTGCACATCGAAGCGACCCGCTATCCCGGTCGCGGCAACATCATGCTCACCGGCCACATCGGCGACGTCATGCGCGAATCCGCCCAGGCCGCTATCAGCCTGGTCCGCACCCGAGTGAACGAACTAGGCATCAGTCCCGACGCTTTCAAGGATACAGATATTCACATCCACGTGCCCAGCGGAGCCGTCCCCAAAGATGGACCCTCCGCCGGCATCGCCATGTTTACCGCCGTGGCATCGCTATTTACGAATACTCCGGTCAGGTCAGATGCGGCCATGACGGGCGAAATTTCACTGCGAGGCCTGGTGCTGCCGATCGGGGGACTAAAGGAAAAGGCGCTTGCCGCGGCCCGTGCCGGGATCGAGAACGTCATCATTCCGAAATTGAATGAAAAGGACCTGCCGGAATTGCCGGAAGAAGTGAAGCAGAAATTGAAATTTACGGCGACAGAAACGGTGGACGAAGTTTTGGGGGCGAGTCTGGAGAAAACGTCAGACACCGAAGGATTAAGAGCGTAAGAACGTGAGCGCAAGATGGCGACGCTCCCGCATCGCCCAACCGGGGGCAAAAATTGAGCCGCCGCTCCAACGTTTTGCCTTTCCAACGAATCAGGTCCGGTGTAGAATGGTTACCTTGATGAAAATCCTGTTTTCCATTTTGTGTCTCGGGCTGGCTATGCTTGCCTTTGACGCCTCGGCGCAAGTGACCATTGAGGTAACTCTGGACCAACAGCAATTTTTGCCCGGCGAAAGCCTGCCGGTCACTGTCCACGTAACGAATCGCTCCGGGGAACTGCTGCATTTGGGAGACACGGGCTGGCTGTCATTTTTTATTCAATCAGCAGACGGTTCGATGGTTATCAGGAAAGCAGATCCGCCGGTCAAAGGCTTGTTCGATTTGGATAATGGCGAGGTGGCAACCAAGCGCATTGATCTTGGGCCGTATTTCAATTTGCAGCATATGGGTTCGTACCGTGTAACTGCCACGCTGCACATCGCCGCCTGGAACAGCGATGTGAGCAGTTCGCCTGAAAAATTCGACGTGATTGAAGGCGCGCAGATGTGGTCGCAGTCGTTCGGCGTCGCCGACCCGGAAATGCCCAATCAACCTCCGCACATCCGCAAGTATACGCTGGTGGAGGCAAATTATCTTCATGATCAGCTGCGCCTTTACGTGCAGGTGACCGACGAGACCGACGGCAGCATTCTTAAGGTTTACGCGCTCGGGCCAATGATTTCGTTCGGACAACCGGAAGCGCAACTGGATCGTGCCAGCAAATTGCACGTGCTCTGCCAAAGCGGCGCGACGGCCTTTACTCACTCCGTGGTGAGCACGGATGGAAAAGTGCTCCAGCAGGAGACCTACGATTACATAAAGACTCGCCCGCGGCTGGGCGCTGACAGCGATGGTAACATCGTTGTCCTGGGCGGCGCGCGACGCGTGGATGCCGCCAGTATCCCCCAGGTAAAATCGCCAGATCAACTTGCCCGTTAAAGGCGGCAGTTCCCGACCCGGTAGCCGAAGTGACCGACTTTTGGCCTTTAAGTGTTGCACCGGGGAAATTTAAGGATAAACTTCAATTATGCTTCAAACGGCGCTGGACACCAAGCCGTCTCAGGATACGAAGTCCGCATGTGACATTCATTTGTCCGCGTTTCGTTACATGCTGCTGGCACGGGTGCTCGACGAGAAATTTGCGGCGCTTTATCGCGCCGGCGGGAAAATACATGGAGGCGTTTTCCTTGGACGCGGACAGGAAGGATTGAGCGCGGCCATAGGAGTTTCCCTCCAAAAAGGGGATGTTTTTGCGCCGCTCATTCGCGATGCGGCGGGGCGATTGGCCTTTGGCGAGACGGTGCTGGACTCGGTCCGCACTTATCTCGGCTCGGCCCATGGTCCCATGCGCGGCCGGGACGGCAACGTTCATCGCGGCAACGTGCACGAAGGTCTTCTTCCCATGATCAGCCATTTGGGCGCGATGATTTCGGTCGTGAACGGGATTTTGCTGGCGCGGCGGTTCCAGAAGAAATTCGGCACTGTGGGTGCGGCATGCATCGGCGATGGAGCCACTTCGACCGGCGCATTCCACGAGTCACTCAACCAGGCAGCCGTTGAAAAATTACCCCTGGTTCTCGTGATTGCCGATAATCAATACGCTTACTCGACGCCAACATCGCGTCAATTCGCGTGTGACAACCTGGCCGACAAAGCAACCGGGTACGGGGTGGACGTTCAAACGGTCGACGGAACGGATTTTTCCGCGTGCCTCAAGGTGGCGGGCGAAGCGGTATCGCGCGCGCGTCGTGGGGATGGTCCGCAAATGATTGTCGCCAAACTGCTGCGCCTCTGCGGCCACGGAGAACATGACGTGGCCGATTACGTTGACCCTGAACTGAAAAAATCTCCGCTCGGCCGTGATTGCCTGAAACTGGCGCAGGACTTTTTAATTCAAAAGAAATGGCTCGACGAGACACAGCTTGCGGCCATGAAAGGAGAGATCATCCACGAAATTGAGGCGGCCGTGGCCCAAGCCCAGCGCGAACCGGCACCGGACCCGTTTTCGGAGGTGTGGAGGGCGCTGGCATCGGAGCATTTGAGTGAAGGGAATGCGGAAGATTGAATTTAAACGTTGAAACGTTAAAATGTTGAAACGGAAGATGGCGGCGCAGAAGCGCCGCCCTACCATCGAAAATTGAACGATTAAGCAGTGAGCCTAACTTATCTGGAAGCTATTCGTGAAGCGCAGGCGCGCGCGTTGCGCGACGATCCGCGTGTGTTCATCTATGGGCAGGACGTTGGCGCGTTTGGCGGAGCATTCAAGGCGACGAAAAACCTGGCCGTGGAATTTCCGGGACGAGTTCTGGACTCGCCCATTTCCGAGGACGCGATGGTGGGGATGGCAGTGGGGGCGGCGATTGAGGGCATGCGGCCCATCGTGGAGATGCAATTTGCCGACTTCTCGCTCGTTGGTTTTAACCAAATCGTAAACCAGGCCGCGACCATGTATTGGCGCACGAATGTCCCCTGCCCCATTACGGTTCGGCTCCCGTTCGGCGGCACTTCCGGCAGCGGCCCGTTTCACAGCCAGTGCATCGAGGCCATTTATGCTCACTATCCTGGCCTGATCGTGTTGACGCCTGCGACCGTCGAGGACGCTTATTCCATGTTGCTTGAGGCGGTCGCGCTGGATGACCCGGTGGTTTTTTGCGAGCACAAATTTCTTTACCGTCATTTGAAGGCCGAAAAATTGCCGGACGAGGCGTTGCCGATTGGCAAGGCGCGCATCGCGCGCGAAGGCCGCGACCTGACGATCGTCACGTACAGCGCGATGGTTCACGAGGCCATTGAAGCCGCCAATGAACTTTCGAGTGAGGGATGGGAAATTGAGATCGTCGATTTGCGCTCGGTAAAGCCGCTCGACACGGATACAATCGTGGCCAGCGTTGCGCGCACGGGCAAACTGCTGTGCGTAGGCGAAGCCTGGCCGTGGGGCGGTGTGACGGCAGAAATCATTTCGCGCGTCACGGTGGAAGGCTTCGAACTGCTCGATGCTCCGCCGCAACGCCTCAACGCCAAGGACACGCCAGTGCCGTATCACCACAACCTTTGGGCCGCACACCGGCCCACGGCCCGGAGCATCGCCTCTGCCGCCAGAAACCTTTTGAGCCAATAGCTTATGCAAGTTCCGATCATTATGCCGCAACTCGGCGAATCCATCGCCGAAGCGCGCATCGTTAATTTTCTAATCCAGTCCGGCGGCAGCATCGCCGCCGACCAGGATTTAATTGAAGTTGAAACCGACAAAGCCACAATGACCGTGACGGCTCCCTGCGCGGGGAAAGTTGAAAAATTTACTGCGCAGCCGGACGAAAGTTACGCTGTGGGTGCGGTCTTGGGATATATCGAAGCCACGAAGGAAGAAGCCGCCCGGTTGGGCCTGGACACTTCGTCCCCGCCTAAAACAGCCGACACCGATCTTGCTCCTAAAGCGGCGCTCAATGGCCGCGCGCGCGTCCAACCGACCGTGCGCGGTCTGCCTGTTCCCGCGAATGCCGCGGGCGCGAGCTATCTCTCGCCACGCCTTAAGGCGCGAATGGCGGAGTTGGGTTTGAGTGCGGCGGATTTGGCCGGCGTGCCGGGCAGCGGCGCGGCCGGGCGCGTCACCATCGAGGACTTCGAAAAATTTATCAACGCGCTCGAGAAACATAAGATGCGCGAGGCCTCGTCGATGCGCGTAGCCGTGGCCGATGCCATGCGGCGGAGCTGGACGCGACCGCTGGCGACCGTTGGATTGCCGGTGCAATTGGATGCGCTTCTGACGCATCGAAAAAAGGTAGACCCAAAACCCGGACCCGCTCTTTATGCCCTGCGCGCGCTGGCAATTGCCCTGTCGGAAAATTCCGCCCCGGCAGGCCGCCTGGTTGGGACCAAAATTGTTCATCCCAGTTCGATTGACGTGGGCTTCGCCGTTGAGGCCGAGGACGGGGTGCTGGTCCCGGTCATCCGCCATGCGGATCAGAAAGGGCTGCGCGACCTGACCAAGCGTTACAATGAGCTTGTCGAATTGGCGCGCCAACGAAAGCTGCCTGCCGATGCCACCGGGGGTTCGATCGCGACCGTGACAAACTTTGGCACCTTTGGGCTGACCTGGGCCACGCCTATTCCGCTACCGGAACAAACGCTTGTGCTGGGCATGGGCGCAGGCCGGCACGCGCCGCATTGGGATGAGAAAAAAGGACAATTTGTGCCGGTGATTGAAGCGCAGTTGACGCTCAGTTTTGATCATCGCGTACTCGACGGCGGGGCGGCGGGACGGCTGCTGCAGAGGGTGATCAGCTTGATGCAACAGCCGGAAGGGCTGTGACAGATCGGACGGAGCTGACTGATCCGACGGATCAAAAAGTTGACTACGCAGTCGCGAGGTTTTCTTCCGTGACCTTGGAGTGACTGGCGTTTTCGGCTGGTAGCGGATTTTCCAGAATCTTAATGGGTTCGTAGAATGTGTTCCGCTGCACGGGGGTTCGGCCGGCTTCGCGAATGGCTTTCAGCATGTCTTCCTCGGTCTGTAGCTGCGGCGATTCAGCGCCGGCCATGTGGAAAATGTGCTCCTCGACGATGGTCCCGTGCAAATCGTCGGCGCCGTAGCTTAGCGCGACCTGCGCCAGTTTGAGTCCCAAGCCGACCCAATAGGCGGTGATATGGTCAAAGTTGTCCAGGTAGATGCGGCTGATAGCAATAGTCCGGAGCGAGTCAAAGCCTGTCGGCGGATGGTCAACGGGAATGTCGTTGTCCCTGGGTTGGTAGGCAAGCGGTACGAAGCCGACAAAGCCGCGAGTTTCATCCTGCAACGCGCGCAATTGGCGCAGATGGTCCACGCGATCGGCCAGGCTCTCTACGTGGCCGTACAGCATGGTGCAGGTGCTGCGCCCGCCAAGGCGGTGCCAGGTGCGATGGACATCCAGATATTCCTCCGCGGATTCTTTGCCTCGAGCGATGGAACTGCGGACTTCCTTGCGGAAAATTTCGGCGCCGCCGCCGGTCAGAGATTCGAGGCCGGCCTCTTTCAACTCAACGAGCGTTTGTTCGACGGATTTTTTGGCGAGCCACGCCAGGTGGAGGATTTCAATAGCCGTAAAACATTTCAGCTGCAACCGCGAATCGAGACTTTTCAACGCTCGAAGCATGTCTGTGTAATAGCTGAACGGCAGAGACGGGTGCAGTCCGCCCACGATGTGAAGTTCAGTGACGCCGATGTTCAGCGCTTCGCGGGCCTTTTGGACAATTTCTTCAATCGTGAATTGGAAACCGTCAGCGTCGCGTTTCTTGCGTGAAAAGGAACAAAACTGGCAGGAAAGAATACAATAATTGGAATAGTTGACGTAACGGTTGACGATATAACTGGCGCGGTTGCCGACTTTGCGTTGGCGGGCGAAATCGGCGATGGCGCCGAGGGCATTGATATCTTTGGACTCAAACAGCCGCAAGGCATCGGCTTCGGAGATTCGTTCTCCAGCCACTACCTTGTCGTAAATGTCTCGCAACTCACTTCGCTGAACGAAAAAATTCATCATCATTTTCGGTTTACACGAATTAATTTTCCAGTCAAGGATTCTGTTCCAATAGCATTATGAATCCGCTCGGCCTGTCCTTCGAAATCGGCGTCAAATGTGCATACAATTATTCCCGCGTGAGCTGAACTCGATTGGTGCAACCGAATGAAATGCCGCCTATTCAATGTGACCAAAACGCGATTTGCCTCGGTTGCGAAAGCAAGAACTTTGTCGTCAGCAAGCGACTGGTCTGCCTTACCAGTTTCCTGAATGGTCAAAACGTCATGGCCGAGAGAGCGCAATTTTTCGACTACGGGGAGCGGAAAATTCTCGTTTGAATACAGCCGCGCCATCATTCAGCCTCGTTCTCTTCGATTTGGCGGGAGATTTCGTCCCGGTGCGAGCGAACATAAGCCCATGCATTGGCCAGGTCTTCCGCACGCAAGGTTGGGTATGAGCGCAATAGCTCGGATTCCGAAACACCGTTCCTGCGCGCTGATTCCAAAACCCAGACGGGGATACGCGTTCGAACAATGCATGGTTCCCCGCCACACACTCCTGGACGGCTTTCGATTCCGGGAAAAGCATCGCCCAAATCACTAGCTGTCCAACGCAATAACTGCGCTTTTTCTGCCCGGCTCAATTTGCCCAGCAATTCTTCGGCAGCTTCCAACGCGCTCATACCATCAATTTAAAAGGAAAAATTCGGCAGCGCAAGTTTTGCCGTTAGAAGCCAAAAGTGAACATCAATTCCGGGACGCGAACCGGGGCAACGACACGGGCGATTCCACGATATTCCGGGCGAGCATTTTGATTTCGGAAAAATCAACGGTTTCGGCGGGAGCGGTCGAAACGGGGAGTTTCAACGTGAAGGTGGAACCGGAACCCAGGGCGCTACGCCAGCGAACGGAACCGGACAGCGTCTCGGCCAATTTTTTGACAATCGCCAGGCGAACTCCAGCGGAAGATGCCGCACCAGAAGGACAAGCGACGAGACCGGCAAATTTCTGAAAAAGTTTTTGGCGGCCTTCCTCGTTGACGCCCACGCCCTGGTCGCGGACGTTGACCACAATGCCGCCGTTTTCAATCAGGGCATGTACCTGGATGGTCGAATTGGCGGGCGAATATTTTACCGCGTTGGAAATGATTTTATCGAAGACCTGCCTGAGGACAGCGGGATCGGCTTCAGTCCAAAGATTGCCGTAAACACCGCTCAAGAAAATAATCTGCCTGCGGGCGGCGGCAAGCTGGTGGCGTTCAAGGCTTTGCCTGAGTAACGCGCCGACGTCGCAATGCTCGCGTCTGCCGATAAATTCTTCAATCGCATTGAGATCCACCAGATTGGAGATCAGGTCCCGAGTCCGGAGCGAGACGAGCCCTTCAACAAATTCGCGCAGAATATATGCGACGACTTTTTGGGCTAGGTTATTGCCAGGATGTTGAGCACCCAGGCCCATTCCGGCACCGATAGGATATGAAGGGTTGTCCATTGAAAACCCCATTAGCCGGATTCATGCCAACTTTTGGGTTTCCACGATAATCTTTGATTATCGATATAAAAACGGTTGCTGAAATATGATTTCAGCGGCGACAACGACAAGGAAGACGGCGCTTACGAGCGCGTTCAGCCGGAAGAATGCAAGGTTGATCCAGTTCAAACTGCGGCGGCGGGCGATCCAATGTTCCAATGAGAGACAGCCTACGATAATGAACCACCCAATAAGGTAAGGGATGCGGAAACGGCACAATAGCCCGAAAGCCAGGAGAAGGCCGCACATGAGCATATGGGCAAGGAAGGCGGCAGCCAGGGCGTTTTTCTGTCCCCAGGCGACAACCAGCGAATGCAAGCCGTGCGCCTTGTCAAAGTCATGGTCCTGAAGCGCATAAATAATGTCAAAGCCGACAAGCCACAGAATGACCGCCATCGCCAGGATGGTCATTTGTAATATTTCCGTGGTTGAAAGGTCTGTACCTTTGACCGCCAGCCACGCCCCGATGGGGGCCAGGGCCAGGGCGACGCCCAAAAAAACATGGGTATAATCCGTAAATCGTTTAGTCAATGAGTAGAAACAGATGACGATGAGCGCAACCGGCGACAAATAAAAGCAAACAGGGTTGAGGAAATAACTGGCGGCCACCAATCCGGCCGCGGAAATGGCACACAGGAGGATGGCGCTTGCCATCGAAAGTTGTCCGGCGGGCAAATGCCGGTTTTTCGTGCGCGGGTTCAGGGCATCGAATTTCCGATCCACGATCCGATTGAACGCCATGGCGCAGGTTCGCGCCGCAACCATGGCGGCAAGAATGAGCAGAAAGGTTTTCCAACCCGGCCAGCCGCGATTTGCCCGCGCGGCCACCATCATGGCCGCCAGCGCAAAAGGCAACGCAAACACCGTGTGCGAAAAACGCACAAAACTGCCCCATTTCTGTATGGCTGAAATCATCGTTACCCGGCTTGAGCCGTAACCATGCAATTGGTTCGGTCGCGTTTGCCCAATCTTTTTGCGCAAGGCCTCCGCAAAAATCTACCTCGCAACCGCTTCCCTCCCAACCGCATGGTTACGGCTTGAGCGCGGGGAACACATCATAACGGCACGACTGTTCTTATCCATCAATTTTTCAAAGTTAAACGAATGATTTTGCTGGTTGCTTCAGTCATACCAAAATGGCCAAAATCACTTTTCGGAACCAATGAATTTGACAGAAACGCAATTGAAACGGTGGCGGCCTCTTTTATTTGAGCTGTTTGTCGCAGTTTCACTGGCAGTGGCTTACTTTTACATGGTGCGGAATTTCTTCGCATACGGCGATCCCATGAGTTTTAACCTGTTCACCGCCGGCTCGGAGAAGCTTTTTCGGCTGGACCAGCCCTTTATGGGTTCGTCGTTCAACGGCCGGATGTCAGGCCTGTTGTTGACTGGCGCATTAACCGATTCTTCATTGATCGCAAACACAGGGAACGCGGCACAGCTCCATCGGCTGATCAATGTCTTCGGACTCTATCACGCCAGCTGGCTCTTGTTATTCTTCGTTTGCATCGTTTTTGCGCTGCGCCATTCCCTGTTTGTGATCCTGGGCGTGTTTGCGGGCCTCATCTATAATTTCTCGCCCACGTCGGGTCCATATTTTTATCCATGGGACGGACCGGCGATGCTATTTTTCACGCTGGCGGCGTTGTTCTTTGAACGGAGGAAGTTATGGATGATGGCGGTTGCGATTTGCGCCGGCGCATTTTTCAAAGAAACAGTGCTCGTTTGCGCCCTGCTGATTTTTTTCGCGGACCAATGGAAATGGCCAAAGAGAGCCCTGCTGTTCGGCGGTCTCATCGCGGTCTATATCGTTGTGAAAAAATTCTTATTGGTCCACCTGAACATCATCGCGCCGATGTTTTCGCCGGGTGACGCGCTCCATCTGCGCGGGTCATTCGGACCGTCGACTTTTATCGGCAACGCCGTTAATAATTTCAGGGACCTTTTTTCGCCGACGCTAAACAGCGTCATTTTCGTGAATGCCGGAACGCTGGTCGCCGTACTGGTCCTGGGGTGGCAGAAACGTTTTCTACCTTATATGATAGTGATTGCGGCGTTTATTGGAGGCTTGTCTCTATTTAGCCCTCGACCGGGATTCCATGAAGTTCGTGCTTTCATGGAAGTCCTCCCCTTAAGCGTGATTCTGTTGAGTGTGTTATGGAGCGAGCACGTTGCGGCAGCGCCGGGACCGGAGGCCGGCACTGGCAGTCTTTGGAGCGTGCGGCCGACTTTTCCGCTCCTGTCGCCGATTGTGATAGCTGTGATCGCCTTGACCACAAGCATTGTCACTTTGCAGTTCTATGTCCTATTTGAAGACCTTCAGCCGGCCAATCAGGCACACTCGCCCCTGGGTAAATACGTGTATAACGGGGGGAAAACGGCAACGCTGGAAACCTTATCGCAGTTATTTCAAAGTGGATACGCGGACACGGAGTTGAAGCTCGGAATCAATGCTCAATTGGAACACCGCGACGCCGAGGCCGAAGCTCGATACGAACGCGCGATCGAAATGGATACAAACTCCATCTTTGCGCTAAATAATCTCGCGACAATGCTCGCGACAGATTCCGACGCGCAATTGCGGGACGGCAGCCGCGCGGTAAATCTCGCCCGGCACGCGTGCGACCTGACTCAGTATCATGAACCCGTTCTCATTTATACCCTTGCGGCGGCCTATGCCGAAGCCGGACAGTTCACCGACGCCGTCGCCGCCGCAGCCCAGGCCCGTTCGCTTGCATTGGAGCGCGGCGAGCCCGATCTAGCTTCGCAAAACGAGCCTTTGGTAAATTTATATAAGGCGGGTCACCCGGCGCATTTGCAGCCCTAAGAAAATTGAAGTAAGTTTCCCAAGGGCGAGCGTGTCGAAGACCAGCGGTGGCTTTCGCGAGTGCTGCGACTGCGGCTGGTGCCCCTTTCGCTCCCACACAGCCGCGCTCCGTACGCGAGTTGGGGCATTAATCCGGTCTTTCCGATTCTGACCATCTTGGGGCGAGATTGTTTTTGATGCCGAGGTGGTCGAGCACCCTGGCAACGACGGTGTCGGCCAGGTGGACGATCGTTTTTGCCCCGGAATAAAAACTCGGGTTAGCGGGCAAAATTGTCGCGCCGGCGAGCAGAAGCAATTCCATGTTCCTGATATGGACGAGGCTCAGCGGCGTTTCGCGCGGGACGAGGATGAGCTTTTTCCTTTCTTTCAGGACAACATCCGCCGCGCGCAGCAAGACATCCTCGCTGTAGCCGTGAGCAATGCGGCCCATGGTCCCCATCGTACAAGGAATAACGACCATGGCGTCCGGCGGATTTGAGCCGCTGGCGAAGGGTGCGTTCATGCTTTTTAAACTGTGGAGCTTCGCGCCCTGGGGAAGCTTGAGGCCGCCATCCAGTTCTTCGCTAATGACCTGCTGCGCGTAATTGCTTTGCACGACATGGATTTCGTGTTCGCGCGGGTCCAAATTGTCCAGCAACCGTTGCGCGTAAAGCGCGCCGCTGGCCCCGGTGATGGCGACGAGAATGTTCAATGAATGAAGCATAAACAGGCCCAAGATGGAATTAAAGGAGAACATCGAGCATTCAATTCAATGTTGAAACGAAGATGGCGGCGCGGGGGCGCCGACCTACCAGGGGAAGGAACACCGAACATGGACGTAGAACATGGTGCTTGGAATTCCGTCCATCGAATGGGAACCTGCGGTGATGTTCAGAACTATTCTCGCCTTTGCGGCCATGCTTACGTTGGCGGCGTTTTATGCCGCGGCGGGTGATCTCTCTTTTCGTGTGTCGGCGGCGCCTGAATGGAACCAGATGTTTCAAAGGACCAACGGGTGGCTGGGCGCGGACGTGGCGTATTCAGTGCCGTTGAGTTCGGATAAAACTCTATGGCTATTCGGGGATACATTCGTCGGCCAGATACGAGACGGCAAGCGGGAATCGACGAAGATGATTCATAGTTCCGTTGCCGAGCAACCGCTTGGCGGAGAACCACAATTTTATTATCCGTTAGACAAGAAGGGGCAGGCGCAGTCATTCGTAAAGTCACTGGGCCCCAAGACCTATTTCTGGTTGAGCGACGGTGCAAGAACGAAAAGCGGTCTCTACCTCTTCATGCAACAAGTGCAATGGATCAACAATACCGCCTGGGGATTCCAGTGCGTGGGAACGTGGCTCGCCAAGGTAGAAAACCCCGACACGCCGCCCGGCCAATGGAAAAAAACGACGCAGAAGCTGCCGTTTACTCGCCTTGCAGACGGCCAGGCCGCGCTTTTGGGCTCCGAAATTCTGCAATCCGGAGATTACATTTACATATACGGCTTCAGCAACTATACGAACTCAACTGCGACGAAAAATCAAATCGTTGCCCGCGCGCCGGAAAACAATCCCGGCGATCCCGCTGGATGGAAATTTTATTCGAATGGGACTTGGACCCGAGACTTTGAAAAAACCACGCCTATTTTTTCCAATGCGGGCGCGGAGGGTTCGGTTTCCTGGCAGCCATATTTGAAAAAATTTGTTTTTGTTTATTCGGAGGGCATCTGGGGGACCATTCTCATGCGCACGGCCGAAGCCCCGGAAGGCCCCTGGAGCAACCCTGTGAAGCTGTATCAGTGTCCCGACATGAAATTCTCGCCCCACGCTTTTTGCTACGCCGCTAAAGGGCATCCGGAGTTGAGCACCACCAACGAACTCATTATCAGTTACGCGGCCAATTCGGAGAGCCTTTCTGACGTAATGAATGACACGCGCCTTTATTGGCCGAGGTTCATTCGGGTGACATTTTTGGAACGTTAGGCTGCTTGGATTTGAGGATGATTTCCCGGTTGCCTTTTGAGGATGAGGATGAGGATAACGATGAGAATGATTCCCCTTTTCCCAATTAATTCATCGCCTAAATCTCGAATGCTCTTGAGTCCGTCATCGGCTTCAGCAAAATAGCGGCGTGTTCAAATCCGGAATTCTTCTTTTCGCCGTCATTTTGCTGGCCGGCTGCGCTGAAAATTCGGTCAATCGCCTGCCGCCATCGGAGTCGCCGGGAACGAATGTGGTGCATGAAGTATATGCACTTCCGAACCCGCCGCCGCCGGCGCGGCCGATTCCGCCGGTTCGTGCTCCGTATCCATCGCCGCCGGTCTCTGTTCCTACGACCACCTGGGCGTCGCTTACTGATTGGGCCGCCGAGCACAAAATCACCGCGCCGCTGCGTCGTTCCGATATGCCGGTGGCGGCCTACTCGATTGCGTCGAAGTATGGGACCATGATTCTGGAAATTGGCAGCCGGGAAGCCACGTGGAATGGGGTCCAAATCAGCTTGGGTTTTGCGCCGCAACTAATTGACGGTGAAATCTCCCTCTACGGCCTGGACCTGCAAAAGAATATTGAACCGCTGCTGTGCGAGCCGCCCATGGCTTTTACGCCGCACAGGGTCATCGTGATTGATCCCGGCCACGGCGGATCAAACGTAGGAACCCACAGCGTCCTGGATGGACGTTTTGAAAAGGAATTTACCCTGGACTGGGCAAAGCGGCTCAAGCCGTTGCTCGAAGCGGAGGGCTGGAAAGTTTATCTGACGCGCGACAGCGACGTTTTTGTGACAAATTCGGACCGCGTGGTCTTTGCGAATGAACGCCAGGCGGACATTTTTATCAGCCTGCACTTCAACTCCGCGGCGCCCGACACAGCGCAGGCCGGGATAGAGACGTATTGCCTTCCGCCGGTCGGGACGCCATCTACAATTTCACGCAGCAATTACACGGACCCGTGGACACAAAACTATCCGAACAACGCTTTCGACGCACAGAACTTGCGATTGGCGGTGCGGGTCCACACCGCCCTGCTCCACGCGATGGGCATGCCGGATCGCGGCGTGCGACGCGCGCGATTCATCACTGTTCTACAGGGGCAACTGCGTCCATCAATTTTGATTGAAGCCGGATACCTGTCCAATCCCGACGAGGCATCTTTAATCGAAAGCGGGAGCTACCGCCAGAAACTCGCGGCTGCACTGGCTGGGGCGCTACGCCCGCTCAGCGAGGGTGGCAGATAGAAGATGGAGGATAGAGAATGGAGAATAGAACAGCCAGAAACGACAATTGAACATTGAAAATACTTTATGGCAAACCATTGGCGCCATGCTCAATAAAATGATCAAACAAGCGGAGGATTTTTGCCCAAAGTCAGAATCCTGAATCCAGAGGCGGCAACCGTCTCCCATCCTCCATCCTCGCCCAACGTGCCATCTTCAATCCTCAATCCTCGATACTCGCAGATCCTGGTAACCGGCGGCGCGGGCTTTATTGGCTCGCATTTGGTGGAGCGTCTGCTGAATAACGGCCATGGCGTCGTGGTCATAGATGATTTTTCGACCGGCAGCATCCAAAACCTGCGGTCGGTCAAAAAGAATCCACGCCTGAGGGTCATCCAATCCAAAATCTCGGCATACAAGACACTGCCCAGGTTGGTTGAAAAGTCAGAATTTGTTTTTCACCTGGCAGCAACGGTGGGTGTCGACCTCGTCGTTAAATCGGCATTGAACGTTTTGGAGTCCTATTTCACGGAAACCCAGTCATTGTTTCATGCCGCGGCCAGGAATTCCACGCCGGTGCTATTGACTTCGACCTCGGAAGTCTATGGCAAAAGCGCCAAGTCTGAATTTGGCGAGGATGACGACCTGTTGATCGGTCCGCCAAACCAATCGCGCTGGAGTTATGCCTGCGCCAAGCTTTCGGATGAATTTTTTGCGCTGGCGTGCGGGCGCGAAAAGAACCTCCCGGTCATTGTGGCACGCCTGTTCAACACGGTAGGGCCGCGGCAAACCGGCCGATACGGGATGGTGCTGCCGCGCTTTATCGCCGCAGCCAAAGAAAACAAGCCGTTGAGCGTTTTTGGCGACGGCCGCCAGACGCGCTGCTTTTGCCTGGTAAATGATGTGGTGGAAGCGCTGGTGCGCCTGAAGGATTGCATCCCGGCGCGCGGTGAGATTTTCAACGTGGGCGGCACGGAGGAAGTTTCGATTCTGGAATTGGCTGAACGGGTCGTGAAGACGCTAGGCTCGAAGTCCCGGATTGAGTATGTGCCATACGAAAAGGCGTACGCTCCCGGATTTGACGATATGCGCCGACGCAAACCGCGGATGGAAAAGCTTGAGCGTTTTTTGAATTTTCGCCCGCAAACACCGCTGGCTGAGATCATTTCACGAACAGCGGAGGGTTGAAAGAAAGCGGTGGCACATGCCATGCGCGCCGAAATCTGCCTCTGTTAGACTCTCCCACCCCCAGCCCTCTCCCACAAGGAGAGGGAGAATAATAGCCAGATTATATGATACGGCCAAAGATTAGGGCGGTTCAGGCATTCAATGCGCGAAACGGCCTTCGGGGAAAGTTCGATCGAACGTGTGAGCGGTGACAGCACTATTGGCAAGCAGCGCCGCCCTAACCTTTGGTCCAGCCCTCTTTGGATGCGTTTCCCGATGCGTTTCCCGAATTGCCAACGTCCACCGGATTTCGCACCCTGACACTCCATGCTCAATTATTTCCAGATATTCATCCTGGCGGTGATTCAGGGTGCGTGTGAATTGCTGCCGGTATCCAGTTCGGCCCACGTCATCGCCGCAGAGAAACTGATGCACCTGGACCCGTCCTCGCCCCAAATGACCATGCTCCTGGTGATGCTGCATACGGGAACGATGTTTGCCGTGATCGTTTATTTTTGGAAGGCCTGGTGGAAGGACTATCTTTCCTCGCCGGGCCAGCTTCAATGGTTTGTCATTCAAATCGTCATCGCCACTGTTTGCACGATCGTCGTGGGATACGCTCTGATGATCATCATTGAAAAAGTCTTTATGCGGGGCGTGCCGCATGCCCAGATCGAGGACTTGTTTAATAACCTGCCGTTGATGGCCGGCGCGCTGGCTGCTGTGGGGCTGCTCATAATTTACGCGGGATTACGCGAAAGCAAAACTCCACGGGAATCGGAAATCCAGCCCAATCATTCCGTGTGGGTCGGCCTGGTGCAAGGTTTTTGCCTTCCTTTTCGCGGCTTCTCGCGGTCCGGTTCGACTATCTCCGCGGGCTTGTTACTCGGATTGCCCAAACCCAAGCTGGAGCAATTCAGTTTCGCGCTGGCAGTAGTTCTCACACCTGCGATTGTTGGCAAAGAGGCCCTTCGTTTGTTGCACCAAAATGCCGCAGTGTCGCAACCCGCACCAACCGACCACCACGGCATGCTGCAACTCTTCCTGCCGGGCCTGATCGGAATGGTCTTTAGTTTCTTGGCCGGATTGCTCGCCCTGAAATGGCTCTCCCGCTGGCTCGAAGGCGGTCGCTGGCTCTACTTCGGCATTTACTGCCTTATCGCCGCAGTTGCGGTACTGGTAATCCACAACAAAGTCGATTAACAGCCCTGGGCGGGTCCCGGATCTGGACGTGTGAAGCGCTTTTTGAAACGTTCTCACACCGAAAAATGCAATCCATCCAATGCAATTCGCCAGATAATCTTCAGGGGGTCGCACGGACTTTTTAAATTCCTTGCAAATTCCACACATCATATTGCGGCATTCGTTACGCTAGACGGTTCCCACACAATTGGGCAAATCAACTTGAATCGTTATGACAACTCAAGAATCGAAACTGGCAAAGGAATTGGAAAGCCGTCTTCAGGAACACGCGCTAAAAACCAAACAAGGCACCTACAGGTCTGAATTAAAAAACGAAGGGTTGGAAAACATAGTCAGAACTCCCTTGCGAATTCACCAGCATATGATTCAACGGGCGCAATTCTACACCGGCGACGCCTAAAAAATTCGCCATCGCGAAACAGAATTTGATTGATTTTCCGTCTACGAGATGACAGAATGCATGCGTTAACAGGCAACCGTTAACGTTTTTTAGCATTTTGACTCATTTCGCAGGCATTACGTGAGACGGAAAGCGTTCGACATTCGCACCAGCAGTGTTTTGATAGGTATTTCGATCCTGTTTTTGTCCCTTTATTCCCGATTACAGGCGGAAGAAACCAAAACCAGTTTAACCGCGCCAACCTCCGCAAAAAGCTCAACGCTTCCTACCGTTGTCATTGGTTCGCAGGTGGATTCCGGTCGTTCGGATTGGATGGTCCACCAGCAAGACGTCGGCGAGTGCGCTTGCGGGCCGTGCGCCATTTTCAATGCCTTCGAATTTGGCAATTCGACCCTGACCAACCTGGCATGGAGTCTTCCCGGCGCGACCTCGGCTGATAAGGTCCGTGATCTAATCTCCATGTATGGCGGAAAGCGTTCCTCGATAGCCCATGATCAACCCCGATATTTAGAAAATGGCGGCATGTGGGACGAGGACATCGCTCCTTTTATCAATGACTGGCTAAGAGACGTCGGGTTCGGTCCCCGCGTGCACGGCGAACGCATGATTCTCAAAAGAAGAGAAACGCCCCAGGAACAATTGGACAGAGTCTTTCGCGAACTGCGCCATTCATTGGCAGCCGGCTTTCCACCAGTGGTCAATTTGCAATCCTACGCGGCCAGTGGCAACTTTTCCCATTACACTTGGAATTGGCTCGATGGACATTTCGTGACGGTGGTGGCCGTCCAGCAAGCCGATTCTGATGAAAGCGGGTTTTCAATGTGGGTCGCCGATTCGCAGTCGGGCCACATATTGAAAGTCTCCGTGTGCGCCGGTAGTTCGCCTTTCCGGGCCATAACAGACAAACGAGTCCGAAACGGCAAAGAAATTGATCAATGGACCGAGGGATATCCGTATTTGACGATTCGATCGCCGAAATTGGAGGATATTCTGGAAGGCGACGCCGCCCTCTCCCATCCGCAAAGTGTTTGCGTGCTACAGTACGTCGTCCACCGATAGAGGTTCAGGGCATACACTTTTGCGTCTCGGCGCCTACAGGAGGCGGCCCAGATTTTATTGATTTTCAAATCACGACATTCAGTATTCTGTGATTGCAGGAGGCCGAAATTCAGATGTTCCACAATGGCAGGTCTTTGCGAAAGCAAAGAAAATTCAATATTTTTCTTGATTTTTCAATGGTTTGACAGTCAAATGGTCATAGCAGTTGCAATAGCCCGTGAGTCACTAGAGCGCACGAAGTGTGCGTGGAACCCAAAGTTCTGATTGACAATTAAAACATTCTGGAAACCCGGCGAAGCAATGAAAAAAACAAATAACGCCCGTTCGGTTTTCTCTCGAACACACCGGAGTTGTCTGACAGCAGTTTGTATGGGCATTTTGATGGCGGCATCTGCTATACAGGGAAATTCCCAAACATATACGCTGCCCGTTGCGAACAGTTCGGTGCAAGTCAACCTCACCAGCGGACTTTCAGATTGGATTGTGGGCGGTGCCGACCAGCTTGGCGGGCAGTCCTTTTACTACAGCTTGGGAACAACCGAAGCTCCCATTAGCCAGCTTGGCACGCCTTCTGCCCCGATGTTCACCGGAGCCTCATTTGGCGGCGTAGTGCTTGATACGAACCTGACTGTAACCTATGCCAATTCGACCTTAAGCCTGACTACCGGATACACGCTTCAAGCCTTGGGGAACGGCGCTACATTGACCACAGCAATTACGATTCAGAACCTTTCGAGCGTCGCTCAAACGTTAAAGTTTTATCAATTGTCGGACTTCACGTTGGGCGGCTTAACCAGCGGCCAGACATTGCAATTTGCCGGGACAACGTTTCCCTTTTCCGTCACCCAAACCGGCGGTGGCTATTTATTAAACGGGTCCCTCAGTGGAACAGGCCTGGGAACTTCCGTGACCGTCGACGAGATGGCGGGCAACG